>NZ_BAKK01000025.1 GCF_000614145.1 Bacteroides faecichinchillae JCM 17102 | reverse complement strand
AGATATGAAAGATTTTGATGTTATCATTATTGGCTTTGGCAAAGGAGGAAAGACGCTTGCCGCTGAGTTCGCAAAACGTGGTAAGAAGGTAGCTGTTGTTGAACGTTCTGAGAAGATGTACGGAGGTACATGTATTAATATTGGATGTATCCCGACTAAAACATTAGTACATCAGGCAAAGATAGCTTCTGGCATGAAGGGACTTACTTTTGAAGAAAAGAGTGAATTTTATCGTCAGGCTATTTCTATAAAAGAAGAAGTAACAAGTTTGCTTCGGAATAAAAACTTTCATAATTTGGCTGATCATCCAATGTTACAGTTTATACAGGGATGGGGTCTTTTGTTTCCCCGAACGAGATTTCTGTACGTACAGCTACAGAAGAATTTATATTGAAAGCCGAACAGATTATTATCAATACAGGGGCAGAAGCGGTAATTCCTCCTATAGAAGGAATTACTGATAATCCATTTGTGTATACCAGTACTTCAATCATGGAACTTACCACTCTTCCTCGTCATTTGGTCATTGTAGGCGGTGGTTATATCGGATTGGAATTTTCTTCGATGTTTGCCTCATTTGGTTCGCAAGTGACAGTGCTCGAAGGATATTCGGAATTGATATTACGTGAAGATCGTGATATTGCTGCCAGTGTCCAGGAAACATTAGAGAAGAAAGGCGTTGCATTCCGTTTAAATGCAAAAGTACAGTCAGTAAAGTATGTAGATCAGAAAGCCATAGTTACTTTTGGAGATTCTCTGACAAACGAAGTGTTTGAACTTGAAGCTGATGCGGTGCTTTTGGCTACAGGACGTCGTCCTAATACTGAAGGACTCAATTTGAAAGTAGCAGGAGTAGATGTAGATGCGCGTGGAGCCATTATTGTGGATGAATATTTGAAAACTACGAATCCAGATATACGGGCTGTGGGTGACGTGAAAGGCGGATTACAGTTTACTTATATCTCTTTGGATGACTATCGAATTGTGCGTGAAGATTTGTTTGGTAAGAAAGAAAAGAAGATGACAGATCGTAATCCTGTTAGTTACTCGGTATTTATTGACCCACCATTGTCACGTATCGGGATCAATGAGGAGGAAGCACGCAAACAAAATCTGGATGTTGTCATTAAGAAATTACCTGTAATGGCAATACCGAGAGCTAAAACATTAGGAGAAACTGATGGGCTACTAAAAGCTGTTATTGATAAGGAAAGTGGTATGATATTGGGGGTCACGTTGTTTGCTCCTGACTCTAGTGAAGTGATTAATGAGGTTGCCATTGCAATGAAGACAGGTCAGGATTATACTTTCTTGCGTGATTTTATATTTACTCACCCTAGCATGAGCGAAGCTCTTAATGATTTATTTACCTAAAACTAGTTGTCCCGGACGTACATCTGGGTATTACCGAGACGTACGTCTGGGGATGTCCCACATGTACGTCTGGAGAAAGTAGATCTTACTGAAATATGTAGTTATCGTATATCATTTGTCGGAACGGTTAGTAATAAAGTATTGTATGGTTTAAGTTAGCTGTACGAACAAAAAATGATAATTTGTGTTTAATTTACTATAAGATGTGTATCTTTGTAGCAAATTATAAACACGTAAATTTATGAAAAAGATTTTTAGTGCATTGTTGGTTGCTGTATGTATCTGTATGGCAATGCCTACCCAAGCTCAAATAAATTTTGGTGTAAAGGGTGGTTTGAACTTGTCAAAAGCAAGTTTCTCAAAGGCTGACTTTAAGAAAGATAACTTTACCGGTTTCTTTATTGGTCCAATGGCCGAGTTTAAAATTCCTGTGGTGGGCTTAGGATTGGACGGAGCTTTATTGTTTTCCCAACGAGGTATAGAAGTAGAAGGAACAAAAATCAAACAGAACGGATTGGATATTCCTATTAATCTGAAATATAACATTGGTCTGGGAAGTCTGTTGGGAGTTTATCTGGCTGCAGGTCCTGATTTCTATTTCGACTTTGAAAAGAACAAGCAAGTTTGGGATGCTGACGACTATAGAATAAGAACTGATAAGAAAAGGACAGAGGTGGGTATCAATCTGGGTGCCGGTGTGAAGTTGGTAAACCATTTACAGGTCGGATTCAATTATAATATCCCGTTAGGAGATTCTGCTAAACTTATTGATAGTGATGCAGAAAGTGCTTCTTATAAAACTAAGACTTGGCAAGTTTCCATTGCTTACCTTTTCTAGTAGATTATATTTATTAAGATATGAATTAGAAGCTTCCGACTTTCGGAAGCTTTTTTTTTTTATCTTTGTCGCAACAATGAATAAATATGTAGATGTAATATTACCGCTCCCGCTTCCGAAATGCTTTACTTACGTACTCCCGGATGAATTTGCGGAAGAAGTGAAGATAGGTTGTCGGGTGATTGTGCCTTTCGGACGGAAGAAGTATTATACGGCAATTGTCCGTAATGTACATTTTTCTGCCCCGAGAGAATATGAGGTAAAGGAAATATCTGCATTGCTGGACGCTTCTCCTATTTTACTACCAACTCAATTTAAATTTTGGGAATGGATAGCAGATTATTATCTCTGCACACAAGGAGATGTTTATAAAGCGGCACTTCCATCCGGATTAAAGTTAGAAAGCGAGACCATTGTAGAGTATAATCCCGATTTTGAAGCGGATGCACCATTATCCGAGCGAGAACAGAAGATATTGGATTTACTTTCTGTAGATCCGCAACAATGTGTCACAAAATTAGAGAAGGAAAGCGAACTGAAGAATATTTTGTCTGTTGTCAAATCCTTGCTTGATAAAGAAGCAATTTTTGTGAAAGAAGAATTGCGTCGTACGTATAAGCCCAAAACTGAAGCGAGAGTACGTTTAGCAGGCGTAGCAGATGAAAGACGTCTCCACATCCTTTTTGATATCCTTTCACGTGCTCCGAAGCAGTTGGCATTATTGATGAAATATGTAGAGTGTTCCAGTGTTTTGGGAAGAGAAAAACCAAAAGAAGTTTCTAAGAAGGAGCTTTTACAGCAGGCAGGCGTATCTCCTGCTATTTTAAATGGACTGGTCGAAAAAAAAATATTTGAAATTTACTATCGCGAGATTGGCCGGTTGAATAGGGAAGTAAATATTGCCGGTGAATTAAATCCTTTAAATGAGTTTCAGCAACGAGCGCATGATGAAATCAAACAGTGTTTTCAAGAAAAGAATGTTTGTTTGCTGCATGGAGTCACTTCCAGTGGAAAGACTGAAATATATATTCACTTGATAGAAGAAACCATTCGTCAGGGAAAACAAGTATTGTATCTATTACCTGAAATAGCATTGACTACTCAGATTACGGAACGTTTACAACGAGTGTTTGGTTCACGTATAGGAATTTATCATTCTAAGTTTCCGGATGCTGAACGAGTTGAGATATGGCAGAAACAACTGGGAGAGAAAGGGTACGATATTATTTTGGGAGTGCGTTCTTCTATTTTCTTGCCTTTCCGAAATCTTGGGCTGGTAATTGTGGATGAAGAGCATGAGAATACCTATAAGCAGCAAGATCCTGCTCCTCGTTATCATGCACGTAGTGCAGCGATTGTATTGGCGACTATGTATGGTGCTAAAACACTGTTGGGTACAGCGACTCCTTCTATTGAAACATGGCAGAATGCAATGCTGGGAAAGTTTGGCTTTGTGCAACTGAAAGAGCGATATAAAGAGATTCAATTGCCCGAAATCATTCCAGTTGATATTAAAGAGTTGCATCGTAAAAAAAGGATGGTCGGACAGTTTTCTCCATTGCTGATACAATATATGAAGGAAGCTTTGGAGCAAAAAGAGCAAGTGATCCTTTTCCAGAATCGGCGAGGATTTGCTCCGATGGTAGAATGCCGGACTTGTGGATGGGTGCCGAAATGTAAAAACTGTGATGTGAGCCTGACCTATCATAAAGGGATTAATCAGCTTACGTGTCACTATTGCGGTTATACGTACCAACTTCCTAAGGCCTGTCCCGCTTGTGAAGGGACTGAATTAGTGAATCGAGGATTTGGAACGGAAAAGATAGAAGATGATATCAAAGTTATTTTTCCGGAGGCGGCTGTAGCACGAATGGACTTGGACACAACTCGTACCCGCTCGGCGTATGAAAAAATTATAGCAGACTTTGAACAAGGAAAGACAGATATACTGATTGGAACACAAATGGTTTCAAAAGGATTGGATTTTGACCATGTAAGTGTGGTTGGTATCTTAAATGCTGACACAATGTTGAATTATCCGGACTTTCGTTCTTACGAACGAGCGTTTCAATTGATGGCGCAAGTGGCCGGACGTGCTGGACGTAAGAACAAACGGGGAAGGGTAGTGTTGCAAACGAAAAGTATTGATCATCCTATTATTTATCAGGTGATTGGTAATAATTATGAAGAAATGGTGAATGGACAATTGGCAGAACGCCAGATGTTTCATTATCCACCCTATTACCGGCTAATCTATGTATATTTGAAGAACCATAATGAGTCTCTGTTGGATCAGATGGCTACTGTAATGGCGGATAAATTGAGGACTGTATTTGGTAATCGGGTGCTGGGACCGGATAAACCTCCGGTAGCCCGGATTCAGACCTTGTTTATTAAAAAGATTGTGGTCAAGATTGAACAGAATGCCCCGATGGGACGTGCGAGGGAACTGCTGTTACGTATCCAACGGGAAATGCTAGAGGATGAACGGTATAAATCACTGATTATTTATTATGATATGGACCCTATGTAAAATTATATAATCACTTTAAATTTATTTACTATGACACGATTTTCTATTCTTTGCTTGTTGGGATTGTTTAGCACTAGTATGTTGTTTGCCCAAAATGGAGTGACTCAATGTGGAACGCCTACCGGTCAGCCTCGTTTTCCTCTGAATACTTATCAGGAGTTACCTGATCCGGCTACTCCCTCTGCTGAAGAGTGGGCAACTGTTTCTACTCCCAAAGCCTCATGGGGGAGTATCGACTATCGGTATGCAAAACGCATGATTCCAACGAAAGGATTGCAAAAGGTATCTGTTTTGCAGGGATGGCGTGGTGAACGAGTAAATGCACAGGCAGTAGTATGGACAGGTGAGGATATTCAGAATTTGAATCTTAGCCTCACAGGTTTTAAGAGTTCGAAAGGAGCAGTGCTTCCGGCAGATGCTTGCACAGCTGCTTTTATGCGTTATGTAATGACGGATCAATTGAATCTAAATGGTAAGGGAGGTTGTGGAAATAGACCGGACCACTCTCTTTTTGATTCTTTGTTGGTAGCGGATATGATTGATCCGGATCTGAAGAGTATGAAACTTCCTGCTCGTACTTCACAACCTATCTGGGTGCAGTGCTGGATCCCCCAATCTACTACACCGGGTATGTATAAAGGTAATTTATTGGTGAAGGATGGAGAAAAGCTAATTGCTAGCCTTCCTCTGGAAATTAAAGTTTCTTCACGCGAACTTCCTCAACCTTCGGAATGGGCTTATCATCTTGATTTGTGGCAAAATCCATTTGCAGTAGCTCGTTATTATCAAGTTCCACTTTGGAGTCAGGCACATATGGATGCTATGCGTCCTTTAATGAAGATGTTAGCGGATGCTGGACAAAAGATTATTACTACTTCAATCATGCACAAACCTTGGAATGGCCAGACAGAAGATTATTTTGAGTCAATGGTTACTTGGCTGAAGCGCGCAGACGGTACATGGGCTTTTGACTATACGGTTTTTGACCGTTGGGTGGAATTTATGATGGGAGTAGGTATCAATAAACAGATTAATTGTTACTCCATGGTTCCTTGGAAATTGTCTTTCCAGTATTTTGATCAGGCAACAAATTCTTTGCAATTTGTAACGACTGCCCCCGGAGAGCCGGCTTATGAAGAAATGTGGATGGCTATGCTTACTTCATTTGCTAAACACCTCAAAGAGAAGGGATGGTTTGATATTTGTACCATTGCCATGGATGAGAGGCCAATGGAAGTGATGCAGAAAACATTGAAAGTGATTCGTAAAGCCGATCCGGATTTCAAAGTCTCATTGGCAGGAAACTATCACGAACAAATTGAAAAGGATTTGTATGACTACTGTATCGCTATCGGACAGAATTTCCCTGAAGATGTACGGATTCGTCGTGCGGCAGAAAATAAGCGTACTACGTATTATACTTGTTGTTCGGAAGCGCATCCTAACACCTTTACTTTCTCTGATCCGGCTGAGGCTGTTTGGATTAGTTTCTATTCCTCAAAGAAACATTTGGATGGGTATTTGCGTTGGGCATACAACAGTTGGCCTTTGGAACCATTGCTAGATTCCCGTTTCCGTAGTTGGGCAGGTGGAGATACTTATCTGGTATATCCGGGAGCCCGTAGTTGCCTTCGTTTTGAACGTTTGATTGAGGGTATACAAGCTCATGAGAAGATTCGTATTCTTCGTCAGGAATTTCAAGAAAAAGGGAATGAGGCCGGTTTAAGAAAAATAGAAAAAATGCTGGTTCCGTTTAATTTAGGTGATATGCCGGAGATTCCGGCAGCGACAACGGTGAACCGGGCGTATAGTATATTAAATTCATTTTAATAAAGAAAGGATAAAATGGTAAAGATCTTATTTGTGTGTTTGGGAAATATCTGTCGTAGTTCTACGGCAGAAGGAATCATGCTTCATTTAATAAAGGAAGCGGGATTGGAACAAGAATTTGTGATTGATTCCGCAGGGATTCTTTCATATCATCAGGGAGAGCTTCCCGACAGTAGAATGCGTGCTCATGCTGCTCGTCGGGGATATCAGTTAGTGCATCGCTCCCGTCCGGTACGTACAGAAGATTTTTATCATTTTGATTTGATTATTGGTATGGATGATCGTAATATCGATGATTTGAAAGATAAAGCTCCTTCTCCGGAAGAGTGGACGAAGATTCATCGTATGACGGAATATTGCACACGAATTCCTGCGGATCATGTACCCGATCCTTACTATGGTGGTGCTGAGGGCTTCGAGTATGTACTCGATGTCCTTGAAGATGCTTGTGTGGGGTTGCTTACTTCTTTAACTCAGGATAACTGATTCGAGTATGATAAGCAATTTTTAGCTTTTCTTTAAATACTGATTTAATGATCGCAATATCTTTAAAAGTAATCGGACATTCTTTGAAATAACCTTCAGCAACCTGAGAGTCGATAATCTTATCCACCAGGTTGCTGATACTTTCTTCTGTATATTCAGGTAGACTGCGGGAAGCCGCTTCAACAGCGTCTGCCATCATTAGGATAGCTTGTTCCTTTGTAAAAGGATTCGGTCCCGGATACGTAAATAGTTCTTCATCTGGTTCTTCACCCGGATGTTCGTTTTTCCAGGAGATATAGAAAAACTTCGTTTTCCCACGTCCATGATGGGTGCTGATAAAATCCTTGATTACTTTAGGTAGGTTATGCTTATCTGCCAATTTCAATCCATCTGTGACATGACTAATAACAACTTGCGAACTTTGTTCGTGGCTCAAGTTTTTATGTGGATTGACTCCACCGGATTGATTCTCCGTAAAGAAAGCCGGGCTTTCCATTTACCGATATCATGATATAATGCGCCTGTACGTACCAGTTGACTCTTTGCTCCGATTCGTATAGCAGCTTCTGCGGCAAGATTGGCTACCTGCATAGAATGTTGGAAAGTTCCGGGAACAGTTTCAGACATTTGTCGGAGAAGATCATTGTTGATATTGGAGAGTTCTATTAGCGTAACGTTGGACGTAAATCCGAATGTCTTTTCCAATATGAACAATAATGGGTATGCAAATAGTAAAAGGATACCATTCGTTATAAAATGAGTGTACATTCGGACATTCAATTTTGAGAAATCATTGGAGAGTCCATTTTCAGTCATGAGCTCAAAAGAGAAATAGATGGCAGCATAGGTCAGTATTACTAATAATGCCGTTCGGAAAAGTTGCGATCTCTGAGAGAGTTCCCGTAGACTGAATATAGCGACTAATCCGGCTGCCAACTGAGTGAGGATAAACTCATGTGGAAAACGGAGTGATATGGAACAGAGTAGGATGGTGACCGTATGTGTCACGAAAGCGGTACGTGAATCTAGGAATACGCGAATGATAATCGGTAACATCGCATAAGGGATTATGTACACATTTGATAGATTATGTGTCACCATAAAGGCGGTAACTATATTGTAAAAGACGATCAATGTAAAGAGTAGTGACAGACTTCCTTTACGTTGATAATAGTCTTTTCGGAATAGGTCCAAGTAAAGCATGAAACACATGATCAAAATACCGACAAATAGAATTTGTCCTCCAAGTATGAGGCGGCTTTGTCCGATTGATTCATTTCGTTTGATAGATTCTTTACGCAATGATTCGAGAATGTTATATGTCTCTGGCGTTATCATTTCCCCACGATCGACGATTTTCTGTCCGCTTACCACAAGTCCGTTTGCCCATGGATAGTTACTTAGTATTTCTTTTTGAGCAGTTTCGGTTCGTTGTTGGTCGAAGATAAGGTTCGGGGTGATATATTCATTCAAGGCACATTGACGCAATATATCTTTATTTAAATGAAGTGAGTCTGCTTGGGCTAATAAATGTTCGTAGGCTTTCTTTACCGTATAAAGATGATCGGTGCTTCGTGGATTGGCAAGCTTATCATCAATAACCAGAATGGAAGTGACGCTATCCTTATGGAGTTCTTGCATATTTTCTGTCGATACAATTCCTGATTCATAGATGTCTTTCAGCATTCGTTCAATGTATCGCAGATAATCGGTAGAAGGAAGAATGCCCTTCAAATTGGCATGATAATTCTCTTTCAGTTTGTTTAATGCATCCTTTTCTATTGATTTCTGGAATTGATAATAAGGTTGGAAGGATGCCATCAGACTATCCTGTTCCCGTTTAACGGTCGCGTCTTCTTTATATATAGGAAAGTTGAAAGTAGCAATTAATTGTCCGTACTTCCAAGGCTTGTTTATATCATACTGATAATTGAATTTTCCATCACGTGGCAGGAAATAGACAATTAATGCTACAGTCCCTACAAATAGTAGGGCTTTATAGAGTAAATCTCTCCAAGAGAAGCTTCTTTTCTTCTTTAGATGTTCCATAACCGTTTAAATTTTGGCGAAAAGTACAAAAAAAAACAATAGTGTGGAAAAAAAGATTTAATTTTGCCGTGATTTACCTATACTAACCCAAATTATGGCAGAAAGAAAAGTAAGAGTTCGTTTTGCTCCAAGTCCAACAGGAGCATTGCACATCGGTGGTGTGCGTACAGCTTTATATAATTATTTATTTGCACGTCAGCACGACGGAGATTTGATTTTTCGTATTGAAGATACTGATTCTAACCGTTTTGTTCCGGGTGCAGAGGAGTATATACTTGAATCTTTTAAGTGGTTGGGTATTCACTTTGACGAAGGGGTAAGCTTCGGAGGTGAACACGGTCCGTACCGTCAGTCTGAACGTCGCGAGATCTATAAGAAATATGTGCAGATTTTGTTAGATAGTGATAAAGCATACATTGCTTTTGATACTCCTGAAGAATTGGATGCTAAACGTGAAGAGATTGCTAACTTTCAATACGATGCTTCTACCCGTGGTATGATGCGTAATTCGCTGACTTTGGCTAAAGAGGAAGTGGATGCTTTGATTGCGGAAGGTAAGCAATACGTGGTTCGTTTCAAGATAGAACCGAATGAAGATGTACATGTGAATGATTTAATTCGTGGTGAAGTAATTATTAATTCGTCTATTTTGGATGATAAAGTTCTCTATAAGTCTGCAGATGAGTTGCCTACTTATCATTTGGCAAATATCGTGGATGATCATTTGATGCAAGTATCTCATGTAATTCGTGGTGAAGAATGGTTACCTTCAGCTCCGTTGCATGTTTTGTTATATCGTGCTTTTGGTTGGGAAGATACCATGCCGCAATTCGCTCACTTACCTTTACTCCTCAAGCCAGAAGGAAATGGAAAATTAAGTAAGCGTGATGGCGACCGTTTAGGCTTTCCGGTATTTCCGTTGGAATGGCATGATCCGAAGTCTGGAGAAATCTCTTCTGGTTATCGTGAATCCGGTTATCTGCCTGAAGCGGTAATTAATTTCCTTGCTTTGCTGGGATGGAATCCGGGAAATGATCAGGAAGTGATGTCGATGGATGAGTTGATTCAGTTGTTTGATCTTCACCGTTGCAGTAAATCGGGAGCTAAATTTGATTATAAGAAAGGAATTTGGTTTAATCATCAATATATTCAACAGAAACCGAATGAGGAGATTGCTGAACTGTTTTTGCCTGTATTGAAGGAACATGGTGTGGAAGTTCCTTTTGAAAAGGTAGTTACGGTTGTCGGTATGATGAAAGACCGGGTAAGTTTCATTAAAGAATTATGGGATGTATGCAGTTTCTTCTTTGTTGCACCTACTGAATATGATGAAAAAACGGTAAAGAAGCGCTGGAAAGAAGATTCAGCTAAGTGTATGACCGAATTAGCGGAAGTGATTGCTGGAATTGAGGATTTTAGTATTGAAGGGCAGGAAAAAGTTGTTATGGACTGGATTGCGGAAAGAGGATATCATACAGGTAATATCATGAATGCCTTTCGTTTGACATTGGTTGGCGAAGGAAAAGGTCCGCACATGTTCGATATTTCTTGGGTATTGGGTAAAGAAGAAACATTGGCTCGTATGAAACGTGCCGTAGAGGTATTGAAGTAAACACAACACTATGCTTTACAACCTGGCAATAGTCATTTATGACTTTCTGGTCCATTTAGCTGCACCGTTTAGCCGTAAGCCCCGGAAAATGATGAAGGGGCATTGGGTGGTATATGAACTTCTGCGTCAGCAAGTGGAAAAAGGGGAACGATATATTTGGTTTCATGCTGCTTCATTGGGGGAATTTGAACAAGGACGTCCATTAATCGAAATGATCCGGGCAAAGTATCCGGATTATAAGATTTTGCTGACATTCTTTTCTCCGTCTGGTTATGAAGTTCGTAAGCATTATAGAGGGGCAGATATCGTTTGTTACCTGCCTTTTGATAAGCCACGAAATGTGAAAAAATTCTTGGATATTGCGAATCCTTGTATGGCGTTCTTTATAAAATATGAATTTTGGAAGAATTATCTAGATGAACTGCATAAACGCCGTATTCCAGTATATAGTGTTTCTTCTATTTTTCGTCGAGATCAAATCTTTTTTAAATGGTATGGAGGAACTTATCGGAATGTATTGAAGGACTTCGATCACTTGTTTGTGCAGAATGAGGCTTCCAAACGTTACTTGTCTAGGATTGGTATTGGACGTGTAACTGTGGTGGGGGATACTCGTTTTGACCGGGTGTTACAGATTCGCCAGGAAGCTAAGGATCTTCCATTGGTTGAGAAATTTAAAGGAAATAACTCTTTTACATTTGTCGCTGGAAGTTCATGGGGACCGGATGAAGATATATTTCTTGAGTATTTCAATTCTCATCCGGAAATGAAATTGATTATTGCTCCCCATGTCATTGAGGAGAACCATCTGGTTGAGATAATTAGCAAATTGAAACGTCCGTATGTCCGTTATACTCGTGCTGATGAGAAGAATGTATTGAAAGTAGATTGTTTAATTATCGACTGTTTCGGATTGCTTTCTTCTATTTACAGGTATGGTGAAATCGCTTACATTGGAGGTGGTTTTGGAGTTGGCATTCATAATACATTGGAAGCTGCTGTTTATGGTATTCCGGTTATTTTTGGTCCAAAGTATCAGAAGTTCATGGAAGCAATTCAGTTACTCGAAGCGAAAGGCGCATATTCTATTAAAGATTATGAGGATTTGAAAAAACTTTTAGATCGTTTTCAATCGGATGAAGTTTTCTTACGTGAAACGGGTGATAATGCAGGGTATTATGTGACAAGTAATTCCGGAGCTGCAGAGAAAATAATGCATATGATTAACTTCTAAATATAAGTTGAAGGGTACTGTGAAAAACAGTACCTTTCAATCTGTAATCTTTTGGACGCTAATAATTGTGTTTAAAAAGGTGAATTGGTAAAGTTTTTGATCTTTTTCTAAAGCAATATTTTGTTATTTATACCATTGTGAGTACATTAAATAGTTGTGAGCAATCTTTTGATTTAGTTCTTTTGCTTGTTCCGGATCTACTTTTTTGATAAATTTAGCCGGCACTCCTCCCCAGATACTACCAGGTTCAATTACCGTATTGCTTAATACTAGAGAACCGGCAGCAACTATTGCTCCTTCCCCTACTATAGCATGATCTAATATTGTTGACCCCATTCCAATCAAAGCATAGTCTTTGATAGTTGCTCCATGAATGGTTACATTGTGTCCAACAGAAACATGATCACCGATTTCAAGAGTCGATTTCTCATATAAAGTATGTAGAACACTTCCGTCTTGGATATTTACTCCGTTGCCAATTCGTATGGAATTGACATCTCCACGTAAGACGGTACAAAACCAGATGCTACAGTCATTTCCTATCTTAACATCTCCTATGATGGTTGCATTGTCTGCTAAAAAACAGTTTTCTCCGATTTCGGGAGTAAATCCTCGTACTGATTTGATTAAAGCCATAAATCTTTGGTTATAATAATGTTTCTAATTTAATATGTTATAATATGTTGTTCTTCCTCCCTCTGGATGTCGTGAAATTTATAACGGAAGTCTTGTATAATTCGCATCTGAAGTAGAGCAAGATTTGTTTTAAATGGAAGAGGTAGCTTTTTGTAGCCAGTTTTTCTCTTCTTCGTTGAGATGTGGAGAAAGTTTTTCATAAACAGTTTGATGATAATCATTAAACCACTTAATTTCTTCTTCTGTTAGTATCTCTTTGATAATTCCTTTCTTGCAGATAGGACATAAAGTGAGTGTTTCGAATCTGAAATATTCTCCAAACATGCCTTCTTTATCTTTGCAAACTAATATCAGATTTTCTGTACGTATTCCATGACTGCCTGATTTATATATACCAGGTTCATTAGAGGTAACCATACCGGGTTGTAACACAACAGGATTTTCGTTCATGCGGATACTTTGGGGACCTTCATGTACACTTAGAAAATGCCCGACGCCATGTCCTGTACCATGAAGGAAGTTCATTCCATGCTTCCAGATTGGCATACGGGCTAATACATCGAGTTGTGCACCTCGGGTACCATTTGGAAATTTGGCCATAGCCAGTGCTATATGTCCTTTTAATATTAAGGTATAGTCGTTTTTTTCTTCTTCTGTAAGTTCTCCTAGTGCAATAGTACGGGTGATGTCGGTAGTTCCATCTAAGTATTGAGCACCTGAATCTAAAAGTAGAAAGCCTTTAGGCAAAAGAGTTGCATTACTTTCCGAGGTAGCAGAATAGTGCACAATGGCTGCATGCTCCTTATATCCAGCAATCGTATCGAAACTTTCTCCCATATAAAGCGGTTGGGCTGCTCGAAAATCATGTAGCTTTTTATCAATGCTTAATTCAGTCTCTTTTTCTGAAGGAACAGCTTCTTCCAACCATTTCAAAAATCTTACTAATGCTACTCCATCTCTTTGCATGGCAGCATGTATACCACTAATTTCCTGCTCATTGCGGATAGCTTTCAACAGACTAACCGGTGATTCTCTCCGGATGATCGAACATTGAGGAGGAATGGTTGAGTAAATGGCATAATTTGTTTTCTTGGGATCGATAAGTAGGTTCTTCCCTGTATACGAGTTTAGGAAAGTTTCAACATCATTGTAATCTCGGAGATTGATATGCTCCTTCTTTAAATACTTTTCAACTTCTTTAGTAACTTTCTCTGGTGAAATGAAAAAGACAACTTCGTCTTGAGTAATCAGTAAGTAGCTTATGACAACCGGATTGCAATGAACATCATTACCTCTTAAGTTGAGAGTCCATGCTATTTCATCGAGAGCTGATAGCAATAAAGCATCGATACCTTGCTTTTTTAGCTCATTGCGAAGAATTTCCACTTTTTCACTGCAACTTTTTCCCGCATATTGGAGTTCATAGATGAAAGCCGGTGCTTTGGGCATGGCGGGACGATTTTTCCAGATATAATCCATGAGGTCACCGGATAGATCCACATGGATATTATGAACAGCAAGTTCTTTCTTTATCTGTTCTATTTGAAGTACGGAAAACATCTTTCCATCGATACCAATTGATTCTCCAGACTTTAAATTGTCGCATAGAAAATCGGTGATACTGGGTGTGTCGGGTAGCATTTCTTTAAATAGTGTAATATCGCTACCCTCTAATTCTTCAGCTGCTTGAAGGAAATATCGGGAATCAGTCCATAAACCGGCTTTGTCTTCCAAAACAACAACTGTTCCTGCAGAACCTGTGAAGCCGGAAATCCATTCACGTGATTTCCAATGCGGTGCTACATACTCACTTAGATGAGGATCGGTACTTGGAATAATAAAAGCCTTTATATGGTTAGGCTTGAACATCATCCGTAATGCTTGTATCCGTTCTTTTATATTCTCTTTCATACATTATTATATTATTAGATACATAAGTGAATTCAAAGGTAATAACTTTCCATGGTTAATGGCTTGTTTATGAATAGTTTTTGAGAAATATTTGCCGAAAGTTTTGTGAATAAAGAAACTATGTGTAATTTTGCGGCGCAATTTGACTGCAGAAATTTTTAACCATAACATATTTAATAAAAACAAAATGATTGTAGTACCTGTAAAAGAAGGCGAAAACATTGAAAAAGCGCTGAAGAAGTTTAAAAGAAAATTTGAGAAAACTGGCATTGTAAAGGAGTTGAGAAGCAGACAGCAGTTTGATAAACCGTCTGTAACTAAAAGACTTAAAAAAGAACGTGCAGTATACGTACAACAACTTCAGCAAGTAGAAGATTAATAATTCGTAAATTCCTTTGAATTATTGAATTCTTTTCATACATTCGTTGCAAGATTTTAGATGTAGCGATATTATGTTGATAGAATCTTTTCTTGATTATCTCCGGTATGAACGGAATTATTCCGATAAAACCGTACTTGCGTATGGTGAGGATATAAAGCAACTACAGGAGTTTGCTCAGGAAGAGTACGGAAAATTTGATCCGCTGGAGGTGGAAAGTGAACTGATTCGTGAATGGATTGTTTCATTAATGGATCAGGGGTATACTTCTACTTCTGTAAATCGTAAGCTAAGTTCGCTCCGGTCGTTTTATAAGTATCTTTTAAGGCAAGGGGAAGTGGCTGTGGATCCGTTACGTAAAATAACGGGCCCTAAAAATAAGAAACCACTACCCGTTTTTCTTAAAGAAAGTGAAATGAATAAGTTGTTGGACGAGACCGATTTTGGCGAAGGGTTTATAGGATGTCGAGACCGTTTAATTATCGAAATGTTTTATGCCACAGGTATGAGGCTCTCGGAGTTGATAGGGCTAGATGATAAAGATGTGGATTTTTCGGCTTCTCTTCTGAAAGTGACTGGGAAAAGAAATAAACAGCGATTGATTCCGTTCGGAGACGAACTGCGAGATTTGATGCTGGAATATATTAATGTAAGAAACGAAGCAATTCAAAAAAAGTCAGAAGCTTTATTCGTTAGAGAAACTGGTGAAAGGCTTTATAAGAATTTAGTCTATAATTTAGTGAAACGGAACCTGTCAAAGGTGGTGACGCTGAAAAAAAAGAGTCCTCACGTGTTGAGACATACTTTTGCTACAACGATGTTGAATCATGATGCAGAGTTGGGAGCGGTTAAAGAACTTTTAGGTCACGAGAGTCTTGCGACTACCGAGATTTATACGCACGCCACGTTTGAAGAACTTAAAAAAGTGTATAAACAAGCTCATCCAAGAGCTTAAAAAAAGGAGGTAAGTATGGATATTAGAATTCAATCAATTCACTTTGATGCGTCAGAGCAATTGCAGGCATTTATTCAAAAGAAAGTGTCTAAGTTGGAGAAATATTACGAAGATATAAAGAAAGTAGAGGTGTCATTAAAGGTAATTAAGCCGGAAACTGCTTCTAATAAAGAAGCAGGCATTAAAATACTAATCCCTAACGGGGAATTTTATGCTAGTAAAGTGTGTGATACATTTGAGGAAGCAATAGACTTAGATGTGGAAGCACTTGAAAAACAACTGGTGAAATACAAGGAAAAACAACGTAGCAAATAAAAAAACTGCAAATGTTTTGCGGGAAAGAAATAAATAACTAAATTTGCAGCCGTTTCGCTCGCGTTAGAACGTGACGGTTGCATTTTTAGCTAAACGCCTCTTTAGCTCAGTTGGCCAGAGCACGTGATTTGTAATCTCGGGGTCGTTGGTTCGAATCCGACAAGAGGCTCAAAGATTGATGGAAGTTAATCTAATTCGCTTGGCGAGAAATTGATGAATTGAAAATGAAGAAAGAATAGTCATAAAGAAGAACATAAATATTCAATGTATTGTTCGCTTTTAATTCTTAATTTTTTATGATTCGTTCTTGATTTTAAAAGGGCAAATACCAGAGTGGCCAAATGGGGCAGACTGTAAATCTGCTGGCTTACGCCTTCGGTGGTTCGAATCCATCTTTGCCCACAAACAGAGTGACAACTTTGGCAAGAATGCGGAAGTAGCTCAGTTGATAGAGCATTAGCCTTCCAAGCTGAGGGTCGCGGGTTTGAGTCCCGTCTTCCGCTCTCAATTTTCTTGCTGTTATAGCTCAGTGGTAGAGCACTTCCTTGGTAAGGAAGAGGTCCCGGGTTCAAGTCCCGGTAACAGCTCATAAAAGATGAAAGCTGATTATTAATCAAATAAATAACAAGTAAAGCTATGGCTAAAGAGAAATTTGAACGTACCAAACCGCACGTAAACATTGGTACAATCGGTCACGTAGACCACGGTAAGACAACGTTGACAGCTGCTATCACAACTGTGTTGGCAAAAAAAGGTCTTTCTGAATTGCGTTCTTTCGATTCTATCGATAACGCTCCTGAAGAAAAAGAAAGAGGTATTACTATTAATACTTCACACGTTGAGTATGAAACAGCTAACCGTCACTACGCACACGTTGACTGCCCGGGACACGCTGACTACGTAAAGAATATGGTAACTGGTGCTGCTCAGATGGATGGTGCTATTATCGTTTGTGCTGCAACTGATGGTCCGATGCCTCAGACTCGCGAACATATCTTGTTAGCTCGTCAGGTAAATGTGCCTCGTTTGGTTGTATTTTTGAATAAGTGTGATATGGTTGATGATGCTGAAATGTTGGAACTCGTTGAAATGGAAATGAGAGAACTTCTTTCATTCTATGATTTCGATGGTGACAATACTCCTATCATTCAGGGTTCTGCTCTTGGCGCATTGAACGGTGTTGAAAAATGGGAAGACAAAGTTATGGAATTGATGGATGCAGTTGATACATGGATTCCACTTCCTCCACGTGATGTTGATAAACCTTTCTTGATGCCGGTTGAGGACGTGTTCTCAATCACAGGACGTGGTACTGTAGCAACAGGTCGTATTGAAACTGGTGTTATCCACGTAGGTGATGAAGTAGAAATCCTTGGTTTAGGTGAAGACAAGAAATCTGTTGTAACTGGTGTTGAAATGTTCCGTAAATTGTTGGATCAAGGTGAAGCTGGTGACAACGTAGGTTTATTGCTTCGTGGTATCGACAAGAACGAAATCAAACGTGGTATGGTTCTTTGTAAACCAGGTCAGATTAAACCGCACTCTAAATTTAAAGCTGAGGTTTATATCTTGAAAAAAGAAGAAGGTGGTCGTCATACTCCATTCCATAACAAATATCGTCCTCAGTTCTATTTACGTACTATGGACTGTACAGGTGAAATCACTTTGCCAGAAGGAACTGAAATGGTAATGCCAGGTGATAACGTTACTATCACAGTAGAATTGATCTACCCTGTAGCATTGAATCCAGGTCTTCGTTTCGCTATCCGCGAAGGTGGACGTACAGTAGGTGCTGGTCAGATTACTGAAATTCTTGACTAATATACTATAATTAATCAGTTCCCGGTTTCGATCGGGAACTGATTATGTACACACGGGAGTAGCTCAGTTGGTAGAGCACCGGTCTCCAAAACCGGGTGTCGGGAGTTCGAGCCTCTCCTCCCGTGCTAATATTATTGAAATGAAAAAGGTAATAACTTATATCAAAGAATCTTACGACGAACTTGTTCATAAAGTATCGTGGCCTACGTATTCCGAACTTGCTAACAGTGCAGTAGTTGTTTTATATGCTTCCCTGCTTATTGCATTGGTGGTATGGGGTATGGATGTCTGTTTCCAGAACTTCATGGAAAAAATTGTTTATCCACATTAAAAAATAGGAATTGAAAATGGCTGAGGTAGAAAAGAATGGTACGTTTTGCGTGCTATTAGCGGAAAAGAAGCTAAGGTAAAAGAGTATCTTGAAGCTGATATTAAAAACAGTGACCTTGGTGAATATGTATCTCAGGTATTGATTCCTACTGAAAAGGTTTACCAGGTTCGCAATGGAAAAAAAATTGTGAAAGAGAGAAGTTATCTTCCTGGGTATGTCTTAGTGGAAGCTGCTTTAGTTGGTGAGGTCGCTCATCATCTGCGCAATACTCCAAATGTGATAGGCTTTTTAGGTGGTTCCGAAAAACCGGTTCCCCTTAGACAATCAGAAGTGAATCGTATACTTGGTACAGTAGACGAACTACAGGAAACGGGTGAAGAACTCAATATTCCTTATGTAGTGGGTGAGACTGTGAAGGTTACTTTTGGCCCTTTCAGCGGATTCAGTGGCATCATTGAAGAAGTGAATAGTGAAAAAAAGAAACTGAAAGTCATGGTGAAAATATTCGGGCGCAAAACGCCGCTTGAATTAGGCTTTATGCAAGTGGAAAAGGAATAACACGGAATTGTTACGCTGTTGTTGTTCTTCGTTTAATGTTTATATATAAATCAATAAAAAAATGGCTAAAGAAGTTGCTGGACTAATCAAATTACAGATTAAAGGAGGCGCTGCAAATCCATCACCTCCCGTTGGACCTGCTCTGGGTTCTAAGGGTATTAATATTATGGAATTTTGCAAGCAATTCAATGCCAGAACCCAAGACAAAGCAGGTAAGATTTTACCTGTTATCATTACTTACTACGCAGATAAGTCTTTCGATTTTGTAATCAAGACTCCTCCCGTTGCCATTCAATTGCTTGAGGTGGCTAAGGTAAAGAGTGGTTCTGCTGAGCCTAACCGTAAGAAAGTTGCCGAGCTTACTTGGGAACAGATTCGTACGATTGCTCAGGACAAAATGGTAGACTTGAACTGTTTTACTGTGGAAGCTGCCATGAGAATGGTTGCAGGTACAGCTAGAAGTATGGGTATCGCTGTAAAAGGGGAGTTCCCGGTTAATAATTAATAAACTTCAATTGTAATGGGTAAACTGACAAAAAATCAAAAGTTAGCTGCAGAAAAAATTGAAGCAGGGAAGGCATACTCACTGAAAGAAGCTGCATCTTTGGTAAAGGAAATCACTTTTTCCAAATTTGATGCTTCATTGGATATTGATGTACGTTTAGGTGTTGATCCACGTAAAGCTAACCAGATGGTGAGAGGTGTTGTTTCACTTCCTCATGGTACTGGTAAGGAAGTACGTGTTTTAGTACTTTGTACACCGGATGCTGAAGCTGCTGCGAAAGAAGCTGGCGCTGACTATGTTGGTCTTGACGAATATATTGAAAAGATCAAAGGTGGATGGACTGATATTGATGTGATTATCACTATGCCATCTATTATGGGTAAAATTGGTGCACTCGGTCGTGTACTTGGTCCTCGTGGATTGATGCCGAACCCTAAGAGTGGTACTGTAACTATGGATGTTGCTAAGGCTGTAAAAGAAGTAAAACAAGGTAAAATTGACTTTAAAGTTGATAAGAGTGGTATCGTTCATACTTCAATTGGTAAAGTTTCATTCAGTGCTGATCAGATTCGTGATAATGCGAAAGAGTTTATCTCTACACTGATTAAACTGAAACCTACTGCAGCAAAAGGTGCATATATTAAGAGTATTTATCTTTCTAGCACAATGAGTGCGGGTATTAAAATTGACCCGAAATCAGTGGAAGAAATCTAATAAAACAGAGAAAAAATGAGAAAGGAAGATAAAAGTACGATTATAGAGCAAATTGCTGCTACAGTAAAGGAGTATGGTCACTTCTATTTGGTAGACGTTACAGCTATGAATGCTGCTGCTACTAGCGCATTAAGAAGGGAGTGTTTCAAAGCTGACATTAAATTGATGTTAGTGAAGAATACACTGCTTCATAAAGCACTAGAAAGCCTGGAAGAAGATTTTTCTCCTCTTTATGATAGTTTGAAAGGTACAACAGCTGTGATGTTTTGCAATACTGCAAATATTCCTGCTAAACTGATTAAAGACAAAGCTAAAGACGGAATTCCTAGACTGAAAGCTGCATATGCAGAAGAAAGCTTCTATGTTGGTGCAGACCAATTGGATGCTCTCGTTGCTATCAAGAGTAAGAATGAAGTTATTGCTGATATCGTGGCATTGCTACAATCTCCAGCCAAGAATGTTATTTCTGCTCTTCAATCAGGTGGTAACACCATTCACGGATTACTCAAAACCCTTGGTGAGAGACCCGAATAATTTTTCAAAAATCAACTAGTATTTAAACATTAAAATCATACAAAAAAATGGCAGATTTGAAAGCTTTTGCAGAACAATTAGTTAACTTGACAGTAAAAGAAGTTAATGAACTTGCAACTATCCTTAAAGAAGAGTACGGTATTGAACCTGCTGCTGCAGCTGTAGCTGTTGCTGCTGGTCCTGCAGCTGGTGGTGCTGCAGCCGCAGAAGAAAAAACTTCTTTTGACGTAGTATTAAAAAGTGCTGGTGCAGCTAAACTTCAGGTTGTTAAAGCTGTGAAGGAAGCTTGTGGTCTTGGCTTGAAAGAGGCTAAAGATTTAGTAGACGGTGCTCCTAGCACAGTAAAAGAAGGTTTGGCTAAAGACGAGGCAGAATCATTGAAGAAAACATTGGAAGAAGCTGGAGCTGAAGTTGAACTTAAATAACATTAGCCTGGTAATCAGGTAATTCGGTTAGGAATCCTTCGCAAGAGGATTCTTAACCTTTTTGTGTATATATTTCAAATTAAGTTCTCCAAATTCATTGACAGATGTCTTCAAATACTGTAAATCAAAGAGTTAATTTTGCTTCGACTAAGAATCCGCTTGAATACCCGGATTTTCTGGAAGTACAATTGAAGTCATTCCAAGACTTTCTACAATTAGATACCCCACCTGAAAAGCGTAAGAATGAGGGTTTGTATAAAGTATTTGCTGAAAACTTCCCTATTGCCGATACAAGAAACAATTTTGTTCTTGAGTTTTTGGATTATTATATTGATCCGCCGCGTTATACCATCGACGATTGTATAGAGCGTGGGCTCACTTATAGTGTTCCTTTAAAAGCGAAACTTAAGCTTTACTGTACAGATCCCGATCATGAGGATTTTGACACAGTAATTCAGGACGTATTCCTCGGCCCGATCCCTTATATGACTGACAAAGCTACTTTTGTCATTAACGGTGCCGAACGTGTAGTTGTGTCGCAGCTTCACCGTTCTCCGGGTGTATTCTTCGGTCAGAGTGTACATGCCAATGGTACGAAACTTTATTCGGCTCGTATTATTCCGTTTAAAGGTTCGTGGATTGAGTTTGCCACTGACATCAATAATGTGATGTATGCATACATCGACCGTAAGAAGAAGTTGCCTGTTACAACTCTGTTGCGCGCTATTGGTTTCGAAAATGATAAAGATATTCTTGAGATTTTTAACCTTGCAGAAGATGTAAAGGTGAACAAGACAAATCTGAAGAAAGTGCTTGGCCGTAAGTTGGCTGCACGTGTCTTGAAAACATGGATTGAAGATTTCGTTGATGAAGATACCGGTGAAGTGGTTTCAATCGAACGTAACGAAGTTATTATTGATCGTGAAACCGTTCTGGACGAGGAGCATATTGATGAAATTTTAGAATCGGGTGTTCAGAATATTCTTTTGCATAAGGATGAGCCGAACCAATCTGATTTTTCTATCATATATAATACTTTACAGAAGGACCCGAGTAACTCAGAAAAAGAAGCTGTATTGTACATTTACCGTCAGTTACGTAATGCTGATCCGGCTGATGATGCAAGTGCTCGTGAAGTTATCAATAACTTGTTCTTCTCTGAAAAACGATATGACCTTGGTGATGTAGGGCGTTATAGAATCAATAAAAAGTTAAATTTAACGACTGATATGGATGTGCGCGTCCTCACTAAGGAAGATATTATTGAAATTATCAAATATCTGATTGAGTTGATTAACTCAAAAGCAGATGTGGATGATATTGACCACTTAAGTAACCGTCGTGTACGTACAGTAGGTGAACAGCTTTCTAATCAGTTTGCTGTAGGCTTAGCTCGTATGTCTCGTACGATTCGTGAGCGCATGAACGTTCGTGATAATGAAGTGTTTACTCCGATTGATTTGATTAATGCAAAGACTATTTCTTCTGTAATCAATTCTTTTTTCGGAACAAATGCATTGTCTCAGTTCATGGACCAGACAAACCCGTTGGCTGAAATTACTCATAAACGTCGTATGTCTGCACTAGGTCCTGGTGGTTTGTCTCGTGAGCGTGCTGGCTTTGAAGTTCGTGACGTTCACTATACACACTATGGTCGTCTTTGTCCGATTGAGACTCCTGAAGGTCCGAATATTGGTTTGATTTCTTCATTATGTGTATTTGCTAAGATTAATGATCTGGGATTCATTGAAACCCCGTACCGTAAGGTAGATAATGGAAAGGTGGATCTTTCTGATAATGGTTTGATATATCTGACTGCTGAAGAGGAAGAGGATAAAGTCATAGCGCAGGGGAATGCACCATTGAATGATGACGGAACATTTATACGTAATAAAGTTAAATCTCGTCAGGATGCAGATTTTCCGGTTGTGGAACCGTTGGAGGTTGATTTGATGGATGTTTCTCCTCAGCAAATAGCATCAATAGCGGCTTCTTTAATTCCGTTCCTTGAACATGATGATGCTAACCGTGCATTGATGGGGTCAAACATGATGCGTCAGGCTGTTCCTTTGTTGAGAAGTGAAGCTCCGATTGTGGGTACAGGTATTGAACGTCAGTTAGTAAGAGATTCTCGTACGCAGATAACTGCTGAAGGAGATGGTATTATTGATTTCGTTGATGCTACAACTATTCGTATTTTGTATGATCGTACAGAAGATGAAGAGTTTGTAAGCTTTGAACCTGCTTTGAAAGAATATAGAATTCCGAAGTTCCGTAAGACTAACCAGAACATGACGATTGATTTGCGTCCGATTTGTACCAAAGGTCAGCGTGTGAAGAAAGGGGATATCTTAACGGAAGGTTATTCTACTGAAAATGGTGAGCTAGCTTTGGGTAAGAACCTATTGGTAGCTTATATGCCTTGGAAAGGATATAACTATGAGGATGCTATTGTTTTGAACGAGCGCGTAGTGCGTGAAGATTTATTGACTTCTGTTCATGTTGAAGAATATTCTTTGGAAGTTCGTGAGACAAAACGTGGTATGGAGGAATTGACTTCTGATATTCCTAATGTTAGTGAAGAGGCAACTAAAGATCTTGATGAAAATGGTATCGTTAGATTGGTGCTCGTATCGAACCTGGTGATATCATGATTGGTAAGATTACTCCGAAAGGAGAGTCTGATCCATCACCGGAAGAAAAATTGCTTCGTGCAATCTTTGGTGATAAGGCTGGTGATGTGAAAGATGCTTCTTTGAAAGCTTCTCCTTCTTTGAAGGGTGTGGTAATTGATAAGAAGTTATTCTCACGTGTAATCAAGAATCGTAGTTCGAAATTGGCTGATAAAGCATTATTGCCTAAGATTGATGATGAGTTTGAATCTAAAGTTGCTGACTTGAAACGTATTTTAGTTAAGAAGTTGATGACTTTGACTGAAGGGAAGGTTTCTCAGGGAGTGAAAGATTATCTGGGTGCAGAAGTAATAGCTAAAGGTGCTAAGTTTAGTGCTTCTGATTTTGATTCTCTTGATTTCACTTCTATTCAACTGAGTAATTGGACTAATGACGATCATACTAATAGCATGATTCGCGATTTGGTGATGAACTTCATCAAGAAATATAAAGAATTGGATGCTGAGTTGAAGCGTAAGAAGTTTGCTATCACTATTGGTGACGAGCTTCCTGCAGGTATCATTCAAATGGCTAAAGTATATATTGCTAAGAAACGTAAGATCGGTGTAGGTGATAAGATGGCTGGTCGCCACGGTAATAAAGGTATTGTATCACGCGTTGTACGTCAGGAGGATATGCCATTCTTGGAAGATGGTACTCCGGTTGATATCGTATTGAATCCGTTGGGTGTGCCTTCACGTATGAACATTGGACAGATTTTCGAGGCTGTATTGGGACGTGCTGGAAAAACATTAGGTGTTAAGTTTGCAACTCCTATTTTTGACGGTGCTACTATGGATGATTTGAATGAGTGGACGGATAAAGCAGGATTACCTCGCTATTGTAAGACTTATCTTTGTGATGGTGGTACTGGTGAACAGTTCGACCAGCCGGCAACTGTCGGTGTGACTTATATGTTGAAATTGGGTCACATGGTTGAAGATAAGATGCATGCTCGTTCTATCGGTCCGTATTCATTGATTACTCAGCAGCCTCTTGGTGGTAAAGCTCAATTTGGTGGCCAGCGTTTCGGAGAAATGGAAGTTTGGGCACTCGAAGGTTTCGGTGCTGCTCATATTTTGCAGGAAATCTTGACAATTAAGTCTGATGACGTTGTAGGACGTTCAAAGGCTTATGAAGCAATTGTGAAGGGAGAACCGATGCCACAGCCGGGTATTCCGGAATCTCTGAACGTATTGTTGCATGAGTTGAGAGGTTTAGGTTTGAGTATCAACCTAGAATAAGTAATAGAAGATTGCAGATGCCAATATGCCGCTGATGGCGTGTTGGCATTTGCTCGCTCTTCATTTTCCAAAGATTCAATTATCAAAATCTCAATTATATAGAGTATGGCTTTTAGAAAAGAAAATAAGACAAAAAGTAATTTCTCGAAGATCTCAATAGGTCTGGCTTCTCCGGAAGAAATCCTAGAGAATTCGAGTGGTGAAGTTTTGAAGCCTGAAACCATTAATTACCGTACGTACAAACCTGAACGTGACGGGTTGTTTTGCGAGCGTATCTTCGGTCCTATCAAGGATTATGAATGTCATTGTGGTAAGTACAAACGTATCCGTTATAAAGGTATCGTCTGCGACCGTTGTGGTGTGGAAGTTACAGAGAAGAAAGTACGTCGTGAACGTATGGGACATATACAGTTGGTAGTGCCTGTTGCACACATCTGGTACTTCCGTTCACTCCCGAATAAAATCGGATATTTGCTTGGATTGCCGACAAAGAAGTTGGATTCTATTATATATTACGAACGTTATGTTGTCATTCAGCCAGGTGTAAAAGCCGAAGATGGTATAGCTGAATATGATTTGCTTTCTGAAGAAGAATATCTAGATATCTTAGATACTCTTCCAAAAGATAATCAATATCTTGAGGATAACGATCCGAATAAGTTTATCGCTAAGATGGGAGCTGAAGCTATTTATGATTTGCTTGCTCATTTGGATTTGGATGCTTTGTCTTATGAACTTCGTCATCGTGCAAGTAACGATGCTTCACAGCAGCGTAAGAATGAAGCTTTAAAACGTCTTCAAGTAGTAGAATCTTTCCGTTCTTCACGTGGGCGTAATAAACCGGAATGGATGATTGTACGTATTGTACCGGTTATTCCTCCTGAACTTCGTCCTTTGGTACCGTTAGATGGTGGCCGTTTTGCTACATCAGACTTGAATGACCTTTACCGTCGTGTAATTATTCGTAATAATCGTTTGAAACGTTTAATTGAAATTAAGGCTCCAGAAGTCATTTTGCGTAATGAAAAACGTATGCTTCAGGAATCTGTAGATTCATTATTCGATAATTCACGTAAATCAAGTGCTGTTAAGACAGATGCTAATCGCCCTTTGAAGTCTTTGTCTGATAGTTTGAAAGGTAAGCAAGGACGTTTCCGTCAGAACTTGTTAGGTAAACGTGTCGATTATTCTGCACGTTCGGTTATCGTTGTTGGTCCGGAATTAAGAATGGGTGAATGCGGTATTCCGAAATTAATGGCAGCAGAGTTGTACAAACCGTTTATTATTCGTAAATTGATCGAACGCGGTATTGTGAAGACTGTTAAGTCTGCAAAGAAAATTGTAGATCGTAAAGAACCAGTGATCTGGGATATCCTTGAACACGTAATGAAGGGGCATCCTGTATTACTGAACCGTGCTCCGACATTGCACCGTTTGGGTATCCAGGCATTTCAACCAAGAATGATTGAGGGTAAGGCTATTCAATTACACCCGTTGGCATGTACGGCATTTAATGCTGACTTCGACGGTGACCAGATGGCTGTTCATTTGCCTTTGAGTAATGAAGCTGTTCTTGAAGCTCAAATGTTGATGCTTCAATCACATAATATTTTGAACCCGGCAAACGGTGCACCTATTACTGTGCCTGCGCAGGATATGGTTCTTGGTTTGTATTACATTACTAAGTTACGTGCTGGTGCAAAAGGTGAAGGTTTGACATTCTATGGACCGGAAGAAGCACTGATCGCATATAATGAAGGTAAAGTAGATATTCATGCTCCTGTAAAAGTTATTGTGAAAGACCTTGACGAAAATGGTAACATTATAGATGTCATGCGTGAGACTTCAATAGGACGTGTCATTGTGAATGAGATTGTTCCGCCTGAAGCTGGATATATTAATGAGATCATTTCTAAGAAATCATTGCGCGATATTATTAGTAATGTAATTAAGGTCTGTGGTGTTGCCAAAGCTGCTGATTTCTTGGATGGTATTAAGAATTTAGGTTACCAGATGGCTTTCAAGGGTGGTTTGTCATTCAACTTAGGGGATATCATTATTCCAGAAGAGAAAGAGGCATTAGTACAGAAGGGTTATGATGAGGTTGAACAGGTTGTAAATAACTACAACATGGGTTTCATTACAAATAATGAACGTTATAATCAGGTGATTGATATTTGGACGCATGTGAATTCAGAGTTGTCTAATATCTTGATGAAGACTATATCTTCTGATGATCAGGGATTTAACTCTGTATATATGATGCTTGACTCAGGTGCTCGTGGTTCTAAAGAACAGATTCGTCAGTTGTCAGGTATGCGTGGTTTGATGGCCAAACCGCAAAAAGCTGGTGCTGAAGGTGGTCAGATCATTGAAAACCCTATCTTGTCAAACTTTAAAGAAGGACTGTCTGTGTTGGAGTACTTTATCTCTACTCATGGTGCTCGTAAAGGTTTGGCTGATACAGCGTTGAAGACTGCTGATGCGGGATATTTGACTCGTCGTCTGGTAGATGTATCTCACGATGTGATTATTACAGAAGAAGATTGCGGTACTCTTCGCGGATTGGTTTGTACAGATTTGAAGAATAACGATGAAGTTATTGCTACTTTGTTCGAACGTATTCTGGGTCGTGTTTCCGTACATGATATAATTCATCCTACTACAGGCGAACTTCTTGTTGCTGGTGGTGAGGAAATTACAGAAGAAATAGCTAAGAAGATTCAGGATTCTCCAATTGAAAGTGTGGAGATTCGTTCGGTATTAACTTGTGAAGCTAAAAAGGGTGTTTGTGCTAAATGTTACGGACGTAACTTGGCTACGAGCCAAATGGTTCAGAAGGGTGAAGCTGTTGGTGTGATCGCTGCTCAATCTATTGGTGAACCGGGTACACAGCTGACATTGCGTACATTCCATGCCGGCGGTACGGCTGCAAATATTGCAGCAAATGCTAGTATTGTTGCTAAGAACAATGCTCGTTTGGAGTTTGAGGAACTTCGTACAGTAGATATTGTAGATGAAATGGGCGAGTCTGCAAAAGTAGTAGTCGGTCGTTTGGCTGAAGTACGCTTCGTAGATGTAAATACGGGTATTGTCCTTTCTACGCATAATGTGCCTTATGGTTCAACATTATATGTATCTGATGGTGATTTGGTAGAAAAGGGTAAATTGATTGCTAAGTGGGACCCGTTCAATGCTGTTATTATCACTGAGGCTACTGGTAAGATAGAGTTCGAAGGTGTTATTGAGAACGTGACTTATAAAATCGAATCGGATGAAGCAACCGGTCTTCGCGAGATTATTATTATTGAATCTAAAGATAAGACAAAGGTTCCTTCAGCTCATATTCTGACTGAAGATGGTGATTTGATTCGTACTTATAACCTACCGGTAGGTGGCCACGTTATTGTTGAGAATGGACAAAAAGTAAAAGCTGGTGAAGTTATCGTGAAGATTCCGCGTGCTGTTGGTAAAGCAGGTGATATCACAGGTGGTCTTCCGCGTGTTACTGAGTTGTTTGAGGCTCGTAATCCTTCGAATCCCGCCGTTGTTTCTGAAATTGACGGTGAGGTTACTATGGGTAAGATCAAACGTGGTAATCGTGAAATCATTGTAACTTCCAAAACTGGCGAGGTGAAAAAGTATTTGGTTGCTTTGTCTAAACAGATACTGGTGCAGGAGAATGACTATGTGCGCGCTGGTACTCCATTATCTGATGGCGCTATTACTCCGGCAGACATCTTGGCAATTAAAGGTCCTACGGCTGTACAGGAATATATCGTGAATGAAGTTCAAGATGTATATCGTTTACAGGGTGTGAAGATCAATGATAAGCACTTCGAAATCATTGTTCGCCAGATGATGCGTAAAGTACAAATTGATGAACCGGGTGATACTCGCTTCTTGGAACAACAAGTGGTAGATAAGCTGGAGTTCATGGAGGAAAATGATCGTATTTGGGGTAAGAAAGTGGTAGTAGATGCGGGAGATTCTCAGAATTTGCAACCAGGGCAGATTGTGACTGCTCGTAAATTGCGTGATGAGAATAGTATGTTGAAACGTCGTGACTTGCGTCCGGTTGATGTTCGTGATGCTGTTGCTGCTACGTCTACTCAGATTCTTCAAGGTATTACTCGTGCTGCATTACAGACTTCAAGCTTCATGTCCGCTGCATCTTTCCAGGAAACTACGAAGGTGCTGAATGAGGCTGCTATCAACGGTAAGATTGATAAACTCGAAGGCATGAAAGAAAATGTGATTTGTGGTCACTTAATTCCGGCAGGTACAGGCCAGCGTGAGTTCGAAAAGATCATTGTTGGATCAAAAGAGGAATATGATCGTATTTTGGCAAACAAAAAAACAGTACTTGACTACAATGAAGTAGAATAATACAAGTCAATTGATTATATGTAAAAAGGAGTGATTGTCATAATTGATAGTTACTCCTTTTTTATTTCTTTTTATTCTAACCTGCTATTGTTTCAGGAAATTTGTGTTATTTTGCAGAGAAACTTTTAATCACATTTAATATGGAAGAACAAACTAACGATGGTCAGTTACAGATTGAGCTAAAAGAGGAAATAGCTCAGGGAACTTACGCTAATCTAGCTATTATTACTCACTCAAGTTCAGAATTTATTCTTGATTTCGTACGTGTAATGCCTGGAATACCTAAGGCTGGTGTTCAGTCTCGTATAATATTAGCACCTGAACATGCGAAACGATTGTTGCGTGCTTTAGAAGATAATATAGCAAAATATGAACATGTGTTTGGCTCAATAAAAACTTCTGATGGAGCACCTTTGCCTCCTTTGAATGGTATAAAAGGCGAAGCATGAGTAATATACAAAGTATTAAAAAATAAAAAAAAGATGTAGCGCATTGAAAATTCAAATATTATTCGTATTTTTGCAGCCCAAAATGTATAGTTGCGAAATTAATATAACAATAATATAAATCAAAAAACAATTAAAATGCCTACAATTCAGCAATTAGTAAGAAAAGGACGCGAAGTGCTGGTGGAGAAAAGTAAATCTCCGGCCTTAGATTCATGTCCTCAAAGACGTGGCGTTTGCGTGAGAGTATATACTACTACTCCGAAAAAACCGAACTCTGCAATGCGTAAAGTAGCTCGTGTGCGTTTAACTAACCAAAAAGAAGTAAACTCATACATTCCAGGTGAGGGACACAATTTGCAAGAACACTCTATTGTATTGGTACGCGGTGGTCGTGTGAAAGACCTACCAGGTGTACGTTATCACATTGTACGTGGTACACTAGATACAGCAGGTGTTGCAGGTCGTACCCAAAGACGTTCAAAGTATGGAGCTAAGCGTCCTAAACCAGGACAACAAGCTGCAGCAACTAAGAAGAAAAAATAAGGATTAAAACCTAATTAAAATTTAAAGTAATAATTTACGTTTTAGTTTGTTGGAGATGCTAAAGGTTGAGTAAATTTTCCGGAGGGAGAATTGAAGAAGTCAAGAAGTAGACAACCAAGAACAAAAACATTATTTTTCAAACAAATGAGAAAAGCAAAACCAAAAAAACGCGTTATCCTTCCGGATCCTGTGTTTAATGACCAAAAGGTTTCTAAATTTGTAAACCATTTGATGTATGATGGTAAGAAGAATACATCTTATGAAATCTTTTATGCCGCTCTGGAAACAGTGAAAACAAAACTTCCTAATGAGGAAAAATCTGCTCTCGAAATCTGGAAAAAAGCTTTGGATAATGTGACTCCACAAGTGGAAGTAAAATCTCGTCGTGTAGGTGGTGCTACTTTCCAGGTCCCTACTGAAATTCGCCCAGATCGTAAAGAATCAATTTCTATGAAGAATCTGATTCTGTATGCTCGTAAAAGAGGTGGTAAATCTATGGCTGATAAATTAGCAGCTGAAATCATGGATGCATTTAATGAACAAGGCGGTGCTTTCAAACGTAAAGAAGATATGCACAGAATGGCTGAAGCTAATCGTGCATTTGCTCATTTCAGATTCTAATACTGTAAGAAACATAAATTATAAACTTAAAGTAAAAGAATTAGGAAATGGCTAAAAATGATTTACATTTGACTCGTAATATCGGTATCATGGCGCATATCGATGCTGGTAAGACTACAACTTCTGAACGTATTTTGTTTTATACTGGATTGACTCACAAGATTGGTGAAGTTCATGATGGGGCAGCTACAATGGACTGGATGGAACAGGAGCAAGAACGTGGTATTACTATTACATCTGCTGCTACAACAACTAGATGGAAATATGCAGGTGATACTTATAAAATCAACTTGATTGATACTCCGGGACACGTGGATTTTACCGCTGAGGTAGAGCGTTCATTGCGTATTCTTGATGGAGCTGTTGCTGCTTACTGCGCAGTTGGTGGTGTTGAACCACAATCTGAAACTGTATGGCGTCAAGCTGATAAATATAATGTACCGCGTATCGCATACGTTAATAAAATGGACCGTTCTGGTGCGGACTTTTTTGAGGTTGTACGTCAGATGAAGGATGTTTTGGGTGCTAATCCTTGTCCTATTGTTATTCCTATTGGTGCTGAAGAAACTTTCAAAGGTCTAGTTGATTTGATTAAGATGAAAGCTATCTATTGGCATGATGAAACGATGGGAGCTGATTATACAGTGGAAGAAATCCCTGCTAATCTAATTGATGAAGCAAATGAATGGAGAGATAAAATGCTTGAAAAGGTAGCTGAATTTGACGACGCTTTGATGGAGAAATATTTCGATGATCCTTCTACTATTACAGAAGAAGAAGTGTTGAGAGCTCTTCGCAATGCAACAGTTCAGATGGCAGTTGTACCAATGTTGTGTGGTTCTTCATTTAAGAATAAGGGTGTTCAGACATTGCTGGACTATGTTTGTGCTTTCTTACCTTCTCCATTAGATACTGAGAATGTAATTGGTACAAATCCGAATACTGGTGCAGAAGAAGATCGTAAACCAAGTGATGATGAGAAAACATCAGCTTTGGCATTTAAGATTGCTACTGACCCTTATGTAGGTCGTTTGACTTTCTTCCGTGTATATTCGGGTAAGATTGAAGCTGGTTCTTATATCTATAATTCTCGCTCTGGTAAGAAAGAACGTGTTTCTCGTCTGTTCCAGATGCATTCAAACAAGCAGAATCCGGTTGAAGTAATTGGTGCTGGTGATATTGGTGCAGGTGTAGGTTTTAAAGATATTCATACAGGTGATACGCTTTGTGATGAAACAGCTCCGATCGTATTAGAATCTATGGACTTCCCAGAACCAGTAATCGGTATTGCAGTTGAGCCTAAAACCCAGAAAGATATGGATAAGTTGTCTAACGGTTTGGCTAAGCTCGCTGAAGAAGATCCGACATTTACAGTTAAGACTGATGAGCAAACAGGACAGACTGTAATCTCTGGTATGGGTGAGTTACACTTGGATATCATTATTGACCGTTTGAAACGTGAATTTAAAGTAGAATGTAACCAAGGTAAACCTCAGGTTAATTATAAAGAAGCTATCACTAAGACAGTTGATCTTCGTGAAGTTTATAAGAAACAGTCTGGTGGTCGTGGTAAGTTTGCTGATATCATTGTTAAGATTGGTCCTGTTGATGAAGATTTCAAAGAAGGTGGATTGCAGTTTATCGATGAAGTGAAGGGTGGTAATATTCCCAAAGAATTTATTCCTTCAGTTCAGAAAGGTTTCATAAGCGCGATGAAGAACGGCGTGTTGGCTGGGTATCCGTTGGATTCAATGAAAGTAACTTTGATCGATGGTTCATTCCATCCGGTTGACTCTGATCAGCTGTCTTTCGAAATCTGTGCTATTCAGGCATATAAGAACGCATGTGCTAAAGCTGGTCCGGTATTGATGGAGCCTATTATGAAACTGGAAGTTGTAACTCCGGAGGAAAATATGGGTGATGTAATTGGTGACTTGAATAAGCGTCGTGGTCAGGTTGAAGGAATGGAATCAAGCCGCTCTGGTGCTCGTATTGTAAAAGCAATGGTTCCATTGGCAGAAATGTTTGGTTATGTAACAGCGTTGCGCACCATAACTTCAGGTCGTGCAACTTCTTCAATGACTTATTCTCATCACGCTCAGGTTTCTTCTTCTATTGCTAAGGCTGTATTGGAAGAAGTGAAAGGACGTGCTGATTTACTCTAAAATATCTAAGGCAGCAGACTAGCGAATGACTCTTAGTCTGCCGCTTTATTTTATTTATAATTATCTTAATAAAAAAATATAATGAGTCAGAAAATTAGAATTAAATTGAAATCTTACGACCACAATTTGGTTGATAAATCAGCTGAGAAGATTGTAAGAACTGTAAAGGCTACAGGTGCTATTGTTAGTGGTCCAATTCCTCTACCTACGCATAAGCGTATCTTTACTGTAAACCGTTCGACTTTCGTTAATAAGAAGTCTCGTGAACAGTTTGAACTCTCTTCTTACAAGAGACTGATCGACATTTATAGCTCAACAGCTAAAACTGTAGACGCTCTAATGAAGTTGGAATTACCAAGTGGTGTAGAAGTAGAAATTAAAGTTTGATAATTAAAAATTAGTGAAATGCCAGGATTATTAGGAAAAAAAATCGGAATGACATCCGTTTTCAGTGCCGATGGTAAAAATGTACCATGCACTGTTGTCGAAGCAGGTCCTTGTGTTGTTACTCAGGTTAAAACTGTAGAAAAAGACGGTTATGCAGCTGTTCAGTTGGGCTTCCAAGACAAAAAGGAGAAACATACAACTAAACCGTTGATGGGTCATTTTAAAAGAGCTGGAGTAACGCCAAAGAGACACTTGGCTGAGTTCAAAGAATTTGAAACAGAGTTAAATCTGGGTGATACCATTACCGTAGAGATGTTCAATGACGCTAGCTTTGTAGATGTTGTTGGTACTTCTAAGGGTAAAGGTTTTCAGGGTGTAGTAAAAAGACATGGTTTTGGTGGTGTAGGTCAGGCTACTCATGGTCAGCATAACCGCGCTCGTAAACCGGGTTCTATTGGTGCTTGTTCTTACCCTGCAAAAGTATTCAAAGGAATGCGCATGGGGGGGCAGCTTGGTGGCGACAGAGTCACTGTACAAAACTTGCAGGTATTAAAAGTAATCGCGGATCATAACCTTCTTTTGATTAAAGGTTCTATCCCGGGTTGCAAAGGTTCAATCGTTTTAATTGAGAAATAATGGAAGTTAACGTATATAACATTAAAGGTGAAGACACTGGGAGAAAGGTTACGTTAAACGAATCTATCTTCGGAATTGAGCCCAACGACCACGCTATCTATTTGGACGTAAAACAATTTATGGCTAATCAGCGTCAGGGTACTCATAAGTCAAAAGAAAGAAGCGAAATCAGTGGTTCAACTCGTAAAATCGGCCGTCAAAAAGGTGGCGGTGGAGCTCGTCGTGGCGATATGAATTCACCAGTACTTGTAGGTGGTGCTCGTGTTTTTGGTCCAAAACCAAGAGATTACTTCTTCAAGTTGAATAAAAAAGTTAAGGCATTGGCTCGTAAGTCAGCTTTGTCTTATAAAGCTCAAAGCAATGCAATTGTTGTCGTAGAAGACTTTACTTTTGAAGCTCCTAAGACAAAAGATTTTGTTGCAATGACAAAAAATCTTAAAGTTTCCGATAAAAAGCTACTTGTGATTTTACCGGAAGCAAATAAAAACGTATATTTGTCAGCTCGTAACATTGAGGGTGTTAACGTACAGACTATCTCAGGATTAAATACTTACAGGGTATTAAATGCTGGGGTTGTTGTGCTTACAGAAAACTCTTTGCAAGCTATTGACAATATCTTAATTTAAAAAGGAGGCTTAAATAATGGGAATTATTATTAAACCGTTGGTAACAGAGAAAATGACTGCAATCACTGATAAGCTGAACCGTTTTGGCTTTGTTGTGCGTCCTGAAGCTAACAAACTGGAAATTAAGAAGGAAGTTGAAGCTCTTTATAATGTTACTGTAGTTGATGTGAATACTGTGAAGTATGCTGCAAAAATAAGAGCCGTTATACCAAAGCAGGTATCATCAATGGTCGTACGAATGCCTTTAAAAAAGCAATCGTGACATTGAAAGAAGGAGATACTATTGATTTTTATAGCAATATTTAATAAAAATGGCAGTACGTAAATTTAAGCCACTACACCGGGGCAAAGACATAAAATTATTGGTACTTTCGAAGAAATTACTGCATCAGTACCAGAAAAGTCACTTGTATATGGTAAAAAATCATCTGGTGGTCGTAACAACGAAGGTAAGATGACTATGCGCTACATTGGTGGCGGTCATAGAAAAGTGATTAGAATTGTCGATTTCAAGAGAAATAAAGACGGTGTTCCAGCGGTAGTTAAGACAATTGAATATGATCCGAATCGTTCGGCTCGTATCGCTTTGTTGTTTTATGCTGATGGAGAAAAAAGATATATTATTGCTCCCAATGGATTGCAAGTTGGTGTGACTTTGATGTCAGGTGAAAACGCAGCGCCAGAGATTGGTAATGCTCTTCCTCTTCAGAACATACCGGTGGGTACTGTAATTCACAATATTGAATTACGTCCGGGACAGGGCGCGGCTCTGGTTAGATCAGCAGGTAATTTTGCTCAGTTGACTTCTCGTGAGGGTAAATATTGTGTAATTAAATTGCCTTCAGGTGAAGTAAGACAGATTCTTAGCACATGTAAAGCTACTATCGGTAGTGTTGGTAACTCGGATCATGGACTGGAAAGTTCGGGTAAAGCTGGACGTTCTCGTTGGCAAGGACGTCGTCCTCGTAACCGTGGTGTTGTAATGAACCCGGTTGATCATCCAATGGGTGGTGGTGAAGGACGTGCTTCCGGAGGTCACCCAAGATCTCGTAAAGGATTGTATGCTAAGGGACTTAAGACTAGAGCTCCTAAGAAACAATCGTCTAAGTACATTATTGAGAGAAGAAAAAAGTAATCTGATTAATTGAGTAAACTATGAGTCGTTCATTAAAAAAAGGTCCATATATTAACGTAAAGCTTGAAAAGAGAATTCTTGCGATGAATGAATCGGGCAAGAAAGTCGTAGTAAAGACTTGGGCCAGAGCTTCAATGATTTCGCCTGATTTTGTAGGCCATACAGTTGCAGTTCACAATGGAAATAAATTTATTCCTGTTTATGTTACCGAAAATATGGTAGGACACAAGTTGGGCGAATTTGCTCCAACTCGTACATTCAGAGGACACGCTGGTAACAAGAAAAGATAACAGGATTATTTGAAATAATAAAGTAATAAATATAATGGGAGCAAGAAAAAAAATATCGGCTGAAAAAAGAAAAGAGGCCCTTAAGACCATGTATTTTGCTAAATTGCAAAATGTTCCTACTTCTCCGCGTAAGATGCGTCTGGTTGCAGATATGATTCGCGGTATGGAAGTGAACAGAGCACTTGGTGTTTTGAAGTTTTCTTCAAAAGAAGCTGCTGCAAGAGTGGAAAAATTGCTTCGCTCTGCAATTGCTAACTGGGAGCAGAAAAATGAACGTAAAGCAGAAAGTGGAGAGCTATATGTAACTAAGATTTTTGTTGATGGTGGCGCAACTTTGAAAAGAATGAGACCGGCACCACAGGGTAGAGGTTACAGAATTCGCAAACGTTCAAATCACGTAACATTGTTCGTTGGTTCTAAAAGTAATAACGAAGATCAAAATTAAGGTAGATGGGACAAAAAGTTAATCCAATAAGCAACCGTTTAGGAATTATCAGAGGATGGGATTCTAATTGGTATGGTGGAAATGATTACGGAGATTCTTTGCTGGAAGATAGCAAAATCCGTAAATATCTTAATGCAAGACTTGCAAAGGCAAGTGTATCAAGAATCGTAATTGAACGTACGCTGAAGCTCGTTACTATTACTGTTTGTACTGCTCGCCCGGGTATTATTATCGGTAAAGGTGGCCAAGAAGTTGATAAGTTAAAAGAGGAGTTGAAGAAGGTTACCGACAAAGATATTCAGATCAATATCTTTGAAGTGAAAAGGCCTGAACTTGACGCTGTGATTGTTGCTAATAACATCGCTCGCCAAGTAGAAGGTAAAATTGCCTATCGCCGTGCCATTAAGATGGCTATCGCAAATACAATGCGTATGGGTGCTGAAGGTATCAAAATTCAGATTTCAGGACGTTTGAATGGAGCTGAAATGGCTCGTTCTGAAATGTATAAAGAAGGAAGAACTCCGTTACACACTTTCAGAGCTGATATTGACTACTGCCATGCAGAAGCATTGACTAAAGTGGGTCTTTTAGGTATTAAAGTTTGGATTTGTAGAGGTGAAGTGTTTGGTAAGAAAGAATTAGCTCCGAACTTTACACAAAGCAAAGAAAGTGGTCGTGGAAACAATGGTGGAAGCAACGGCGGAAAAAACTTCAAAAGAAAGAAAAATAATCGCTAAACGAATTTGAATTTTAGGAAACTATGTTACAACCGAAAAAGACAAAATTCAGAAGACAACAGAAAGGTCGTCAGAAAGGTAATGCCCAAAGAGGTAACCAACTGGCCTTCGGTTCTTTTGGCATAAAGGCTTTGGAGACTAAATGGATTACAGGCCGTCAGATCGAAGCTGCTCGTATTGCAGTAACAAGATATATGCAACGTCAAGGACAGATCTGGATCCGTATATTCCCGGATAAACCGATCACTAGAAAACCAGCTGATGTACGTATGGGTAAAGGTAAAGGCGCTCCGGAAGGATTTGTGGCTCCTGTGACTCCAGGTAGAATCATTATTGAAGCTGAAGGAGTATCTTACGAAATCGCGAAAGAAGCATTGCGCTTAGCTGCTCAAAAGCTTCCTATTACAACGAAGTTTGTCGTAAGACGTGATTATGATATCCAAAATCAAAATGCGTAATGTTTATGAAAATTGCAGAAATTAAAGAAATGTCTACTAGTGATTTGGTAGAGAGAGTAGAGGCAGAAACAACAAATTATAACCAAATGGTTATTAATCATTCTATTTCTCCTTTGGAAAATCCTGCTCAAATAAAACAATTACGCAGGACTATTGCGCGTATGAAAACTGAGTTACGCCAGAGAGAACTTAATAATAAATGATCAGCTTGATGGAAGCAAGAAATTTAAGAAAAGAAAGAACAGGGGTTGTGTTGAGCAATAAGATGGAGAAAACTATCACAGTTGCTTCTAAATTTAAGGAAAAACACCCTATATATGGTAAGTTCGTTAGTAAGACGAAGAAGTACCATGCTCATGATGAAAAGAATGAATGCAATATCGGTGATACTGTACGCATTATGGAAACTCGTCCTTTGAGCAAGACTAAAAGATGGAGATTAGTAGAAATAATTGAAAGAGTTAAGTAATTATGATACAAGTAGAATCCAGACTTACAGTATGTGATAACAGTGGAGCTAAAGAGGCTTTGTGTATCCGTGTTTTGGGTGGTACAGGTCGTCGTTATGCTTCAGTGGGGGATGTCATTGTTGTTTCAGTGAAGAGTGTTATCCCTTCTAGTGATGTTAAAAAAGGTGCAGTATCAAAGGCTTTGATTGTACGTACAAAGAAAGAAATTCGTCGTCCTGATGGTTCTTATATACGTTTTGATGATAATGCTTGCGTGTTGCTGAATAATGCAGGTGAAATTAGAGGTAGTCGTATTTTCGGTCCTGTAGCAAGAGAACTTCGTGCTACAAACATGAAAGTTGTTTCACTTGCGCCTGAGGTACTTTAATTTGTAAAAGATTTGAGTAATGAGTAAATTACATATTAAAAAAGGCGATACAGTTTACGTAAATGCTGGTGAAGATAAGGGCAAAACTGGTCGTGTATTGAAGGTTCTTGTTAGTAAAGGTCGTGCAATCGTTGAAGGTATCAATATGGTATCTAAGAGTACAAAACCAAGTGCTAAGAACCCGCAAGGTGGTATCGTGAAGCAAGAAGCTTCTATCCACATTTCAAACTTGAACCCGGTTGATCCAAAAACAGGTAAAGCAACGCGTATTGGGAGAAAAGTAAGTTCTTTGGATGGAAAAAGAACTGTAGTGCGTTATTCTAAAAAATCAGGAGAGGAGATTAAGTAATGAGTAATACTGCTAGTCTTAAGAAAGAATATGCAGAGCGTATAGCACCTGCATTGAAATCACAGTTCCAGTATTCTTCTTCAATGCAGATACCCGTACTTAAGAAGATTGTCATCAATCAAGGTTTGGGTATGGCTGTTGCTGATAAGAAGATTATTGAAGTAGCAATCAATGAAATGACGGCTATTACAGGTCAAAAGGCTGTAGCTACCATTTCCCGTAAAGATATTGCAAATTTTAAATTGCGTAAGAAAATGCCTATTGGTGTGATGGTAACTTTACGTCGCGAAAGAATGTACGAATTCTTAGAAAAATTAGTTCGTGTAGCTCTTCCTCGTATACGTGACTTCAAAGGTATTGAAAGTAAGTTTGATGGTAAAGGTAACTATACCCTTGGTATTCAGGAACAAATCATTTTTCCTGAAATAAATATCGATAGTATTACGAGAATTCTCGGAATGAATATTACCTTTGTAACTTCTGCGCAGACAGATGAAGAAGGTTATGCATTGCTGAAGGAATTTGGTTTACCTTTTAAAAACGCTAAAAAAGATTAATAGATATGGCAAAGGAATCAATGAAAGCACGTGAAGTTAAGCGTGCTAAATTAGTAGCCAAATACGCCGAAAAAAGAGCTGCTTTGAAGCAAATCGTAAGAACAGGTGATCCTGCTGATGCTTTTGAGGCTGCACAGAAATTGCAAGAGTTGCCAAAGAATTCTAATCCAATTCGTATGCACAACCGTTGCAAACTGACTGGTCGTCCAAAAGGTTATATCCGTCAGTTCGGAATTTCAAGAATTCAGTTCCGTGAGATGGCATCTAACGGGCTGATTCCTGGCGTGAAGAAAGCAAGCTGGTAATTATTGTTTAAATATTGTCAGGGAAGTCCTGATTAATTTAATTTATTTTTATATGACTGATCCAATAGCAGATTATTTGACGAGGTTACGGAACGCAATTGGTGCAAAGCACAGAGTTGTTGAAGTTCCTGCTTCGAATTTGAAAAAAGAAATCACCAAGATTCTTTTTGAGAAAGGCTACATTCTTAATTATAAGTTTGTAGAAGATGGTCCTCAAGGAACCATAAAAGTTGCCTTGAAGTATGATTCTGTTAACAAAGTTAATGCAATCAAAAAATTAGAAAGAATATCTTCTCCGGGTATGCGTAAGTATACTGGTTATAAAGATATGCCGCGTGTTATTAATGGGTTGGGTATTGCTATAATATCTACTTCCAAAGGTGTAATGACTAACAAAGAAGCTGCTGAACTGAAGATCGGTGGTGAAGTTTTGTGTTATGTATATTAATTAGGAGGAATTAGCAATGTCAAGAATAGGAAAATTACCCATTAGTATTCCTGCAGGAGTGACTGTCACTCTAAAGGATGATGTGGTTACCGTAAAGGGACCGAAAGGCGAAATGAGCAATATGTGAATCCTGCAATCAATGTTGCCATTGAAGACGGACACGTTATTTTAACAGAAAATGAAAAAGAAATGGTTGATAACCCAAAGCAAAAACATGCTTTCCATGGTTTATATCGTTCTTTGATTCACAACATGGTTGTTGGTGTATCAGAAGGATATAAAAAGAACTGGAACTTGTTGGTGTTGGTTATCGTGCTTCTAATCAAGGTAACATTATTGAACTGGCTTTAGGTTATACACACAATATTTTCATTCAATTGCCTGTTGAGGTGAAGGTTGAAACTAAGTCTGAAAGAAATAAGAACCCCCTTATTATATTAGAATCGTGTGACAAACAGTTGCTTGGTCAAGTTTGCTCTAAAATACGTTCTTTCCGTAAGCCTGAACCATATAAAGGTAAAGGTATTAAGTTTGTTGGCGAAATTATTCGCAGAAAGTCTGGTAAATCAGCCGGTGCTAAGTAATTCATATAAAATTTGAACATTATGACAACAAAAATAGAAAGACGAGTTAAGATCAAATATAGAGTGCGCAATAAAATTTCAGGTACTACTGAATGTCCGCGTATGAGTGTATTTAGAAGTAACAAGCAAATTTACGTCCAGATTATCGATGATCTTTCTGGTAAGACATTAGCTGCTGCTTCTTCTTTGGGGATGACTGAAAAAGTTGCAAAGAAAGAACAAGCTGCTAAAGTTGGTGAAATGATTGCTAAAAAGGCTCAGGAAGCAGGTATTACAACTGTTGTTTTCGACCGTAATGGTTACTTATATCATGGGAGAGTAAAAGAAGTAGCTGATGCTGCTCGTAACGGTGGACTTAAATTTTAATCATTATGGCAGGAGTTAATAATAGAGTTAAGATTACTAACGATATAGAACTGAAAGATAGATTGGTTGCTATTAATCGTGTTACTAAGGTTACCAAAGGTGGTAGAACTTTTAGTTTCTCTGCAATCGTTGTTGTAGGTAACGAAGAAGGAATTATCGGTTGGGGACTTGGTAAAGCAGGTGAAGTAACAGCTGCTATCGCTAAAGGTGTTGAATCAGCTAAAAAGAATCTTGTTAGAGTACCTGTATTGAAGGGGACAGTTCCTCACGAACAATCAGCTAGATTTGGTGGTGCTGAAGTATTTATCAAACCTGCATCTCATGGTACTGGTGTTGTAGCTGGTGGTGCAATGCGTGCTGTATTGGAAAGTGTTGGTATTACTGATGTTTTAGCAAAATCTAAAGGTTCTTCAAATCCGCATAATCTTGTTAAAGCTACAATTGAGGCTTTGAGTGAAATGCGTGATGCAAGAATGATAGCTCAGAACAGAGGTATTAGTGTTGAAAAAGTATTTAGAGGATAAGGAGGGGATATGTCAACTATAAAGATTAAACAAGTTAAAAGTAGAATTGGTGCTCCGGCTGATCAAAAAAGAACTCTCGATGCACTGGGACTTCGTAAGCTGAATCGTGTGGTTGAACACGAATGCACTCCTTCAATTCTTGGAATGGTAGATAAAGTAAAACACTTGGTTGCCATTGTTAAGTAATTATTTGTTGAATAAAAAAAACGAATTACAATATGAACTTAAGTAATTTAAAACCTGCAGAGGGATCTACTAAGACAAGAAAGAGAATAGGACGTGGTACCGGTTCTGGTCTAGGTGGTACTTCTACAAGAGGTCATAAAGGAGCTAAATCAAGATCTGGATACTCTAAGAAGATTGGTTTTGAAGGTGGGCAGATGCCTCTTCAACGTCGGGTACCTAAATTTGGTTTTAAGAATATTAATCGTGTGGAATATAAAGCTATTAATTTGAATACTATTCAGACGCTTGCTGAAGCTAAGAATTTGGTAAAAATTGGTTTAAGTGACTTTATTGAAGCAGGATTTATCTCTTCAAATCAGTTGGTAAAAGTATTAGGTAACGGAACTTTAACTAATAAGCTGGAAGTAGAAGCTCATGCATTCTCTAAGACTGCAATTGCTGCTATCGAAGCTGCTGGTGGAAGTGTAGTAAAACTCTGATTCAATGAGAAAAGCTATTGAAACATTAAAGAATATATGGAAGATTGAGGATCTGAGACAGCGGATCCTCATCACCATATTGTTTGTGGCAATTTATCGTTTTGGGTCTTATGTAGTATTGCCAGGTATTAGTCCGGCTATGCTGACAAAATTGCACGAACAAACAAGTGAAGGGCTTTTGGCCTTGTTAAATATGTTTTCTGGAGGAGCATTCTCTAATGCATCTATTTTTGCATTGGGAATTATGCCTTATATCTCTGCATCTATCGTAATTCAGTTGTTAGGAATTGCTGTACCATATTTCCAAAAACTGCAACGTGAAGGTGAGAGCGGCAGAAGAAAGATGAATCAATATACTCGTTATTTGACGATTGCTATATTGTTAGTTCAGGCTCCTTCTTATTTGCTCAATCTTAGGGCGCAGACTGGCACTTCCTTGAATGCTTCATTAGATTGGACTCTGTTTATGTTTACCTCTACTGTTATTTTGGCAGCAGGTAGTATGTTTATTTTGTGGCTTGGTGAAAGAATTACTGATAAAGGTATTGGTAATGGTATTTCATTTATTATCTTGATTGGTATTATTGCTCGTTTCCCGGATGCTTTAATTCAGGAAGTTGTTTCTAGAGTTACGAATAAGAGCGGTGGTCTGGTCATGTTTATAATTGAAGTAGTGTTCCTGTTATTAGTGATTGGTGCTGCTATTCTTTTGGTGCAAGGTACTAGAAAAATTCCTGTACAGTATGCAAAGAGAATTGTAGGTAATAAGCAATATGGTGGTGCAAGACAGTATATTCCCTTGAAGGTGAATGCTGCTGGTGTAATGCCGATTATTTTTGCTCAGGCAATTATGTTTATTCCAATCGCTTTTATCGGTTATTCCAATGGTGATAATGCAGCAGGTGGCTTCTTGCATGCGTTTACTGATCATACAAGTTTCTGGTATAATTTCGTTTTTGCGGTAATGATTATATTATTTACATATTTTTATACTGCAATTACAATTAATCCGACTCAGATGGCTGAGGATATGAAGAGAAATAATGGTTTTATTCCGGGAATCAAACCAGGAAAGCAAACAGCTGAGTATATTGATGATATTATGTCCCATATAACTTTGCCTGGTTCTTTCTTCTTGGCATTGGTTGCTATTATGCCTGCTTTTGCTGGTGTATTTGGAGTGCAGGCCGGTTTTGCTCAATTCTTCGGTGGTACATCTTTGTTAATTCTTGTTGGTGTTGTTCTTGATACATTGCAACAAGTAGAAAGTCATTTGTTGATGAGACATTATGACGGTTTGCTTAAGTCTGGTCGTATTAAGGGACGTGCTGGTGTGGCGGCATATTAATTCTTTGATTGGAAATGATATTTCTTAAAACAGAAGATGAAATAGAATTGCTTCGTCAGAGCAATTTACTTGTTGGTAAGACATTAGCTGAAGTTGCCAAATTAGTGAAACCTGGTGTTACTACACGTGAGTTGGATAAAGTTGCCGAAGAGTTTATTAGAGATAATGGAGCAACTCCAACTTTTAAAGGATTTCCGAATCAATATGGTGAACCATTTCCCGCTTCAATCTGTACTTCTGTAAATGAGCAAGTAGTACATGGAATTCCTGGTGATATCATTTTAAAAGACGGTGATATTGTATCTGTGGATTGTGGAGCTTATATGAATGGTTTTTGTGGTGATTCTGCTTATACTTTTTGTGTAGGAGAGGTGGACGAAGAAATTCGTAATTTATTGAAGGTAACTAAAGAAGCGTTATATATTGGCATTCAGAATGCAGTGCAAGGCAAAAGAATCGGAGATATCGGATATGCTATTCAGCAATATTGTGAATCTCATTCTTATGGTGTAGTGCGTGAGTTTGTTGGTCATGGCATTGGCAAAGAAATGCACGAAGATCCTCAGGTCCCTAATTATGGTAAAAGAGGTTATGGCACTTTGATGAAAAAAGGTCTTTGCATTGCGATTGAGCCAATGATAACACAGGGCGACAGACAAGTGATTATGGAACGTGACGGATGGACTGTGAGAACCAGAGATCGAAAGTGCGCAGCGCATTTTGAACATACGGTAGCCGTTGGATCTGGTGAGGCAGATATATTGTCTTCGTTCAAATTCATTGAGGAAGTTTTAGGAGATAAAGCAATATAGTATGGCAAAGCAATCTGCAATAGAACAAGATGGAGTTATAGTTGAAGCATTGTCAAATGCAATGTTTCGTGTTGAATTAGAAAACGGACATGAGATTACTGCGCATATATCAGGTAAGATGAGGATGCATTACATCAAAATCCTGCCGGGTGATAAAGTGAGAGTCGAAATGTCTCCTTACGACTTATCGAAAGGAAGAATTGTGTTTAGATATAAATAAAATAAGATATGAAAGTAAGAGCATCATTAAAGAAACGCACGCCAGAATGTAAGATCGTTAGACGTAATGGCCGTTTGTATGTTATTAACAAGAAAAATCCTAAGTATAAACAACGTCAAGGATAATTTATTATTTTTGCAAAAAAAATAATTTAGTATATGGCTATAAGAATAGTTGGTGTAGATTTGCCTCAGAATAAAAGAGGTGAAGTTGCGTTGACCTATATATATGGAATAGGTCGCAGTAGTTCAGCAAAAATTTTAGATAAAGCTGGTGTAAACAAAGATCTGAAAGTTAAAGACTGGACAGATGAACAAGCTGCTAAGATTCGTGAGATTATCGGTGCAGAGTTTAAAGTAGAAGGAGATCTTCGTTCTGAAATCCAATTGAATATTAAGCGATTAATGGATATTGGTTGCTATCGTGGTGTACGTCATCGTATTGGTCTGCCGGTTAGAGGTCAGAGCACTAAGAATAATGCACGTACTCGTAAAGGTAGAAAGAAAACCGTTGCTAATAAGAAAAAAGCTACTAAATAATAATTGTTGATATGGCAAAAAAAACAGTTGCAGCTAAGAAGAGAAATGTGAAAGTAGACGCTAATGGACAGTTACATGTTCATTCATCTTTCAACAATATTATTGTTTCTCTTGCAAACAGTGAAGGGCAGATTATCTCTTGGTCATCTGCGGGAAAGATGGGATTTAGAGGTTCTAAAAAGAATACTCCTTATGCAGCTCAGATGGCTGCCCAGGATTGTGCTAAAATAGCATTTGATCTTGGCCTGAGAAAGGTAAAAGCGTATGTGAAGGGTCCAGGTAACGGACGCGAGTCTGCTATTAGAACTATCCACGGAGCTGGTATCGAAGTTACTGAAATCATTGATGTAACTCCGCTTCCGCACAATGGTTGTCGTCCTCCGAAAAGACGTAGAGTTTAATTTACCTTTAACTTAAAATGATCTTGATTTTGTTTTTGGATTGCAATAATTTCTTCTCTGCAATCGCGGCTGCAACAAATTGAGTTCATGAATAAACAATTAAATATTTAAAAGAAATGGCTAGATATACTGGACCAAAATCAAGAATCGCCCGTAAATTCGGTGAAGGAATCTTTGGAGCTGATAAAGTTTTGTCAAAGAAGAACTATCCTCCCGGACAACATGGTAATTCTAGAAAAAGAAAAACTTCTGAATATGGTGTGCAACTTCGTGAAAAGCAAAAAGCAAAATACACCTATGGAGTTTTAGAAAAACAATTCCGTAATTTGTTTGAGAAGGCAGCAACAGCTAAAGGTATTACCGGTGAGGTATTGCTTCAGTTGTTGGAAGGTCGTCTTGACAACGTAGTATTCCGTTTGGGTATTGCTCCTACGCGTGCTGCTGCTCGTCAGTTGGTTAGTCACAAGCATATTACAGTAGACGGTGAAGTGGTAAATATTCCTTCATATGCAGTAAAACCAGGACAATTGATTGGTGTTCGTGAAAGATCTAAATCTTTGGAAGTTATTGCTAATTCTCTCGCAGGTTTCAATCATAGTAAATATGCTTGGTTGGAGTGGGACGAAACTTCAAAAGTTGGTAAGTTGTTACATATACCTGAAAGAGCAGACATTCCTGAGAACATTAAAGAACATTTGATCGTTGAATTGTATTCTAAATAAATAATTAATTTCATGGCGATATTAGCATTTCAAAAACCTGATAAAGTATTAATGTTGGAGGCGGACTCCAGATTCGGTAAATTCGAATTCGTCCGTTGGAACCGGGTTTTGGTATTACTGTCGGTAATGCATTACGCCGTATCCTTCTCTCTTCATTAGAGGGTTTTGCTATCACTACTATCAGAATTGATGGTGTGGAGCATGAATTTTCTAGTGTACCGGGAGTAAAAGAGGATGTTACCAACATTATCTTGAATCTGAAACAAGTAAGATTTAAGCAAGTAGTTGAAGAGTTCGAGAGCGAAAAAGTGAGTATCACTGTCGAGAATTCTAGTGAATTTAAAGCAGGTGACATAGGTAAGTATTTGACTGGATTTGAAGTGTTAAATCCGGAATTAGTTATTTGTCATTTAGATTCCAAATCAACTATGCAGATTGATATTACAATTAACAAAGGTCGTGGATATGTTCCCGCTGATGAAAATCGCGAATTTTGTACGGATGTTAATGTAATTCCAATTGATTCTATTTATACACCGATACGTAATGTCAAGTATGCGGTAGAAAACTATCGTGTTGAACAAAAGACTGACTATGAAAAGTTGGTACTTGAAATTACTACCGACGGTTCTATACACCCGAAGGAAGCGCTGAAAGAGGCTGCAAAAATTCTGATTTATCACTTTATGCTGTTCTCAGATGAGAAGATCACGCTTGAAAGTAATGATTCTGATGGCAATGAAGAGTTTGATGAGGAAGTATTGCATATGCGTCAGTTGTTGAAAACTAAACTTGTTGATATGGACTTATCTGTTCGTGCACTCAATTGTTTGAAAGCTGCTGATGTAGAAACACTTGGTGACTTAGTACAATTCAATAAGACTGACTTGTTGAAGTTTAGAAACTTCGGAAAGAAATCGCTTACCGAGCTGGATGATTTGCTGGAAAGTCTGAATCTGTCGTTTGGAACCGATATTTCTAAATATAAATTAGATAAAGAATAAAAAATGAGACATAATAAAAAATTCAATCATTTAGGTCGTACTGCTTCTCATAGAAGTGCAATGTTATCTAACATGGCTTGTTCTTTGATCAAGCACAAAAGAATCACTACGACTGTTGCAAAGGCAAAAGCTTTGAAGAAGTTTGTTGAGCCTTTGATTACAAGAGCTAAAGACGACACAACAAATTCTCGTCGTGTTGTATTTAGTAATTTGCAAGATAAGTTTGTGGTAACTGAATTGTTCAAAGAAGTTTCAGTTAAGATTGCTGATCGTCCAGGTGGTTATACTCGTATTATTAAGACTGGTAATCGTTTAGGTGATAATGCTGAAATGTGTTTCATTGAGTTGGTAGACTACAATGAAAACATGGCTAAAGAGAAAGTTGCTAAGAAAACTACTCGTACTCGTCGTTCTAAGAAGAGTGCTGAAGTTGCTCCTGCTGTTGAAGCTCCTGCAACTGAAGAACCAAAAGCTGAATCAGCAGAATAATTCAACAGTTATTCTTATAGATATAAAAAAGACTACTCATAATGGAGTAGTCTTTTTTGTTTATTTTCTAAAGATACATTAAAAGATTTTCAGGGTGAACAATTCTCATAAATATTCTGTTATATTTGTAGAAGAATATGGCAAGATTTGTAAAGGTAATATTATTTCTGTTGCTAACAGTTGTCCTGCATGGGATTGCAAGCAATATTTCCAATGAAAAATTGGAACGAGCAGAGTATACCTCTGTAGTTCATATAGTACATCAAGATCAAATCGGTGCCCCGGAATTCCCATATTTGCCTGTTGCAGAATTGACTAACAATTTGCAAAGTCATCAGGTTGTAGTCTCACGTATACAACGTGTGCAAACCAGTGAATATTTCTTTTTATTAAAAAACTTCCTACAAAATTGTGCAGAAAGAGAGAATTCTTTATCATTGCATCGGGAAAAAATCTACGCAACAACGGTTTCGTACTATTGTCAACCATCGTGTGAATATTATGTATTTACTTTAAAGCATATTATTGTTTAGGAGTTTGATTATTAGTGTAAACTTGTTAATTGCTTCTATGTAATGATTATATATTAGCAGACCTTTTATTATCTATTTTTACTAATAATCAAAATTTCAAATAATATGGCAACTCAAACTATTGATGCAACTATATTTGCTTCTTCACATCCTGATATCGCTAAACGTACGAGTATTTCTGGAATTGTATTCTCATGTATAATGTTATTAATAGGTATCTTATCTTTTGTTTCTACTTTTGAGTTGGAAGATAAGTCATCTACAGTTAGTATGATATTAATGGTATTGGGAACAGGTTTATTCCTTATTGGAATATTCCGTATGTTTTGGAAATCAAAAGAAGTTGTTTATGTTCCAACTGGCAGTGTTGCTAAAGAGCGGAGTGCTTTCTTTGATTTAAAGCATATGGATAAGTTGAAAGAACTAGTGAATTCTGGAAATTTTTCGATAGATTCAGAAATCAAAAGTGAAACAAGCGGGAATCTTCGTATGGACATAATACTTTCTGAGGATAATAAATTTGCCGCTGTTCAGTTGTCTCAATTTGTTCCTTATACATATCAGCCCATAACTACTGTTCATTATTTTACGAATGGAGAGGCTGCAACTGTGGCTGCTTTTCTTGCAAAAAGTAAAATGAATTAATAAGATTTTGATTCTTTAAATTTGATGGGGATTTAGTCGTCAATGACGGCTATCCCCATTTTTTTCATTAAGAAGCAGGCGTTCATGTTTTGTGCAACTCCGTCTTTCATTTTATAAGAAAAAGTCAGTTCGTTATTAGTGATATCTGCTTCAAAACAATAATTATGGATATTCTTTGGGAAGGAATTTGCCAAACTACTTAATAATAGATCATGGGTGGCGATAATGCCATTAGCATTCATATTCATAAATTGTTTTATAAGAGCAAAAGAACCTTTTTGTTTATCTACCGAATTTGTTCCTTTTAGAATTTCGTCGAGGATAATGAATAAATCTTCCCCTGTTTGAAGCTTATCAATGATTAATTTTAGTCGTTTTAGTTCTGCAAAGAAATAAGACTCGTTATCAGTCAGTGAGTCACTTGTCCGTAGACTGGTGATAAGACGGGCAGGAAATATCTCCATCTGTTTGGCCCATACAGGCGCACCTATGCAGGCTAAAAGATAGTTGATTCCTACCGTACGTAAGTAAGTGCTTTTTCCTGCCATATTTGCCCCCGTAATAATTATAAAGAATGGACGTTTTTCTATACTTATTCCGTTTCTAACACATTTATTTCGATCCATAAGTGGATGTCCTAAAGCTTTTGCTTGTAGATGAAATGATTGCAAGCTTATTTGCGGATAGATAAACTCCGGATGATTGTAGGAAAAGGTAGCTAGCGAACAATACGCATCAAATTCTCCAATAGCTTTTAACCAACGAGGAAGATCAGAGGCATGAGATTCTTTCCATTTTTCAATTCGCATTACTTGTCGTAACTCCCAAAATAAGAGACCATTCAAGATAGTACTCATTAATAAGTTATTGCGTTGGTCAAGTGCATTCATCAGTTTGGAGAGGCTATGTACAGCTTGTGAAGCTGTTTGATTTTTGCTGGTTAATTCAGTTTTTAATTCTTTTAGGATAGAACTATGCATCTCTTTTTTCTCAGTGAGAAGAATTTGGTCTGCATACGTAGATAATATTTGCAGCTTTTCTCCGTAAGTCACCTGCATTTTAGTAATTCCTTTTGAGAAAATGAAACTAAATGTGACAAAGCATACAAATACTACTCCGGCAATACTACCTGGAATAACTCCCAAAATAGAAGCACTGATACATAACATATTAGCAATAGTGACTATACTTGGTAATATTCTAAGAAATGAGTGTTTGCGATAATAACTAGCACTGGCAGCCCATTGATTGATTTCGAAAATATCAGCAGATTTCCCTTTGTATAGTAAACCTAATACGCGAAACTTTTGCCGAAATTCCAGGTCTAAAGATAATTCGCGTATGGCTATTTGCCGTTGTTCAATACTTTCTTTATCTTCGAGATGGTGGTTGAACCATTCGGCAAGTTGTTGCTTGCCAATAGGAGTCGAACTTCGGTTGATGTATTGAAAGAGTGAGTGATCTCCAAATACATCCAAGTCGAAAGTATAGAGATGAGATGGATCGATATATTCTTTACCACCGTCAAAATTAGAAAAGTCGTATTGGATAGCACAGAGTTCTTGGTCATTAATCTCTATTTTCTTTTTTAAAAAGTCTTTTCTATAAAACCATCGATTATGCCGTTTCACTAGCCAGATAAACAGGAGGAGAGGAAAAAAAGAAAAAAGAAGGATATATTCCCAACCCTTATCCCAAAAGTAAAAAGCAGCTACTACGGCTTCTATAAACATAAATAATCGTAATAAGCTGATATTTCGGATCTGCTTGCGGGTTTTTTGTAATTCCTGCTCTGATTCGAGGATTATTTTCTGATAGTTTTCTATGATGTTTTCCAATGTTTCCATAAATTAGTTTACTTAAAATAAATTAGCTTTGGACAAAGGTACTATTTATTGTAAAGGTTAAGAAAGAAGATTATCACTCATAAATGTAGATTTACTGTTTATTAACGTTCGTATAAATACATCTATTTCTTCTGCATGGTTATATAGCAGAGTATGATCTTCCTTCTGGAGAGAGTATTATCGTTTATCATTTTACATTTTTTCTTTTTCCAAACTTGTTTTTATGCGGTTTAATATATAACTTTCCACACAAAAAGGCGTTAAGTAAGAGAGAAGGAGGATAGCTTATGAAAAGAAGATGTATTTTATGGTTACTTTTAGGTGCAATTAGTCTTCCATCAATTGCGCAAAATGTTATTTATTCCAATCTGAAAGAATTACTCACTCAGGATGGTGATACAGTTGCTGTATTAAGGGTTGAAAAGCGTTCTAGGAATCAGATTGTCTTATCAGGGGGGGCTGATTACCGGATAACGGCTGGTGAGGATGAGTCGATGTGTCGTTTATTGAAGAAGCGTTGTTTTGCTGTGCGTACAAATGAAGGAGATCTTTATGTAAATTGTCGTAAATTGCGCTATAAGAAGTTACGGTTTGGAGCTTGGTATGCTCCTGCAGTTCAGTTGGGTAATAATATTTATTTTTGTGCGATGCCCTTAGGTTCCAAGATTGGTGAGAATTTTGTAGAGGCGGACGATGTAAAACTTGGAGGTAATGTTGGAGATGCTTTGGCAGCATCAGGTTTGGTAACCAAACGTGTATGTTACGTACTCAATGGTGAAATTGGTAAAATTGATTTTCTGGGGCAAGAAGAAATGCTCAAATTACTAAAAAAATATCCGGATTGGAAGGAGGCTTATCTGAATGATGGTAGTCAGGAAGCGGAGAACACTTTTAAATACCTATTGATGTTACAAAAGCAAAAGAAGTAGCTATTTTTATAAAATTCCTATTTTATATTCTGGTTTTGAGACTCATTTGAATACTGTTATTTACTAGAACTAAAGCTAATCAATTTTCATATAATAAATAAGTTGATTTTCTTGTCTTTATATAAGTTTTTTCTTATCTTGCGAAGAGTTATAAGACAGTCTTGTTTACGGTTTGTAATCTTTGATTCTGTTTATTATGAGAATGACTCTTGGCGACACATTACTTCTCTATCCAACTTTTGTAGAAGGTATCCGGAGAGCTTCCAACCGTGGTTATATACTTACCTCGGGAAAAGTTCCTGTAACACCCAATAATACATTACGTTATATCCTTTCTGAACCAACTAAGCAACTCACTATTGAATTAATAGAAAAACCTTGTATCGGAAATTGCAGATACTATTTCCGTCCGGCAAAAAAAATGATCTTAAAGTCTATTGAAGAATGCATGATAGATATATTGAGGTAAAAGCTTTTCAGACGATAATTGACAATAGTATTATTATATGTTTTTATAAGTTACTTTTGTATGGTGGAACAGGCCAGAATTGGCAAAAAATGATGCAATATAGTCTGGTTACACAATGCCTTAGAAAGCTGATTCATGAGCAAGCTTATGTTATTGAATCCAGATATATGTTAGAATTTTTTTATTTCACCACGTCTCAGTGTTTTGCGTATTAATGTAACCAACTCCATGGTGACCAGCCAATTCCATAATCAGTTCAATAGGCGTATTTCGGTACAAATGGATGTTGCTAATAATGTTCAGATATCCGCAAAAGAATGGATGTACATAAATTTTCGAGATATTGCTTTTGACATACTCAATACGCTTTTGAATGCAAAACGATTGAAACTTAATCTTATTCAAGACGAAAAATTACAAGAACGTCTGTTTGTTTTTTCCAATTTAGGAGAAATGAATGTTTCACAGCGTAAAGCTACTTATAGAGTAGGGATTATTTCTATCATAGCTGAAGGCGATAGTTCACATATTTCACACGATATATCCGGAAGTGGATAGAAGATATTCTGGAAGTATCTTTGGGGCTAAAAGAAGTCGTGAAAAGATATAAACTTTGTTCGGTTTATTATAGTAATATAATATCGTTGATTTATTAGAATATTTTGTTTAAGGAATCGACTACCATAACCTTTGGAAAACGTCGTTATTTCGGGAGTGTTTCCTAAGAGTAAAGGAAAGAAGTACAATTTATAAAAGATAATAAATATATAAAGAGAAACATAAGACGGTTGCCTTTTTAGAAAGAACGGAGTTAGAGTACTAACACATTCTTTATCCTTTTTCATCTCGTTAATACTGGTAACTGTTATGCCGGATAAAAAGTCGTTTTCTTATCGACTTTTATCCGGCATTTGTCGATTCTCATCCTTTAGATGGCTAGAAAACTTTACGCTATTTCTCTATCTTTTCTACTTTTGCTCCGCATTTCCTATTAACACTTGTTTTTATATTTGTTGTTAGAATGATAATATTTATCAATAAGGCTATAAATATATGGAAACTTAATCTGTTAATTGAGTTTTCTATATATCTTTGTTCCGTTTTTCCTATTATTGAGGTGAAATTGAAGAAAACTAGGAGTCTAACCAAATAGAAAACGAGTGATGATGGAACATGGAAAAGACGCTTCACAAAGGGCGGAATTGAGAGAACGGATCATAATGACATCAACAGAAGCATTTACTTCAAAAGGTATCAAGTGCATTACAATGGATGATATTGCGGCAGCCTTAGGAATATCAAAACGTACTCTTTATGAAGTCTTTGCAGATAAAGAAACGTTGCTGAAAGAAAGTATTTTGAAGATTCAGCAAGATAGGGATAAATATCTGCAGGAAGTATATGAGCATTCATCGAATGTATTGGAGGTGATTCTTGCTGTTTTCCAGAAGAGTATAGAAATCTTCCATAAGACGAATAAGCGTTTCTTTGAAGACATTAAGAAATATCCAAAGGTATATGCAATGATGCAAGATCGTCAGGATAGTGATTCAGAGAAAACTATGTTTTTCTTTAAATCGGGTGTTGAACAAGGAATTTTCCGTTCGGATGTCAATTTTGCGATCGTTAATCTACTGGTACGTGAGCAATTTGATGTTCTTTTGAATACAGATATTTGCAGTGAGTATCCTTTTATTGAAGTGTACGAATCCATTATGTTCACATATATACGGGGAATTTCAACAGAAAAAGGAGCGAAAGTATTAGAAGACTTTATACAAGAATATCGTAAAAACCGGATCGGGCATATTAATGACTGAATTCCGGTGACAAACAATTAAGGATTAATTAAGAATGAGATTATGAACAGAATGAAGAAATTGACAGGCAAGAGGTTACTTTTGACAGCGATAGCGGTTGGAGCATTTGGTCTTGCAAAGGCTCAGATAGCAGATTCACCGCAGGACACGTTGGTTCTGACGTTGAATAAAGCCATAGAAATCGCATTGGATGAGAATCCAACGATGAAAGTGGCTGCAGATGAAATAGCCTTGAAAAAAGTGGCAGGTAAAGAAGCCTGGCAGAACTTATTACCCGAGGCTAGCCTGACGGGAACGTTAGATCATACGATTAAAGCAGCTGAAATGAAATTGAACAATCAGTCGTTCAAAATGGGACAAGACAACACTAATACAGCAAATGCAGGGTTGAGTATTAATCTGCCATTGTTTGTACCGTCTGTTTATCGGGCTATGTCGATGACGAAAACAGACATAGAACTGGCTGTGGAGAAGTCGCGTGCATCTAACAGGATTTAATAAATCAGGTTAGTAAGGCATACTATCAGTTGATGCTTGCACAAGATAGTTATAATGTACTTCAAGGAAGTTATAAAGTAGCAGAAGACAATTATAATGTAGTGAAAGCAAAATTTGAACAAGGAAGTGTTAGTGAATTTGATAAGATCAGTGCGGAAGTACAGATGCGTAGCATTAAGCCTAATCTGATTTCCGCCGAGAATGCTATTACTTTGGCAAAATTACAGTTGAGAGTATTGATGGGCATTACTGCGAATGTAGATATTAAGATCAATGACAATCTGACAAATTACGAAACTGCTGTTTTCGCTAATCGACTATCAGAAGAACATCTGGGATTGGAGGATAATACGACAATGAAGCAGATGGACCTGAACATGAAACTGTTGGAGAAGAATGTAAAATCTTTGCGGGCAAACTTCATGCCTACATTGTCAATGAGCTTCTCTTATCAATATCAGTCTCTGTATAATCCGAATATTAATTTCTTGAAGTATAACTGGAGCAATAGTTCCTCTTTGATGTTTAATTTGAGTATTCCTTTGTATCGGGCAAGCAATTTCACTAAGTTGAAATCTAACCGGATTCAAATGCGACAGCTCGATTGGAATCGTATCGATACGGAAAGAAAGTTGAATATGCAGATAACGAGTTACCGCAATAATATGACTGCCAGTTCGGAACAGTTAGCTAGTAACAAAGAGAATGTGATGCAAGCAGAAAAGGCAGTTCAGATTGCTGAGAAGCGTTATGATATCGGTAAAGGAACAGTGCTTGAACTGAATAGTTCGCAGGTATCGTTAACTCAGGCGCAGCTGACTTACAATCAAGCAATTTATGATTACCTGGTATCTAGAGCAGATCTTGACCAGGTTTTGGGAAAAGAACAAAGATAGACAACTAAAACAACTAAGGAATATGAAAAAAGGTATCCAATTAGTAGCCCTGTTATTGACGGTATTTATGATTTCATGTACAGGTGGGAAAGAAAAGGCAGCTGTGAAAGAAGAAGAGAAGCTGAAGGTGAAGGTGGCTGATGTAATGGCTCGTCCCGTAGAGCAAATACAAGAGTATACGGCAACAGTAGAAGCAGAAGTGAAGAACAATATCGCTCCTTCATCACCAGTGCGTATCGATAAGATTTTTGTCGAAGTAGGTGATCGCGTAAAAAAGGGGCAGAAGTTAGTGCAGATGGATGCTGCAAACCTGAAACAGACAAAGTTACAGCTGGACAATCAGGAGATTGAATTTAATCGCATTGACGAACTCTATAAAGTAGGTGGTGCTTCCAAATCAGAATGGGATGCAGCTAAAATGCAGTTGGATGTGAAGGAGACCGCTTATAAGAACCTGTTGGAAAATACAGCATTATTAAGTCCGATCAATGGAGTTGTTACTGCTCGTAATTATGATAATGGTGATATGTATAGTGGTGGTAGTCCTGTGCTAGTAGTCGAACAAATTACTCCGGTGAAACTTTTAATCAACGTATCTGAAACTTACTTCACAAAAGTAAAGAAGGGTGCACCAGTGGATTTGAAATTAGATGTATATGGTGACGAGATATTTAAAGGAACGATTAGCCTGATTTATCCTACTATCGACGCAGCTACACGTACTTTCCAAGTAGAAATCAAACTTGATAATAGAGACCAGCGCGTACGTCCAGGAATGTTTGCTCGTGCTACTCTCAATTTCGGAACAGCAGATCACGTCGTTGTTCCAGATTTGGCAATTGTGAAGCAGGCTGGTTCAGGCGATCGTTATGTATTTGTTTACAAAGACGGTAAAGTATCTTATAACAAAGTCGAATTAGGCAGACGTATGGGATCAGAATATGAGTTGATATCCGGTGTCCCTGATAATTCACAAGTAGTCGTTGCTGGTCAGGCACGTCTAGTGAATGGAACAGAAGTAGATGTTGAAAAATAATTAAATTAAAGAAATGAGTTTATACGAAGGTGCGGTTAAGAAACCGATTATGACCTCCCTCTGCTTCCTGGCAGTGGTGATCTTTGGTCTTTTCTCTTTGTCCAAATTACCTATCGATTTGTATCCGGATATTGATACAAACACGATTATGGTAATGACCGCCTATCCCGGTGCAAGTGCGTCGGATATAGAAAATAATGTGACTCGCCCGTTGGAAAACACGTTGAATGCGGTGAGTAATTTGAAACATATCACCTCTCGTTCCTCCGAGAATATGTCATTGATCACGTTGGAATTTGAGTTTGGTAATGATATTGATGTACTAACAAACGATGTACGCGACAAGTTGGATATGGTAAGCTCTCAACTTCCTGACGATGTTGAGAATCCGATTATTTTCAAGTTTAGTACAGATATGATTCCTATTGTGCTGCTTTCAGTACAGGCCAATGAGAGTCAATCCGCTCTTTATAAAATATTGGACGACCGTGTAGTCAATCCGTTAGCACGTATTCCGGGTGTCGGTACCGTTTCAATCAGTGGTGCACCGCAACGAGAGATACAGGTATATTGTGACCCGAATAAATTGGAAGCTTATAATCTGACAATCGAAACGATTAGTTCGATTATTGGAGCTGAGAATAAGAACATTCCGGGTGGTAACTTTGACATTGGTAGTGAGACGTACTCATTACGTGTCGAAGGTGAGTTCGACGATTCCCGGCAGCTGGAAGATGTTGTAGTTGGTACACACAACGGAGCTAATGTATTCTTGCGTGATGTTGCCAGAATCGTTGATACTGTAGAAGAGCGTGCGCAGGAAACATATAATAATGGTGTTAAGGGAGCCATGATTATTGTTCAGAAACAGTCAGGTGCTAACTCCGTAGAAATTTCAAAGAAGGTAGCAGAAGCACTTCCGAAACTACAAAAGAGTTTGCCGAGCGATGTGAAGCTGGGTGTGATTGTCGATACCTCAGACAACATTTTGAACACAATTGACAGTTTGACAGAAACTGTTGTCTATGCGTTGCTCTTTGTTGTGATCGTTGTGTTCCTCTTCTTGGGACGTTGGCGTGCGACGTTGATTATTTGTATTACCATTCCGCTCTCATTGATTGCCTCCTTCATTTATTTGGCAGTTACCGGAAATACAATTAATATCATTTCCTTATCATCACTATCCATTGCAATTGGTATGGTGGTGGATGATGCGATTGTAGTACTTGAGAATGTAACGACCCATATTGAACGTGGTTCGGACCCGAAACAAGCAGCCGTACATGGAACGAATGAGGTGGCTATCTCTGTAATAGCTTCTACATTGACGATGATTGCTGTATTCTTTCCGCTGACAATGGTTAGTGGTATGTCCGGTGTACTCTTCAAGCAGTTAGGGTGGATGATGTGTGCTATTATGTTTATTTCTACCGTAGCTGCTTTGTCACTGACTCCGATGCTTTGTTCCCAGTTACTTCGTTTGCAGAAGAAACCATCAAAGATGTTCAAACTCTTCTTTACTCCGATTGAGAAAACTCTGGATAGGCTTGACGTATGGTATGCAAAGATGCTGAACTGGGCAGTACGTCATCGTCCGGTTGTGATTGTGGGTTGTATTGCTTTTTTTATTATTAGTTTACTTTGTGCCAAAGGTATTGGTACCGAGTTCTTCCCGGCACAGGATAATGCTCGTATAGCTGTACAACTGGAATTACCGATTGGTACACGAAAAGAAATAGCGCAAGACCTTTCCCAAAAACTGACCCAGAAATGGTTAGAGAAATATAAGGGTGTCATGACAGTATGTAACTATACTGTTGGTCAGGCAGACTCAGACAATACTTGGGCTTCTATGCAGGACAACGGTTCACATATTATTTCCTTTAATATCAGTTTGGTAGACCCGGGAGATCGTGATATTTCATTAGAGCAAGTCTGTGACGAGATGCGTGAAGACCTGAAGGCTTATCCGGAATTCAGTAAAGCACAAGTAATTTTGGGAGGTAGTAATACAGGTATGTCTGCTCAGGCAAGTGCTGACTTTGAAGTATACGGATATGATATGGCGATCACTGATAGTGTGGCAGCTCGTTTGAAGCGTGAATTGCAGGCTTTAAAAGGTGTATCGGAAGTAAATATTAGTCGTAGTGACTACCAGCCAGAGTATCAGGTAGACTTTGACCGGGAGAAACTTGCTATGCATGGGTTGAACCTGGCTACTGCCGGTAACTATTTGCGTAACCGGATAAATGGTGCAGTGGCTTCGAAATATCGTGAAGATGGTGATGAGTATGACATTAAGGTTCGTTACGCGCCAGAATATCGTACTAGCTTGGAAAGTATTGAAAATATTCTGATTTATAACAGTCAAGGTGAAGCTGTTCGTGTGAAAGATGTGGGTAAAGTAGTTGAGCGTTTTGCCCCTCCTACTATTGAACGTAAAGACCGTGAACGTATTGTAACTGTATCTGCTGTTATTTCCGGTAAAGAAGCATTGGGTAATATAGTAAATGAAGGTAATGCTATTATCAATAAAATGGATATCCCCGGTGAAATTTCTATTCAGGTGGCCGGTTCGTACGAAGATCAGCAAGATTCGTTTCGTGATTTGGGAACTCTTGCCGTTTTGATTGTTGTCCTCGTATTTATTGTAATGGCGGCACAGTTCGAATCATTAACTTATCCGTTCATCATTATGTTCTCTCTACCGTTTGCATTTAGTGGCGTTTTGATGGCATTGTTTTTCACAAAAAGTACATTGAGCGTCATGAGTTTGTTGGGAGGAATTATGTTGATCGGTATTGTGGTGAAAAACGGTATTGTGCTTATTGACTATATCATTCTTTGTCGTGAACGTGGTTTGACAGTCATGAATTCTGTAGTAACGGCTGGTAAGAGTCGTCTTCGTCCGGTATTAATGACTACTGCTACTACCGTACTCGGTATGATTCCGATGGCTATCGGTGGAGGTCAAGGTTCGGAAATGTGGAGCCCAATGGCGATTGCCGTAATTGGCGGTTTGAGCGTATCAACCATATTGACATTGATTCTGATTCCGACACTATATTGTGTATTTGCCGGTACAGGAATCAAGAACCAACGTCGCAAGTTACGCCGTCAGCGTGAACTGGATCTTTACTTCCGGGAAAATAAAAGTGACTATATTAAGAAATAATAGAAAAGAAATATGAAATCAGTATTAATAACATTCGATCAGGCCTATTTTGAACGTATTATTGCATTGCTAGATCGCTTGAATTGTCGTGGCTTCAGCTATTTGGAGAAGGTTCAGGGGCGTGGCTCGAAGACTGGTGATCCGCATTTTGGTAGCCATGCATGGCCAAGTATGTGTTCGGCAATCCTTACAGTAGTTGATGATAATAAAGTCGATCCATTATTGGATACATTGCATAAGATGGACCTAGAAACCGAGCAATTAGGTTTACGAGCTTTTGTTTGGAATATTGAACGAACGATCTGACACCCATACAGTGAATAAATAAATGGAAAGGAGAATCGCATTAAATAATGTAGATTCTCCTTTCTTTTTGTCGCTTTTGTCTATCTTTGCAGTCGTTTCAAAAATTTGAACGTAAGGTAGATTATGAAAAATTATCTGAAATATTCGCTCTGGCTAACTTTGCTTGTATTTATCATTCTGATAGGATTACATTGGTTACCGGTAATATCAATTGCCGGTCATACTATGAGGCGTGTCGATCTTTTAGGAGACTTGCGCTATCCGGAACCGGAAGAAGTGGTTGCCGATTCAGATAGTATCGTTCTTCCACCTGTAGTAAAACCTGCTTTTGTGGATACTTGCCGGACGGGTCTGACTTGTATTGAGGATTATAGTGATTCCACCAGCCGAGGTATGACCCCTTTCTATGAAGCACTTGACCGTGTTTCTTCTACTAATGCCAATGGTTCCGAAGATAATATGGTACGTATCGCTGTATTTGGCGATTCTTTTATAGAAGCGGATATTTTTACTGCTGACTTACGTGAAATGCTTCAAAAACGCTTTGGTGGGTGCGGAGTAGGTTTTGTGACAATCACATCAATTACGAATGGGTATCGGCCTACGGTACGACAAACTTTCGGAGGATGGTCGAGCCATGCAGTAACCGATACTATTTCTTTTGATAGGAAAAAGCAAGGAGTATCCGGACACTATTTTATTCCTAGGAAAGGAGCTTACGTTGAACTGCATGGACAAAGCAAATATGCCTCTTTACTTGATACTTGTCAGCGAACATCTATTTTCTTCTATAATAAAGGAGATATGCGACTTTCCGTTAGTGTCAATCGGGGGGCAGAACAGACTCATTCATTCACTCCCTCTAATAAATTGCAACAGATGTATTTGGATGGGCGTATCGGTTCGGTACGATGGACAGTGAATGAGGCGGATTCCACTCTTTTTTATGGCGTGGCAATGGATGGTAAGAAAGGAATCATTCTGGATAATTTCTCTTTGCGTGGAAGTTCTGGACTTTCTCTCCGAGGAATACCGGCAGAGATGATGAGGCAATTCAATCATCAGCGACCTTACGACTTGGTTATTTTGGAATACGGATTGAATGTAGCTACGGAATATGGACGTAATTATGATAATTATAAGAAAGGATTGCTTACTTCTATCGAGCATATAAAGAAGAATTTCCCTCAAGCCGGAGTGTTATTGTTGAGTATTGGTGATCGCGAATCTAAAAATGAGAATGGAGATCTACGTACAATGCCGGGAGTCAAGAATCTGATCCGTTATCAACAGAGTATAGCAGCGGAAAGTAGTATTGCTTTTTGGAATATGTTTGAGGCAATGGGAGGCGATGGAAGTATGGTTAAAATGGTAAATGCCAAACCTGCTATGGCAAATTATGATTATACACATATAAATTTCCGGGGTGGCAAACATTTGGCAAAGCTATTGTATGAGACGTTGATATATGGAAAGGAACAGTACGACAGGAGGCGTTCTTATGAGAAAGAGTAACCGGTTGTTTGTCTGTTTTTTGATTATATGTATAACTGTTTCCGGATTTCTGTCGAAGGTTATAGCTCAAGATCAAATGCCTGCCCGTCCTTCCTTAACAAAATCTTTGAAGACAGTGAAGCCAATGCGGGAAATGACTTGGATGGCCGATACCATTTCTCTGCCACAACTTTTTTTCCCTTCGGCTTTCAAAAAGACCGGACGGAATGAAGTTATTGATAGTATTGCTTTGTTTATTCCTATCTTTGAACGTCTCCGACAAGTACATGCTGGGATCTCAGAAGACACAGTGCGCATTGTTCATATTGGTGATAGCCATGTTCGCGGTCATATTTATCCGCAGACTACGGGTACACTGCTGAAAGAAGCCTTTGGGGCTATTTCCTATACAGATATGGGAGTAAATGGAGCTACATGTCTGACATTTACTCATCCTGACCGCATTGCTGATATTGTTGCACTGAAGCCCGAACTGTTGATTCTTTCTTTCGGGACAAATGAAAGCCATAGTCGGCGTTACAACGCTAATGTACATTATAATCAGATGGATGAACTTATTAAATTGTTGCGTGACAGGCTTCCCGAGGTTCCTATATTACTGACTACTCCTCCCGGTTCTTACGAAAGTTTTCGTCAGCGTCGGAGAAAACGTACATATTCAATAAACCCTCGTACAGCGACAGCAACAGAAACAATTCGCCGTTATGCTAAAGACCATCACTTATTAGTGTGGGATATGTATGATGTCGTAGGTGGGCGTGAACGCGCTTGTCTTAATTGGACGGAGGCACAACTGATGCGTCCCGATCATGTACATTATTTACCCGAAGGATATGTTCTACAGGGGAATCTATTATATCAAGCCTTAATTCAAGCTTATAATGACTATGTTACCCGTTGATATAGATTTCAGCCGTCTCAAAGAGGTGCTGACTTATGATCCACAAGCACCAATGATATTCAGTAGTGGTATCTTCCTCTGGTTGTTTACTGCTTTTATGATAGTATATGTGTTGTTGCAACGAAAGAATACGGCCCGTATCCTGTTTGTTACTCTTTTTTCCTATTACTTTTATTATAAAAGCAGTGGCACATACTTCTTTTTACTTGCTATTGTAACAGTCTGCGATTTTCTTTTAGCGCAATGGATGGATCATACAGTGGGACGTTGGAAACGTAAAGGGCTGGTGACGTTGAGTCTATGTATTAATCTGGGTCTTCTCGTTTATTTTAAATATACGAACTTTTTGGGAGGGGCTATTGCTTCCTTGATGGGGGGCGAATTTACTACGCTCGATATATTCTTGCCGGTGGGGATTTCTTTCTTTACCTTCCAATCATTAAGCTATACCATTGATGTTTATCGCCGGGAGATAAAACCGTTGAGAAATTTGCTGGATTATGCTTTCTATGTATCCTTTTTTCCGCAATTGGTAGCCGGACCGATTGTGCGTGCTCGTGATTTTATTCCTCAAATCCGAAAACCGCTTTTTGTTTCGCAGGAAATGTTTGGACGAGGTATTTTCCTTATAGCATCCGGTCTGTTCAAAAAAACAGTGATCTCCGATTATATCAGTATCAATTTTGTAGAACGAATTTTTGATAATCCCACGCTTTATTCGGGTGTGGAAAATCTGATGGGAGTATACGGGTATGCTTTACAGATATATTGCGACTTTTCTGGTTATAGTGATATGGCTATCGGTATAGCTTTGTTATTAGGATTTCATTTCAATTTAAACTTTAATTCTCCATATAAATCTGCTTCTATCACCGAATTTTGGCGTCGTTGGCATATTTCTTTGTCCAGTTGGTTGCGCGATTACCTATATATATCTTTAGGAGGAAACCGGAAAGGAAAGTTCCGTCAATATTTAAATCTGATTATTACCATGTTTTTGGGTGGTCTTTGGCATGGAGCTTCTTGGAACTTTATGCTTTGGGGAACTTTCCATGGCATTGCTTTGGCTGTACATAAAATGTGGATAACTTTTACTGGACGTAAGAAAGGAGAGGGGAGTCATGGCTGGAGGCGTGTATTCGGAGTCATAATCACTTTTAATTTTGTTTGTTTCTGCTGGATTTTCTTCCGTAATGCCGATTTTGATAATTCGATAGATATGTTGAAGCAAATATTTATGGCTTTCAATCCGCAACTTTTTCCACAATTGTTGGAGGGATACTGGCGCGTATTTGCTTGATGTTACTCGGTTTTTTACTCCATTTTGCGCCCGACCGTTGGGAAAATGCACTTTGTCGTGGAGTTATCCGTCTACCGTTCTTAGGAAAGGCATTGTTGATGGTAGCATTGATTTATCTCGTGATTCAAATGAAAAGTACGGAAATTCAGCCATTCATTTATTTCCAGTTCTGATACTTTCTCATTTAGACGTTTATATATATAAATTACATTATAGGCGAACAAATGTCGGGCAATTGGAAGTTTATTGAAAAAAAAAATCTTTTCTTTGTAAATTACAAAGTTAAAATGAGTAATCATATGAATGATTCTGTAAATTATCAGCCGGCATCCAATCGTTATGATGGGATGCAATATAAATACTGTGGTAAGAGCGGCTTGCAGTTGCCTGTGATTTCTTTGGGATTGTGGCATAATTTTGGTAGTGTGGACGACTTTGATGTAGCAACAGATATAATTAAATATGCTTTCGATCATGGTATTACACACTTTGATTTGGCAAATAATTATGGTCCTGTTCCTGGAAGTGCAGAAATAAACTTCGGTCGGATTCTGAAAGAAAACTTTCAGGGCTATCGGGATGAAATGATTATCTCTTCTAAAGCTGGTCATGAAATGTGGGCAGGGCCTTATGGTGGAAATAGTTCACGAAAAAATCTGATGGCAAGTATTGACCAAAGCCTTCGTCGTACTGGTTTAGAGTATTTTGATATATTTTATACTCATCGTTATGATGAGGTCACTCCTATCAGGGAGACAGTTCAAGCACTAATTGACATTGTAGAAAGAGGAAAAGCCTTGTACGTCGGAATATCTAAATATCCTCCTGAGAAAGCATATTTAGTTTACGAAATGCTGTCAGATGCAGGTGTGCCTTGTCTCATTAGTCAATATCGTTATAATATGTTTGATCGTACGGTTGAGAAAGAAAATCTTAGTCTGGCAGCAAAGAATGGTTCTGGTTTTATTGCATTCTCTCCTTTGGCTCAGGGACTATTGACAGATAAATATTTGAATGGGATTCCGGAAAATTCACGTGCTGCACGTCCTACCGGATTTTTACAAAGCTCACAGGTAACTCCTGAAAAAGTGGAGATTATCCGGCAACTGAATGAAGTCGCTCATCGTCGTGGTCAAACGTTGGCGGAGATGGCATTGGCATGGACACTTAAAGATAAACGGATAACGTCAGTAATTGTAGGAGCAAGTTCTGTGAAGCAATTAGACGATAATCTACATGCTTTAGATAATTTGGAATTTACGTTTGATGAGTTGGCTGAGATTGATCAAATCTTACTTAAACGTGTGAAGCATAGAAAAGAAAAATAGTAGAAAAGAATACACGCCTTAAAATAACCGATCTTAATACCATGAAGAATTTGAACTCAATGAGAATTTTGTATTTGTTTTGTGCATTGTTTGCTGTGTCAGTGGGATATGCCAAACTAAAACCAGTTTCACTGACCTGTGAATATATGGAGAACCCGGCTGTAGTCGATGTTCCGTCTCCTCGTTTGTCGTGGATCAATGAAGTTACTTCAAAACAGATCCGCGGTGAAGTTCAGAAAGCTTATCGCATTGTGGTCGCTTCTTCAAAAGATAAATTATTGAATGGTGAGTTTGACGTTTGGGATAGTGGAAAAAGAAGTTCTTCAGATTCGTATTTGATTCCTTATGAAGGACAACAATTACAATCTGCAAAGGATTATTGGTGGCGTGTCATGACTTGGAACCGACAAGAAGAGGCGTCTGCTTGGAGTGAGCCTGCTTATTGGGGCATGGGACTTTTGTCTGCTGACGAATGGAAAGCAAAATGGATTGGTGTACCCTGGCAAGGCGAGGCACCTAAGAAGACGCTTAAACCTAACTCAACTGTGTATCCCTCTTATCCATCCCCACTTTTTCGGAAACTATTTAATGTGAAGGAGGATATTGTTTCGGCAAAAGTTTTTGTCACTGGACTGGGATATTTTGAACTTTATATAAATGGTGAAAGGGTAGGAGATGATTATCTTGTACCGAACTTTACCAATTATACGGTTCGGGATGATCTTAAATATGCAAATATTGCTATTGACAATCGTTTCCGTAATTATCGGGTGATGTATTTAGCGTATGATATTACTGGTTTGTTGCAGGAAAAAGAAAATGTAGCGGGAGCTATTGTCGGGAATGGATTTTATGATTGCGTGAGTCATTGGGTATGTCCGTTCGGTTCACCCCGTTTTCTTTGTCAGATAGAAGTGACTTATAAGGATGGAAGTAAAGATATTATAGCTTCGGATGAGACGTGGAAAGTAAAAGAATCTCCTATCATAATGGATGGGGTATTTGATGGGGAAATTTACGATGCAAATGCGGAAGTGGAAGATTGGGCAACCGCAAAATGTGATGATTCAACGTGGAATTATGCAGTATTGCGCCAGGCTCCGATTGGAATGCTAACTGCCCATACTGCTCCTACAGATAAGATTATAGAAGCTCTTCGGCCGATTTCTTTTAAAAAATTGGAAGCTTCAGTCTATGAAGTTGACTTTGGTAAAGAGATATCTGGATGGATACATTTTAAGGATATTAGGGGACAAAAGGGAGATACTTTAAATGTTAAATATATTTGTGAATCTCCGTTGGGGATTCAACAGTATATTTTAAAAGGTGAAGGGAAGGAGTCTTATGCTCCCCGGTTTACTTGGTATGTTTTTAGTAAAGCTATTATAAGTGGTCTTTCTGATCTGTCTGCAAAGAATGTAATTGCTGAGGCTGTAAATACGGATGTGAAAATTTCGTCAGAATTCAAAACGTCCAATTCGCTGTTTAACCAGATTAATGAAATATGGCAACGTAGTCAATTAGATAATATGCATGGAGGTGTAGCCAGTGATTGTCCGCATCGGGAACGTTCTGCTTATACAGGAGACGGACAAGTGGCGTGTGTTACGGTAATGCATAACTTCAATGCTGCTGCGTTTTATCAGAAGTGGATTCGTGATATAAGGGACGTGCAAAATATCGAAACAGGGTATGTACCCAATGGAGCACCATGGCAACCTGGTTGTGGTGGGGGCGTTCCGTGGGGAGCAGCTATGAATATTATGCCTTGGGAGTTTTATCTTCATTATGGAGATAGGCGTATGTTAGAAGCCAATTATTGGGCGATGAAAGAACAAGTGCGTTATATGTTGACATGGCTTACTGCTGATGGAACAATGTTAGCTAAGAGCACCAACTGTAACTCGAAAGAACCAAATTATTGGCTGAACTTAGGTGACTGGGCACCTGCATTTGCTATCCCTTTGGAAGAATTGGTGCATACATTTTATCTATGGCGTTGTGCTGATTATACGGCAAAAGCTGCTGAGGCTATAGGTAACGTTACTGATTTTAGATATTATTCAGAGTTAGCAGAACGAGTCAAAGGAGCTTTTCATCGTAAATTTTATGATAGAGAAAAGAAAACGTATGGTGATTATGGTAGTAATATTTTCGCTTTGGTGATGGGAGTTCCGGAAGAATCATATAAAGATGTTGTAGCGACTTTGCGTCAGGAGGTAGTAGAAAAATATAAGAATCATTTGAATACGGGAATTTTTGGTACTCAGTTCTTTTTTGAAATTTTGGCTGCAAATGGGTTGAATGATGTGGCTTATGAGGTTATGAATCAATCTGATTTTCCTAGTTACGGTTATTGGATTAAGCAGGGAGCTACTACTACTTGGGAACAATGGAATGGTAAAGACTCACATAATCATCCAATGTTTGGTGGAGGATTAACCTGGTTTTATCGGACTCTTGCAGGAGTAAAAGTAGATGAGAATGCACCTGGATATAAACGTGTTATCATAAAACCTGCATTACCTCAGAAATTGTCGGAAGTCTATTATTCAAATATGACCCCCTATGGTAAACTGGTGTCAGAAGTTCGACAGAATATTGGTTCTTTAGAATTAAATGTTTCTATACCTGTCGGAAGTGAAGCGACGATTTATATACCTGTGTATCATTCTGATCCTAAAATAACAGAGAGTGGAAAGACATTAGCTTCACGTTCTGGTATTGAAGTGCTGGGTATTGAAAATAATTATTGTAAAGTAAAGGTGGGGCAAGGTAATTACCGGTTTTTGGTTAAAGAGTAGATTTTATTTATCTCTTTTATTCAGCTAC
>NZ_BAKK01000026.1 GCF_000614145.1 Bacteroides faecichinchillae JCM 17102 | reverse complement strand
GGAGATAAGTATATATCCCAACCGTATTGCCTTATAGAAATTTCCTGACCGCTCCATTATTTTAATGACATTGATTTTTGGAACATGAATAAAAGTTTATCTTTTTCGTTCATGCGGATATTATCAGAATAACCGTCTTTTGTTATTTGATACCCACATGGCTTAACCATAAAAATGCCTAAGCCTTAGTGTACGAACTTACTTCTGAGGCATAGTCTTTACTTGTATTTAATGGAACTTTCCCTTTAATATGACACCACTCATTATTACAACTGATGTCTTCAATCTCAGACATCAGTTTTTGCAAATCTGTAATAGCTTTGGAACTCGCTACTTGGGGTATCTGCAACTCAAAACAGAGCATCGGTTCGAGAATGTCCACACCTGACTGTTGCAAAGCCAGCCTGAAGACATAAGGGGTCAGCTGTCTGAAATCAGCAGGTGTACTTACCGGGCTATAATACTCGGCTTGAGTAAAAGTTACTTTCAGATCTGTCACTTCCCATCCATGTAAACCAGATTGGCAAGACATACGAATCCCTTCAAAAACGGCATTTTGAAAAGAATGGTTCAGATAACCATAGGAGATGTCACTTTCGATTTGCAACCCTGCCCCTAACGGTAAGGGTTCAAGAGTCAGCCCTATTGTGGCCCAGTAAGGGTTGGGTGGTACTTCGATCTGAATAATCTTATTGACCTTTTTTATAGGTCGTTCTTTGTAGATAGTCTTGATCTCATCAAAATGGACCTTTACGGAAAATCGTTCTTCCAGCAATGTCTGTATGATTTCCTTTTGGGTCAAACCATATAACGAGATTTCCAATTCATCACTATATGAGTTTATGGAAAAGGACAAAGACGGGTCTTCAATCCACAATGTATTCAGAGCGGATATCACCTTGCTTCTCTCTTCGGGCTTATTTGGCCGGACGGAGGATTTGAGAGCGGGATGCTGATGAGATAATCCTTGAATCAAACAAGGTTTAGCACCTAAATAATCTCCGATTCGAAAATCTTCTATATCTTCTACAATCGCGATATCATTGGCACCCACTTCATCAACATTTATCTCTCTGCCCTGATAAATAGTCTTTAGATTTTTAATCTTGATGAATTTTTCCGAATCGTTGATTCTTACAACGTCTCGAAGTCTCAGACTTCCGTCAATTATTTTAAGAAAACTTCTTTTATGCCCTTTGGGGTCATGCTCTATCTTATAGAGATAAGCTGAAAGTCTGTTTGAGACTGATGCCGGAGGAAGTATAAAAGAAGAAATGGCGTCCAACAACTCATTGATACCGATATTGAACATTGCTGATCCATGTAGCACCGGATAGACTTTGGCTTTTGCCACAAGAGCGATTATCGTATTCCAATAATCAGCCGGTGAAATTTCGCTATCCGCCAAATATCGTTCTAATATATCGTCGTCATGGTTGCATACAAATTCTTTGTATTCTTCCTTTATATATGTTTGGGAGCAAACCGGATAAACCGATCCATCGACAACAGTTTGCATAAACAGGACATCTTGCGACAGATTTGTTTTTATATCCATATACAAACGCTCCAAATTCACACCGGCACGGTCAATCTTATTGATAAATATAATTGTCGGGATTTGCAGCTTTTGTAAAGTACTGAACAGCAACTTTGTCTGCGCTTGTATGCCTTCCTTTGCGGATAAGATGAGGACTGCTCCATCAAGCATTTTGAATGTCCGCTCCACTTCCGCAATAAAATCCATGTGTCCCGGAGTGTCAATGATATTGCATTTCACTCCATTCCAGATAATAGATGTCGTAGAAGCCCGGACAGTAATTCCTCTACGTTTCTCTATATCCATAGAGTCCGTTATGGTGTCACCATTATCCACACGGCCGCACTTTTCCGTTGCTCCACTGGCAAACAGCAGATTCTCGGTTACGGAAGTTTTTCCTGCATCAATGTGAGCAAGAATTCCTAAATTTATAATATTCATTTGGATTAAGCAATAATATACTACAGTAGATGCATTGTCGAAACGCACCTTTTAATACCTCCTCGTAGCATATGAGAACTACAGGATTACTAACTCGTATTAATATGTATATTATTACTGCCGCATAACGATTACAAAATTACACAAAAAAATATATCTAACAAAAGTGGGAGGATTTTTTAACTTTTTACCATAGACATTTTATTAGGGAAGCGTAGGTTCAACTGGCAAGTACAAATAAGTAGAAATGTTTGAACAACACCGTTTTAGGAAGTTGAAAAATCAAGTTTCTCTCTCGGTATAGCGTTTATTTTGGCCAATATCTTCTTTAGTTTAGCATTTGTGTATTTCCCATTCGTGTTCTATTTAGCTCCTTATTATGAGTATGTAGCAAGTTACTTATCAAATTCAGCCTCTTTGAGGGTCAAATATGGTTTTGCAAATGGTGACTGACAAGACATAAACAAGGTCAGCAGGAATTTTTTACATAAATGGACATGAATGTATATAACCTAAAATAAGAATAAATTTTAATAAGGCTGCCCAAAAAGAAAAAAATGCAGTTGCCATCCTATAGATACTTGCAGAAAGGATAAAATTTACTTTTAGACCTTTTGGGATAGCCCTTATTAATACTTCAGATAAAATTCCTTAGGTTATATTTTCAATCCTTTGGACCGGGTTTCCTCCTTGGCATACAGTCCCGGACGCCCGATTATGACATGGTTGGCAACGATACTATCCGCCGGACTGCGTATCTGCGGCGGTGCATTTTCGGGATATTGCGCCTGCCTGTTCCTCACATCTTCCGCTTCCGGCTTGAGCTGTTGCCCTTCATTCTCCTTTTCTGCGACTTCGGGCGTGGGTGGCGCAAGCTCCAGCTGAATTTTTCGGTCAAGGGCGGCAAGTTCGGACTTCAACTGCTTCAGCTCGTCCTCCTTCTTCCACACCTTACCCGCTATCTCCTGTAACTGCGGTATCTCCATCTCCAGCACCTCGTTCTTCGCCTTGTACTGGTCGATGATGGAGGGTATCCTCTCCATCGCGTTGAGGAAGTTGCGGGCGGCGGCCAACGGGTCAGCCATCGCCAGATGCCCGTTGTTGTAGGTGTACTTGTAGTTCCCCTCGACCACGAAGCGGTTGTCGGTGAACTCCAATCCCTCTTTGAGTATCCTTTCGCTCACCACCTTTATCGGAAAACCGTAAAGTTCACCGACCTGCGTGTACAACCCTCCGGTCGTGGCATTCTTGGCTATCTCCTGCAAACGCTTTCCGATGACCTTCTCATCGGCGGAATCCACTCCGTCCACCTTTATTATATTAAGGCGGTTGCCCTCCTTGTCGGTCTGCACCACCGACAGGAAGCGGTTCCAGTCCTCCGTCATGGCATCTATGAAAGCCGTGTTGTTGCGCAACTCGCCGGTCTTTGACTCCAGCTTGAACTCCGAATCACGCTTGCCCTTGTTGAACGACTTGCGTTCCCCTTCGAGCGATGCGATCCGCTTTTCCAGTTTCGCCTTGTCCAACAGGTCGGTATTGCCGGAGAGCAACGCCATGTATTCCGAGAAATTCATGCCCGATTTTTCGTCCATTGCCCCCTCGTCGATGGTACGCGCACCCATCGCACCGCTTTTGAGCTGGCTTATGAAAGTCTGCTTGCAGTGCAGGAGGTTGAACTTGTAGCTGTCCAGTGACTTCTCCACCGCGTAGATGATTACATCCACGTTGTTCCCGGCGAAATGTTTGGCAATCTCATTACCTGCCTAACTCCGCGTCCGTCACGCTGTTGCAAGTCGGACGGTCGCCACGGCGTATCGAGATGATGGATAGCCACACACCGTTTCTGGGCGTTCACACCCGTTCCGAGCATAGAGGTAGAGCCGAACAGCACACGCACCGTCCCGGCGTTCATGGCGTCTATCACCGCCTTCCGCGCCTTGTCGGTCTTGCACTCCTGAATGAAGCGCACCTCGCTTGGCGGTATACCGTAGTCCTCCGTCAGTTTGCGCTTGATTTCCGAATAGACGTTCCACCCGTCGCCCGGCTGGTATGTCCCCAAATCAGAGAAAACGAACTGCGTGCCTTTCTGGGCGTCGTATTTTTGATAATACTCCGCGATCATCTTGGCACAGTGACTCGCTTTGTTGTCGGGATGATCTTCGTAATTCGGGTCTATCATGCGCATGTCGAGTGCCATTTTCCGGGCATAGTCCGTGGCGATGAGCATCTTCGCCTTTTCTTCCGTTTCCGAAAGCGGCAGCCTGCCCAACAAGGTGGCATCGCCCGTCTTGGCGAACTGCATCAGTTTCTGTATGAAGTCCTCCTGTTCCGGCGTGGGCGGTATATGGTGCAGTATCTCGTTCTTGGCAGGACGGTCAACGCCCACATCCTCCGCCGTGCGGTAGTCCGTGATTTCATTATAGAAGGCGGCAAGCTCCGGCACTTTGATGAAGTAGCGGAAACGCTCCTTCTGGACCACATTGTTCGTCACGTTAAATTCAAAATCCGTCGTCTTCTTGGCAAATATCGCCGCCCAAGCGTCGAAACACCTTATGTCCTGCCGTTCCAGCTCCTTCGGGCGCAGGTACTTGAACAGCAGGTACAATTCAGTCAGTGAGTTGCTGATAGTCGTGCCGGAGAGGAAGGTCGCACCCAAGTCTTTTCCTGTGCGCTCCTGTATGGTGCGTATGGCAAAGAGCATGTTAAGTGCCTTCTGGCTTCCCTCGCTGTTTCCCAATCCCGCCACACGGTCGTGGCGCGTGTTGAAAGTCAGATTCTTGAACTGGTGGCTCTCATCTATGAAGATGTGGTCGATGCCCATCTGCTTGAAATCCACCACGTCGTCCGTGCGTGACTTTATGGCGTGTTCCACCTTCTCCAGCTTCGCTTCAAGGTTGTGCTTGCGCTTCTCCAATCCTTTCAGCATCGCCCGCGACACGTTCTTTCCCTGCTGCCGTAGCACTTCGAGGTTTTCCTCCACCGTGTCAAGCTCTGCTTGCAGGATGCGCTGCTGCAATTCCGGCGACTGCGGTATCTTGCCGAACTGGTCGTGCGACATGATGACGCAATCGTAGTCGTTGTTCTTTATATTATTGAAGAAGCGCACACGGTTGGCGGTCGAAAAGTCCTTCTCCGAAGCGTACAGAATACGTGCGTTGGGATATGCCGCCTGATAGGTGGCTGCAATCTCCGCAACGTTGGCTTTCAGCCCGATAATCATCGGCTTGTGTGCCAAATTCAGACGCTTCATCTCATGCGCGGCGATGCACATTATCAGCGTCTTACCGGTTCCCACCTCGTGGTCGCAAATTCCGCCGCCGTTCTGTTTCAACATCCAGACGCAATCCATCTGTGAGGGATAGACGCTCTTGATACCCCGGCTTGCCAGCCTTTCAGGTTGAGGTCGGGAAAGGTCTGATGGGAGCCGTCGTAGCGCGGGCGCACGAAACAGTTGAACTTGCGGTTATACATCGTCACAAGCCGCTCCTTGAACTGCGGCGACTGCTCTTCGAGCCATTCGGAGAAGCCGTTTCGTATCTCGTCAATCTTGGCGTTGGCGAGTTGTATTCCCTCGCTGTCGCGCATCTTGATGTCGTTGCCATGCTCGTCCTTGCCGATGGACTTCATCATGTCAGGGCAGGTGTTGTGCAGGGCGTGTTTTAGGAGGTGCATACCGTCATAGTTCCGGTAATACCCCTTCACCAGAAACTCGTCCGTGATTTTCATGGTGCGGTAGCCGCACACCACCGAAAACTCGTCCATGCTTGCGGAATAGGCGATTTTCACCTCCGTGTCGAACAGCCGGCTCATGTAGGCGGCATAGACACCCGTCGGAATCCAGCGTTCCCCGAAATTGAAGTCCAGATCCTCGAAGGCGATGCGCTGCGGCTCGGCATCTTTCAGAGCCTCCAACGCCTGCTTCACCTCCGGCATACGCTCATTTTCGGGATTGTCACCCATCCATGCCTCTATGCGTTCCGCTTTCTCTATGACATTTCCGGCGATGAAACGGTCTTTGATTTCGTAACCGGTCACGAGCGGATTGTAGTAGATGCGCCCTTGCAGGGCAGTGAGCAAATCCTCCGCCGTGCTGTCGGTTATCTCCCGCATATAGTCGAGATTGACCGTACCATATTTGTTGAGCGACGCAGACAGGGCTTCTTCGGGAGAGCCTACGTTGGCATGGCTCTCCACCGCGAAGGAAACAGGATGCTCGAAGATGTCCGCCTTGACGAACTTTCCGTTTTCCATCCGTTCCAGCGAAAGGATGTCGCGCCCGCCCGCATCCATCATCACTAACTTCACGTTCTGCTTGGCGTTGAGGTTGCCGTAGCGCATGACAAACTCATCGTAACAGGTATTCAGATGCTCTCGCCACGGAACATTTGCCTCGCGCCGGAGCGATTCATAACGGTACAGACGCTCGTAGGCGTCACGCAGCGACACATACAACAACGCCTTTTCCTTCTGGTATCCTTTCAGGTCGAGCGGCTGGAATGTCGCCCCGTATGGCGTGATGTCTTTCAGGTAGCCGATGTTATGACGCCCCCGGTCAGCCACCAGCGACCCTTCGCGCAGGTGCATCTCCGGCGTGCGGTGGTAGGCACGCGGAGAAAGGTCCACGACTTCCTCCTTCGGCTTTTCCGCTTCGATGTCGGGGAAAAGGAAAGTCCCCACCGCTTCCGATGGGGTATCTGTAACGGCAGGTGCGGCGACTGCCTCCGGCTGTGTTTCCTCCTGTCGTGGCTGCTCACGGGAAGTTTCCGGCACGGCTTTCACTTCCGTCTTTTCCGCCACTTGTTTCTCGTTATGCTGCCTTGCCAGTTCCCGAAGTTCTTTCCTACGCTCCGGCGTCAAACCCATCATCATTTCATAGAAACCGTTGATGGGAGGATTGGTATCCCAGTCCAGTGTGGCATAGATGTCGTCCGGGTCGGCAGGCTTGGCGGTGTTCTCCGCTTTCACCTCCTTATTCTCCATTGCGGGTTTTGCAGTTGGAGCTGTCGGTGTAACCGTGACTTTCGGTTTGGGCGGAGTGGACTTTGCCGTAACTGCCTTTTTCACCGTCTTTTTCTTTTTGGAGGTTTTCGGTTGGCTGACCTCTTCCGTCATCCCCCAGAGGTCAAGCAGGGTGAGCTGCACGCCTGCGGAATATTGCGGGCGCGGTTCTATCTCCGGCTTTTCATCTGCGGGTTGCGGCTTTTCTGTCGGAGTTTCCACCGTCTGCGCCGAGGATACTGTTTCCAATTTTATGGCAGGACGCTCTACTTTATTTTGAACGGCAACTTTTTCTTCCGTTCCTGCCTGCCGGATTGAACCCGAATACAAGCGCATGGCAAGCCTGTAATGGAAATCCTCGTCGAGCATACGGCGCAAATCCCCGGCGATGCCTGCTGCCTTGCCCTCGTGCAGATAAACCATAGCGGGCTTCCCGTAGGGTCTGTGTCAAGTTTCGCCATCGTATGCACGATGCGTTCCGGGTGGTGGATGAAATAGGCGTTGTCGGTCAGGGCGGTTTTCGTGTCCGTCTGTATCACGGTCATCAGCCGCTCGTCCTGCGACATTTCCTTCTTGCTGAGGTTCTTTTGCAGGACAATCAGGTCACTGCCCACCTCCGTGCCCGCGTTGTCCGTGAACAGGTTGTTGGGCAGGCGTATCGCGGATACCAGATTGGCCTGACTGAACAGCTCGTTACGCACGGAGGTCTTGGTGCTATTCAATACCCCTTGCGAGGTGATGAACGCCACGATACCGCCGTCACGCACGGCATCCAGTCCTTTGAGAAAGAAATAGTTGTGGATGGTTTTCTGGGCGGAGCGTCTGCCGAAAGAGTCGCTCCGCTGAAACTCCGCGTCGAACACGGCAATGTCACCGAACGGAATGTTGGACACCGCCAAGTCGAAATAATTGTTGAACGGTCTTTCGATTTTCTCAAAACCGCAGGTGCGCATTTTCTGGTCGGGATAGAGATGCCTCAAGATTGTACCCGTGAGCAGATCCTTCTCGAAAGCCATCACATCCGCATTGGGGCTGTGCCGCAGCATGGAATCCACGAACACGCCGACACCTGCCGACGGTTCGAGCATACGGGCGGGGCGGACGCTGTAATCTGCCAGCACGTCCGCGATGGTGTCGGTTATCTCTTTGGGGGTGTAGAAAGCGGTCAGCACGGACGCTTTCAGCGAATCCACAAACCGCTTGTACTCTGTTTCGTCCTTGCTGTTCTCACGGATAAGCCTGTGCAGCTCCACCGTCGGGGCGAACAGTTCGAGGTCGGATTTCGCCCACCGGACGGCATCCGTCAGTTCCTTTGCAGGGTTGAGGATACATTTCAGACCGCCGAAACCGCAGTACCTTTGAAGTATGGCACGCTCTTCGGTTGTCGCTGTCCTATTTTCCCTGTCAAGGATGAATGCCGTCCGTATCGCCTCGATGTTGTCCCGCAGTTTCTGTTTGCGGTTAAACGCCATATTCGTCTAAGTAAAGGACGGTTGCTCCCGTCAGCTCCGTGTAGAGCAGGTCGTAATCGGAAGACAGGGCGAAATTGTCATCCGAGAGGTCATAGACGGAGAACACGTTGCCGACAAGCGGCAGCAGTTTCAGGACAAAGGCTTCACGCTTCTCTTCCGGCACTTCATCGGCAAACTCGTTTTCCACGACTTCGCGGAGGATGGCGTAACGGGAATAATGCAGCCCGCGCAGCAGCGTGTCCATCGCCAGTTCCTGCGCACCATCGGCGGGATAGCCTTCAAGCCGTGCCCTCTCATACGTTTCGGCGGCACGGTCGGCCCGTTCCCGTATGAAAGCGGTGTCGTCAGCCTGTTCAAACTTGTTCGTGCGGAGATAGTCCAGCAGGTACAGACCGTAATAGGAAAAGTCGGTCTGACCCTCGTTTTTCTTCTTGTTGTTCATTACTTTGGATTTAGCGGATTGATAATTAACGGGATAATCGGTTGGAAAAAGGAAGAAAAAGGCACTCGGTATCCCTCCGAGTGCCACCACTAAATCCAAAGTATGAGTGTAATCCGGTATCGAAGAACAATTCATTACTCTGAACAAGTGGCAAAGTTAATACTATTTCTTCCGTCCTGAAAATTTCTTGTCCTTTTTAGCCTCCGGGAACACAAAAGTCGTGTTATATTCCCCGTCAAAGGCGACAACAGCATCGAAACTCTTGCCCTGTTTGCTCTTGAACCCTTTGAGCAGCTTGGTATGCCCTTCGGTGAGCAGGTCTTTGATTTCATCGTCGGACAGGGTGCGTCCCGCTTTCAGCCGGAACACGGGCAGTCCGCACTCCGTGTTGTCGCAGCGTACCACCTTGCCGTAGAACCGCATCCTGCCCGTGCCACACTTGGGACACGCGCAGCCGGAGTCACGGCTGCCGAAGAGCTTGTCGCACGAGATCAGTTCGGAGGTTATCTCACGTGTGTACGCCTCTATCTCCTTGCGGAAGGTGTCGTCGGACAGTTCCCCGCGCTCGATACGCGCCAGCTCCTTTTCCCATTCGCCCGTCATGGCAACATCGGCGATGCGCATCGTCTTGACGACGGAATTGAGGGCAAGTCCTTTTTCGGTGGGAACAAGCGACTTCTTGCAGCGTTCCATGTAACCGCGCTTGAAAAGCGTTTCGATGATGGAGGCGCGTGTGGCGGGAGTACCGATGCCACAGTCCTTCATCGCCTGCCGCAGTGCGTCGTCCTCAATTTCCTTGCCCGCCGTTTCCATTGCCGAGAGCAGGGTGGCTTCGGTATGCAGCGGCTTGGGTTTGGTCTTTCCTTCGGTAATGGACGAGCCTTTCGGTGTCAGCGTGTCGCCTTCCTGCCAGCCGGGATGGTAATTTCCTCTTTTTCCTCGCCATAGACGGCACGCCATCCGGTTTGCTTCACGACGCTGCCTTTTACGGTAAACTCCACTCCGGCACATTCCGCCGTGACAGTGGTCACATCCTTGACGCATTTCTCAGAGAATGCCTCGACCATGCGCCCGGCAATCATCTGATAGATGGTATTGTCCTCTTTGGAGAGGAAGAGCGGTTTCTCACCCGTGACGAGCAGGGCATGGTGGTCTGTCACCTTGCCGTCGTCCACGCTGCGGCGTGTCGGGGCGGCTTTTGCCCGCACCTTGTCTTTCCATTCGGGCTGTGTGCCGATGAAAGCGAGCAGTTTGGGAATTTCGGCAAACACGTCTTCGGGGATGTAGCGGCTTCCCGTTCTCGGATAGGTTATCAACTTCTTTTCGTAGAGTTTCTGCGCGATTTCAAGCGTCTGTTCCGCCGTGAAGCCGTGCTTGGCGTTGGCTTCTTTCTGGAGCGTGGTCAGGTCGTAGAGCAAGGGAGTTTCCTCCGTCTTCTCCTTGCGCTCGGCTTTCGTGACAGTGGCGCAACCTGCCGCCTTTACCTTATTATATAGTTCCATCGCCGGTTCTTTCTCTTTCCATTTCTCGGAGGATGAGAATTTCACGACTTCGCCGTCGCAACCGTCCGTTGCGATATGGAGCTGCCAGAATGCTTCGGACGTAAAGCGGCGGTTCTCCCAGTAGCGTTCACATACCATAGCCAACGTTGGTGTCTGCACCCGCCCCACGGAATACGTGCCGTGTCCGGCGGCGATGGATAACGCCTGTGTGCCGTTGATGCCCACGAGCCAGTCGGATTCGCTCCGCGCTTTGGCGGCGAGGTAGAGGTTGTCGTATTTGCTGCCGTCTTCGAGTTTCCGCAGTCCCTCGCGGATAGCTTTGTCGGTGAGAGAGCTGATCCACAGGCGCACGAAAGGAGTGGTGCAACCCGTATAGTGGTAGAGGTAGCGGAAGATAAGCTCTCCCTCGCGTCCGGCATCGGTCGCCACGATGATATGTTCGCTTGTGTCGAACAGTCTTTTGATGACTTTTATCTGCGACACCACGCCGCTGTCGGGCTTGTAACCTTTCTCCGTCCTGACCTGACGGGGGACGAGCGTGAATGTGTCGGGAATAATCGGGAGGTTGTCACGGACAAATCCGCGCACGCCGTAGCCGTCGGGCATGGCAAGCTGAACGAGGTGTCCGAATGCCCATGTCACGGCATAACCGCCTCCCTCGAAATATCCTTCCTCTCTCTTTGTCGCGCCCACGATGCGGGCGATTTCACGTGCCACGGAGGGCTTTTCTGCAATGATTGTCTTCATGTCTTCTTCTTTTTTGTTGATACTTTGGATTTTATTTTGGATTCAGTGGCGGACACGGGATTACATTTTCATGCCCTTGCCCGTTTTCTTCTGCGGCTTCTCCTGCTGCTGTTGCTGGCGGGCGTCCTTCGGGTTGGTCTGACCTTTCTGCAACGGCTCTCTCAGATTCTTTGTAGCCTCGTTGGTCTTGCCATCGTTGTTCACCGCCACCTGCGTGCGGCTCTCGTTGGACGGAGCAACCTGCTGTGCATTGTCAGGGTTCGTGTCGTAGCGGTACGGGCGTCCCTTCTCCGGGTTGAACTTGATATACATCGTGGCATGGAAGCCCTGCTTGTCGGTCACGTTCTCCAGCTTCACGGCTTTACCCGCCACATAGTCGGCTTTCTGCTGGTCGGTGAAGCTCACGCCGCTCCATTTGCTGATGGGGCGGATGCTGCCGTCCTCGTTCGTCCACGTGTTGCGGCGTTGCTCCTTCTTGGTCTGTGCGGCATTTTCCCCGCCCTGCGCCTGACTTTTCGATGTGTCGCCTTTGGTTTCCTGTGTCTGTGCGGTACGGGGCGACTTGCCGGTTCCCGGCACGAACTCCACGCCGCGCTGCTCCACGTTCACTTGCAGGGTGGTGACGAACTTTCTGCCGTCGTTGCGCTCGATGAGCTTGTCGCGTACGGGCAGTCCGGCGCGGAGCATGTCCCGCTCCTGCGTGGTGATTTCCGTCTTGCCGATGCGCTCCGGGATGCGCACCCTGCTTGCCGGAATGTCCGTGATTTCATTCGTCTTGCGGTCGATGCTGATGTAGGAGGGGATGATCTCGCCCGTTTCCCTGTCCACAATGTCCACGACCCTACCGAGATTGCCCGTTTCGCGGAGGTTCTTCCGGTCATTGTCGGAGAATTTGTGTTCCTTGTACTCATCCAGCTTCTGCTCCTTGCGGATGAAGTGCGGCACGAGGCTGATGTTTCCCTCACCGTCCTTCTTGAAGGAGAGGCGGGCGTCCAGCTCGAATGATTCGCCGCCGAAGGTCGGTTTGACCTTTACCAAGTCGGACTTGCCATAGTTGAGCATCTTCGTAAGGTCGCCGGACTTTTCAAGGTTGTCCCGCTTTACGCCCCATCTGTCCTCCAGCTCCTGCCAGTTGATTTTACTCTCGTCGATGGGCTGGTAGCCACGTTTGCCCTGCATCTGTTCGGATTTGTCCTGTTGCTGTTCTTTCCGTTGTTCCATGTTCTCCTGTTTTTGAGGTTCTTGTTTCTCTGTCTGTTGTGCTGCCATCTCTTCCTGCACCTTCTTCTCATAGTCGGAGGTGTCCACCTTGTGAGGGGCGAGCAGCTCCTTGTTCGCTTCGGGGTCTTTCAGCAGTTGCTTCATCACCTCTAAGAGATTTTCAGCTTGGTCTGCCGCAATGCGGTAGAAACCGAAGCGGCTGGGTTCCTTGCACTGCCGGAAGAAGTTCTTGAAGAAGTTGTCCAGCACGTCGCCATGTCGGTCGAATTGCAGGAAACTCTGCGCGTTCTCCGCTTTTGCGGGGGTGCGCTTGGGTGTGCCGTCCGCGTTCAGCCCGGCTACCACGCTGATCTCGCCTGTCTTCTCGTCACGGACTACCAGCACGTCCTTTTCGTCTTTTTTCTTTGCCATCTGAAAAATGTTTTAATGGGTTATTTATGAAAGAAATTATGGATACGAGCCTTGTAGAAGGCTATATCTTCCTTTTTGAAGTCCTTGATATGGTTGGAAAGGAATGTCAGCACGTCCTCCTCGCTGTAATAGGTCTTCTTGCCCAGCGTCTTGTAGGGCAATGCGCCTACGCTGCGGTAGCGTTGGAGGGTGCGTTTGCTTATCTGGAGCAACATGCACAAATCCTGATTGTCGAAAAGGCGGATGCTTTCCGTGATAGTGGGCTGTTTCCCCTCAGCCTTCATCGCCAGCAGCAGTTCGTCCTGACGGTCGAGCCGTTCCATCAGCTTCTGCATCCAGCCCTCGAAGTTGTTTCGTGTGAGCAGTTCCATGACCTATGTCCTCCTTCCTTTTGGTTTGCCGCCCGTGCGCAGCGTGTGGTTGTGGAACAGGGTGTCTATTGTCCCTTCCTCGTTCCTTACTGTGTTGTCCTCCAATAGCCGCAGTATCTCGGAAAGGCGGTAGCGGCAGCTTCCGCGTACCACCACATACTCGATACGGTGGTCGGTGCGCATACGCTGCATGGTGCGCTTGCTCACGTTGAGCATCTTCGCCGCCTGTGCCGTGTCAAGCAGCTTGTCTTCGGTTTCCCGCTTCCGTTTCTTCTCGTCCCTTGCCTCGCGGATGTACCCTGCGATGTTCGCAATCTGCGCCATCATCTCCTTGTAGGCGGAACTTTCCATTGTTATCACTTTCATGTTCAGTCCTTTCTTTTTGTTTCTGCGACAAAATTCGGCAATAAACAAAAGGGGCTTTAACAACTCACTACGTGACTCACGTAAGATTTTTGCGGAAGATGGCTCCGTAACCCGGTCAAACGGCGCAACAGGCAGCCTTTCAGCGGAAAACGATACGTCTTGTATGCCGTTTCGTTACCTTTGCGGCAAACTCTAAATGACATGAATATGGAAATAGTATCTATCGAGAAAAAGACTTTCGAGATGATGGTGGCGGCATTCGGCGCACTCTCGGAGAAGGTCGCCGCCCTGAGGCGCAAAAGCGACACGGGGCGCATGGAAAGATGGCTCACGGGCGAGGAGGTCTGCGGGCAGTTGAGAATAAGCCCGCGCACGTTGCAGACGCTGCGTGACAGGCGGCTTATCGGCTACTCGCAGATAAACCGCAGGTTCTATTACAAGCCAGAGGAGGTGAAGCGGCTGATACCGCTTGTCGGCACGCTCTATCCGCACGGCAGATGATTTGATTTATTCACCCACTGAATCCGAAGTTATGATGAACGAGAACAACGATGTTTTTACGATGGAAGACGAGCCGATAGCCTCTGTGGTGCAGGATATGCGCAAAGGCTCGAAATGGCTGTCCGCATTTCTGGAAAGCTACCGTCCTCCGCTGGACGGGGAACGTTACCTGACGGACGGCGAGGTGTCGGAACTGCTCCGTGTGAGCCGGCGCACCTTGCAGGAATACCGCAACAACCGCGTGTTGCCCTTCATACTTTTGGGAGGGAAGGTGCTTTACCCGGAAACGGGGCTGCGCGGGGTACTGGAAGCGAACTACCGCAAGCCGCTGGAGTGAGGCGGTTTCATGAAAAAGTAAACGGGTGACACCTTTTGTGGTGCTACCCGTTTACTTGTCTTATGGGGTATGTGCAATCAGCAATACCCGGCTTTTCCGTTCTGTATGAACATCACGTATGTCTGCCGTTTCTCTTGTGAGAGTGCCTTTCCCACCAGCCATGTGCGGAACAGGTGGGTGTTGTAGGTATTCACCCTGAAAGCGACCGGGATGATGATTTCAAGGGCGTACACGTCCGCGTGCAGCCCGTTTTCAAGCTGCATGTAGCGGCACACCTCGTAGTCGTTCAGCACGTCCGACTTGCGGACGGCTCTGATGGCGGCGTTCACTGCCGGGACGGTCGTATGGAACAATCCGGCTATTTCGGTGGCGGTCATCCACACGTCGTTACCGGTTACGCTGACTGCCTTGTCCTCGATGATGATTGTGTCACGTTTCATGGCTTTTCTTTTTAGATGGTGCAACCTGCAAATTCCTCGACGCCGTTCAATCTTGCGGCAAGGTTCTCCATGTCCTGATTGAGCTTCTCTTTGGTTATCTTTGCGTAAATCTGCGTCGTCTTTATGCTCTTGTGTCCGAGCATGGAGCTGACCGTTTCGATGGGAACACCGTTGGAGAGGAATATCGTCGTGGCTGCCGTGTGGCGGCTCTGATGCCACGTGATATGCTTGGTGATGCCGCAACGCTTGGCGACGGCACGGATACCGGCAAGGCACGTGTTATAATGCGGAACGGGAAATATCCTGCCGTCCCCGCACAGTCCCCGGTATTTGCCGATTATGCGGTTGGCGATGTCGAGCAGGCGGATGTTGGACACCACGCCCGTTTTCTGGCGGTTGATGTTTATCCACTCGTGTTCGTCGAAGTAGGTGCGGATATTCTCTTCCGTAAGGTTGCGCATATCCGCGAACGACAGCCCCGTGAAGGCGCAGAACAGGTAGAGGTCGCGGTACAATTCCTGTTTGGCGTTTTTCAGTTTCCCCTCCATCAGCAGGCGGATCTCATCTTTGGTCAGGAAACTGCGTGTTGTTTCCTCCTTCTTGATTTCATACTCGCGGAACGGGTCGCGCGTCAGCCACTCGTTGTTGATGGCGATGAATACCATCGTCCGTAACGGGCAGACGTACAGCCACACGGTATTGGTGCAGCAGTGCTTGTCCGTGCGCAGGAACATCTCGAAGTCGGAGATGAAAGCCGGGGTAAGCTCTTTTAGGGCGATGTCCTTCACATGGTAGCGGATGTCGAGGAACTCTTGCATGTGCTTGTAAACGGTGCGGTACTTCAGCAGCGTGCCTTTGGCTTTCATGCCTGCCTCCACCTGCTTCTCGTAGTCCTCGTTGTGCTGGCGGAACACCTGCATCAGCGTGTGGTAGCGGTGTTCCAGTCCGAGAAAGGCGTTCTTCACCTTCTCCGCCGTGACGAAGTTGTCACGCTCCATGATTTCCTGATAATGCCTGTTGATGCGTACCCGCATCTTGTCAAGCATACGGTTCGTTTCGAGTGCCGCCGTGCTTCTGCCCGTGACACGTCCACCTTTGGTGTCCCACAGTTTCGGATCGACAGTCAGTTTGCAGCTGAACTGTGTCTGGCTGCCGTCCACCGTGATGCGTCCCATGACGGGAACTGTCCCGTCCTTTTTCACTACCTGACGCTTGAGGTAGTAGATTACTGAAAATGTACTCTTCATTGTCCTTAATTTTTGGGTTTCAAAATTAGTTGGTGAAGAGTCCGGTGTTGGTACGCAAAACGGGGAGGAACGGCGCAATCTTTTTCCGTAACCTGATTTTTCGCATGAGTTATGGATAACTCACTATTCCTTAGAGCCTTGTTTCGCTATTCGTACCCGTTTGTCGCATTTTCGGGCATGGTTACGAACAAGTAACGTAGCGGCGTCAGGATTTGGCTTCGGCAGGGATTGTAATGCTTCACGGATTATCGCCACTTCAACCAAAACCCTTGTAACTCAATTCTATCACTATATCTTTCCGCATTTCACTTTTTTGTAGTAACTTTGCGTCATTAATTTAGTAATAAGTAATAAAAATAAATATGTTCGATAATTTAAGTGAGAGACTAGAACGGTCATTTAAGATTCTGAAAGGTGAAGGCAAAATCACCGAGATCAACGTAGCAGAAACGCTGAAAGATGTACGCAAAGCATTGCTCGATGCCGACGTAAACTATAAAGTTGCGAAAGGTTTCACTGATACAGTGAAGGAAAAAGCTATCGGTCAGAATGTGCTTACTGCTGTGAAGCCAAGTCAGTTGATGGTAAAAATCGTACATGATGAACTTACTCAGTTGATGGGTGGAGAAACTGCTGAAATTGACATTAATGCCCGCCCGGCGGTTATCTTGATGTCCGGTCTGCAGGGTTCTGGTAAAACGACCTTCTCCGGTAAGTTAGCACGTATGCTGAAAACAAAAAAGAATCGTAAACCGTTACTTGTTGCTTGTGACGTTTACCGTCCGGCAGCTATCGAACAGTTACGTGTACTTGCTGAGCAAATCGAAGTTCCTATCTATTGCGAACTGGACAGCAAGAACCCGGTAGAAATTGCTCAACATGCTATTCAGGAAGCTAAAGCCAAAGGATACGACCTAGTTATCGTCGATACAGCCGGACGTCTGGCAGTAGACGAACAGATGATGAACGAGATTGCTGCAATTAAGGAAGCTATCAATCCGAATGAAATCTTATTCGTGGTAGACTCCATGACAGGACAGGATGCTGTAAATACTGCTAAAGAATTTAATGATCGCTTGGACTTCAATGGTGTGGTATTGACTAAACTTGATGGTGATACTCGTGGTGGTGCAGCTCTTTCTATCCGTTCGGTGGTCAATAAGCCGATCAAGTTTGTAGGTACGGGCGAAAAGCTGGATGCAATAGACCAGTTCCACCCGGCACGTATGGCAGACCGTATTCTCGGTATGGGTGATATCGTGTCTTTGGTAGAACGTGCTCAGGAACAATATGATGAAGAAGAAGCAAAACGTTTGCAGAAAAAGATTGCCAAGAATCAGTTTGACTTCAACGACTTCCTCAGCCAAATCGCTCAAATCAAAAAGATGGGTAATCTGAAAGATCTTGCCTCTATGATTCCGGGAGTGGGTAAAGCTATTAAAGATATTGATATTGATGATAATGCCTTTAAGAGTATTGAAGCAATCATCCACTCGATGACTCCTGCAGAACGTTCCAATCCTGAGATTCTGAACGGTTCACGTCGTACTCGTATTGCCAAAGGTAGCGGAACGACTATTCAGGAAGTAAATCGTCTGCTGAAACAGTTTGACCAGACACGCAAAATGATGAAGATGGTAACCAGCAGCAAAATGGGTAAGATGATGCCCAAGATGAAACGATAAACTTTTATCTGATAGAATTGAAGTTAAAAACAGGAAAGATAATAGTGAAGAAGCTTATTTTACTTTTATTGATAGGTCTGTCAATCTCCTTTTCTGCTCAAGCAAAAGTTATAAAAATACTAGCTATTGGCAACAGCTTTTCGGCTGATGCAATAGAACAATATTTATACGAACTGGCAGCTGAAGGGGGTGACAGTCTGGTTATTGGTAACGCTTATCGTGGTGGACAAGGTTTTGAGTCACATTGGAAAGTAGTTGAAAAGAATAAACCTGAATTCGAATATCATAAAGTAGTAGGTGGCAAAAAGAGTAATCAGAGAAAAACTTTACTGGAATGTATTCAAGATGAGGAATGGGATTATATAACATTCCAACAAGTAAGTCAGGATAGCGGTGATTATCCTACCTACGAACCTTGGTTGACTCGTCTATTGGAATATGTAAAACAGCATGTACGCAATCCCAAAGTGAAATATGCTCTACACAGGACTTGGGCTTACCCACAAAATTCTGATCATAGAGCATTTAAGAAATACAACAAGGATCAATTGCAAATGTACCGGAGTATAGTAGCTGCCACGAATCAATCAAAGAAGCAGCATAAAGAATTCTGTATGATCATTCCTGCCGGAACAGCCATACAGAATGCACGTACAAGCTTTATAGGTGATAACTTCAATCGTGATGGTTATCATCTTACTTTCGGACTAGGACGTTATACAGCTGCCTGCACATGGCTCGAAAAAATCACCAAGCAAAAGGCTATCGGAAAGAAATTCAGACCGAAAGGCGTCAGTGAAGAGGAAGCACTTATTGCACAGAAAGCTGCCCATTATGCGGTTCGTCATCCTGACAAAGTAACGGAGATAAAGTGATAAAGAAATGATAATACAAAGAGGAAGCTTCGGCCTCCTCTTTTTTATGTCCGAAAGATTGCCGGGTTCGACAAAATATCCTATTTTTGTCCATCATCAAAAAACAATGTACATGAAACGCACTTTTTTATTAAGTTTTATCGTCATTTCTGCCTGTTTTTGTTACGCGCAGCAAAGAGTGGCAACGTATATTGTTGAAGGTGTTCTGTCTGATCCCAGTCTGGAAGGAACAACAGTAACTATCGCAAGATATGATAATTCTAAAATAGTAAATAGCACTAAAGTTTCAAACGGAAAATTTAAAATTACGGGAGAAGTACAAACTCCTTTTCTAGCAAGAATCTATGCAGAAAAGCGCTTTGGCATATTGATAGTAGAAGAAGGTACAATACTTATAGACATGGAGAAAACTCATACTGATACCGGAATCCCAATCATTCATCCGGCATCCGGTACTCCCCTAAATAATGAATTTGCAAACCTTAAAAGGTCTATAGATAGTCTAGTATACAATCAGATCGAACAATACGAACAGATAGAGAAAGAATATACTGATAGTCATAAAAAAGCCCAGCTACAGAATGAGCTTATTGCCAAAATACGTCCAATACTTATATCCAACTATCAAAAGGTATTTCAACAGCATAAGAATGATGTACTCGGAAGTTACACTATCGACGCTCTTTCCAATGAATTATCTCCTGATGAGATGACGTCTGTATTTGCTCAAGCAGGCCCATATATCATGTCACTTCCCAATACACAGGAAATAATTAAACGACTCGAGAAACTCAAGCAGACCTCGAAAGGTAAAATGTTTATTGATTTCGAAGGTAAAAATGAAAACGGACAACCTCTTAAACTATCGAACTTTGTCGGTAAAGGAAAATACACTTTAATTCATTTCTGGTCCAGAAGTTGTGGCGGTTGCCGAAAAGAAATGCCTATTATCGCTGAAGTTTATAAACAATTCGGCAATAAAGGACTGGAAGTGATTGGTGTGGCTGTGAATGAAGGATCTATCAGTACCAAAAAAGCAATTAAGGAATTAAATGTAACGTGGCCCCAAATATTTGAAACAGGTCATCAACCTTTCGAGATTTACGGATTTAATTATATCCCACAAGTCATGTTATTTAGCCCGAATGGAATAATCCTTGCACGTGATTTGAATAGAGAGAATATCCTAAGTAAAGTAGAAGAAATTTTTAAACCATAATAAATTAAAAATATGACATTAATAGATGGAAAAGCCATTTCCGAACAAGTAAAACAAGAGATAGCAGCCGAAGTGGCTGAAATTGTTGCTCGTGGCGGTAAGCGTCCGCATCTGGCAGCCATTCTTGTAGGACACGACGGTGGCAGCGAAACATATGTAGCAGCAAAAGTAAAAGCTTGCGAAGTGTGTGGATTCAAATCTTCACTCATCCGCTACGAAAGTGATGTAACCGAAGAGGAATTGTTGGCAAAAGTTCGTGAACTGAACGAAGATGACGACATAGACGGATTTATTGTACAGCTTCCGTTGCCGAAACATATCTCTGAACAGAAAGTGATCGAAACAATTGATTATCGTAAAGACGTAGACGGGTTCCATCCTATCAACGTAGGACGTATGTCTATCGGTCTTCCCTGCTATGTATCCGCTACTCCTAATGGTATCCTTGAACTGTTGAAACGTTATCAGATAGAGACTTCTGGGAAGAAATGTGTCGTACTTGGACGCAGTAACATTGTTGGTAAACCAATGGCGGCACTAATGATGCAAAAAGCATATCCGGGCGATGCTACTGTCACCGTATGTCATAGTCGCAGTAAAGATTTGATAAAAGAATGCCAGGAAGCTGACATTATCATTGCTGCTTTAGGACAACCCAATTTTGTAAAAGAAGAAATGGTGAAAGAGGGCGCAGTTGTCATCGACGTAGGTACAACTCGTGTTCCGGATGCTACCAAAAAGTCCGGTTTCAAATTAACCGGCGATGTGAAATTCGATGAAGTGGCACACAAATGTTCTTACATTACTCCCGTTCCAGGTGGAGTGGGTCCGATGACAATCGTATCACTCATGAAGAATACACTTTTAGCTGGAAAGAAAGCTATTTACCAATGAAACAGATTTGGTTTCTAATGATAATTTTACTCTCTTTGTCCTGTACTTCACAGTCGCAGACAAAGAGAGAATCTGGGGATGACATACCTCTGGACAGTCTTTCTCTTTCTGATAGCATATCACCTACCGACACAGTCCGACTACTTTTCGTAGGAGACCTTATGCAACATCAAGGGCAAATAAATGCAGCATATGCAGCTAAAGGCTTCAAAGGGTACGATTATTCTTCGTATTTCGAATATGTCAAAGAAGAGATAGGTAGAGCAGATTTTGCCATAGCCAATTTGGAAGTTACTTTAGGAGGTAAACCTTATAAAGGTTATCCTGCCTTCAGTGCTCCAGACGAATATCTTACAGCTATTCATGAAGCAGGTTTCAATGTTCTCGTCACTGCCAACAACCACAGCCTCGATCGTAGGCAAAAGGGCTTGGAACGTACTATACGCCTCATTGATTCTCTGAATATTCCTCATGCAGGTACTTATATCAATAATAAAGAACGGGCCAAGAAATATCCACTTATATTGGAGAAGAACGGTATTCGTATAGCACTACTCAACTATACTTATGGAACTAATGGAATTTCTGTTACACCGCCCAATATCGTAAATTATATCGATACAACTATCATCACCAAGGATATTGATACTTGCAAAACATTACATCCGGATGTAATTATCGCTTGTATGCATTGGGGAGAAGAATATCAATCGCTTCCCAACAAACAACAGAAATTCCTTACTGATTGGATGCTTCAAAAAGGAGTGAATCATATCATTGGTTCGCATCCACACGTCGTACAGCCAATAGAAGTACGTGAGGACAGCCTTACAAATGAAAGAAATCTTGTTGTTTACTCCTTAGGTAACTATATTTCCAATATGTCAGCCCGTCGTACAGACGGAGGATTAATGGTCAAGATGGAATTAGTGAAAGATAGTACCACGCGTCTCAATAATTGCGAGTACAGTTTAGTATGGACAGCCCGTCCCACACAATCCGGGAAAATAAATCATCAATTATATCCCGTCAATATGCCTACAGATTCAATTCCTATAAATACTCGTAACTCATTGAAAATCTTCACAAATGATGCACGAAACCTATTTACCAAGCATAATCGGGGAATAAAAGAATACTTTTTCTACGAAAAAAAAGAGTAGATTTTTTTGGAGATTTAAAGATTATATCTATCTTTGCACCGCGTTAGAGAAACGCAAACATGGTGGATGTAGTTCAGTTGGTTAGAGCGTCAGATTGTGGTTCTGAATGTCGCCGGTTCGAGTCCGGTCTTCCACCCCCCAAGAAACCCTTGTAAGTCAAGTACTTATAAGGGTTTCTTTTTTGTTGGTAGTGGGAATTTGGAGACTGAAATCATGCCCAACATTGCTTAATCTTCCTTGTTGTTGACCTATTGTTGCCCCCCAATTAACAGATTAAGATGCTGACAATTAAAGCGGAAGTCCAACGGGACAAACAAAGAAGTGACGGTACTTATAACGTTAAGGTGAGATTTACACAGGACAGAAAGGTTGAATCAGGGCTTTTGTTTCCTAATAGTTTCCTAATTTAGACCCTCATTATACTCTTGGTTGCTGTACTTTTTTACTGTATATATTTATCAGATCCTATATTAATTGAAGTATATCTATCGTTTCTTAGTTAGTTTTATTATATTTGCATTAACCACTTTAAAATCTATTAAAGAATGAATAGATTTTAAAGTTAATCAAACAAATGTATCGACTATTAAAAGAAACCAAGAAAGATGAGATTAAGAACTCAATAAAAGGTACAATCAAATCATTAGAAATTCTTCATTTATTGGTTTATCAAAAACAGATATAACGAAAAAACATTTAAGACTATAAACTGAAAAAATAAAACTTATGGAAAATAAAAAATTAACCCGCTCTACCCATCGAATGATTGCGGGTGTATGCGCAGGAATTGCTGAATATTTTGGCTGGGATACCACCTTGCTAAGAATAGTCTATGTATTAGTAACTTTCTTTACTGCTTTTGCCGGAGTAATTATATATATTATCCTATGGATTATTATGCCGGGGAAAACACCTAGTGACGGATACAAGGATCGTATGAATGAACGAATACATAATGAAAGATAATCCACCAGATAGAGTAAGAATTTAAAAGCAAATATTTATTATCTTTTAAATACGGATAATAAAACTTATAATATGAAGTTTTATTTCATCCGTATCTACTATTAGAAGTTCTCCCTTTCCCAACTAACAAAACAAACCTTAATATACTAATAAAGCTCCAATCCAAACTCATCTTTTAATTGCATTAATGCTTGATTCTTTTGCGCCATCATCTGGAACTTTTCAACACGACCTACAGCCCGAATCGTCTCAGTGGGTGCACTCACCCGTACAGTCATCAACACTTTACTATTCTTCAAACCTCTACGAAGATAATCTTGAATTTCAGGAATCAAAGCTGTAAAATCCCTAGCAGCAATCTCATTATCAACTACTACTTCAAAAGAGGTCGAATTACCTATTAGCACAGGACGAAGCCCTTGCATACGTTTAGCAATAGCTACTTGTTCTTTAGGTAACTGCCCGGCATATTCCTGCCAATAATAATTCAAATCTCGATCGTTGAATATAAAATCCTCTTCCGATTGCACTTGAACATTAGTAACATTAGTTGTAGTTACATTTTGAGTAATCTGTTCCCGTTGAGGATGTTTGATAGATACCCCCAAACTCGACATCTTCATTACTGGAATCTTCTTCTCCTCTCTAACTATAGGTGAGATTCCTACTCCCTGAGAAGCGACATTCGATGTACCTGCAGAAGGAGTTGCGGATTTTGCAACTGTTGTTGCAGCCACCTGTGATTGTCGAGTTGTAGCAGCACTGTTAGGAGCTTTCGTTCCAACCATTGATGAAGTTGGGTGAACTACAGACTGATGAGCAGGTGATGTAGTATTAACCTGCGGTTGCTGAGCAACAGCAGGTTGAGTAAATACTGGGTTTAGAGTCTTTTTAGGGCTACGCCCACCACTTAGGTCATCTCCCTCGGCAGTAAGTTGTGCAACCTGTATCAAAGCCAATTCAACCAGCAAACGTTTATTTTTGCTAGCACGATAATTTAAATCGCAATCATTGCACAACTTCATAGCACGATATAAGAAAGGCAACGGGCATTTTTGGGCCTGTTCCTGATAACGTTGGCGTATACTGGCCCCTACTTCTAACAACGAGATAGTAACAATATCTTTGCTTACCAACAAATCACGAAAATGAGAAGAAAGACCTGTAATAAAATGACTTCCATCAAATCCCTTATTCAACACATCATTGAAAAGCAACAATGCATCACTTACCTTATTTTCCAAAAAACAATCAGTCAAACGAAAGTAATATTCATAATCCAGGACATTGAGATTCTCAATCACACTTTTATAGGTGATATTTCCCCCCGTAAAACTCACTACCTGATCGAAAATAGACAACGCATCACGCATACCTCCATCCGCTTTCAGAGCAATCACGTTTAAAGCTTCTGGCTCTGCCATAATTCCTTCTTTTGAAGCAACATACGACAGATGTTCCACCGTATCTTCAACGCCGATTCGGTTGAAATCATAAATCTGGCAACGAGAAAGAATCGTAGGAAGAATCTTATGTTTCTCTGTTGTAGCAAGAATAAAAATTGCATGACGAGGTGGTTCTTCCAAGGTTTTCAGAAATGCATTAAAAGCAGACGCTGAAAGCATATGAACCTCATCAATGATGTAAACCTTGTACTTACCAATCTGTGGCGGAATACGCACTTGCTCCACTAATTGGCGAATATCATCCACCGAATTATTGGAAGCAGCATCAAGTTCGTGTATATTATATGACCGCTGCTCATTGAAAGCAATACAAGATTCACATTCGTTACACGCCTCACCATCTGCAGTAGGCGTCATACAATTTATGGTCTTGGCGAAAATACGTGCACATGTCGTCTTGCCCACTCCGCGTGGTCCGCAAAACAAATAAGCATGAGCCAGTTTCTGTGTAGCAATTGCATTCTTCAGTGTAGTAGTCAGTGCTCGTTGCCCTACCACTGATTCAAAAGTGGACGGACGATATTTACGAGCTGATACAATATAGTTTTCCATATCCGGGGTTCTCTCTGTTTTTGAGTTTCTGAAAAATAGAGCGAATAAAGTAAATTAAAGCATACCTGATCAATGCAGGTAAGACCATTTATCGCTTTCAGTGCAAATGTACACAAAAAAGTGATAAGTAATAAAGGTTAGATAGAGAAGTTTTAAACCCGAAGCTATAAGTTTTTAAGTTATTAGTCTTATCTTTGCAGATATAAAAAAGAGAATTTATGGGCAAACTCATCACTATCTGGAATTTTATATGCAAGCACAAGTATATTATTACTATTAGTGCATTTGCTGTTATCATTGGCTTTCTGGACGAAAACAGTCTGGTCCGCCGCTTTGGATATGAACGGGAAATCAGCCAATTAAAAGAAGAGATAGAGAAATATCGGGGAGATTACGAAGAGAACACCAAACGTCTCAACGAACTAAACTCTAATCCAGATGCAATCGAGCAAATAGCTCGAGAGAAATATCTGATGAAGAAGCCGAACGAAGATATTTACGTTTTTGAAGATAATCAATGAAGCAATTAGTACCCGCCCTTTTTATTGTAGGAGCTGTAATGGCTCTCACCGGAGCTGCGATTTACATTACCGGTTGGATTTATGCTCCTTACATATATACTATCGGAGCCGGATTTATTGCATTGGCACAAGTAAATACTCCAGTTAAAGGAAAAAGCAAAACCCTTAAACGTTTGCGTATCCAACAAATATTCGGAGCACTCGCATTGGTCTTAACCGGAGCTTTTATGTTTACCACCCATGGAAATGAATGGATTGCCTGTCTTACCATAGCAGCGGTTCTAGAACTCTACACCGCTTTCCGAATTCCTCAAGAAGAGGAGAAAGAGAAACAATAAAAAAAGCCTATTTGCAACTTTACAGTTTTAAACAGGCACACAAGAAATATAAAAAAGTGAACTCCTCCCCTATAGAAAGGAAAGGAGTTATTTATGAATATTTTTATTTCTTAGAAGGAGATGAATATCTAGCATTCAATCCATCTACAATTTCTTTAGTAATATTAAAAACGCTATCAGCATATAGCAAATTATCAAATCCTGTATTGCTAAAAATCAGGTTATAACCATGTGCCTTATTATATTCTTTCAAGAAAGCATTGATAGAATCACGAAACATCAAACTGTTTTTGTTATTTTCTTCCATCAAACCATTTTGAAGTTTAGTACTAAGCTCCTGTAAATCCTGTTCCATTTTAGTAAGACGATTATATTCTTGTTGAGCTCTTTCTGGTGAAAGGAAAGCATTATTTTCATACTTCTTCTGCCATTCCTGTTGTTCCTTTTTCAAAGCATTAGCTCTTTCTGTCAATGTTAATCGAATATTCTCATTCTTTTTCATCATTGCTTCATTCAAGTCAATACAGAAGTTGTATTTAGTCAATAGCGTATCTATTTCAACATAAGCAATTTTAATTCCTGCAAGTTCGGCATTAGTTTGAGTTGGAGTAGTAGTAGCAGTTTGATTATCAGCTTTGCCAGCGCATTGTGAAAATAAAATAATGAACGCAAGAGCAGCCAAACCGTTCATGAGGTAGTTCATTCTATTCATAACCATAAAATATTGTTTTTAATTAATTAGTTCATACTATCGTTTAAGGCTTTTTCCAATTCCTCAATAGAAAAACGTGACTTCTTCTGCGCTTCCCGATCTTGTGATTGTACACAACCTATCCCCTTTTTACGCAACGCTTTATTTCCACTCACATGACCATTCGGGAACTTCCCGCTCTTCGTAAAGAATACTTTCACCCCTAATAATACAAGGGAAATAGCAACTATTAACAAAGTTATCAGTATAGTCTCAACCATTTCTATTAATTTTGTGAGTGCAAAGATAGGCTTTAATGAGATATGAGTTCAGATAAGTCAATCAAATTAACCATATTTAGCAATAAAAGAGACTAAGAATAGCCTCTCTATTTCTATTTATAAATTAAAATAGCATGGAAAAAAAAGATTTAAAGCCGGCTGGCGTATTTAAGTATTTCGAAGAAATTTGTCAAGTGCCTCGCCCTTCGAAGAAGGAAGAGAAAATGATTGCCTACCTGAAGGCATTCGGAGCTAAACATAACCTGGAAACCAAAGTAGATGAATCAGGTAACGTTCTGATCAAGAAACCTGCTACCCCAGGAAAAGAAAATCTCCAGACCGTCGTATTGCAGTCACATATCGATATGGTGTGCGAAAAGAACAACAATGTTCAACATGATTTCCTGACCGATCCCATTGAAACTGAAATAGATGGAGAATGGCTGAAAGCTAAAGGAACAACTCTTGGGGCCGACAATGGTATCGGTGTAGCCACCGAACTTGCCATTCTTGCTGATGACAGTATTGAACATGGTCCGTTGGAATGTCTTTTTACTGTAGACGAAGAAACCGGACTGACCGGAGCTTTTGCCCTTAAAGAAGGCTTTATGAGTGGTGATATCCTGTTGAATCTTGACTCAGAAGATGAAGGAGAAATTTTTATCGGATGTGCCGGAGGTATTGACTCTGTTGCGGAATTCGAATACAAAGATGTAGAAGTTCCTGCCGGATATTACTTCTTTAAAGTAGAAGTAAAAGGTTTGAAAGGTGGACATTCCGGTGCTGATATTCATCTGGGCAGAGGAAATGCAAACAAGATATTAAACCGTTTCCTTAGTCGTATGGCCGCCAGACAAGATTTGTATCTTTGCGAGATTAATGGAGGTAATTTACGTAATGCCATCCCTCGCGAAGCATATGCCGTCTGTGCTGTGCCCGAAGCTGCAAAGCATGATGTTCGCACTGAACTGAACATCTTCATCAGTGAAATAGAAAATGAACTTGCTGTTATTGAACCGGACCTGGAACTGATCCTCGAATCAGAGTCTCCTCGTTCCACTGCGATAGACCAAGATACCACATCACGCTTGTTAAAAGCATTATATGCAGTTCCACATGGTGTATATGCTATGAGCCAAGATATTCCAGGATTGGTAGAAACTTCTACAAATCTTGCATCTGTCAAGATGAAACCTAACCACATTATTCGCATCGAGACAAGCCAACGTAGCTCTATCCTGTCTGCTCGTAATGATATGGCAAACACTGTTCGCGCTGTTTTCCAATTAGCAGGTGCTATTGTTACTTTCGGTGAAGGTTATCCCGGTTGGAAACCCAATCCGCATTCAGCTATTCTGGAAGTAGCGACCGAATCTTATAAACGTTTGTTCGGAGTAGAAGCTAAAGTAAAAGCAATCCATGCAGGATTGGAATGCGGTCTGTTCCTAGATAAATATCCTAACCTAGATATGGTTTCTTTCGGACCGACTCTTATTGGAGTACACTCTCCTGACGAAAGGATGTTAATCCCTACTGTAGAGAAGTTCTGGAAGCACTTGTTGGATATTCTGGTACATGTTCCTGCCAAGAAGTAACAGACAGATAAATTCACATAAAGGTTATGGCGATAGCAAAAAAGAATTAGCTACTGCCATAATCTTTTTTGCTATGTCTTTCTTTATCGTTTCTCTTAGTCTGGGACAGACACAAGAAATGTCCATGAAGACTCGTATACCATTTCGTATTATGGAATGGAATTTAGAAAATCTTTTCGACACTCATCATGATACCTTAAAGAATGACTATGAATTTCTTCCCGATGCGATCCGCCATTGGAATTATACGAAATATAAAAAGAAATTAAATGAGATTGCTCGAGTAATCACAGCAGTTGGAGAATGGACTCCTCCCGCTTTAGTAGGACTCTGTGAAGTTGAAAATGATTCCGTATTACGTGATCTCACCCGACGTTCTCCCTTAAAAGAATTGGGGTATCGTTATATTATAACTCATTCTCCCGATGAACGAGGTATAGATGTCGCTTTACTCTATCAAAGAGATGTATTCAAACTCTTAACTTCCCGCTCTATAACGATTCCCCCTTTCAAACAACATCGTCCCACGAGAGATCTGTTACATGTCTGTGGTTTACTATTAACGGGAGACACTTTAGATGTAATAGTCTGCCATTTTCCATCACGTTCAGGTGGAGCTAAAGAATCTGAACCTTATCGTCTCTATACCGCTCAGATTCTACATACAGCTGCCGATAGTATTTTACATACACGTCTCCATCCCCAGCTAATTATAATGGGAGATTTCAATGACTATCCTACTAATAAATCTATCCAGAAAGTATTAGATGCACAAGAGGTGCCCATTACAAAACTGATTTCTGTAACTTCAAGAAACTCTTCCATACCATCTATTTCTCCATTAAAACTCTATCATCTCCTTGCCCGTAAAGCAAAGTCTCGCAATTTCGGTTCTTACAAGTATCATGGAGAATGGGGATTACTCGATCACCTGATCGTATCGGGTACATTACTTAATGAATCCAGCGATTTCTACACTAGTGACAAAAAAGCAGATATCTCCCGCCTTCCATTTCTTTTCACCAAAGACGAAAAATATGGTGATAATGAGCCCTTTCGCACCTATAAAGGCATGAAATATCAAGGAGGAATCAGTGATCATCTGCCTATTTATACTGATTTTGAATTAATCTTGCATTAATCAATAAATAATTCATCATATACAATACAACAAAATGTTTCTAAACGTATATTTTACACATTTTCAGCACATTACAACACTGACAAAGTCTATTAATGTCTGAGAAACTGATTATTAATACTTAAAACATAGACTATTAATAGCTGAGAAACAACTAAATAATGGTCTTAAAAACCTCCTGAGAACTACTTGATATAGTTGAAAATTAGATATTATGTTCAAAATGTAATTCAAGAAACACTAATCCGAATATTGATAAACCTTCAGATCGAATTTCGGTACCATTGCCAACAAGTGATCGAATATATCTGACTGAATGCGCTCATATTCTTTCCAAATTTTATTTCTGGAAAAGAAATATACCTGTATAGGTACTCCGTACATTGTAGCTTCCTTCTGACTAATTATCAAATCCAAATCCTGATTTACGATCGGAAGGCTACATAAATATCTTTCTATATATACGCGATACACCTGAGAATTAGTAGGAATAACTCCTTGATCAGGCTGATAATCGGCCATTAAAGGGATTTCTTTCCGATAACGGTCCAACATATCCGGAGTGCAAAATTGGAGTGTTGTCAAATCCAACGTAATATTCTTCATTACCCGACGTCCACCGGATTCCACCATCCCTCTCCAATTTTGAAAAGAGCTACTTACCAACGTATAAGGCGGAATTGTAGAAATTGTATTATCAAAATTTTGAATCTTAACCGTATTTAGTGTAATTTCCTGCACAATACCATTTGCATCACCCGAAGGAAGAGTTACCCAATCCCCTGGACGAATCATATCATTTGCAGAAAGTTGAATACCTGCAACAAACCCCAAAATAGAATCTTTAAATACCAACATCAAAATAGCAGCAGAAGCTCCCAAACCTGCAAATAGACTAGCCGGCGATTTATTCACAATAATAGAAATGATAACAATGCCACCAACAAAAAAAAGAATTACTTGTAACACTTGAATAAACCCTTTCATCGGCCGGTTCCTCATTGACTTTTTTCCATCATAAATGTCCATAATCATCAATAAGATACCGTTAATAGCTAACAATAGGGAAAAAATAATATAAATGGTACAAGCTTTTTGAGAAATAAGTAACAATTCTTTCCCGCGAATAAAAGCCATTGGCAACATAGCATAAATCAGGATAGCGGGAATCGTATGAATCAAATTATGAAACACTCTACGTTTCATCAGTAAAGTATTCCACACATGTGGTTTCCGACGGGTATATTGTCGCATTCCTCCCACAAAAATCGCTTGACAGAGATAATCTAGTCCAACTGCAATAACAATCATTAATATAGCGATTACCGTTTCATCAAACCGATTCGCCATTTTGGGTTCCATTCCCCAATCTATCAGGATTTTATTCATCCATTTTCCTAAATCAACTACTAGCATAAGTTCTATCTTTTTTATAAAGAATAACAGACAAGTAACGATTTAGTTTAGAAAAAAGGACCAGCGGCCGATTCTCTAATCGAAACCACCAGTCCAACTGCTACTCTCTATGCATTCCTTTCCTATCTCGATAAGGGCAGACCATAACGACCATCAACTATCTTGTCCAACTGTTCTGCCATCTTCTTAACTAATTCAGGCTTTTTTCCTGCCAGATTATTCTTCTCCATCGGATCTTTTCTCAAATCATATAGCTGTGGTTCCTGGCTATTTCCCAATTCAATATTCACTTGTTTGTTATATTCCGGACCTTTTCCGGGACGAAGATATTTCCACACGCCATCAGTAACCGATAAATTATTCTGGGCATTCTGGAGCACTAACCATTCTCTCCCTTTCTTTTGTTTACCCGTCCAAGCTTTCAACATCGGTTCACTATCCGGAGCTGCACCTTCCGGCAAACGGACATTCAATATTTCTGCCAAAGTTGCAAACCAATCTATCTGGCAAAGCAACGCATTTGAAACAATTCCAGGTTTAATCACGTTCTTCCAACTCCAAATACAAGGAATCCTTGTACCTGCCTCATAAGCACTATACTTTCCACCTCGATAAATGCCTCCAGGTTTATGATCTCCCAATAGTTCTACAGCTCGGTCTTTATATCCGTCATCTACTACCGGACCATTATCACTGGAAAGTATCACCAAAGTATTCTTATCCAATCCTAAACGTTCTAACGCATTCAAAATCTCACCCACCGACCAGTCAAATTCGAGCAAACAATCTCCACGAGGTCCCATTCCACTTTTCCCTGCAAACTGTGCACCCGGCACACGAGGGACGTGTGCATCTTGAGTAGCAAAATACAAGAAGAAAGGTGTATCTTTGCGTTCTTCAATAAAGGAAACAGCTTTACCGGTCAATGTCTCGGCAATTTGATCATCCTGCCACAAGGCCGACTTTCCTCCTTTCATATATCCAATACGAGAAATTCCATTCACAATACTTTGATTGTGTCCATGAGAAGGGTGCATTTTCAACATTTCAGGATTATCTTTTCCTGTAGGCTCACCAGGAAAATTCTTTTTATAACTCACTTGTAAAGGATCATTCGGATCTAAATTAATCACCTGATCATTTTCTACAAACACACAAGGTACTCTATCGCCTGTAGCTGCCATTATAAATGAATATTCAAAACCTATATCATTAGTTCCAGGTTTCAAAGGTTTGTTCCAATCCTGTTCTCCCCCTTTGTCTCCAAGCCCCAAATGCCATTTGCCAACTACTCCTGTTCGATAGCCCGCGTCTTTAAACATATCTGCCATAGTATAACGTTCCGGACGGATAATAGAAGCTGCATCACCATCCGCTATCCCCGTTCCTGCCTTTCGCCAAGCATATTCACCTGTCAGCATTGCATAGCGGGAAGGAGTACTCGTAGCAGCAGCACTATGTGCATTCGTAAAACGTATTCCCATAGCAGCAAGGCGCTCTACATTCGGAGTATGAATTGTTTTTGTTCCGTTACAACTCAAATCTCCATAACCAATATCATCTGCATAGATAAAAACGACATTAGGATGATCCTTTTGTTTTTCCTGTGGTGTTGCCTGAGAAACCAAACAAGAAGTCAAAGCCAGTGGCAATATTCCATAAAATTCTTTCTTCATATCATTATTTATTAATCGTCACTCCTATTTCATTCATTTCTACTTTAGCCATGGTTGAAGTCGGCGTAGTAGCTTCCAGCCTGATAAAACGTGCCGAAACTTTTTCTCCGAGAGAAATAGTTTGAGGTAACGGATTATGCATAATATTACTGAACTCACCATTAGTAGACACTTCCTGCCATTTCTTACCATCCACACTTACATAAAACTTATAACGATATGCCATAGTCGGCTTCGCTTCCGCATTCTGTGGTGCATAGGTAAATGCTGACAGAACAACCTCCTTACCAAGATCAATTGTTAATGGAGAAGCTGACAACATTTTCCATTCCGAACGAGGTAATGTATTCCAATCTTCTCTCTGAACCCCTTCCAAAAGAGGCTCTGCATAGTATGCAGCAACCTGACTAATATTTGAATTCAGACGACATTTATCTATTTTGATTCGTAATTGATTGGCCTGAACTGTTGGGAAACGTAACAAACGCTTATACCCTATCGTCGTACCCTTTCCAACTTCTTTCCAGCCATTATCCGTCAGTGCCTCTACTGTAAAATTTTCTACCCTCTGACCTTTTGTTATATCTTCTTGAATCATCACTACATTAATCTGCGATTTCGGTCTCAAAGCATATACTTTTTCACTTCCCGGAGCTGCATTCCAATATTTACGACCTTTCTTTATCTTATTATCTGAAAATACCTGCTTCCGATAGGCAGCAAACTCCATCAAACGTTTAACATCCGCTTCATGAATCAATCCCCTACGATCAGGAGGTATATTCAATAAAAGCACTGAATTATAGCCAACTGATTGAAAATAAATATCAGTCAAATGTTTGAGCGATTTTACTTTATTATCTTCTTCAGCATGATAAAACCACCCCGGACGAATAGAAACATCCACTTCTGAAGGATACCAAAATAATTCTGTCGCCTTTTCCAACATGTCACGACTTCCCAAATCTGTCGACAAGCTAGATATCCCTAAGCGGTTATTACTTTCATCCGAACGTTTGTAAATACCAGGTGCTAATACAGTTGCACTCCATTCTGTTTCACGTCCCAACCCTTTCTCATTACCTACCCAACGAACATCATCCCCCATGATCGCCATCACAGCTTTCGGCTGCAATCGTTGAATCGTATTATAAAAAGCCTCCCAATCATAGACTTGCTTCTTTCCATTCGGTCCCTCTCCGTTTGCACCATCAAACCAAACTTCATGTACCTCCCCATAATTAGTCAGCAATTCAGTCAGCTGCTGGATAAAGAATTCATTGTAACGAGGAGAATCTCCATAACATTCCGCATTTCTGTCCCATGGAGAAAGGTAAACTCCAAACTTCATATCATACTTATTGCACGCCTCCCTAAGTTCTTTCACGACATCTCCCTGACCATTTTTCCAGGAAGAAGAAGCGACGGAGTGTTTCGTTGTAGCTGTGGGCCACAGACAGAACCCATCATGATGTTTCGCTGTCAAAATCACCATTTTAAACCCAGCCTTTTTAAGACTACATACACTGTCCAGCGTCCAATTGGGAAGGATTAAAGAACTTTGGATTTTCCTTTCCGTCCCCCCATTCACGTCCGGTAAAAGTATTGATACCGAAGTGAAGAAAAGCAGTTAGTTCCATTTGTTGCCACGCATACTGTTGGGGAGTGGGGGTCAGTCTGGCAGCTAAATCTATTTTCTGTTCAAGAGTAGCATGCTGAGGGAATTCTACATACTTCACATAGTAGTTTTCTTTCTTCTGTGCCTGTCCCCCTAACGCAATGACAGAGGACAAGAAAAGGGAAATCAGTAGCTTATTCATTATTTCAATATATTAATTTAACCCATTATTTATTTAATGCTTGTTTCACCGGACAAAGAGTAAATTCAAAACTCTGTTTCTTTAACGGCACCAGATATTGTGGCAGAACACTCGGTCCACAGGTTGCAGTACCTACTCCAGCTTGTTTGGCATCCAAATGTACTGTAACCATTCCATCCCGTTCCAATTCATTAATATGACGTGCTTTCTCTAATAATATATCTGAGAACGGAATTATACTCAATTGAAAAGGCACATTTGATTCAAAAAATAGTCCTTCACCAGATTGATCCGTCAATTTCGCCCAGCGTACATCTGTACGGTTACCCGTAGATTGCGGAGTTACATAGTAGTGAAACATACGTTCGGGAGTTGTTCGATTGATACTGATTCTACCCGATTGATTACGATCAATATACGTTTCATTATCACCACGTCCCAGATAAGAAATATCATTAAACGCATCGTTCATCTGGAATGTAAGTCCTAAACGTGCCATTGACTTCACAATTGTCGTGTCCGGTTGGAAAGTAGTACGAACTTTTACTGCTCCATTCTTATCAAGAATATAGACGAATTCCGCCTGCCCGACTTTTTGTCCTTTTACATTGAGAATTTCTACTTGTGCTGTAGTCGATTCGGTATGCTCCTTTAACGAAACAAGCTTCTGCGTCAAATTATCCAATCCAGCATTCCGCCATAGTTTAGCACCATTCTTATCTCGATTATCATTATCTGTAGCGGGACGGAAAAGACTCAACGTAACAGGAGTAGCTAGCAATTCCTTCCCGTCTAAGGTCAAAGAGGATAAAGAGCCTGTTTTCTCATCTACTACAAATGCTGTTTCTCCTGTCTTCTGTGGACAATAAGTGACTAAGCTTTTATTGCCTGGAAGGATAAATTGATCATATGCCACTTCCCAAGTCTTATTAATCATTGGAGAAGCCTCTTTCCTTGTCCAACTCATATTCAGATAAGCCTCACGAACCGTATCCGGAAGTTTCACATTACCCAATGCTATGTCTATCGTAGCATGAGGTTCACAATCTACACCTTTGTTCCTTCCGTCAGTTTCTCCCCCTGATCGGTAGTTACATCCCAATGCAAGACATATTCGTTCAAATTAGAGAAGTCATACCAATTCTTGATACGAAGTTTCATATTTTTCGGAGTCAGCAAAATGGCTTTGATATTCTGATAGATCTTCTTTACTTCAAGTAAATGCGGATGTGGTTCACGATCTGCATTTACCAATCCATTACAACAGAAATTACCAAAACTAGGTACTCCTTCCGGTCCGTAATCACCGCCATATGTCCAATACCATTTACCATTTTTATCTATTTCACGAAAAGATTGATCTACCCAATCCCACACATTCCCACCTTGCGCCATCGGTTCGTTCTCAAAAACATCCCAATACTCTTTCAATCCTCCACAGCTATTACCCATAGCATGAAGATATTCACAAAGTATAAAGGGACGGGTAATATCTTTTCTGGTTACATAGTCTTTGATCTCGTCCACACTGCGGTACATACGACAATAGATATCCGTATTATAATTTAATTCGGCACGCTCATATTGAACGGGGCGTGATTGATCTACAGATTTCAGCCAATCATAAGTACGTTCAAAGTTGATACCGTTTCCTGCCTCATTTCCCAATGACCAGATTACAATCGCAGGGTGATTTTTTGAACGTTCATACATTCGTTGTGTACGGTCCATATGGCTGTCAGCCAAGTACTGTCTTTAGCTAAAGAAGCAGGACCATACCCCATTCCATGCGATTCAATGTTCGCTTCATCAATCATATATAATCCATAACGATTACAAAGCTGATACCAATATGGATGCGTAGGATAATGTGAATTACGAACAAGATTAATATTATGCTGCTTCATCAACTTAATATCCTGTTCCATCAGTTCCTTGCTTACCGTACGTCCCATTTGTGAATGTTCATGCCGATTGGTTCCCTTCACCAATACCGGAACACCATTGATACAAAAACGACCATCTTTGATTTCCGAAGTACGGAACCCCACTTCACCTCCTGTCAATTCGGTCACTTTTCCTTGTGCATCTTTCAACTCGAGAACTAGAGTATAGAGATTAGGATATTCAGCACTCCAAGCTCTAACTTCCGGTATTTTCTTTTCATCAAAGACGATAAAGTTACTCAAACTATGAGCTTTTATGTTTATGTCATCTTGTAAAACAGTTTTTCCTGAAATATCTTTCAATGTATAAGATATAGAACCAGAGGCAGTTGAGGGACCTTCCACTGTTACTTCAAGCCCGAAGACACCATCTTTATATTTATCTTTATCCAAAGAAGCATTCACTTTATAATCAGCAATATACTGTTTTGGAGTAGTATAAAGATACACATCACGTTCTATACCACTAAGCCGCCACATGTCCTGACATTCCAAATAAGATCCTGAACTCCAGCGATATACTTCCATAGCTATTACATTCTCACCTTCGTTCAATACATCGGTAATATCCCATTCGGCAGCAGTTTTAGACCCTTGATTATAGCCAAGTAGTTTTCCATTCACCCATATATAATAGAAAGAAGTTACCCCTTCACAACAAAGTACTACCCGTCGTCCCTTCCAATTGGCAGGGATATTGAAAGTACGACGATAAGAACCAACTTCATTTTCTTCAAATGGAACCAACGGTGGATTCTTTTTAAAATGAAACATCTTATCGTCAAATTCATAGGTCTCATTCACATAGATAGCAGTACCATATCCCTGACGTTCCCAATTACCGGGAACATTAATATCGGCCCATCCCCCCGTATAATATGATGGCTGATAAAACTTTTTCGGGCGATTATCCGGATTCTTCACCCAATGAAATTTCCACTTTCCATTCAAACTCATATAATATGGAGACTGTTCATACTCTCCAGGCTTCCCGATATCAGAAGCATTAACATATGGCCATACATAAGTATGAGGAGCGACTTTATTTAGTCCTACTGCATATTGACTTTGCCATTCCGGAAGTAACAGTTTCTGTGCTGTAGCCGGAATGATTGTTATTCCTGCCAATAAGATTAGAAAAAATCGTTTCTTTAAATTCATCTTTAGATTCTTTTAAAAAGTAGTTAGAAATCATGCGGATTACACTACTGTTCAAATATACTTAATTATTGAATAATCACCTCATCAAAATATACTTTTGATTCTTCACCTGGACGAACATGATTTTCTGGACACGCTCCCACACCTTCAGCAGTCACTTTAACATAACGGGCTGTCACTCCCTTCATATCCATTTCAAGGTTCTCTGTGAATGTTCCTTCACGAAATATTTCTTCAGGAGTAAAGTTTAAGCTTGCTATATCCCTGTATGTAACATTGTCATCCGATACTGCAACACTGATTGACTTTGGTTTATGTACAGCCATGCCATAATTTGTAATGCTACCGATAATAACCTTTTCCAGTTTCTCACCCTTCTGTAAATCAACAGTAAAGGAAATATGATCGTTATTCTTCCAACCACACCACTCAAAATCCGTATATTTCAAACTGCCACGCACTCCATTTGTTAATACTGCTTCATTCGGTTTATTACCGAGCAATGGCTTCCCGGTTGCTTTATTATGAAATACAATTAGTGTCAGCACCTCTCCCATCTGCTTCCCCTTTGAGAACGTAGCACATTGAACTACCTTTGTTCCTTTTACTACAATCGGTTCTTTATAAAGTTCTGAATCTGCTGCAGGTTCCTTAATACCTCCCGTAGTAAAGCGAATTTCCACATCCGGTCGGATACACTCCAATTTGACTAATGATGTATCTATCTTTCCTGTTACTGTATGTTGGATGTTGTACATTGAACGGGCAACTGTGATTCCTTTCTTGTCCAAATGAGCAGTAAAACAGTCCAATGCCTCCAAAAAAGAAGGCCAATCCTTATCTTTAGGCTGTACCCAAGCCCCCTCTGCCAATGCTGCCAATCGTGGAAATATCTGATACTCTACATCCTCAGGTTTGTTACAAAACTCAGTCCACATAGAAGCTTGTACCCCCATCAACAAGGATGCATATTCTGGTTTCCAATTTTCCTGAATCGGTTCATAATCATACACATCTTTCAAAGTATTATTGCCAAAGTAAGTCAGCGGTTCAAACCATTGTGGCCCCTGATAACGAATCAGATACATTACACGTGCGGGTGTCATGATAAAACGATGTCCCTGTGCTGCAGCTTTCAATGCTGCCTGTCCGTATCCTTGCCAGCCATAAATAATAGCTCCTTCGGGAAGCTTGCTATTTGTAAGCTCATCCCACCCCATTACTTCTTTGCCTTTACTACGCACATAGCCAGCCATTCGATTCATAAAATAACCTTGAAGATCTTCCTCGTCAGCCAAATGTTCCTTCTTTATCCGCGACTGGCAAAGTGGACATTTCTTCCAGTTTGTTTTCCATGCCTCATCTCCTCCTAAATGAATGTACTGCGAAGGGAATAGTGTAACCATTTCGTCAATCACATTTTGGAGAAAAGTGAAAACACTATCATTTCCGGCACAATAGATAATATCGGCATGATCTCCTCCTAAACCAGGAAGTACACCTATAAACTTATCCACTACAGGACAAGCCAGTTGAGGATACGAAGCAAGAGCAGCATTACTATGTGCCGGCATCTCGATTTCCGGTATCACTTCAATTTGCCGCTGCGCAGCATAAGTAACAATTTCTTTTATATCTTCTTGTGTGTAGAATCCTCCTACCGGAGTAGGCTCTCCAGGTTCCGGATTTCTGCGAGCAGGGAAAGGTATATCTTTGCGATCCACCCGCCAAGCTCCTACTTCTGTCAAACGAGGATACTTTTTGATTTCCAATCGCCAACCGTTATCATCTCCCAAGTGAAAATGCAATTTATTCAATTTCAGCATTCCCATACAGTCGATGATACGCAATACATTTTCTTTAGGCATAAAATAACGTGCCACGTCAAGCATCATACCACGATAACCGAAACGAGGTTCATCTGCAATGGTTAGTGTAGGAATTTCCCAATGTATATTTTCATGGGTCACTCGATCGCTTTCAATATTAGAAGGTAATAACTGTCGGATTGTCTGCAAAGCATAGAAGAAACCTTTGCCATTGGAAGCTTTTATTAGTACTTCCTTAGGAGAAACTTTCAATATATAAGCCTCATCTTTCAATGCAGTGTCCGTTATTAAACGAATATCACCTTCCTGACTTCCTAGTTTTATTTCCGGCGTAAATCCTGCTGCACGAGTGAACAATCCGGTCAATAGTTCTACTACTTCTGCTTGTTCTTTATTTTCTACTGCAAATACAGTTTTTTCTGAAAAAAGGTAGTTCCCGCTACCCGACACTAATTGTGTCGGGCGCGGAACCAAAGCTACTGAGTGTGTTAAGTTAGCTTCAGCACATCCTGTCAGTAGGGGCGACAGGACGGCTGTTAATAATATAAATAAGTATTTTATCATCTGGTCAATTCAAAAGATTCATTCTTTGTCACGTTCCGGCGAAAAACGAACAGGATCTTTATATTGTTCCTGAAGTTTCAGCAATTCATTTTTTAGTTCTTCTACAACAGGTTCATATTCAGCTTGTCCGTAGAGATTATGCATTTCCGTCGAATCTGCTTGTAAATCATAAAGCTCCCAACAGTCAATATCATTGTAGAAGTGAATTAATTTATAACGTTCTGTACGTATACCATAGTGACGTTTTACCATGTGTTCGGCGGGGTACTCATAGAAATGATAGTAAAGAGCTTTACGCCAGTTCTCCGGATGTTCTCCTTTCAATAAAGGAACCAATGAAATACCTTGTATATCATCTGGAATTTCCACACCGGCAAGTTCCAGGAATGTAGGCGCATAATCAATATTCTGTACCATCTCGGTTACATCTCCTCTACGCTCAAAACCTTTCGGCAATCGCATGATTAACGGAGTACGCATAGACTCTTCGTACATAAAGCGTTTGTCAAACCAACCATGCTCACCCATATAAAAACCTTGATCAGAAGTGTAAACCACCAATGTGTTATCAAGCAATCCTTTTTCTTTTAGATAATCAAGTACACGCCCTACGTTATCGTCAAGCGACTTTACCGTCTTCATATAATCTCGCATATAACGTTGGAATTTCCAGTTAGCAAGTTCTTTTCCTTGTAAACTCTTCTGATAGAAATCATCTATAATCGGACCATAAAATTTATCCCAAGCTGCTCGTTGTGCTTGATCCATTCTTCCAAGATATTTCTCGTAAAGAGATTTTAAACGGCTATTCTTGTCAGGTCGCAACATTTTGAGATCATAGATCATATCCATATCTTTCACAATGCTCATCTCTTGTGCGGCAGCTGCCGGACGCCCCTCGTAGTTGTCGAAGAAATTATCCGGTAAAGGGAATGTCTTGTCTTCATAAAGAGCTAGATTACAAGTATCTGCCAACCAGTTCCGATGAATGGCTTTGTGATGAATCAACAAACAAAATGGTTGGCCAGGATTACGCTGATTCTCCATCCAGTCAATGGCATCGTCTGTTATAAGATTTGTAATGTAACCATGCTTCTCAATAGTATCGTTATTCTGTGTGATGAAGTCTGGATTGTAATAATCACCTTGGCCGGGAACGATTTTCCAATAATCGAATCCGGATGGCAGACTTTCCAAGTGCCATTTGCCCACTAGTGCTGTCTGGTAACCGACTTTTTGCAATAACTTCGGAAAAGTTTGTTGCGAACTGTCGAACACACAGGTGGTATTATCATAAAATTTATTGGCACAACTATGTTTACCCGTAATCATACAAGCACGACTAGGACCGCTCAAAGAATTTGCAACAAAGCTTTGTGTAAAACGTACTCCATCTGCTGCAATACGGTCAAGATTCGGAGTTTCCACATAGCGATTGTCATAGCAACTCATCATTTGAGCAGTATGATCATCCGTCATTATATAGACAATGTTCAAGGGTTTCTGTTTCTCAGTCTGCTGACTATTACAAGAAGCCAGAGAAGCAATAACTACTACTCCGGCGAGAGGATAACATAAATTAGACTTTGTTTTTTCCATAATATTATTTGTTAGATAACCGAAAGCAAAGATAGGAAGCAATCGTAAGACTGATGTCTACAAATAACCAATGAATTTCCAATATTCTCCATTTTTACCGATTTCATCGGAAAATATCAAATAAATGAAAGAGAAATAAAAAAGAATATCCCAAAGTCTACATACATAACTTTTCAGACATGGAACGCGGAGTTAAAGATTTAGTTCCTGAAATCTAAAAAATCCGCGTCTGAAAAAACGCTTTAAATAGCTAATTTACTCTTGATACGTTAATAAATTCTTCAGCACATGCCAATGTTTCAGGTTTACCAATATCAATCAGTTGCAAATTTTCGGTAAGATAACCATTATATTCCGTCTCTTGGCAAGTAGCAAGATAAAAATCCATAATAGAGAATTTTCCTTCCCAACATGGAACATCCATCAATCGGAAAATAGCTGGTGAAAGCACATGAATGCCACTGAACGCATATTCTTTATAAAGAGTCTCGTCATAATGAAAACCCGCCGGTTTTACTTGCGCCGTATCCTTGTTAATCCATCCGCAAAGTCTTTTCTCTGCATCAAAAAGCAAGTAACGGGAGGTTTTACGCTGACTAGCCAATAAAGTTGCCACGCCACCTTTTTGAATATGATAGTCATATAACTCTTTCAGATTGATATCCGAAAGAATATCGACATTATGAATTAAAAATGGTTCGTCAGAATCCTCAAAAAAAGAACGGGCTTTCTTGATACCGCCCCCTGTATCCAGTAAGTAATCTCTCTCATCGGAAACGAGAATATTAAGCCCAAAATTATGATTAACTTTCAAAAAGTCAAGGATCTGATTCCCAAAATGATGAATATTAATCACAATCTTAGTGAATCCCGATGCTTTCAATTTTAAGATAACATGTTCCAACATGGGACATCCGGCCACCGGGACCAAGGCTTTAGGCATTGTATCGGTCAAAGGCTTCAGCCGACTTCCCAAGCCGGCCGCAAATATCATAGCTTTCATACTGTTGCTTCAAATGTCTTTTCTATATTCTGTTCACGATGCACCAATTCAACTTTGACTCCGAATTTACGATTTAGATGTTCAGCCATATGTTGAGCAGAATAAACAGAGCGGTGTTGCCCTCCCGTACAACCGAAACACACAGAAAGATTACTGAATCCACGCTCCATGTAACGCTTTACAGAAGCATCTACTAATGCATAGGCAGAATCCAAAAAATGAAGAATCTCACCATCTTCCTCTAAGAAACTAATAACAGGTTCATCCAATCCGGTAAAAGGTTTATAACGTTCATATTTACCCGGATTATTCACTGCACGACAATCAAAGACGTATCCACCGCCATTGCCCGTCGGATCATCAGGAATTCCTTTCTTATAAGCAAAACTCATCACCTTAACAGTAAGTTGCCGTTTTTTCAGATCGTCAGTAAATTGTTTCAGTTCGGTTAATTCTCTCAATACTTTGCAAAGATATGGATATTCAGGATAGTCTTCTTTCAGTAATTCCCGTAAGTTCTCAATAGCATAAGGTACACTCTGAATAAAATGAGGCTTCTTCTCAAAGTATCCCCTAAAACCATAAGCTCCCAATACCTGCAAAGTACGAAAAAGCACAAAATGCCGTAACTGACTATAGAAATAAGATTCGTCAATCGGTTTATACTTTCGCAAAGCATTCATATATTCCTCCAAAAGTTCTCTCCGCAAACTATCAGGATATTTAGCTTTCGCTTGCCAAAGGAAAGAAGCGACATCATAATAAAAAGGACCTTTCCGTCCTCCCTGAAAATCTATAAACCAAGGCTCTCCGTCTTTGATCATTACGTTACGGCTTTGGAAATCACGATACATAAAGGTAGCAGAAGAACTACGCAACAAAACATCACTCATTTTCTGAAAATCATCCTCCAGTTTATCCTCCTGAAACTCCATTCCAGTAGCCTTAAGGAAACAATATTTGAAGTAATTCAAGTCCCAAAGTATAGAACGTTGATTGAATTCGGGCTGAGGATAACAACGGGAAAAATCAAATCCATTGGCTCCGGCAAACTGAATAGCAGGAAGCAAACGTATCGTTTTACGTAACAATATTTTTTTCCTCTTCAGAAAAAACACTTGTGGCACGCCCCTTCTCTATAGCATTGAACAGAAGAGTATCATTCAAATCCTCCTGTAGATAATAATTTTTATCATTTGAAGTACAATACACCTCAGGAACAGGAATCCCAGCTTTCCGGAAATGATCTGCCATATAAATAAAAGCCTCGTTCTCTTCAACAGAAGTACCGTAAACACCAATTAATGTTTGTACACCTGAAAGACGAAAGTAACGGCGATTAGAGCCGGAAGACGGTAACTCGCTAATCGTTTCTGCAGGAGCTCCCGTATATGTTTGATATATTTTCTGTAATTCTTCAGTTATCATAGTCGTACATTTTCGAGCAAAGATAGAAATTAAGATTGTAGTTTTAACAAATATTCAGTTGAAAATAGTATCTTTGTTTCAAATACCTCCAAATAATGAATATTATGAATTATCAATCACTTTCTCTGGTTAGTGGCGCACTATTACTTTCTACATTATCCGTCAGTGCACAAAAAAATAGCACTAAACCAAATATTATTTTTATCCTTTGTGACGATATGGGATATGGAGATTTAGGATGCTATGGCCAACCTTTCATCAATACCCCTCACCTGGATGCAATGGCCAGTGAAGGAATGCGATTTACACAAGCTTATGCAGGTAGCCCGGTCAGCGCTCCTTCCAGAGCGTCATTCATGACAGGACAACATACAGGACATTGCGAAGTCAGAGGAAATAAAGAATATTGGAGAAATGTACCCACTGTAATGTATGGCAACAACAAAGAGTATTCCGTTGTAGGCCAACATCCTTATGATCCTAATCATGTCATTTTACCCGAGATAATGAAAGATAACGGATATACTACCGGTATGTTCGGTAAATGGGCAGGAGGCTATGAAGGATCTTGTTCTACACCCGACAAACGGGGTATTGATGAATATTTCGGTTACATCTGCCAATTTCAAGCACATTTATATTATCCTAATTTTCTAAACAGATATAGCAAAGCATTGGGAGATACAGGCACAGTACGTGTTGTCATGGATGAAAATATCAAATATCCGATGTATGGTCCCGATTATCACAAAAGACCACAATACTCCGCTGATATAATCCATCAAAAAGCGATGGAATGGTTGGATCAGCAAGATGGTGAACAACCATTCTTTGGAGTATTTACCTATACTTTACCCCACGCAGAGCTAGTTCAGCCGGAAGATTCCATCCTAAACGGATATAAAGCAAAATTTAATCCGGATAAAAGCTTTGGCGGACAAGAAGGTTCCAGATACAATGCAATTACCCACGTACACGCACAATTCGCCGGAATGATTACCCGATTGGACTATTACGTCGGAGAAATACTGGAAAAATTGAAAGAAAAAGGTTTGGACAAAAACACATTAGTTATTTTCTCCAGTGACAATGGCCCTCATGAAGAAGGAGGTGCAGATCCGACTTTCTTTGGCAGAGATGGCAAATTACGCGGATTAAAACGACAATGCTATGAAGGAGGAATCCGTATACCATTTATTGCCCGTTGGCCGGGACACATTTCTGCAGGTACCGTAAATGACCATATCTGTGCTTTCTACGATATAATGCCTACTTTCTGCGAATTAATTGGTGTAAAAGACTATGAAACGAAATATGCCAATCCCAAGAAAGTAATCAACTACTTTGACGGAATATCCTTCGCTCCTACTTTATTGGGTAAGAAAGGGCAAAAAGAACATGGCTTTTTATATTGGGAATTTAACGAAACAGACCAAATAGGAGTACGAATGGGAAATTGGAAGTTAGTAGTTAAAAAAGGGGAACCCTTTTTATATAATCTCGCAACAGATATCCACGAAGATAATAACATAGCTGCAGAACATCCGGATATTTTAAACCAGATGATCTTTATTATCCATACGCAGCATATTCCTAATCCACATTTTCAAGTTACCTTACCGTAAATCTATTCATATCAAACAAATAATTGCAATTGGGCGCGAATAATACAAAATCCGCGCCCAATAACATTCAATATTAAACTATCCATTCACCTTTTTATAATCTTCCAGAAATTTCTTCAATCCTGCATCCGTAAGCGGATGATTCAGTAATCCTTTGATTGCGCTTAACGGACAAGTAGCCACATCAGCACTCACATCACCATTAACAATCTCACATATTTTAATATAATGATCATGCTGATTTTAAACTCTTTAAATACCTTTCTTCGCCATTAACGAAGGATTAATAGTTTTCTAAAAATCAAGCAATAGTAATTGCCGGATCAAGATATACATCCTGAATAGCATTCAACAATTCCACTCCCTTATTCATCTGCTTCTGGAAAGCTTTACGTCCACTAATCAATCCCATACCCCCTGCACGTTTATTTACTACAGCAGTTATAACAGCATCTCGTAAATCAGAAGCTCCATGGGATTCTCCACCAGAGTTAATCAGTCCGACACGTCCCATATATCCATTCGCTACCTGATAACGACAAAGGTCAATTGGATGATCGGAAGCCAATTCCGTATACATTCGTTCATCTACCTTACCGAAATTAAGAACTTTAAATCCACCGTTATTAGTCGGAAGTTTTTGTTTCACAATATCAGCTTTGATAGTAACTCCCAGACGATCGGCCTGTCCCGTAAGGTCAGCTGCAGAATGATAATCAACTCCGTCTTTTTTAAAGTCACTATTACGCAAATAACACCACAGAATAGTTGCCATCCCCAACTCATGAGCATGTTCAAAAGCCTCAGCGATTTCCACCAATTGACGACGACTCTGTTCGGAGCCAAAATAAATTGTAGCCCCCACTGCTACAGCACCCATATTCCAAGCTTCTTTTACTGTTCCGAAAAGAACTTGATCATAAGTATTTGGATAAGACAATAACTCATTATGATTCAGTTTTACCACAAAAGGTATTTTATGCGCATATTTTCGAGCCACAGCTCCTAAAATACCGAAGGTAGAAGCCACAGCATTACAACCTCCTTCAATAGCTAATTTTACTATATTTTCAGGATCAAAATAAATCGGATTGGGAGCAAAAGAAGCCCCTGCAGTATGTTCTATATCCTGATCGACAGGCAAAATAGATACATAACCGGTGTTCGCCAACCGTCCATGTCCTAAAATAGTTTGAAGACTATTTAATACTCTCGTATTCCTATCAGAATTAATCCAGATTTTATCAACTGTATCCGGAGAAGGAACATGAATTAACGACTTATCAATAGTCTTGCAAGTATGATCCAAATAATAACTGGCCTTGTTACCCAGTAAATCTATAATTTTACTCATAATAAAAATAATTTAGTTTAGGCAAAATATCTTATATGCTATTTTTTCTTTCCCTGATTGGCTACAGCTTCCATCAGTTTTTTTATTTCTTCCGGATTTCCCAGAAAGTAATCATTTGCGACTTTCAGGTTCTCATCAAACTCAAAAACATACGGAATAGCTGTAGGCAAATTCAGTTTTACAATATCCTCATCAGATATATGCTTCAGATGTTTGATAATCCCTCGCAAACTATTACCATGTGCAACCACTAATAAAGTATTTGCCGTTTTTAAATTAGGAAATATATCCGATTCCCAATAAGGCATAATACGATCTATCGTATCTTTCAGAGATTCCGTACGAGGTAACTCTGTATCCGGCACTTTGTGATAACGATAATCAAAGCGTGGATTCCTTAGATCACTCTCCGATAACGGATTGGGAGCAATATCATAACTACGGCGCCAAATCAAGACTTGTTCTTCACCATACTTTTCCGCTGTTTCTGCTTTATTTAATCCTTGAAGGTCCCCATAATGCTTTTCATTCAATCGCCAGCTCTTTTCTACCGGAATCCAATCCAAATCCATCTCGTCCAACACACAGTTCAGTGTTTTCACCGCACGTTTCAAATAAGAAGTATAAGCTTTATCAAAATTGAAACCATATTCTCTGAGAGTAATTCCCGCTTTATTGGCTTCTTCAATTCCTTTTTCGGTTAGGTCTACATCAGTCCACCCCGTAAAACGGTTTTCCTTGTTCCATACACTTTCTCCATGACGAAGCAATACAATTTTTTTCATTTGTTCTCCTTTCTTTTTCTAATAGAACACTTTAATTGTCTCATTCTATTAAGAACACTTTATACTTTCACAAAGTTCATAAAAGAAATGGAGAACATCAATACCTAAAAACTTATGATAAACTTAAGCTCAAATCTCCCTATAGGCATTGATTTGTACGATAAGAATGAAAATTAAACGACTTGAATTGTTACTAGAAACAAACGATAAAGGTTACATACTCCCTATAAAATACTATTTTTTAAGTTCCAATAAAGTTACTAGACACAATGCATGTTCAATAACCTGATCCATATTATAATATTTATATTCAGCCAGTCTCCCGCCAAAATACACGTTTATCTGTTGTCGTGATAACTCACTATATTTCTCATAAAGAGCATTATTCTCATCATTATTAACGGGATAATAAGGTTCATCACCTAATTGAAATGTCAAAGGATACTCTTTAGTAATCACAGTAACCGGCTGACGACCGAATTCAAAATGTTTATGTTCAATAATCCGGGTATAAGGAGTTTCCGAATCGGTATAATTAACTACCGCGTTACCTTGAAAATTAGATTGATTCTCTAACACAGTCGTTTCAAATCGCAAACTGCGATATTCCAAAGCACCATAACAATAATCGAAATACCGATCAATCTCTCCTGTATAAACCACCGTATCTGCTAAACTATCCAAATATTCTTTATCAGAAAAATAATCAGTATCCAATACAACCTCACTTCCCGACAACATCTTTTCAATGATAGGAGTATATCCTCCTATTGGAATTCCCTGATATCTATCATCAAAATAGTTGTTATCAAAAGTAAAACGCACCGGTAAACGCCGAATGATAAAAGCCGGAAGATCAACAGCCTTCTTTCCCCATTGTTTTTCCGTATATCCTTTTATCAACTTTTCATAAATATCCTTTCCCACAAGAGATATAGCTTGTTCTTCTAAATTAGATGGAACACCAATACCCGATTCTCTCTTCTGAGATTCTATTTTCTCTAAAGCCTCGGTAGGCGTCTTCACTCCCCACATCCGATAAAATGTATTCATATTAAAAGGCAAATTATACAGTTCACCTTTATAATTTGCTAACGGAGAATTGGTATATCTATTAAACTCTGCAAACGAATTCAAGTAATCCCATACCACTTTATTATTAGTATGGAAGATATGAGCTCCATACTTATGAACTGTAATATCTTTCATTTTCTCAGTATAGATATTACCCCCAATATGACTACGTTTATCAATTACAATACATAATTTCCCTTTTGCAGTCAATTCGTGTGCAACAATCGAACCATATAATCCGCTACCAACTATTAAATAATCATACTTCTTCATACTAGACTTTCTTGAATTTATTCATATTCATCAAGTATATACCTAATGGAACCCAAATACCTTTTAAATCTTGTATCTCATTATCTATAAGATACAAAAGTTTGTCAACTTCCGGAATGATAGCGTTATCACTCCATTGAGAAAAAAGAATTTGTTGCCATAATATTTTTCTATAAGCTTCGATACTCCAATCTTTATCTTCTAAATTACTCAATCTAGCCATAACCTCTTTTTTCAAAGGAGTAGTATCAGGCATCTGATGCAACAGATTAAAAAGAATAACAGTATCACCATATATATCTTTTTCAATATCTTTATAATCCAACAAATAAGTTAAAATTTTCCAGATAAGTTTATCAGCTTCCCATACATGAACATTTTGTTTTTTCAACTCAAGAAGAAAGTATAACATGGAATTTATCAGATCCAAAGGCTTCTTTTTATTGTCATAAATACTTAAACAATAATATCTACATGTATTCAAAAGAGTTAACACATAAACATCATAATTTCCCAACATCTCCTTACCTCCATATTTCGACAAAAGATAAACAGCAGGAGATAACATAGAAAAGTTAATGCCAAAATCCACAGATTCCCCGGAAAAAAGGTTGTACTCCAAATCAATAAGAGCATCCTCAGTTACTTCCACAAACTCATTACGAATAAGATAATTTATTCCACAGCCAATCCCAGCAAGCCCTAGCTCAATACCATTATTACCTACTTTTCCAGCTTTACTCAAAACCTCATCCAATAAATTATTCGCCAAATGATTGTCTATTTCAAGAGACAAATATCTAGAAAATTCATAATAAAACAAAACCAATCCCATTTTTCCCTCAGTCAATCCGATACTTTTCATATCTTGTAAATGGGCAGTTACTATATCAGCAATTTTAAATAATTGTTTATTCATACTTATAAAGCACGTTAATCATTCCAACTACCAAAATAATAATGTATAGCATAGGCATCTTTTATACTATCTTCAAGACGTTTATCCCAACACCCTTTTTTGGCTATATTCGCAAGAGGAAGATCAAAAGGATTGATATATAAAGGGGAAATAAGATAAACATCCTTCCTCTCCTCTTCAGACAAGCTTTCATAAGCATTTACCAATACCCACTGCCCTGTTGTGTCAAACACAACATCCTTATTACGAGCAGTAAACGAGAGTTTCAAATTCTCCTCTGAAAAAACCTTGTCAATAATTTTCTTCACATAAATATGTTTAGGAACACATGCCATCAACGAGTTATTAATGATAAATCCCCGCCTAAAAATTCCACAATGAGATATTGGTTCTTGTGGAAAGCAGCACTGTTTATCAGACAGAAATCCATCCATAGGCTTTAAAGATTCGAAATCGAAATCTACATACATACCACCCATTTCATAGAGTATCAAATACCGGATAGCATCCCAACGCTGTATATTATAAGGAAAACGATTATAAATATCCAAATATTCCGGAAAATGTTCCAATATAAATGAGCTCATCCTATGGTCGTTCCAATAAATATATTGCCAATCCGAATAATCATACTTCCAAGTATCCGCCATTTTAAGAAAATGTTCCGGTAAGGGTCTCTCTTTGTCCGACCAAAGCTGATGAATAATTTTAGGTATTTGTTTCATTATAAATTGTGATTTTAAGGAAATATTTAATAAAGTACATTATAATATAAAGAGAGATGAATCAAAACTCTTTTCTCAGCAAAATGACCCCTGCTACAGATATCTATAACAAGGGTCTTTTTATACCTTGGGGAATTCTAACACGCTCTTAAAGAAAAACAGATATAGCTACATAAACTTCAACCACCTCATATAATTTCATTATTAGTATGAAAGAAGTAAGCATTATAATTATACCAATGATTCTAGTATAGACATCGATCTAATCCAACAGCATACATTAATATATACACAGTAAATCAATCATATTGCATCATACTATTTCTTCGATTTAAGATACAACTCGTGTAGTACTTTCATCATTTTTTCTGAATCATAAGACCAATTATCATTATTACGGTACTTTATTGTTTTATAAAATTTTGAGAGAAACTTTCTTTTTTCCATTTCCCCTTTATCAGTAAAATAGCATTTAAAACTTATAGGTACTCGACCTGATTTACAAGCATATATTCCCATACTGTATTTGTATTTTCCTAAATAAGGCTTTTTAATAGGTAACTGTACTATAAAAACCGTATCAGCATTAAATGGCACATTCTTATCTGTAATTTTAATTACATTATCTCCTATATTAGAATATCTTAAATCAGAAGGATATGCCTCATCTGAAACTTTCTTCATATCATAAGCCATCTGTCTTCGAATAAAAGTGCAACCACATTCTGCTTTATTCAAAAAAGCAGCTGTAAGGTTGGAATACAATATAAGACAGTCTCCATCTTTTGATTGCATTTTACCACCATAAAAGGAAACAAACGATTTTTGTTCCCAATTACTCTGTGTTTTATATGATGTTTCTAACTTTTCCCAAATAAAGTCTTTTGGTTTTTTACATGATATATCCGCGACTTTTGATAAATAAGCAGAATAATCAGAAAAAGAATTCATCACATCATATTGAGCAAAAACTTCTATCTCCATGAAATTAAAGCAAAACACAAATAGAAATATAAATCTACATACTTTCATAAGTTCATTTAAGCTTTATAAAACCAATTATTATTAAACACATTTTTTATCTTAATACTTGCAAATGGTCCAGAATTACCAAATTTATTTCTTTCCATCTACCCTATACAAATGGGTAATATCGAGAGTATTGCAAGTACCAATACTGTTGTTATTCTGGGGATCCAAATAAGTAACATCAGTACCCTTAATTTCCATAATAATAACAGAATGTCCATTGCCATTTGAAGTTTTTACGGAAGCTATTAATTGAGGATGAACTCCATACTGGTAATGAAAAGGAGGAATAGGTGTGGGACTACCATTGAGGTAATGACTTAACACTTCATAATATTTATCTCCAGGAACCCCATTTGGTCCATATTGACTTCTTATCCATGCATCAATCTCATTAGCATCTTTACCAAGAATAGCAGCAAGAGTTTGTGCAACACAATCAGTTGGTCCAACAACTTCACCATATCCATAGTACCCATCCATTACATATGAATACGAATACTCTCCCCAATAACCATCTCCATCTCCATATCCATCGCCCCACCCGGGATAAGCACTACCACCATAGTAACCATAGTCATTATTAGGCTTATTTCCATAGATAACCACCTCATCAAGATACCCATAATCAACATCCCAGCCGTCCCCCCTCATAGCCATAACTACCATCAGAGTTACCATAAAAGCTATAACCACCAAAGCCATAGTCACCTGCAGAGAATGCGCAAATTCCCAAATCCGATGTCCAAACATCTTCTTCCATTTCATCATCCTTGTCACTTCCAACAGCCGAACAAGCATCCATGTCTATATCTAAAGTATAAACATTTAAAAGTGCCAAATCACTATCATCGTATAGAGTGGTAGAGTTACCACCCACATAACGACGCATCTCTTCTTTGTTTAAAACAGGGTAACGTTGACGCAACCCTTCAAAATTTGCACGAGTAATCTTTTTCATAAGATCATTTTTAATTAATACAATTACACATATCTATTTTTACTTTGACATTAACCATAATCCAGCCGAAGATAATTTACTATTAATCATTGATATATCATAAAAAGAACCTTGAATCTTTTTATCTATATACATTTTTATATCGTCGAAGGATAATTCTTCTAGAATAGGCACATTATACAATATTCCCCACCATGCATTATCATACCACACGTCCAATGTATTCATATCCACAAAACAATCCAAACAATCTATCTTCTCCAAGACCGGTCCACCGGTCACTTTCAATTCCTCAGGAAGTTTCTTTATGGTTTGTTTGAGTAATATGATATCAATATCCTGATAATTCTGTCCGTCAATGCTCTGAACACAAAGATTTAAAATGTCATTTAACAACGTTCTAATTCCTACTTTATTCACTTCAAGTCTTTCATAAAAACCACAAAGCACATACAACATAGAATTCAATAGAGAAAGTTTTAACTTCCGTTTATTATTAATGCCACTTGCTATTATCAAACGTGAATTCTCAATCATACCGGCAATCCAAACATTATCTATATCATCCATTCGCCAGGACATCCGAGAAAGTAAATACATTCCCGAAGAAAATAAGGGAACCGGGAAATTTATTTCTTTCATTAATGGAGACCTTACATCACGAAAAAGAGCTTCATCAACATAATGAAATACAGATTCTCTTGGATCAACTTCCAGAAATCCCTCTTTTATAAGATTAGTTAAACCCAATCCGATACCGGCAACCCCGTCTATAGCACTAGGAGACAAATCAGGCTTCAACTGACCAAAAATCTCATCTAACAGATTGGAAGCTATGTTCTCATATATTCCGTTACCCGAATATCGGGCATATCTATACAAAAAAAGACATACTCCTATTTTCCCATCGAACAACCCTACTTGTTCCGTATTCGCCAGATTAGCGACAATGGTATTTGCTGTCTGAAGTAGTATTTTATTCATAAAGTTTGTGCATTTTGAGTTTCTATAATATGTTTGAACAATTGAATAAGATGAGGAACATGATAATCAAAACTAAACACCCTTCTACATTCACACATATTATCTGTCAATTCTTTCATCATAATCTCATTCTTCAATTGGGAGCACAATTTCAAATAATTATCAAAAAGAATACCGACACGCAATGCTTTTACAAGTTCTTGCGTAGCTACAATATGACCAGAATTATCACGCAAAATTACAGGCAATCCCGCCGCTGCATATGTACTGATTCGAGCCGGAATATTCAAATCGTCCCAAGACGCTTTCAACAAATCACCATTGTTATGACTTTGTAAACAATGCAACCATCCGGCATCATATTGTGACAACTCCTTAGTCCAATTATCTGCAGAAACATGGTCATGAACATGAAAATGCTTTGGAGCCATTCGAAGCCGATGAAGATTCTCTTTTTCACGATTATTGTGATAATTTTCTGTATACAAATGGACATGTATATTATTTTGTGCCAAGAATACCAAATCATCTCCCGATATTCCAATCATCCTTCCAGTTACTACTGTATGTACCGCCCCATCCTGCACCGACAATTTAGGAGAAAAATCATTCTTAAAGTAATCTCCTTTAGGTAAATCACCATCCATAATAAATGATAAACTCTTAGTGGGTGGTAAGTACTGTTCAAACCAAGCTTTCACTGTATCATTCAAAAATATCTTTCCCGCAGCATGAGTGTATAAATATATTAATTTATCCCACATACCTTGCCGAAGACATATAGATGGACCTTCCTTAAAATGCCAAACAAATGGAATATCCGGAAACGACTTCATTACATCATAAGCCAAATGAACTGCGCCAAAATTCAGCATTCCATAAATAACATCAGGTCTTATTTCTTGAATTTTTTCTTTCCAGTTTTCGAAAGGTATATCTTCCACATGACCAAAAGGCAAAGGTCCTACAGTAGAAAAACAAAACACCGGATTGGGAATCCAAAGTCCGTAAAGTTTATGCCCGGCCTGTTCCAAGGCATAAATACGTTCCGGATTATATGCCAGCTCCCCTAATATCAATATTTTTAAAGGAGACTCACAAAGAGGACACTCCATTCTAAAATCAGCATATAATTTTTCTTCATCAACAAATTTATATTTGGACACTCGCATTTTAACCGGAGACTTCACCTGATAATGACTTCTGTATTTATTTAAACCTCCACCATATTTTTCACCGATTAAGCGATGACGCTGGGCAGGATGAGAAGTCCAATAACAAGTAATTTCATTCGTCATATCGAAACTTCCAAGAGATGTCAACTTATACCAAAACATAGCAAATAAATCTTCACTCACCCATTCTTTTCTTTCCACCCAACGTTTATTCGTATTTCTGTGAGCAGTCTGGACCAATTGCAAACAATAGTTTTTCCTTAATCCTTTACTTTCTGTAGAATTCGTATAATATAATGTATCAGTAGAATCAAATTTCATTCCTGTATATACAAGAAATATATTATTATTCTCCTCAAATTTTTTATAAACAGATTCCAGATGGTTCTCATAATAATAGTCATCAGATGGCAAGTAAGCAATCAAGTCATGTTTAGCTGCCTCAAGTCCCTGATTAAGGGCGTGCCCCAGTCCCTGATTACTTTCATTCTTAATATATACAATACGATCATCATTTAGAAAATCACTAATATACAGTTCTGTTTCATCGGTACATCCATCATTTACAATGATCAGCTCCCAATTTTTATACGTCTGGTTATATATACTGGATATTGCCCTTCTTATAAAAGAAGCTTGATTATAAGTAGGCATTATTATAGAAAAATGCGTGTTCATATTAGATTTATTAAGGTTAATAATCTTGGGAACAAAGATAAACAATAAAAATATAATAAGCAAGAAAATAAAAAATAGAATGTTATATTTATTGATATTATTGTTTTTTACATTAAAAAGTACTTTCTTTGTACAGCAAAACTATTATAAAAACTATGAAAGACAATACAGTAGAGGAAAAGGTACAACGTAACGAAGAAGTACAAGCAATTATAGACAGGATGCCGACCAGAAGTGCAACTTACGCTATCATACTTACGCTATTACTTGCGGGTGCAATAGTTACATTAGGATTTATTATAAAATATCCGGAAACTGTAGACGGACAAATTTCCATCACTGCACGGTTAGCCCCCGTCAGATTAGTAGCTAATACTTCTGGAAAATTGCATTTACTTGTTAATAACAAAACCACTGTAAGTGAAGGTACAGTGGTAGCCTACCTTGATAATCAAGCAAATTATAAAGATGTATTGTTCTTAGATTCATTATTAAAGAGGTATAATGATCAAGAATTGGAAAATTTCCCTATAATAACCGGACTTTTATTGGGAGAAATTAGTTCAGCCTTCAATTCATTTGTCATTACCCATTCAAGATACTACCGGATGATACACTCTGACATTTATCAGACAATGCGTAACAGTCTCTTGCAACAAAATGAAATTAATGCAAATATCATTGAGAATCTTAATAAAGAAATAGCATTAAAAGGAAATAAATTGAATATCGAAGAGGAACTGCTAGACAAAGACAGTATACTGACTCATGCCAAAGCACTCAGTAAGCAAACATACGACCGCCAAAGAAGTTCCTTTTATGACTTACAAGCAACATACAAAGACTTACACAACAACAAACTATCTTATATGGCACAGATCAAAAGAAATAACCAACAAATACAACAATACATATTAGAAGAGCAGGAAAACCTGGACAGATTAAAAGAAGAGTTGTCAGCTAATAAGTCTCAATTGATAAATATCATTCATGCCTGGAAAAAACAATACCTCCAAATAAGTCCTATAGATGGACAAGTAGAATATTTAGGGTTTTGGAGAGAAAACTATTTTATACAAAGTGGACAAGAACTATTTTCTGTACTTCCAAATCAAAATGATGTCATAGGTGAAGTAATAGTTCCATCATTCGGCATCGGTAAAGTAAAAGTCGGTCAAACAGCCAACGTAAAAGTGAACAATTATCCCTATATGGAATATGGGCTCATTAAGGGAAAAGTCAGTTCAATTTCTCGGCTGTCCAATAAAATCAAACAATCAACAACTGGAGTTACCAATGAAGGGAGTGTATATCGTGTACTTATCACTTTCCCCAATGGCTTACAAACTAATTTCAACAAGACTCTCGACCTCGACTTCGAATCACAAGGAACTGCTGAGATTATAACAAAGCCCAAAAAACTAATAGAAAGGTTATTTGATAATTTAAAGGCAAATGCCGAACAATAAAACTTCTAATTATAATACATAAATCATAACACACAATGATATTACACAGATTTCCGGTTGATTATCAAATGGATATGCAAGATTGCGGTCCGGCTTGCCTTAAAATTGTAGCCAAACACTTTGGAAGATTTTATTCATTACAGTATCTTAGAGACCGATGTGGGATAACTAATCAAGGCGTATCATTACTAGATTTAAGTACCGGTGCCGAAAGTATCGGACTTCGTACATTAGCTATTAAATGTACACTGAGTGATGTAGTAAATCAAGTCCCTTTCCCGGCTATCATTTTTTGGAAAGAATCCCATTTTATTGTAGTTTATCATGCCAATAAAAAATACATTTGGGTATCCGACCCTGCAAAAGGAAGGGTAAAATACACACATGAGGAATTCCGGGCGGGATGGTATCCAAAGGGAGAATCTATTGGCGTACTTTTAGCAATAGAACCTACAATTGATTTTCAACGAAGTAGTATCGAAAAAGAACTGGAAAAAAATAGTTTTATAAGCATCCTACGTTATTTTATACCTTATAAGAATAGTTTTGCAACCATATTTTTTATCATGCTTGTAGCTACACTGCTCCAAGGTATTCTCCCTTTTATTTCAAAAGCTGTGATTGATGTGGGTATTAAAACAACTGATATCAACTTCATCAACATGGTATTGATAGGCAATATATGTATCCTATTAAGTATCACAATATTCAATGTAATACGTGACTGGATATTACTGCACATCACCTCACGGGTAAATATTGCTCTTATATCTGATTATTTGATTAAACTGATGAAACTTCCGGTTACCTTCTTTGAGAATAAACTATTAGGAGACATATTGCAACGTGCTCGTGACCACGAACGTATCCGAAGCTTTATCATGAATAATTCTTTGTCACTGGTATTCTCCACACTTACTTTTATTGTTTTCAGTGTCATTCTGCTAATTTATAATCCCATCATATTTTATATTTTCCTTTCCGGATCAATACTGTATGCAGCTTGGGTACTTCTTTTCCTCCGTATCCGAAAAAGGCTGGATTGGGAATACTTCGAACTAATCTCTCAAGATCAAAGTTATTGGGTTGAAACGGTATCTGCCATTCAGGACATTAAAATATACAACTACGAAAAACACAGAAGATGGAAATGGGAAGAAATACAAGCCAGACTATACAAGGTCAATAAAAGAGTACTTAATGTTACTAATATGCAAAACCTTGGAGCACAGTTTATTGAGAATATAAAAAACATGGGCATTGTGTTTTTTTGTGCCAGTGCTGTCATTAAAGGAGAAATCACTTTCGGTGTCATGATATCCACACAGTTTATTATCGGCATGCTAAACGGTCCATTGGTTCAGTTTATCGGCTTCGTGGTATCCGCTCAATACGCAAAAATCAGTTTCTTACGTATGAATGAAATTAGACAATTGAAAGATGAAGAAGAGTTATTATCCATTGGAGCTACTTCCATTTTACCGGAAAGTCGGGATATTACACTATCAAACATTATTTTTCAATATAGCCCCAACTCACCTTTAGTACTTTCCAATATATTCCTGACTATCCCACAGAACAAAGTGACCGCCATCGTCGGCGGAAGTGGTAGTGGAAAATCCACCTTATTAAAATTATTAGTAAGACTGTATAAACCGACTTACGGAGATATAAAAATGGGAAATATGAACGTATCGAGTATTAACTTACGTACATGGCGCAATATGTGTGGAGTAGTGATGCAGGATGGTAAACTATTCAGCGACACAATTCTTGCCAATATAGTACTGGATGACGAACATATCAATTATGACCGCTTACATGAAGCATGTAAAATGGCTCAGATCGAAGACGAAATAAACGGCATGCCAAAAGGTTTTGATACTTTCATTGGAGAAAAAGGCCGGGGATTGAGCGGAGGACAAAAACAAAGATTATTAATAGCACGTGCTTTATATCGTGACCCTGATTTCCTCTTTTTGGATGAAGCCACAAATTCACTGGATGTCATCAATGAAAAGAAAATTGTTGAAGCATTAAATTCCGCATTTAAAAACAGAACCGTAATCGTTGTAGCACACAGATTAAGTACCATACGCCATGCGGACCAGATTGTTGTTCTGCATCAAGGAAGAATTGTAGAAATTGGCAATCATGACAATCTGATGGAAAGAAAAGGAGAATATTATAACCTGGTTTCTTCACAATCAGAATAATTCTATCAATCCATAGAATATAAACGATCCTTCTATCTAAAATAATAAATAAAATGTTCCTATGAACCGTAAATGGATAATCGCATGGCTTATATTTGTTCCCGCTTTTTTACATGGACAGCCATTTCAAATTTCTTTAGAGCAAGTATTGAATGAATGGTGCTTATCTTCACCGTCAGCAAAAAAAATAAAGTTATCTTATGAAAATACATTATTAGCATTTGATAACTACAAGAAACAATTTCTACCTTCCATTGCTTTTTCATTAAACCCTGTGAACTTTAACCGTTCTCAGAAATTAATGCAGAACGCTGAAAGTGGAAACTACTCTTATGTGGAAGACTATACCAACAGTAGTAGCACAGAGATTGCTATCCGACAAAAGATTGGTATTATAGGTGGAGAACTGAGTGTTAGCTCCCGTTTGAACTACCTACGTGAATTTTCCAACCATAGAGATCGCTTTGGTACGAATCCGCTATACATCAATTATTCACAGCCTTTTGTCGGAGGATTTTATAACTACAAGAAACAACGGGATATACAATATGCACAACTCAATAATTCAATAAAGCAATATTGCTCAGAGATTGCAAATGTTCAGACACAAGCGGTAAATCTGTTTATGAGTCTGTTTTCAAGCAAACTTTCTACTGAACTATCCTATAAGAATCTCCAAATATCAGATACTCTCCTTACTGCCAGTAAAGCATTACTCGACAATGGTTATTTCACAGAGTACGAATATCACCAAATGGAGTTGCAACAACTTAACAATCAGTATGCTTATGAAAGTTCTACCAAAAGTTATCAGAAAGCCCTAAGAGAACTTATAACCTTTCTCAATAAATCAGAATGGATGGATAAGGAAGTGGAAATACAGACACCGGAATTTGATTTACCACTGAAAATAGATGAAAAGCTAGCTATCTTTTATGCATGGCACAACAGTCCCTTTGCTTTAACACAAGAAGAAAAAAGGCTAAAGGCTGAACAAACATTATTTACTGCCAAACTAAATAACCGTTTCAATGGTAACCTTAACTTAAGTTATGGTTTAAACCAATATTCCGACCATTTTCTAAATGCTTACAGAAAACCGGATTATACACAAGGAATTATGATAGGAATACAAATACCAATCTTTCAATGGGGCATCAACCGTAACAAAATACGTATGGCAAAAAATAACTATCAACACAGCATGATAGAAATAGACCAAGCTGAAGCTAATTTTGACAATGACATACAAGACATAGTAGAAGATTACAATCATAATATGAATTTATGGTTCGTTGCCACTAAAAGTTACCAACTGTCTCAGGAACAATATGCTTTGTTAGCACAAAAGTTCCATTCCGGCAAAGTATCTGTTTATGAACTGGCTTCCGCTCAACAAGAGCAATATAATGCAATGCAAAGATATTACAATGCCATCATGAATGCTTGGAATAGCTTCTGCATGTTACGAAAAACAACACTTTATGATTTTGCAAAACAAACGGAATTGGAAGATTTATTCTTCTAATCTTCCTATTCCGTCATTATTAATCGTCAACGTAAAGGTATATTCAGATAGTTTGTAAACTCCCACCTCTGATTTACATATGAAACTCGAAAAAAGCGCCTAGAATAAGAGTTCCATGAATAGTCTATAATGGATCTATACTCCACAAAGGCAAATTTTCGGAAGCCTCTTTCAGTAGATCGTTTACCAAACGTATAAGAGCTCCAGCTCCTTTCTAATGGAAATCAACATTCTCTCCCTTTGCCAGAACAAGAAAAAGGATAGAGAATTTATTCTCGCAGCTGTGTGACCAGGTTATGATTATACATAATTATGCGAAAGAAACAGAAGGATTGTTCACCCGAATCATCGGGAAGATTAGGCAATGACAATCCTCCAAGATATTTACTACAAAAATGAAAAAACGATTGGAAGAGTCAAATATGCGCTAATTTAATTCCGCCAACGGGTATCTGAATTTCTACCTACATAACGACGCATCTCCTCTTTTGTTAATACCGGATAATATTAGCGTAATCCCTAAAAATATTTACGTGTATTCTTTTTGATATTTTTAATCTATTTAATTATTAAAACAATATTTATTAAAAATTATTTATTCATATAACACAAACCAATAACATATAACTTAGCATTGATAATCGTTTCACAATAAAAATACACCTTTCTATATTACTAATAAAAACAAAATTATATTGTTCATAACTATCTCACAGACTTTAAATATAGTTCATATTGTAACATCTGAGCTTTTTCATTATCATAAGACCAATTATCATTTCGACGATACTTTACTGCTTTATAAAATTTAGAAAGGTACTTTTCTTCATTCATTTTTCCTTCTTCCGTAAAAAAGCATTTAAATATCATAGACGGTCTTCCCCATTTACAAGCATAAATTCCTGTACAATACATATACTTTCCTTGATAAAGATTTTCTAACGGAATCTGAGATACAAATACAGTATCTGCATTAAAAGGAGTATCTTTTCCTATATACGTAGTGACATACTTTTCCCAAACTATCGATATAGTATCTGAATCCATACCTGGTTTTAAAGCACAATGCAGATCATCCAACATTTGATTTCGAGGTAAAACAGGATCACCCGTCCATTTCCACGGGACCTCTTTATTGTCAACCAACATAAAATTCATGTTGGGATACAATATAAGACAATTTCCATCTTTTGACTGCAGCATCCCACTATAAACAGCCCCCATACCTCGTCCCCTTTTTCCTTGAGATAAAATAACCGTTGACCTTTCCCAAACAAAAGTCTTTGACCGTTTCCAACTAATATCCATAACCTCAGATATATACTTAGAATAATCTGAAAATGAATTCTCTATGCTATATTGAGCAGAAACCTCTACTACAACACAATTACAATACATAATCAGTAACAGCACAATCTTCCATATGATCCTGCTATGTTTAAAATTATATGATCGTTTCATATCT
>NZ_BAKK01000027.1 GCF_000614145.1 Bacteroides faecichinchillae JCM 17102 | reverse complement strand
TTTGTGATAGCCCTTGCAAGAGTGCTGTTGCTAGGAGATACGGAGATATTTACCGCTATTATAAACTCTACGTTCGACGCCTCAAAAACAGCCTTCGAAATTTCATTGGGGTTAACCGGAGTATTAGCTCTTTGGTTGGGAATTATGAAAATCGGAGAGAATAGCGGATTAATAACTTCATTGGCGCGTTTTCTCAGTCCGGTGCTTTGTCGGCTGTTTCCAGATATACCTAAAGGACATCCGGTATTAGGTTCCATTTTTATGAATATGTCTGCCAATATGCTGGGGTTGGACAATGCAGCTACCCCAATGGGATTGAAAGCCATGAAAGAATTACAAGAGTTGAATCCAAAGAAAGATACGGCTTCCAATCCAATGATTATGTTTTTGGTTATCAACACTTCCGGTCTCATCATTATTCCAATCAGTATCATGGTCTACCGCGCACAGATGGGGGCGGCACAACCGACAGATGTATTCATTCCTATATTGTTGAGTACATTCATTTCTACTTTAGTAGGAGTCATTGCAGTCAGCATTACTCAAAAGATAAACCTAATCAATAAGCCGATCCTGATACTAATGGGTATCGTCTGCCTGTTCTTTTCATGTCTGATTTTTCTTTTTTTGAATATTTCCCGCGAAGAAATGGGAACTTATTCTACGTTAATTGCCAATATCATTTTGTTCGGAGTCATTATTTTGTTTATTCTGACAGGAGTCCGTAAGAAAATCAATGTATACGACTCGTTTGTAGAAGGTGCTAAAGAAGGGTTCACAACAGCAGTACGCATCATTCCTTATCTAGTTGCTTTTCTTGTCGGTATTGCTGTATTCCGCACTTCAGGAGCTATGGATTATCTAGTAGGAGCCATCGGGTCTTTTGTTGGCTTATTTGGAATCGACACCAGTTTTGTAGGTGCCCTCCCAACTGCATTGATGAAATCACTTAGTGGCAGTGGTGCTAACGGTCTAATGATAGATACGATGAAAGAGCTGGGGCCCGATTCATTTGTCGGTCGAATGAGTTGTGTAGTACGTGGTGCTTCAGATACTACATTTTATATCCTCGCAGTCTACTTCGGTAGCGTAGGAATTACCAAAACCCGGAATGCAGTTACCTGCGGCCTAATTGCAGACTTTTCAGGAATTATTGCCGCAATCTTAATTAGTTATTTATTTTTCCTTTAAATCAGTTTTATTATGGCTGTAACTTATCAATCGGAAGGCATTAAAATGCCTGATCTCAAGAAGCGGGAAACAACAGAATGGATTAAAAATGTAGCTGCTTCTTATGGAAAAAGACTGGGTGAAATCGCCTATATCTTTTGTTCGGATGAAAAAATACTGGAAGTAAACCGTCAATATCTGCAACACGATTATTTCACAGATATTATTACTTTTGACTACTGCGAAGGAGATCGTCTGTCTGGCGATTTATTCATCAGTCTAGATACTATACGAACCAATGCTGAACAATTCGGGACGTCTTATGATAACGAATTGCATCGGGTAATTATCCATGGTATTCTTCATCTCTGCGGAATCAACGACAAAGGTCCCGGTGAACGGGAAATCATGGAAGCTGCGGAAGATAAAGCATTGACAATGCTACAAGAGAGATTTCAGAATAAAAAATAATGTAACATCGTTATAGTCTTTATCTTGTAATAATAAGTCCCCTTGTTTCATATCTATTTTGAATGAAACAAGGGGACTTATTATTTATAAATCATACTAAAAATAATCCAAATACGACTCAATCAGAACAAATAACATCCATACTTAATTTTTCATCATCATTCTTTGCGTTTAAGAGATTATCATTATAAAATACAATTCCATCATCGTACCCATTTATGGAAAGATTTGAATATTACAACTCAATCACAAATAAACACCAAACTATTCGTAAAAACAACTTCATTCTTCTTTTTTAATTAATATATAAAATGAAATAAAATAATACATAGAGTATCCCAATTCGATAATAGATTACGACTGTGGATAAATAAAATTGATGGATACAAGAGTGATCACCTGAAAAAATAAATGTTGTAATTTTACATGTGTTTCTAAATGCAAAAATAATAGCTATATATAAAAGAAAAAAGACCAGTGTTAATGAATAAAATATCTATTATACCTCCACACCAAAGACAATCGATAAACGCTTTAAAGAAAACACTAACAAATAAGAAGGGACTAAAAACAAAAAAAGAGCGAATAATTCCGCCCCACCTTTAAAGAATCCCCCATAAATGGGATTCTTTTTTCTTCATCTTCATTTTACTTGTTACCTGAAAAACTACTCTTTTACTCAAAATACCTAATAAAAACTAACTTGCCACCTAAAAACTAATCTTAAATCTAATCCTTAATTTTATAAACTAATACTTAATACCTTTTTCACCTTTTCTAATACCTAAAAATTCTTTAATCTAAAACTAAACTATAGAGTAGTTTCACAACTACGCTGCAAAGTTACATCGGATTTGGAAAAATGCAATAGCTCCTATTCTAAAAAACAGTTAATTGCTTATTTTATTGACTTATATCAAGAGAAAAAGGAGACAATTAAGTGTAAAATGACTCTTAGCTCTCTTTTCTAAAAATAGATTCCACTAATTTTCTATTTACTCTTAAAATCCATTCCTGTTCGAAGTAACAAAAAGACAGAAATAACAACGATTTAAAATCATAAATTCAAAATATTGCCCATTAGAAAGTGAATATCATCCACAATTTACTCCGAAGAAAACGACATTCTGCATATTTCTAACTTAAAATTAAAGAGATTTTTTATCCGTTCAGACACCTTGGCCGCAATTTTGGAAAGCAAAAACGGGCAGCGGATACAATTCTCGTAACTTTTCCGTAACTTTGCAGCGTTAGATAATAAATAAGACAGAATGGATTTTAAGTACGACGTTATTGTAATTGGTGCCGGACATGCCGGTTGCGAAGCAGCAGCTGCCGCTGCAAATCTTGGTTCCAAAACTTGTCTCATCACAATGGACATGAACAAGATTGGGCAGATGAGTTGCAACCCGGCCGTAGGAGGAATTGCCAAAGGACAAATAGTACGCGAAATAGATGCACTCGGCGGACAGATGGGGATAGTAACTGACGAAACCGCCATTCAGTTCAGAATCTTGAACCGTTCAAAAGGACCTGCTATGTGGAGCCCGCGTGCTCAATGCGACCGAGCCAAATTCATTTGGTCCTGGCGTGAAAAACTTGAAAATACTCCCAATCTTCATATTTGGCAAGATACAGTATGCGAGCTTCTCGTAGAAAATGGAGAAGTTACCGGATTAGTTACAGCCTGGGGCGTTACTTTCAAAGCCAAATGTATAGTACTTACGGCAGGAACTTTCCTTAACGGCCTTATGCACGTCGGTCGTCACAAACTTCCGGGTGGAAGAATGGCCGAACCGGCTTCTTACCAACTCACCGAATCCATCGCTCGTCATGGCATCAATTATGGTAGAATGAAAACCGGTACACCAGTACGTATTGATGCTCGTAGTGTTCATTTTGATCAAATGGAAATACAGGAAGGGGAAGCTGACTTCCACAAGTTTTCATTCATGAATACCAGTGTCAGGCATTTAAAACAACTGCAATGCTGGACGTGTTATACCAATGAAGAGGTACATCACATTCTTCGTGAAGGATTACCGGATTCTCCTCTATTCAACGGACAAATACAAAGTATCGGGCCACGCTATTGCCCGAGTATAGAAACGAAGATCGTTACTTTTCCGGATAAAAACCAGCACCAATTGTTTCTGGAACCGGAAGGGGAAACAACACAAGAGTTATATCTTAACGGTTTCTCCTCTTCCCTTCCAATGGATATACAAATCGCCGCACTAAAAAAGATTCCGGCTTTTAAAGATTTAGTAATCTACCGACCGGGATATGCCATCGAATACGATTACTTCGATCCTACCCAACTCAAACATTCGTTGGAATCGAAGATTATTAAAAATCTATTCTTTGCCGGACAAGTGAACGGAACTACCGGTTATGAAGAAGCAGGCGGACAAGGTATAATTGCCGGCATCAATGCGCACATCAATTGTAATGGTGGAGAACCTTTTACACTTGCACGTGACGAAGCTTATATTGGTGTATTGATCGATGATCTTGTGACCAAAGGTGTAGACGAGCCTTATCGTATGTTTACCTCGCGAGCAGAATATCGAATCCTTCTTCGCATGGACGATGCGGATATAAGACTTACCGAACGGGCATATAAACTAGGATTAGTCAAGGAAGAACGTTACAATCTGCTCAAGAGTAAAAAAGAAGCTATAGATCAAATCGTAGCTTTCACACATAGTTATTCGATGAAACCGGCATTAATTAATGATGGACTCGAAAAGATAGGAACAACTCCCCTACGTCAAGGATGCAAGTTGATAGAAATTCTAAACCGTCCGCAAGTGACAATTGAAAACATAGCACAATATGTTCCTGCATTCCAAAAAGAATTGGATAGAGTAACAGCAATGTTATCGGACCGCAAAGAAGAAATCCTTGAAGCTGCTGAGATATTAATAAAATATCAAGGTTACATCGATAGAGAACGTATGATTGCAGAAAAACTTGCTCGCTTAGAAAGTATAAAAATCAAAGGCAAATTTGACTACGCTTCTATCCAGTCTCTATCTACGGAAGCTCGTCAAAAGTTGGTTAAAATAGATCCGGAAACAATTGCCCAAGCAAGCAGGATTCCAGGAGTATCACCAAGCGACATCAACGTATTGTTGGTACTTTCAGGACGATAAGTGGCAACGTTTCACGTGAAACAAAAGAATTAAAGAAACGACATAAAACAATGATTATGAGCAAAGAAACGCTAATCAAAAGTATTCGTGAAATACCAGACTTCCCCATCCCGGGAATCTTGTTCTATGATGTAACCACCCTATTTAAAGATCCTTGGTGTTTACAAGAGTTATCCAATATCATGTTTGATATGTACAAGGATAAAGGCATTACTAAAGTAGTAGGTATAGAATCAAGAGGATTCATAATGGGACCTATACTAGCTACTCGCTTAAATGCAGGATTTGTTCCAATCCGCAAACCGGGAAAACTTCCAGCAGAAACTCTTCAAGAAAGCTACGATAAAGAATACGGAAAAGACACCATACAAATTCACAAAGACGCAATCGACGAGAACGATATAATACTTCTGCACGACGACTTATTAGCAACAGGAGGAACAATGAAAGCAGCTTGTGCACTTGTGAAAAACTTAAAGCCTAAAAAAGTATATGTGAACTTCATCGTCGAACTAAAAGATTTGAATGGAATCTCAATGTTCGGAGAAGATGTAGAAGTAGAATCAGTATTGTCATTATAAACTTATTGATTATATTTGCAGGGCGTAGCTGTATAGCTACGCCCTTTTTATTTCAGTACTTCATCTCTAAAGATTATGAATACAAATTCAGCAAACTCAACCAGCGAATACCTGAAAGGTATTGTAGCAAATCTTCCAGAAAAGCCAGGTATTTACCAGTATCTAAATACCGAAGGTACTATTATATACGTTGGAAAGGCTAAAAACCTAAAGAAAAGGGTCTATTCGTATTTTAGCAAAGAACACGAACCGGGTAAGACTCGTGTATTGGTTAGCAAAATTGCTGATATCCGTTATATCGTTGTCAATTCAGAAGAAGATGCACTATTATTGGAAAATAACCTGATAAAGAAATATAAACCTCGCTACAATGTATTATTGAAAGATGATAAAACCTATCCTTCAATATGTGTACAAAACGAGTATTTTCCCAGGGTTTTCAAAACAAGAAAGATTATCAAAAATGGTTCTTCCTATTATGGCCCATACAGCCATATCCCTTCTATGTATGCTCTACTCGATTTGATAAAACACCTATATCCATTACGCACCTGCAATCTGAATCTTACTCCTGAAAATATTCGGGCTGGTAAATTCAATGTCTGCTTAGAATATCACATTAAAAATTGTGCCGGCCCTTGCATTGGACTACAATCACAGGAGGAATATCTAAAGAATATCGATGAAATCAAAGAGATTTTAAAGGGAAATACTCAGGATATTAGTCGCATGCTACTAGAAAAAATGCAAGAGCTAGCAAGTGAGATGAAGTTTGAAGAGGCACAAAAGATGAAGGAGAAATACCTTTTGATAGAAAATTATCGTTCAAAATCTGAAGTGGTTAGCTCTGTTCTGCATAATATCGATGTCTTTTCTATTGAAGAAGATGATTCCAATTCAGCCTTCATTAACTATCTACATATTACAAATGGTGCCATTAATCAGGCATTTACTTTCGAATATAAAAAGAAACTGAACGAAACAAAAGAGGAACTATTAACACTCGGTATCATTGAGATGCGGGAGCGTTATAAAAGCCTGTCTCGGGAAATTATTATTCCGTTTGAGTTGGATATAAAACTGAATAACGTTAATTTCACCGTTCCTCAGCGAGGAGATAAAAAGAAACTATTAGAACTTTCGATTTTGAACGTAAAGCAATATAAAGCTGACCGTTTGAAGCAAGCAGAAAAGCTCAATCCGGAACAGCGAAGTATGCGTTTAATGAAGGAAATACAGCAAGAACTACATTTAAATAGATTGCCCATGCAAATTGAATGTTTTGATAACTCCAATATACAAGGTTCGGACGCTGTAGCGGCCTGTGTTGTATTCAAAAAAGCCAAACCATCAAAAAAAGATTATCGGAAATACAATATAAAAACTGTAGTGGGACCTGATGATTATGCTTCAATGAAAGAGGTAGTAAGAAGACGTTATCAACGTGCCATTGATGAGCAATCACCGCTTCCGGACCTGATTATTACCGATGGTGGTAAAGGGCAAATGGAGGTTGTTAGAGAGGTTATTGAAGATGAATTAAAATTGAATATACCTATCGCTGGATTAGCTAAGGATAATCGTCACCGTACTTCAGAATTATTGTTTGGATTTCCACCACAAACCATCGGAATCAAACAGCATAGTCCCCTATTCCGTCTACTCACTCAAATACAGGATGAAGTACACCGCTTTGCTATTACTTTCCATCGGGATAAACGCAGCAAACGACAAGTAGCTTCTGCATTAGATACCATTAAAGGTATCGGGGAAAAGACAAAAACAGCTTTATTGAAAGAATTTAAGAGTGTAAAACGAATAAAAGAAGCGTCATTAGAGGATATATCTACAATCATCGGTGAATCAAAAGCCAAAATCGTCAAGGAGGGATTAAACCAGAATATTTAGTACCTGAATTCACTTTTACATAAACGGGTAAAGTAGTATTATACCTCGATCACAGGGCTCTGCTCTTCAATATTAAGGACAATACCAAGAAATACACTCTAGTAAAACGGAGTTTATTCATCGTATAGGATAGTAATTAACTTAAAGCCTTTCTTAATTTGCCTAACCAGAGGTTTACACTATCAGAGATATTGAGGTTGAATCTTCAAACAGGTATAACGAGAATAATATTCCCTCTATTCCATCATTTTATTTACCGAATTTCGTAAATTTGCCTTCTGTAAATAATAACAAAAGAATCAATGAGAGTAGTAATTCAACGTGTTAGTCATGCTTCAGTAACCATTGATAAACACTGTAAGTCCTCTATCGGTAAAGGAATGCTAATATTAGTTGGAATTGAAGAAACTGACGGAAAAGAAGACATCGACTGGCTTTGCAAAAAGATAGTAAACCTTCGCATTTTTGATGATGAGAACGGTGTTATGAATAAATCTATACTGGAAGATGGAGGTGAAATTTTAGTTATCAGTCAGTTCACTTTACATGCTTCCACTAAAAAAGGAAACCGTCCCTCGTACATCAAAGCTGCCAAACCGGAGATCTCTATCCCACTCTATGACCAATTCTGTAAAGATCTGAGCGGTGCATTAGGAAAAGAAATTGGTACAGGAACTTTTGGTGCAGACATGAAAGTTGAACTTTTAAATGATGGTCCTGTTACTATATGTATGGACACTAAAAATAAAGAATAAAATCAATCTGTGATGAGAGGAACCAACACCTTCCTATCAATGATTCAAACCACTTAAACCATTATATTATGACTCTGGAAGAAGCTCAGAAGCAAGTAGACCAATGGATAAAAACATATGGTGTCCGTTACTTTAGCGAATTAACCAATATGACTGTCCTGACCGAAGAAGTAGGAGAATTAGCGCGTGTCATGGCACGGAAATATGGTGACCAATCCTTCAAAGAAGGTGAAAAAGACAACATTGATGAAGAAATAGCCGACATTTTATGGGTACTTCTTTGCATTGCTAACCAAACAGGAGTCAATGTTACTGAAGCTTTCCAGAAAAGTCTGGAAAAGAAAACAAAGAGAGACAATAAAAGACATATTAATAATCCAAAACTGAACGATCATGGAAGAGAATAACTCACAACCTAGTAAGTATGAAATCGCTTTGGCGAAATACAACACCAATCTAAATGATGCAGATATACAAGCTCGCGTAGCTGATCTGATTGAGAATACAGTGCCGATAAACAATACAGAAGAGGTTAAAAAACTCCTATTCAACTGTATTGATCTGACTACACTGAACACTACGGACAGCGATGAAAGTGTCATGCGCTTTACTGAAAAAGTGAATCAATTCGATGATGAGTTTCCCGACCTGAAGAATGTAGCCGCTATCTGTGTATACCCTAATTTCGCCGCTATTGCCAAGAATACATTAGAAGTAGAAGATGTTAATATTGCCTGTGTATCAGGAGGTTTTCCATCGTCTCAGACCTTCATTGAGGTGAAAATTGCAGAAACTGCATTAGCTATCGCTGACGGAGCAAACGAGATAGATATCGTAATTTCCGTAGGCGAATTCCTGAATGGTGATTATGAAACAATGTGCGACGAAATCCAAGAACTGAAAGAGACTTGCAAAGACCACCATCTCAAGGTGATTCTTGAAACAGGCGCTTTGAAAAGCGCTTCCAATATCAAAAAGGCTTCTATCCTATCCATGTACTCAGGCGCAGATTTCATCAAAACATCAACCGGAAAACAACAGCCTGCCGCTACACCTGAAGCCGCGTATGTGATGTGCGAAGCTATCAAAGAATACTACCAGAAAACAGGAAATAAAGTGGGATTCAAACCTGCCGGAGGTATCAATACCGTAAATGATGCACTCATTTACTATACGATCGTCAAAGAAATTCTTGGCGAAGAATGGTTAAACAATCAACTTTTCCGTCTAGGAACAAGTCGGTTAGCAAACCTTCTGCTTTCTGATATCAAAGGCGAAGAAATTAGATTTTTCTAAAAGTCACATTTACAATTTAAATATAACTACTGCCCAACATTCGTATTTATAACGAATGTTGGGCAGTAGTATTTATTTAAGAAAAACTAAAATTACTTATTGTTACTATTTACTTTTTCACTATCTTTGTGATACATTTAGTTATTACATTTTGGTATAACTAATTGAATTAGAGAACGTTTTATTTATTACCTACTCCTGGAATTCGGCAAAATTCAAAGTTATGAGCGGTGATAAGCAAACGGGTCTCACGCACCTTCACGTATACATTTTTGTTATATATCGAATGGAGCGTGGGACTGTTGCTTGTATCGTCATAACGGCTTGCCGAAGCCCCAGGAAAGATATCAAGTGGCAGTTCTCACGCTTTTCAATAAATCCTATACCATATTATAATAAGAAGTATATTGATGAAAATGCACTTAAAGACCTTACGATATAACTATAACCCTTTAAATCTGATTCTCAATACAAAGAGAAAACAAGGATTACGTATCGGCTATATGCATGCTACACTTGAAAACTTTTGCCTCAATAGTATTGAGACAGGATTACCCAAACAAGAAGTAATCAAACTTCTCGCCAATAAATTCAACTGTGTTGATACTGATTCGACCTGCAATATGTTACAATTCCTGATGAACGAAGGAGACAGAATATCTTATGCTATACAAACTCCCTTTTTGCTATCAACAGACAATTTGAACGAGTTTGAAACAATAATACGTAAACGCTTTTTCGGAGTAGAACGGTTTGTTCAACAAGGCAAGAATCTATATAACTTCGTAAAATACGCAGAGGAAAGAAGAGATCCAATCATTTGGATTAATGATCTTGAAAGGGGAATTATCGGATGTGATATGGGATTAGCAGTCACAATTGCTCGTGCAGCAAATGAATGTGGGTATATTACTAGAGAGGAAACTTGGGAATATATCGAACAAGCAAACACTTTTTGTGCTGAAGTCCTCAGTACTCCAGAAGAAATAGATAAAAGTTGTCTGATCGGAAGAGCTATAAAATCAGATAGAATAGAGGATTGGGAACAACTAATTTTATGCTATTCGCTTTTGAGTAAATTCAGGAAATGATCACTTCTCACGATCGACTACATAATCCAGATAAGTCTCCAAAGCAACCCGCACCTCTGAATCTGGTAATATACTTAACAAATCAAGAGCTTTTTGCTTATATGCATTCATTGTCTGAATAGCATATTCAATTCCCCCATTTTCTTTGGTAAACGAAATCAAACAAGCTATTTCTTCCATACTGGCTGTACCCTCTTTTATCTTAAATGCAATTTCACGTATTCGCGCATCCTGAGTTGCATTCAACACATACAAAGCCGGTAAAGTAAGTTTTCCCTCAAGCATATCATTACCCGTCGGTTTACCTATCTCTTTGCTATCAAAGTAATCAAAAATATCGTCTTTAATTTGAAAACAAATACCTATATATTCACCCAATAGACGGGCAAATTCAGTATCCTCCTCTCCTACTTCTACTGAATAAGCTGCCGCTTTTGTACAAGCAGCAAAAAGAGCTGCCGTTTTCTTACGAATCACATCAAAATAGACCTTTTCGGAAAAACTGTGATTGCTTACATTCGACAACTGAAGCAACTCTCCTTCAGCAAGATCCTGTCCCAACGAAGACACAACTTGTATGATATCATGACTTTTAGTAAGCCCAGCATGAACCAGACTGGTAGCTAACAGGTAATCTCCTGTTAATACCGACACCTTATTATTAAAAACAGCATTCACTGAAAGTTGTCCCCGACGCTCGGTACTCTCATCCACTACATCATCGTGCACCAAACTGGCAGTATGAAGAAGTTCTAAAGATACAGCTGCATGAAGAGTACTCGGACGGATTTCACCATAGAGACGTGCAACTAAAAGGACGAGAATAGGACGCATCATCTTACCATTCCTCTGACGTATATAAGCTATTACACTATCGAGCAATGCATTCGAACTAGAGAGAGAACTGTCAAAAAGGTCTCTGAAATCCTCAAGTTCAGTCGTTATTGGTTTTTTGATGCAAGTGATACTATCCATTCACACACAATTTGAGTACAAATGTAATAATAAAACGTTTAATACGGTATTTTTTTGTACTTTTACCATGAAAAATTAAATAAATCTATGGAGTCAGACAATAAATTATTTCTTTTAGACGCTTACGCACTGATATATCGGGCATATTATGCCTTTATTAAAAACCCTAGAATTAATTCCAAAGGATTCAATACTTCAGCTATCCTCGGATTTGTCAATACGCTTGAGGAAGTGCTGAAGAAAGAGAATCCTAGTCATATAGGAGTAGCTTTCGATCCTGCCGGTCCTACTTTTCGCCATGAAGCCTTTGAGCAATATAAAGCACAGCGAGAAGAAACTCCGGAAGCCATTCGCCTATCCGTACCTATTATTAAAGATATCATTCGTGCTTATCGGATACCTATCCTTGAAGTTGCAGGCTTCGAAGCTGATGATGTGATCGGAACTCTTGCTACCAAAGCCGGAAAGCAAGGTATCATTACTTATATGATGACCCCTGATAAAGATTACGGTCAGTTGGTAACGGACCATATATCATGTACCGCCCTAAACATACCGGCGGTTTTGAAGTAATGGGTATCGAAGAGGTAAAAGCTAAGTTCGACATTCAATCTCCTGCCCAAGTAATAGATATGCTTGGTCTGATGGGTGATTCATCGGATAATATTCCTGGTTGCCCCGGAGTCGGAGAAAAGACAGCCCAAAAATTGATTGCCGAATTCGGAAGTATCGAAAATCTTTTGGAGCATACCGATCAACTGAAAGGAGCTTTGAAAACAAAAGTGGAAACGAATCGGAAATTGATCACTTTCTCCAAATTTCTGGCAACGATCAAAATTGATGTTCCCATCCAACTTGAAATGGATTCACTCGTTCGCGAACAGGTAGACGAAAATTCACTTCGTCAGATTTTTGAGGAATTGGAATTTAGAACTCTCATCGACCGTGTCCTCAAAAAAGAGAACTTCGGAAGTGAAACGGCAAATGGAAATAAAACAATAAGTAAAAGTCCCCTCTCTCCTCTTCCTCTTTTCCCGACGAAGAAGGGCCCGTACAAGGCGATTTGTTTGCGAATTTCACGAGCAACGAGACGGATGATTCAAAAAAAACAAATCTAGATACGTTAGAAACGCTAGGATGCGATTATCAACTCATTGATACAGAAGAGAAAAGAAGTAAAATTATTCAAAAGTTACTTACATCTAAAATTCTTTCGTTAGATACGGAAACTACAGGAACCGAACCAATGGATGCCGAACTAGTAGGAATAAGTTTCTCTATCGAAGAAAATCAAGCTTTTTATGTACCAGTTCCATCGGAACGAGACGAAGCGTTAAAAATAGTCAATGAGTTCCGTCCGGTTTATGAAAATGAAGATTCTTTGAAAATCGGACAGAATATCAAGTATGATATGATCGTTCTCCAAAATTATGGAGTAGAAGTAAAAGGTTCGCTCTTCGACACAATGATTGCCCATTATGTTCTTCAACCGGAACTTCGACATGGAATGGATTACCTGGCAGAAATTTATCTCCATTATCAAACTATCCATATTGATGAGCTTATTGGTCCGAGAGGAAAGAATCAGAAAAATATGCGTGATCTGTCACCTAAAGACGTTTACCGTTATGCGTGTGAAGATGCAGATGTGACACTGAAACTAAAGAATGTTCTCGAAAAAGAGTTGAAAGCTAACGATGCTGAACGTTTATTCTATGACATTGAAATGCCTCTTGTACCGGTATTGGTTAATATAGAACGTAATGGAGTATTGCTGGATACAGAAGCACTTAAACAGTCGTCAGCTCATTTCACAGCCCAAATGCAAAACATTGAGCAAGAAATCTACCAATTGGCAAAGGAATCATTCAACATTGCTTCCCCGAAACAAGTCGGAGAGATTTTGTTTGATAAACTAAAGATTGTAGAGAAAGCCAAAAAGACGAAGACCGGTCAGTATATTACATCGGAAGAAGTACTCGAAAGCCTCCGCCACAAACATCCCATAGTGGAAAAGATTTTGGAACACCGCGGATTGAAGAAGTTACTGGGAACATACATCGACGCGCTTCCCCAACTTATCAATCCTCGTACGGGACGGGTACATACGTCTTTCAACCAAACGGTAACCTCTACCGGACGACTTAGTTCAAGTAATCCGAATTTACAAAACATTCCTATCCGCGATGAAAACGGTAAAGAGATTCGCAAAGCATTCATTCCCGATGAGGGTAGCCTTTTCTTCTCTGCCGACTATTCTCAGATTGAGTTACGCATCATGGCACACCTCAGTGAAGATAAGAATATGATTGACGCTTTTCTCAGTAATTATGATATCCATGCTGCTACAGCAGCCAAGATTTATAATATTGATCTGAAAGAAGTAGGATCGGATATGCGCCGCAAAGCTAAAACTGCTAATTTCGGTATCATTTATGGTATATCCGTATTCGGTCTTGCCGAACGGATGAATGTAGACCGTAAAGAAGCCAAAGAATTAATCGACGGCTATTTTGAGACGTATCCGGGAGTGAAGGCTTATATGGATAAAAGCATACAAATAGCTCGCGAAAAAGGTTATGTAGAGACAATCTTCCATCGGAAACGCTTCTTGCCGGACATTAACTCGCGTAATGCAGTCGTTCGTGGTTATGCAGAACGTAATGCTATTAATGCACCTATTCAAGGAAGTGCCGCCGATATTATAAAAGTAGCCATGGCACGTATTTACAAAAGATTCCGGACAGAAGGAATTCAAGCCAAAATGATTCTTCAAGTACATGACGAATTGAATTTCAGTGTTCCTATCAATGAAAAGGAACGAGTCGAAGAAATTGTTATCGAAGAAATGGAAAACGCTTATCGTATGCATGTTCCTTTAAAAGCTGATTGCGGGTGGGGTAAAAATTGGCTTGAAGCTCATTAAAACTCCTTACTGAAGGCATATTCAAGAGATAAAACAAAGGCTAAAAGAGGTAATAACATTATTTAACTCGTCATTCAGAAAGCAAGAGAAATGAATATTTATACAACTTAATGCTATATTCTATATCCGGCAACTTACTGCCGGATATTTTTTTACTACCAATTTTATCAAAAAGCAAGTTGCTTTAACCAAGCATTTATAACACTTTGATAACATTTCTCGTCGCAACCATTCCTATATCAAATTTATATATACCTTTGCAACAGAAAAACAGATACATTAGTAGACAAAAGAAAGGATGCAAGAAAGCGTGCATCACTAATTATCTAAAATGGGACTACAATATATATTTTGTACAGTTCTATTCTGAACAATAGTAAGATAAAGCAAAACAAATCTATATATAACAAAACTCTCTCATTCTAATATTCTAACAAATAGAGGACGCCGTTTCTGATGAAGAAATGGCGTTTTCATATTTTAGAAGAGTTAAGTACAAAGTAGCTGGAAATGAAACGACTGATCTAATTGATTTATTTTATTCTGAATATCAACGATATTAATCATTTTTTTAATACCTTTGTGCCCATATCATATTAAAAATGAGTAACTGACCTAATGAGTCCACTGAACTTTACCCACATTTTGACACAGGCAGTCGATGAGCTATCGGAAAGCGAATCTTACAAAGGACTGTTTCATCAACATAAAGATGGCGAACCACTGCCTTCTGCTAAAGTCTTGTATGAGATTATCGAGCTTTCACGCTCCATTCTTTTTCCCGGATATTATGGTAATTCTACAATCAACAGTCGTACAATCAATTACCACATCGGTGTAAATATCGAAAAGCTATATGATTTGCTATCTGAGCAAATCTTGGCAGGGCTATGTTTTGGAACAGCAGAAGGTAAATGTAATACTTGTTCCGACTCCAAAAGAGAGGAAGCTGCTCGACTTGCCGCTAAGTTTATCAGTAAGTTGCCTTGTATGAGAAAAATATTGGCAACTGACGTAGAAGCCGCATACAATGGTGATCCTGCTGCCGAAAGTTATGGTGAAGTGATTTGTTGCTATCCTGCCATTAAAGCGATCAGTAATTACCGCATTGCACATGAATTATTAGAGTTAGGTGTTCCATTGATTCCCCGCATCATTACGGAAATGGCACATAGCGAAACTGGTATTGATATCCATCCGGGAGCTAAGATAGGTAGTTATTTCACGATTGACCATGGAACGGGTGTAGTAATTGGTGCTACAAGCATTATCGGAAATAACGTTAAGCTATATCAAGGTGTTACATTAGGAGCTAAGAGTTTCCCCTTGGATGCAGACGGAAAACCCATCAAAGGTATTCCTCGTCATCCAATATTGGAAGACAATGTTATTGTGTACTCCAACGCCACTATCTTAGGCAGAATCACCATAGGAAAAGACGCCACTGTAGGAGGTAACATCTGGGTAACAGAAAATGTGCCTGCAGGTGCGAAAATAGTACAAACTAAAGCTAAGAAATAAATTCAAATTACAATATATGAGCGAACAATTCGAGATTATTGCCAAGACTTTCCAAGGATTGGAAGAGATACTTGCAGAAGAACTGACAACATTAGGAGCCAACGACATTCAGATAGGACGCCGCATGGTTTCATTTACAGGAGATAAGCGTATGATGTACAAAGCAAATTTCTGCCTTCGTACTGCCATTCGCATCCTGAAACCAATTAAGCATTTTACCGCTAAAAATGCCGATGAGGTTTACAGTCAGATTCAAGAAATTCCTTGGGAGGAGTATCTGGACGCTGACAAGACATTTGCTATAGATGCGGTAGTGTTTAGCGAAGAGTTCCGCCATTCGAAGTTCGTTTCATACAAAGTAAAAGACGCCATCGTAGATTATTTTCGTGAGAAAACTGGGAAACGTCCGTCAGTGCGCATCAATAATCCGGATATTTTATTGAATATACATATCGCACAGACTACTTGTACATTGTCATTAGACTCTTCAGGTGAATCTCTTCATCGTCGTGGATACCGTCTGGAAGCGGTAGAAGCTCCATTGAATGAAGTATTGGCAGCAGGCATGATCCTGATGACTGGATGGCGTGGAGAATGTGACTTGATCGATCCGATGTGTGGTTCGGGTACAATTCCTATCGAAGCAGCGCTCATTGCTCGAAACATTGCCCCAGGAGTCTTTCGCAAAGGATTTGCATTCGAGAAGTGGGTGGATTTTGATGCGGATATGTTCGACGATATCTATAATGATGATAGCCAGGAACGCAAATTTGAGCATAAGATTTACGGTTATGACAATAACCCGAAAGCTAATGAGATTGCAACTCACAACATAAAAGCTGCCGGTGTATCCAAAGACGTAGTACTGAAACTGCAACCATTCCAGCAATTCGAACAACCGAAAGAGAAATCAATTATCATAACAAATCCTCCTTATGGTGAACGTATCTCTACGAATGACTTGCTCGGATTGTATCAGATGATTGGTGAACGTCTGAAACATGCTTTTGTTGGAAATGAGGCATGGGTACTTTCCTACCGCGAAGAATGTTTTGACCAGATAGGTTTGAAAGCAAATCAAAAGATTCCATTGTTCAATGGTCCACTGGAGTGTGAGTTCCGGAAATATGAAATTTTTGATGGAAAATACAAAGAATTCAAGAGCCAGGAAACAGAAGAAGGTGGACAAGGAGAAGATAAAAACAAGGGGGAAGAAGGATTTACTCCAAAATTCAAAGAGAGAAAAGACTTCAGACCTCGCAGAGAAGGGGAATTTAAGCCACGTAAAGATGAAGAATCCAGACCGAGACGGGAAGGTGAGTTCAAGCCACGCAGAGAGGGTGGATCCAGAGAGGAAGGAAGAGATCCGAAAGCACCGAGAGAATTCAGAGGTAATCGGGAGCCTAGAATTCCTAAGAAGACTGAAGAATAGTTAGAATGAATAGTTAATGACAAGTTCAATCATTACTCCTCATTAACTAATTGATACACAGCTTTGGGGCATAAATTATAACCTAAAACTTAAATAACAGTATCGTCTGACAGAGAGAGCTACGAAAAGCTATGTGATGAATTATTTTTGGATTTCGCTAAATTAAATGCAGTCGTTCAGATAAAAACGACCACTCTTGGAAAAGTAACAATAGATAGATTTAAAATAAATAATAAAGAAGAAAACAATGAATAAAATTGGAAAAAGAACCATCTTGTTATTGATGGCACTGCCAATGGTAATCAATGTTATGGCACAAGAAATGAAAAAGCTGACACTGGATGACTTAATTCCGGGTGGCGAAACATACCGATATGCAGAAAACCTCTACGCGCTACAATGGTGGGGGGATGAATGCATTAAACCGGGTATTGATACAATTTATACAATTCAGCCCCAAACGGGTAAAGAAACAATGCTCGTTGCTCGGGAGCAGATCAACAAAGTACTAGAGGCTAACAAATTAGGAAAGCTATCTCATTTATATTCTGTTAGCTTCCCCTGGGCGAACAAGTCACAACTACTATTGACTCTACCGGGTAAATATATTGTATATGACTTTAAGACAGATCAACTAGTCAGTTCACTCAAACTGAAAGAGAAAGCAAGTAATCAAGATTATTGTGCAGCTAGTGGGAAAGTGGCATACACCATAGGAAACAACCTATATGTAAACGATCAGGCAGTGACCGATGAACCTGAAGGAATCGTTTGCGGACAATCGGTACACCGCAATGAGTTCGGTATTGAGAAAGGTACATTCTGGAGTCCAAAAGGAAACCTACTTGCCTTCTACCGCATGGATGAAAGTATGGTCACACAATATCCGCTTGTAGACATTACGACACGTGTGGGAGAAGTAAACAATATCCGTTATCCAATGGCGGGAATGACTAGTCATAAGGTAAAAGTAGGTATTTACAACCCGGAAACAGGAAAAAGTATCTATCTGAATGCAGGTGATCCTACCGATCGCTATTTCACTAATATTAGTTGGGCACCGGATGAAAAAAGCCTCTATCTTATTGAATTGAATCGTGACCAAAACCATGCCAAACTTTGCCAATACAATGCAGAAACGGGAGACTTGGTAAAGATTCTGTTCGAAGAAAGTCATCCCAAATATGTAGAGCCCCAACATCCGATTACTTTCCTACCTTGGGACAATAGTAAATTCATTTATCAAAGTCAAAAAGATGGTTTCAATCACCTCTATTTGTATAATACGGAAGGTAAGCTACTGAAACAACTAACAAAGGGAAATTGGTTAGTAAGTGAATTAATGGGCTTTAACACAAAAAAGAAAGAAGTTATCTTCACAGCCATAGAAGGTTTGAAAAGTGGACATTTTGTTGTTAATGTCAGCAACGGAAAGATAAATCAGCCATTCGATACTTGCAAAGAAAGTCAGCATAACGGAATACTCAATGCTTCGGGTACCTATCTCATTGACTTTTCTTCTGCTAAAAATAAAGCCCGTACTATCGATTTGGTAGATACTAAAAACTTCAAAAGTATCAATCTACTTCAATCTAAAAACCCGTATGAAGGTTATCAAATGCCTACTCTCGAAACCGGAACGATCAAAGCAGCGGACGGTACCACTGATCTATACTATCGATTGATGAAACCGGCAGACTTCGATCCGAACAAGAAATATCCTGTCATTGTCTATGTCTATGGTGGTCCCCACGCACAATGTGTGACAGGCGGATGGCTGAACGGTGCACGTGGATGGGACATTTACATGGCAAACAAAGGCTACATCATGTTTACTATCGACAACCGGGGTAGTTCTAACCGAGGTTTAGAGTTTGAGAATGCTACTTTCCGCCATTTGGGTATCGAAGAAGGTAAGGACCAAGTAAAAGGAATCGAATATCTGAAGTCTCTCCCTTATGTAGACGGTAACCGTATCGGTGTACATGGATGGAGCTTCGGAGGACACATGACTACTGCTCTCCTACTCCGTTACCCGGAGATATTTAAAGTAGGTGTAGCCGGAGGTCCCGTTATCGATTGGGGATATTACGAAATAATGTACGGCGAGCGCTATATGGACACACCTCAAAGCAATCCGGAAGGATATAAGGAATGCAACCTTAAAAACCTTGCAGGACAACTGAAAGGACGTCTTCTGATCATTCATGACGACCATGACGATACATGTGTACCACAGCATACGCTTTCGTTTATGAAAGCCTGTGTAGACTCACGTACTTATCCCGACCTGTTTATTTACCCCTGCCATAAGCACAATGTCTCAGGTCGCGACCGCGTACACTTACACGAGAAAATTACCCGATATTTTGAAGAACATTTATAATACCTACTGATTATGAAGATATTATTATTAGGCTCGGGCGGCCGCGAACATGCACTTGCATGGAAAATTGCCCAAAGTCCAAAAGTAGAAAAGTTGTATATTGCACCGGGAAATGCAGGAACCACCGCCGTAGGCGAAAACGTAAATATCAAAGCTACTGATTTTGATGCAATCGGTGCTTTTGCTGTAAAAGAGAATATCAATATGGTTGTTGTAGGTCCGGAAGATCCGTTGGTACAAGGTATCTACGACTACTTTCAGAATCATCCCGAATTGAAACATATTGCCGTTATCGGTCCTTCTGCCAAAGGAGCACAGTTAGAAGGGAGCAAAGAATTTGCGAAAGGTTTCATGATGCGTCATCATATCCCGACAGCACGCTACAAAAGCATTACAGCCAATAACCTTGAAGAAGGACTGTCCTTCCTTGAAACGCTGGAAGCTCCTTACGTACTGAAAGCAGACGGCCTTTGTGCCGGAAAAGGTGTTTTGATCCTGCCTACACTGGATGAAGCCAAAAAAGAATTGAAAGAAATGCTTGGGGGCATGTTTGGTTCTGCATCGGCAACTGTCGTTATCGAAGAGTTCCTGAGTGGTATCGAATGTTCCGTATTCGTACTTACAGATGGAGAGAACTACAAAGTACTTCCCGTTGCCAAAGACTACAAACGTATCGGAGAAGGTGACAAAGGCCTCAATACCGGTGGTATGGGTAGCGTAACTCCTGTCCCATTTGCAGACGAAGAATTTATGGAAAAAGTACGTACACGAATCATCGAACCTACCATCAACGGGTTGAAAGAAGAAAACATCACGTACAAAGGTTTCATTTTCCTCGGATTGATCAGAGTAAAAGGCGAACCGATGGTAATCGAATATAACGTTCGTATGGGCGATCCGGAAACAGAGAGTGTAATGCTTCGTATCCAGAGCGACTTCGTTGAATTGCTGGAAGGTACAGCCACAGGCAATCTTAACGAAAAGGAATTGGTTATGGACCACGCTCCGCAGGTTGTGTGATTCTTGTTAGTGGCGGTTATCCCGAAGCTTACGAGAAAGGATTCCCTATCAGCGGACTGGAACAAGCTACCACCACGGACAGTATCATTTTCCATGCCGGAACAACCGAGAAAGAGGGTCAGGTGGTAACAAATGGAGGACGTGTTATTGCAGTTTGCTCTTACGGTGCAACTAAAGAAGAAGCATTGGCTCAGAGCTATAAAGTGGCGGATATGATAGATTTCGACAAGAAATACTTCCGCCGCGACATTGGATTTGACCTGTAAAACAAGGGATAGTAAAACCGTTTGGTAAACATATATACTCATCATGGTGGGTATATATGTACGGTACGGTGGATCTATATGCCCACTACGGTATACAGATAGGGATAGTAAACGACTCAAAGACAGAGACTAAATACACAATAAATTTCTTGCTAAACTTTAATTAATGAGGAACAAAAGATTACAAGGCCAGATAACGGCAGGACGTTGGACATTACCAGCCGTCATCCTTATCTGCACTCTCTTCTGGGTGCTGACTTCCCTCTTATTGCCCGACCTCACTTCCTCATTAGGCAAAGAAGGAGGTTCTACTATCTGGCAGTCTACCCGTTCCCTATTGCTCCCCTCATGGGCAGACCGTATTTTCAGCTATCTGGTATATGCAATTATCGGCTATTTCCTGATCGAGATAAACAACCGTTTTACCATCATACGTATGCGGGCTTCCGTACAGACAGCGATTTACTTTCTGCTAGTTACTGTCTGCCCGGAAATGCACCTGTTATATGCCGGAGACATTGCTGCTCTTGCTTTTTTGATCTCCCTTTGTTTTTTATTCAACAGCTATCAACAATCGCAAACATCAGGCAATCTGTTTTATTCCTTCTTCTTTATCGGAGCAGGAAGTATCTTTTTTCCTCAGCTCACTTTCCTGTCGGTGTTGTGGTTACTCGGAGCTTACCGTTTTCAATCACTCAATCCACGCAGTTTCTGTGCAGCGATATTGGGATGGATGCTTCCCTATTGGATGTTATTCGGACACGCCTTCTTCTACAGTCAGATGGCCTTGTTCTACCAACCTTTCTACGATCTGATTTCGTTTGGAAATGTCTTCGATTTACAATCCTTGCAACCCTGGGAATTTGCAACACTTGGCTTCTTGCTTGTATTGTATATTGTCAGTACAGCTCACTGTATTGTTGCCGGTTTTGAAGACAAGATACGCACGCGCGCTTATTTGCAGTTTCTCATTGAGTTGACTGCTTTCCTCTTTTTGCTGATAGCTTTACAACCTATACAGTGCAACGACCTTCTACCACTTCTGATGATAAGCAGCAGTATCTTGATCGGACACCTTTTTACGCTGACCAACAGTAAAACATCCAATGTGTTTTTCATTATAACGATGGTTAGCCTCATCCTTTTATTCGGTTTTAATATATGGACGCTTTTATAGATTCAACCATACAGCTTCTCATTGATTGGGGATTGCCGGGATTGTTTATTTCGGCCATGTTAGCAGGAAGTATTATACCTTTCAGTTCTGAGCTCGTGCTAGTTACATTAGTAAAACTCGGCCTAAATCCTACTGCGTGTATACTTGCTGCTACTTTGGGCAATACGGTGGGTGGAATGACTTGTTATTACATGGGTCGTCTAGGCAAGATAAGCTGGATTGAGAAATACTTTAAAGTAAAGAAAGAGAAAATAGACAAGATGGTTACCTTCCTGCAAGGGAAAGGGGCATTAATGGCATTTTTTACCTTCCTGCCTGCCATTGGCGAAGTAGTAGCCATTGCACTGGGATTTATGCGAAGCAACACATGGCTTACTGTCACTTCCATGTTTATAGGTAAACTATTGCGCTATATTCTTCTACTATATGTATTGGAGAATGCTTGGAACATAGTTGCAGGATAAAAGAAAAGAAACATAAAGATAAGAAATTAAAATAGGATGAAAAGAGTAATTGAAAAAACCGACGACGGAAGTGCAACTCTGTTTGTACCCGAATTGAATGAGCATTATCATTCAATCAAAGGGGCACGTACAGAATCGCAACACATTTTCATCCACATGGGACTGGAAGCATCTGATATGCCCTCACCCCGAATTCTGGAAATTGGCTTCGGCACAGGACTAAATGCCTGGCTTACGCTTGAGGAAGCAGAAAGAAACCACCGGAATATACACTATACAGGATTAGAACTCTACCCTCTAGAATGGTCGATAATAGAACAACTAGGCTATATCAAGGATAGCGAACAACTAACCATAAATAACCAACCAGTAACAGCTATCGAACTGTTTAAACAGCTTCACATTTCACCTTGGGAAGAAGAAGTCTGCCTCAGTCCACACTTCACCCTGCGGAAAGTACAGGCAGACTTTAACGAATGGATCTTCCATTCTCTGCCAGACAGCCCTGATATCGTCTATTTCGATGCATTTGCCCCCGAAAAACAGCCGGAAATGTGGTCTCAAGAACTATTCAACCGTTTATATGTTTTATTAAGCAATGATGGGATTCTGACCACTTATTGTGCCAAAGGAGTAATCCGGAGGATGTTGCAAACCGCAGGATTTGTAGTCGAACGTTTACCGGGCTCCGGGAGGTAAACGGGAAATATTACGAGCCCGCAAACAAGTATAACAATCAAAGAAATTAAAAGAACCAGTCATGAAAAAACAACTAAAAAATAAATGTACTTTCTTGTTGCTCAGCACCTGTCTTTTACTGGCAGCTTGCACAGGAAATTCATCCAAGTCAAACGATAAAGAAGGTGAAAAACCGGTTATCACCGTTACCTTGGAACCGCAACGTTACTTCACCGAAGCAATTGCCGGCGACAAGTTTAAGGTAGTCAGTATGGTTCCCAAAGGTTCTAGTCCGGAGACTTATGATCCTGTCCCGCAGCAACTTGTATCCTTGGGGGATAGTAAAGCGTATTTCCGAATCGGCTATATCGGATTTGAACAAACATGGATGGATCGTTTAATGAATAATACTCCGCATATACAGATGTTCGATACTTCAAAAGGAGTAGATCTTATCCTGAGTAATGAAGATCCGGGACATGGACATACGTCTCATGATGGTCATATTCACTCTATAGAGCCTCATATATGGAATTCTGCGACCAATGCTTTGATCATTGCCGGAAACACCTATAAAGCACTCTGCACGCTCGATAAAGCCAATCAAGCTTATTATTTCGCACGTTATGATTCTCTCTGCCAACGTATACAATATACTGATAGTATCATTTGTGAGCAGTTGTCAAAGCCTGAAGCGGCTAAAGCATTTATGATTTATCATCCGGCTCTCTCCTACTTTGCCCGCGACTACGGGTTACATCAGATTTCTATCGAAGAGGGAGGAAAAGAACCCTCTCCTGCCCATTTGAAAGATTGATAGACTTATGTAAAGAAGAAAACGTACAAGTTATCTTCGTACAACCAGAGTTTGACAAAAGAAATGCAGAGACAATAGCGCAGCAAACGGGAACACGCGTGGTCCCCATCAATCCGCTAAATTATGATTGGGAAACGGAAATGTTGAATGTGGCAAATGCACTTATGCCTGTTGAGAAACCTTGATAAACGGACAATCTACACCCAAAGCCTCTTTGAATATTTCATTGGCTTGGGTGCGTAGCTGTTTGACTAACTTCTGGATTTTATCATTTAATTGCTTACCTTTGTTCCAATAATATCAAACTACAAGTAGGAAGTAACTATGGCTGCAACTCCCATCATCGAAATAAAGAATCTTTCTGCCGGGTACGACGGTCGTACCGTTCTTCATGATGTAAACCTCAATATCTACGAACAGGATTTCTTAGGTATTATCGGTCCCAATGGAGGAGGTAAAACGACATTAATCAAATGTATCCTAGGTCTGTTGAAACCTACCGGAGGGGAAATAATCTTTCATATCGGACAAAACGATAACCATTTTCAAATCCCAACTTCCAGCTCAGAAATTTCTCTCGGCTATCTCCCGCAATACAACAGCATCGACCGGAAGTTTCCTATTTCAGTAGAAGAAGTAATCTTGTCAGGTTTAAGCATTCAGAAATCGCTAACCTCACGCTTTACGCCGGAACAAAAAGAGAAAGGAAAACAAATCGTTTCCCGTATGGGACTGGAAGGTCTCGAACATCGCGCTATCGGACAATTAAGTGGCGGACAACTACAACGTGCTCTATTGGGACGTGCCATTATCTCCGATCCTTCCGCCTTGATTCTTGATGAACCAAGTACCTATATCGACAAACGTTTCGAAGCACGTTTGTACGAATTGCTGGCTGAAATCAATAAAGAGTGCGCTATTATTCTCGTCAGCCATGATATCGGCACAGTGCTTCAGCAAGTGAAATCCATTGCCTGTGTCAATGAGACACTGGATTATCATCCGGATACAGAGGTCACTACAGAATGGTTGGAAAAGAACTTTAATTGTCCGATCGAATTACTTGGACATGGAACACTTCCACATCGTATCCTTGGAGAGCATCATCACCATCATTAGGTTTCGTTTCCGGATGATGAAAAACACCTTTATGCCTTCTTGGTTATGTACAAACTCCACCTCCGTCACACTACAAATCAATACCAACTATGAGTACCAGCCAACATAGCTTCCGCCGCATCAAGCTTTTTCTATCCTCGACGTTTTGCGACATGAACACTGAGCGTGACTATCTCGTCACTTACATTTTTCCTCGTATCCATCAATATTGCGCTACCCGTTTCCTCGAATTCATTCCTATCGACTTGCGTTGGGGAATCCCCGAAGAGGAGAGTCGCAATGGTTTGGTGCTTACTACTTGCTTAGAGGAAGTCGACAACTCCCGTCCGTTCTTCATTGGCCTCCTTGGTTCTCGTTACGGCTGGATGCTACTGAATCGGAACTTACCGGACTTCGCCCATCAGTAGAAGATCAGCGTCCCTGGCTCAATGCCAAAGTAGCAGAATCGGCCAGTATCACCGAAATAGAAATAGAATATGGTGTGCTTCGTGATATGGACATCCCTCATGCTTGTTTCTTCATTCGCTCCGCTGAAATGGAGGTGCCCGACGAATTCAAAGAAGCTACCGGATCTGTGGCAGAATACCGCCTTTCTCTGCTCAAGAAGAAAATTCGCACCCAAAATAAATATCCTGTCTACGACTATTCCTCTCCCGAACAACTCGGCGAAACCCTCATGAACAAAATCATCGCTATGATTGAAACCGAATATCCTGCTGATACCGTTAATGCCGCTGATGTTCTTAAAGGTCGCCATGAGTTCGCCCTTAAACGTCGCTCCGATACCCTCTGCGAGATTTCTGAAACTCGCCGTAACTTCGATAAATGGATTGAAGACGGCAATCAGCTCCTTCTCCTCAAAGGTCCGTCGGGTTCAGGGACCTCTACCGGTCTGGCATATAGCGTCGTTGATCTCCGCCGCACATATCCAAACAATAAAATCATCTACTACGATTTTGAAATAGCCGATCCGGGACAGGATCCGGTCGATGCCTTTCTCGGTTTTTTGTCACTTGAACAGTGTCGCCTTTCCAAAGACGAATGGAGTATGATAGCAGTAGATAATTCTTCACAACTCGATGCCTCCGAAGTAGAACGCATCATGGAGTGGATCGACTCCCTGCCCAGCAATATTCATGTAGCATTTGCAGCCGCTTCCACATCGCCACTCATTACCATTCTTCAATATCGATACGCCTGCAAGTATCACCTTTCACGGCCTCACTCTACAGATGCAACCGGAGTTTATCAATAACTTTACCCGACGCTTCGGTAAGCGTCTTACCGAAAAACAAATCAAAGCCATTACTGCCGGACGTCACTCCAACGACCCTACTGTATTGAAGGTTCTACTCAATTCGTTAGTCAATTTCGGTTCAATAGAGCAATTGGATGACCGAATAGCAAAATTAGTCGATAGTTCCAGTTTCTCCATCTTTTCCGGACTTCTTTATGAAGGACGCGATACCTTCCATAAAATCGGTCTTTTACGTGAATTCGCAGAAGCCACTGTTGCTATCTCTCTAATGCCTATCGGCATATCCGAATCCGATCTTCTGAATGCCACCGGTATGTCACAAGCCAAATGGTCGGTGATCCGCCCTTACATTATTCAATTTTGTAAAGGCAATAACGATCGGCTGACTTTTGTAGAAAGTAGTTGGAATCAAGATGTGAAGAATTGCTGGGGAACTCCCTTCCGTGCTGCCATCGGTATTAAACTTATCGACTGGTATCTCGCGGACCCTGTTCGACTCGCGCGTGCCGCCAAAGCTGTAGCTTCTATCTACTCCGATATCTGGCATCTCCCCATGGAAGATGATGACCTCAAGAAATTGAACGAGAAAGTCTTCTCTATTGCTCTCTCACCCAGCACAGTCAGCGTCCTCAACAACACATATCTTTCAACATTGTGGAAGCTACTATCATCACAGTCAATGCAAGAGATACCCCAATTCTATATCGGTCGTCCACTCCCAGCTCTGTTGCCACAAGAAGTTATCAAGCACTACCTACGATTGGCTCACATTGCTTCCAGTCAATGTCGTGGAGCTGATGCCGCATTCTGCTACGAACGCATTGCTGAATTAAAAACAGGACTAAATCATCAAGATGCTCCTCTTTACCATGCTATGGCATGCTTGGAAATCGGACAGGCCTCCCGAGCACTTGAAATCATCGACACATCAAGATTGGCAGTCACGAAACGAACGTTATTCGCTCGCCTCTCTTTCCAAAAGTCCGATGTACATATTGCCCCCCATACACGACTTAAAGCTATATTACTACGCAGCAAAACTTTCTTGCTCAAAGGTGATTGGTTTACTTTCTTTAAAACAATGATGCAATTCATCGACCTTGCCGAAGAAATAGGCGAAAATACATCTCCTGCTGAAATTGAGACTTGTGCCGAAGGAACGGTGATGGTATGCTATGTACTCAGTTGCTACAGTACCGCCATTGAGGATCATAAACAAGCTATTGAATTCAGTCAAATGATAAGCGAATACGTTGAACGATTAGGCGTGGGGCACCCCCTGTCTTACTTATTTATGATGGCAAAAACATTTCGCCTATTCAGAGCCGGCAACTTCAACGAAATGCTCAATGCTGCCTATTGGACCGAACAGTCGGCATGTATGGCTTTCGGTAGGGAATCTTACCAATATGGTAGAGCCCACATACTTTATACCTACGCCCATTTCAAACTTCATGGCGATCATGGTGATCCTCATCAAGCCGGAACATTTATAACCCCAGAAACTATATTCGCTCGTTTGAAACATTCCGCAATAACAACATCGATTGGCAATCTGTCGACCTCGATGTCCGACAAGAAATCCTCCGCGAATGCAATTTATTCCGTAAGCTGATCAGAGACGTTCAACCGCTCCCCGAACAGCAACGTATGGATAGCGAATGCGACACACTACGCCAGCACTTCGGCTTATAGTCAGCTGAAAGCAATGAAATTCTTTTTATAATCACGAAATCGCCCCTCTGATACTTAATAAATCTTACTTTCTTCTACTTTATGCCCGTAAATCATTATCTTTGCGCCCATCTAATCTGTTTTTAACGAATAAACTACGATAAGTGCTAATGAAACAGTACAGAACCGTAAACAACCTGATGGGTTGGCTTACATTCATCATCGCAGCAACGGTCTATTGCCTTACAATAGAGCCGACTGCTAGTTTCTGGGATTGTCCCGAGTTTATAACCACCGGCTACAAACTGGAAGTCGGTCACCCACCCGGCGCACCTTTCTTTATGCTGATGGCAAATTTGTTTACTCAATTTGCTTCCGATGTAACCACTGTTGCTAAAATGGTAAATTATATGAGTGCCTGATGAGCGGTGCCTGTATTCTGTTCCTCTTCTGGAGTATTACCCATTTAGTTCGCAAGTTAGTCATCACCGACGAAAATAACATTACCAAAGGGCAACTCATAACAATTATGGGTAGTGGACTGGTAGGTGCTCTGGTCTATACATTCAGCGATACCTTCTGGTTTTCAGCAGTAGAAGGCGAAGTATATGCTTTCTCTTCCCTGTTCACCGCCGTCGTATTCTGGCTGATCTTGAAGTGGGAAGACGTAGCCGACCAACCTCACAGTGACCGTTGGCTTATCCTGATTGCTTATTTGACGGGATTGAGTATCGGCGTTCACTTGTTGAACTTGCTTTGTCTACCGGCGATCGTATTGGTATATTACTACAAAAAAACACCGAATGCCACTGCAAAAGGTTCATTGCTTGCCCTCATCGGATCGGGGGTACTAGTAGCAGCCGTATTATATGGTATCGTTCCAGGTATCGTGAAAGTAGGTGGTTGGTTTGAACTCATGTTTGTCAATGGAATGGGAATGCCGTTCAATACAGGTGTAGTGGTTTATATCATCATTCTGGCAGCTTCCCTTATCTGGGGTATATACGAAAGCTATACGGAGAAAAGCAGACTACGTATGGCTATCTCCTTTATCCTCACCATTGCCCTGTTGGGTATTCCGTTCTACGGACATGGAGCCAGCAGCATCCTAATTGGTATTTTAGTGATTGCCGTATTGACTATCTACCTTGCTCCACAGGTACAGAAAAAGATAAAAGAGAAATGGCGTATTTCCGCACGTACCATGAATACAACTTTGTTGTGTACCATGATGATTGTAATCGGATATTCGTCTTATGCACTGATCGTAATCCGTTCCACAGCCAATACTCCGATGGATCAGAACTCCCCGGAAGACATCTTCACTTTAGGTGAATACCTGGGTCGTGAGCAATACGGAACACGTCCGCTCTTCTACGGTCCTGCTTACTCATCAAAAGTAGCACTCGACACAAAAGATGGCTATTGCATACCTCGCCAATCAGAAACCGGAGTAAAATATATCCGTAAGGAAAAGACTTCTCCGGACGAAAAAGACTCTTATATCCAACTTCCCGGACGCATCGAATACGAATATGCACAGAACATGCTATTCCCCCGTATGTACAGTGCCTCACATGCCGGACTCTACAAACAATGGGTAGATGTGAAAGGTTATGATGTTCCTTACGACCAATGCGGTGAAATGGTGATGGTAAACATGCCGACGCAATGGGAAAACATCAAATATTTCTTCTCTTACCAATTGAATTTCATGTACTGGCGTTACTTCATGTGGAACTTCGCCGGACGTCAAAACGATATTCAAGGTAGTGGAGAAATCGAACATGGCAATTGGATCACAGGTATCCCATTCATAGATAACCTATTAGTAGGCAACCAGGAATTACTACCACAAGATCTAAAAGACAATAAGGGACGCAACGTCTTTTACTGTCTACCGTTGATACTTGGTTTGATCGGCCTGTTCTGGCAAGCTTATCACAGCCAACGCGGTATTCAACAATTCTGGGTTGTTTTCTTCCTGTTCTTTATGACAGGTATTGCCATTGTGCTCTACCTCAACCAAACACCTGCACAGCCTCGTGAACGTGACTACGCGTATGCAGGTTCCTTCTATGCCTTTGCCATCTGGATAGGTATGGGAGTAGCGGGTATCATTCATTTATTACGGGAATACTGTAAGATGAAAGAACTTCCGGCGGCGGCATTAGCTTCCGTACTTTGCTTATTGGTTCCTATTCAAATGGCAGGACAAACCTGGGATGACCACGATCGCAGCGGACGCTTCGTTGCGCGCGACTTTGGTCAAAATTACTTGATGACCCTTCAGGAAGAAGGTAATCCGATCATCTATACGAATGGTGATAACGATACCTTCCCTCTGTGGTACAATCAGGAAACAGAAGAATTCCGCACTGATGCGCGTACCTGTAATCTGAGTTATTTGCAAACCGATTGGTATATCGACCAGATGAAACGTCCGGCCTACGATTCACCTTCACTCCCTATCACATGGGATCGCGTGGAATACGTAGAAGGTCAGAATGAATATATCCCTATCCATCCGGAGGTAAGATCACTTATCGACAACTATTTCAAACAGGCAAATGAATTAGCTGCCCAAGGGGATACTACCGTACTTTCACTTGTTCATTCCATCTTTGGTGAAAATCCTTATGAACTGAAAGAAATCATTAACCGTTGGATACTCGGCAAGAATGACCAACTTAAAGAACTGCTCAAAAAGACAGGACAGGACATCAAATTACCGCTTATTCCTACAGATAGTATTGTCATGAAGATCGATGAAGAGGCTGTCCGCCGCTCCGGAATGAAGATACCGGAAGCATTGGGTGACTCTATCCCCGAATATATGACTATCTTACTGAAAGATGCAAACGGTAGTTCAAAACGTGCACTCTACAAGAGTGAACTGATGATGCTCGAAATGCTTGCCAACGCTAACTGGGAACGTCCTATCTATATGGCAATCACTGTAGGTAGCGAAAATAACCTGGGTATGACCAATCATTTCATACAAGAAGGTCTTGCCTATCGTTTTACTCCGTTTGATACTGATAAGCTGGATAGCAAAATCGACAGTGAAAAGATGTACGACAATCTGATGAACAAATTCAAGTTCGGAGGTATTGACAAACCGGGTATTTATATTGATGAAAATGTGATGCGTATGTGTGATACACACCGTCGTATTTTTACTCAGCTTGTCGGCCAGCTCATCAAAGAAGGTAAGAAAGACAAAGCTCTTGCCGCACTTGACTACGCTGAAAAGATGATACCTGCTTACAACGTACCTTACGACTGGAGAAACGGTGCCTTCCAAATGGCAGAATCATACTATCAACTAGGCCAGACAGAGAAAGCAGATAAGATAATCGATGCACTTGCCAACAAATCGCTCGAATATATGATTTGGTATCTCAGCCTCAATGATAATCAGCTTGCAATCTCAGGCGAAAACTTCATGTACAATGCAAGCTTGCTTGACGCTGAAGTCCGCTTAATGGAAAAATACAAATCAGAAAAACTCGCAAAACATTATTCCGCACAACTCGAACAATTATACAACGAGTACGTGACGATAATGAAAGGAAAACAATAATAAATTAAGCATGAGAATAAAGAATGAAGAATTGGTTGCGCACCTTATGTCGCACTGGATTCTTCATTCTTCATTCTGCATTTTTTATTCAATTAGTTTATGTTTATAGAACAACCGCCTTGGCTTTTCCGAGCGTTGTACCCACAAGCCATCTTCCGCATGGACCCGAACGAACGGGCAGTTTATCTGACTTTCGACGACGGACCTATCCCGGAAGTAACTCCTTGGGTGTTAGAGTTACTGGAAAAGTATGATATTAAAGCCACATTCTTCATGGTAGGCGATAATATCCGCAAACACCCGGATGTATACCGGATGGTGGTAGAACACGGACATCGCATTGGTAACCACACTTTCAACCACATCCGAGGATTCGAATATTCCAATCCGGAATACCTAGCAAACACAAAAAAGGTAGACGAAATGATTCATTCCGAACTGTTCCGCCCACCACATGGCACATGGGATTCCGGCAGTACTACACATTGCGACATTATTACCGAATCATTATGTGGGACCTTGTGACACGCGATTACAGTAAACGGATGCGTCCCGAACAAGTCCTGAATAATGTGAAACGTTATGTAAGAAATGGCTCTATCATTACTTTTCACGACTCTCTGAAGTCCTGGAATAACGGGAATCTTCAATATGCACTTCCACGAGCCATCGAGTTTCTGAAAGCAGAGGGATACGAGTTTAAAGTATTATAAGCTGCAAGATACTAAACTCTGGTTTACCACAAGATATTTATAACGAGACAAGTATTTTTATATGAATAAACTTCTCTCTTCCGAACAAATAAAAGCCGAAGCCACTCGCCTCGGCTTTTCCGCTTGTGGACTGGCACCTGCCGAGTCTGTCAATGAATCAGCAGCGACTTTCTTCCGCCAATGGTTGGCTAATGGCTGTCAGGCAGAAATGGCTTATATGCAAAATTATGAAGATAAACGCCTTGATCCTCGTCTATTAGTTGAAGGAGCACGTACAGTCATCAGTGTCGCATTAAACTACTATCCGGAAACTAAACTTCCGATAGAGGAATATCAGATTGCTTGGTATGCCTACGGAAAAGATTATCACGATGTGATGAAGAAAAAACTCAATGCTCTACTGGAATTTATCATACTCTCATCAACTAGCTCAGAAACAATCGTTCCAGCTACTTCTCCCCTAACGGTTAGCGGTCGTATCTTTTGCGACACAGCACCTATACTCGAACGGTATTGGGCATGGCGCGCCGGACTCGGATGGATAGGAAAAAACACACAACTGATCATTCCTCATGCCGGTTCCTGCTTCTTTTTAGGAGAAGTAATTATCAATATAGTAGCCGATAATTATGATATTCCACAGAAAAGCCGGTGTGGTTCATGCACCCGCTGTATGGACGCTTGTCCAACAAAAGCTTTAGAAGCCCCTTTCCGGCTTAATTCCGAGAGATGTCTTTCATACCTTACCATTGAATATCATGGGGACCTTTCGCCTAATATAGGGCAAAAAATGGATAAAAAGATATATGGGTGTGATGAATGCCAGCATATCTGTCCATGGAACCGCTATTCCACTCCTTGCAAAACAGAAGAATTTCACCCTTCTCCTTCTCTGCTGCAAATGAAAAAAAGTGATTGGCAAAGTCTGACAGAAGAACAATATAAAACCCTCTTCAAAGGGAGTGCCGTGAAGAGGGCTAAATATTCGGGATTAATGCGAAATATCCGTATCGTAAAAGAATCACCAGAATCTAAATAATCAGTTCATTAATAGGATACAGTAAGTGGAGCATGCAGTTTCTGCACATATTGAGCCATATACTCATTCCAAGCATCAACTGTCTTAATAGCTGCCTTATCCCATGCAGAACCCCAATAATAAGTATATTCAGCACCTGGTTGGTAATCACTGATCGCCAATAAATGACCATCCGCTCCGGCACGCTCTTCTTTCTTCTCCTTCTCTGAGAAAAGTACGACCTTGGCTTCATTAATTTGAACAGGAAAAGCAGTTCCGATAAATATCTTACCATTACCAGTTTTCGGATTCCCGGTCGGATCTACATAAGTCATATATCCATTAGTAACATCAGTCTTTATTGTCCCATCCGGCTCATGAAGAACAATTCCAGTAACTACGGGTACTGATTCTTTCAGATTCGTATAAGAAACCACCGTTTTATTCAAATAAGAATGGGCATCCAACGTAATCACACGAGTCTCCACAACATTAGAATCACCACGTACCACTAACGGATTATACTCCAACTTCACAGTAAAACGTAAGGGGCCATTATCCAGTATTTCCTGTGTACGATAGCAATAAGGATATATAATGGTATCCCCCACCATCAAGCAGATGTACCGCCTCCCAGTGTAGGACCTACATTATAACAATCCATTCCATTGCCATGATCGATATGATAGGAAATAGCACGCTCCAGTTCTCCGGCAGCCTTAGGATCGGTCTTCTTCAATTCTGCTATTTTTGCTCGTTTCTCCTCACTCACTTCATTGGCATAACGAGCTTCTACAACAGGCTCTGTTGTATTATATTTAGTAAACACATCATAACCGAACCCACGTTCGCCACGTTGCTGCAAAGCCGGACCATATGCACGAAAAGCAACCAAATCATTCTCCCAAGCCACATCATCCAAACGTTCCGGATAGTATCTGCCGCATGCTATCACATTATAAGGCTCCGGTATACCTTCCAGAACGGTATAAGTTACTGTACCATTGGCTTTCACCTTTGCTGGGAAAATAACTTTCTGATCATAGGTTATCTGGTAAGGAACTTGCTGCCCATCCATGTCAAGTATCACAATCTGTGCTGTATCTGCCAATTTCAATTTAGCAACTACATCACTCATTGCCACCTCAACCATCTCATCTATACGCTCCACTCCCAAAGGATTAGACACTGTCACCGTCATTGTTTGTTTGCTATCTGCACAGGAAGAAATACAACTCATGATGATAACAGCCATTAGAATTAATATCTTGCTCACTTTCATTGGTTGATAAATAATGAAGTTTGGACTAAAAATTAAGAAATTGATAATGGATACTCATGGCCATACAGCCACCATTACCCATTATCAATAATCCGTTAAAAAACTATTTTGGTTGTTTACCGATGTATGCAAGGATACCTCCGTCTACGTAGAGTATATGTCCATTGACCGCATTAGAAGCTTCTGAAGCCAGGAAAACAGCAGGACCTGTAAGTTCCTGAGGATCTAACCAGCGACCGGCAGGAGTCTTGGCACAAATAAATGAATCGAATGGGTGACGGCTTCCATCCAGTTGTTTTTCACGCAAAGGGGCAGTTTGCGGAGTAGCAATATAACCCGGACCAATACCATTACATTGGATGTTGTACTCACCATACTCAGAACAGATATTACGAGTCAGCATTTTCAGACCGCCTTTGGCAGCTGCATATGCTGATACAGTTTCACGACCTAACTCTGACATCATAGAACAGATGTTGATAATCTTACCATGCCCCTTTTTCATCATTGCCGGCAAAACAGCCTTAGACATGATAAAAGGAGCGTTCAGATCAATATCGATTACACGACGAAAATCAGCAGCTTCCATCTCATGCATAGGAACACGCCGGATGATACCTGCATTATTTACAAGAATATCGATGCTACCCACTTCTTTTTCGATGGTAGCAACCATAGCCTGAACAGCCGGTTCGTCTGTTACATCGCATACATAGCCATGAGCCTTAATTCCCTTTTCGGCATAAGCAGCCATTCCTTTATCTACTAATTCCTGGCTGATATCATTGAAACAGATAGTAGCGCCTTGTTCTGCATAAGCAGAAGCAATAGCAAAACCAATACCATAAGAAGCACCTGTTACGAGAGCGACTTTACCTTCCAGAGAAAAATTCAAAAACTGATTCATAATCTTTTGTTATTAAATTATAGAGAATTATTTTAATTGTTATTTCAAGTCTGTAATCAATGAGAAATCTTGATCACCGTAATCAAGGTTCTCTCCACCCATCCCCCAAATAAAGGTATAATTGTGAGTAGCAGCAGCCGAGTGAATAGACCATTCAGGAGAAAGAACTGCCTGGTCACCTTTCATCCATACGTGACGGGTCTCGTCTACTTCACCCATAAAATGACAGATGGCATGATCTTCGGGAATCTCAAAATAGAAATAAGCTTCCATCCGACGGCTATGGACATGAGCCGGCATCGTATTCCAAACACTTCCCGGAGCCAACTCCGTCATTCCCATCTGTAATTGGCAGGTAGGAAGTACCTGATTCACCAACATCTTATTAATATTACGGTGATTGGAGCCTTCCAACGAACCCATTTCGGCTACTATTGCATCAGCCTTTGTCACTTTACGATCGGGGTAATTTCGGTGTGCTGTCAAAGAGTTGAAGTAAAACTTAGCAGGGCAGGAAGCATCCTTACTTTCAAAAGTCACCATACGGTCTCCTGACCCCAGATAAAGAGCTTCCTTATAATCAAGTTCAAAAACTGCATCACCAGCCTTTACTACACCCGGTCCTCCAACATTGTAAATACCCATTTCACGACGAGTCAGGAAGAATGGGGCTTTCAACGGATCAATCGCTTCAAGAGTCAGTACCTCCCCTACTGGCAATGCACCTCCCACTACCATACGGTCATACATGGAATACACCATATTCACTTCATTGGGAGCAAATATCTTTTCGATTAAGAAATCGCGACGGATTCTTTTAGTATCATAATTTTTTGCATCCTCCGGATGGGCAGCATAGCGAATCTCATAGTTCGTTTTCATATCTTATTATTTTAATTATTGAATAAGTTCTCTATTCCAGATGTACTTCGTTTGCGTACACGATGCAAAAATAATAAAAGAAAACGTCTTTGCATTACAATTTCGTTTTAATTATCCACCAAAAATGTCTGGAATTGATGCGATATATATCTTTTTAACGAACTATAATACGATTTGATTGGGAACAGGTCTTTCATATTTAATTAAAAAATCAGCACTCAGATTATATTAGTCACAACAACAGAATTCCCCGGAATTTCCAGAATGAGAAACTGAAGCAGAACTAACGGGATTCCCATTCTTTGTTAAGTTCATCCAAATCATAATAAAAGACATCATCTGTCTTGCTCTCAATGATATAGAATCTATTCCGGACCATATCCAGCCATATGCTACTTATATAATGATCTACCTTCAATTTATCTATTAAATTGCCACTCCAATCAAACACATAGATTGTATTGATATCTCCCCATTGTACTTTGCCCCAATACAATGCATATATATAATTGTCATCAGCCTGTACAAGTCCATAGAAGTTTCTTAATTGTTTTTTTCCTTTAAAAACCGAGAAATCCAAACCATAGTTAAGGCGATATCCGACAACCTCTCCTGTTTGCACATCAACAATATTCAATTGAGGAAGACGTATCATAGCTTGTACTATTTTAGTGCCGTCCGGTTTAAATGTATTATTAGAGTTAAAAAAACACTCGGGCATAAGAGGCAATTCCTCATTTTTAATAGTTTGTTTATAACTTTGATAGTCCTTCAAAGATTTATTAGTATCAAGAGTTCGCTTCTGGAAAAAAGGCAAAGTTGCATCATCATCACTAATAGGAAAAGCACTGACTTTAGTCAATAACGTGTTGCTATCTTGAAGAAACATTTCATTATAACAAGCACCTTTATTTTTATCCCTCCACGCATAAGGAATAATCCTATCCATCACTGTCTTGCCTTGCTCCAAGGATTGAGTTATATTCCAAATCAACAGTCTTTCCTCATTGGGAGCAAAAAGAAGGGTTTTCAATTCATTTCCTTCTTTAAAAAGCTGAAAGATAGGCCCCACAGATGCAGCCTCTTCCGGCCCACTCCCTTTATTACAGAAAGTACCAAGTTCTTCTCCCATATCTATGTTGAATACATTGAAAAACTGATTAGGTAATTTAGGATTCATAAAAAACATAAGTGAATCGTAAGCAGCAATCCACCCATAATTCGCTCCATTCAGAGGCAAGGATTTCAATTGTAAATTTCTGGCATCCTTTATGCCATCCTCAATATTTTGAATCTTTCCATTGAAGTACATGCTATCATCATGATGCATTCTACTACAATTGGTATTGGTACAAAGAATCAAGATAGACATAAAATAAAACACTCCTTTAATTCTTTTCATCTTCCAAACATTTCACTATAAGTTAAATTATTTAAGATATTTATATTTCAAGAGCAAATACCGAAATCATTATTAATTGGTAAATAAAAGAAAACAATATATGCTCTTGAATTTTCCAGACACTCAGAAATCAACTACTTTGTACATCTGTCTCTTGAGTTTTCTAAATATGGGCCATATGTCGTAGTTTGCGGACACGGATAGATAGTACTGTTATCTGTACGTCTATCACAGAATAATTTGTGATCTCTATCAGAAGAAGTTGGTTCTTCCAGATAGCAAGTACCTACACTAGTTCCCTCATTGTCAGCAGCCAATGCCTCAACATTCTCTAATCCCAAGTCTGTCAGGCGAACACCCTTCATACTTTTCTTCACACAAACTGCACTTACTACAGTAATAGCAAGTACAACTAAAAAAACTTTTTTCTTCATAATAGATAAAATTTAATTTTCTCATTGACAGAATTAAACCAGTGCAAGTTCAACCTATCAAATAAAATTCATGTTAATTAATTGTTTATATAAAAACCGTAAGTGCACTAGTTTGATTAGATAAATCTTTGTAAACAACCTACAGTTTTACCGCCATTTTAATGCTCTACCAAAGCCATTCTCCAAATTATCTTTTATGTCTCATTTATCTTTAGCTTCTCCTATCACACTTATTTGCAAAGGAGAAGAATCTATATTACAAAACACATCTACAGTTTTTTGAAAGTATCCACTGTTATCTGCTTCATAAATAATCTTTAATACTCTTTTATCTCCTACAGGAATAGGGGTCCTTTCAAACTCCAGTTTAGTACATCCGCATGAAGTAGTTACATCTTGTATTACCAACACTTCTGTACCCGTATTCTTTAATTCAATTATTCGTTCCTGCTTCTCTGTTTTAGGAAAAATGCCAAAGTCCACCTTATTTTCACTCAATTCTCCCATAGTCACTACTTGTTTTTCCGTTGTTTTGGCTTCACCTCTTATCAATTTCAAATATAATTCTCTCACCTTGGGATTAAGGATAGGATTACCAATCGCTATCACTCTATTATCTCGATCTAATAAAAATGTCTGAAAAGTTATCTCTGATGGGAAATGATTTAGTTTATTAAATTCATCTTGCTCATCTATACAAACAGGATGAACAAAATGCTCATAACATAAAACATTTTGTAACATCTCTCTGTTTTGGGGACAAAAACAAAATACGAATGAAACAGCTTTATTTTGATCTCGCAAAGAATCCACTTCTTGCATAAAAGTTTTCCATTTAGAAAGCTGTAGTTTACAACTAAGGTAACCCATCGAATCCGCATATATTACAATTTTATATGTAGAACGAGAATAGTCAAAACAAACCGTATCTTTGCCTTGAACTGTAAAAGCTAAATGGGATGGAAATTGTATTTCCTTTCCGTTCCACTCATTTACTAAATTAGAGAGTCGATTCTTTTTTGAGTCATGGCATGATATTACCAAACATAGAAATAGAATTAAAGTAAACCCATTTTTCATTTCTGTCGTTTTAGCATTGTATTAAATTCATTAGTTAACCTCTTATTACATAACCCAGACTAATAACAAAGGAACTTTTATTAATTTGTCTTTCAAAGTGATTATCAAATTAGTAATGCTGCTTTTATAAGAATAAATAAAGTTGTTCTTCAGTATTACAAAATCAAGTGAGCAGAACAAAAATAAAGCATAAATTGTATTTTACCAAAAAAGAAGGCTGACCATTTTGGACCAACTCATCTTTTGTACTAAAGTATCGATGAAAACAGCATTTTTGGGAGATCGTTTTTCTAATGAATTACACAAACATCCTTTTTTATCACACTAATACATTGAAGTAACGCACCTAAGTAAGTACGGCCAAGAAGTGAGAATTGAAAATTTCTCGAATGAAAAACGTTACTACATATCATCCGTTGGGCTATATACCGAAAAGTGGCAGGATGGGATAATTCATCCATTTCAAATTGAGCAATACCATAGAAGTTAGTTCCAAACTCCATCGTCATCTTGAAGAGAATAACCCTTGGCAGTTTCTCCAAATGTTGTACAAGAACAATCTGGAACATGTACTAGTATTAAACAACTGAAGTACTACAATTGGACAACTGAAGTACTAGAATCAGCTGAAAGATGTATTAGAGTCGGACAACTCAAGTACTAGTTTGTTCTTCTATAATCTATAAGAAGATTGTTTTCAATCTATTCGATCTTTTTTTCAAACATTACGGTGTTTGATAACAATCTATTCAATGTTTTTTAGGAAGAACGGCTTATTTTGAATAAATGAAAAGACTTTGCTTCATTGTCATATTATTATATATTCCGTTAATATTCAAATGATTACATTGCGCCATCTTTTTTCACATGAAGTGTCTCAATCATTCACGACTCTTTTAAGACATTTTCCGAATAACCGTATTCTGTATTTTTGATCTGTCTATTTACTTTCTATATTATTGTATCTAGAAATCATAATAAAAAGATGACGCAATGCAATCATCTGTATAGTAGCGATATATACAAAAATATGACGATGAACATAAATGCTTTTACATTGATAATGCGCGTCGTTTTTGACCAATTTCGACCTAACAATTTATTTATCAGACAATTATTTTCTCCGAATCTTAAACGTAACAAGATTCCCTTTATGATCTGTTGGCCAGATACAAGAAGGTGTTAAAAACTTATCTTTAGAATTGTTTTCTGTTATTTTTCCACGAATAACAGTTTCCGAAGGACCTACCAGCAAGCAGTTTTTCATCGATAGCTTTGAGTTCATCGGATAATAATAGATAAAGTCAATACGATCCCGTTCGTCAGCATCCGGAGCCCAAGCCAGTATTTCTAATTTAGCCTGTTCAGCTACTTTATTTCCGGCAGGAAAGGTAAATCCGGGATATTGAACAGGATTCGGATATTTCTCTCGATAAGTATCTTTGAAGCCCGCCTCATGAAGCATCATAGAACAGTCCCAATGGATAATTGCTCCGTTATGATCCCACAAATCTTTTGTATCTGCTTGCCAATCCAAATGAGAAGGTTCATTAAAATCTCCACCCATAATCACCGGACGCCCTTGTTTAATATCCGACTGAACCTCTTGAACAAAAGAACGGATTGTCTCATCTCTATAAGCCATTCGGTTTGCTTTTAGAACTTCATTCTCGTCCGTAATCGGCTTATCCATCTTCTTCCAAGTAGTACCATCATAACCACGAGGCATATAACATTCATAATGCAAATAATCTAAATGACAAGAGTAGAAAGATATCGATTGTCCGTCTATCGTAGTTACCATCTTCAACATTGCACGAACCTCATCACCGGGCACAATGCAGCATCTCATCAGACTATCCGGTTTGAACTTACTCAGTACACCGACTACCATACCTAAAGTCTCTCCATAGTAATGTTTCCCCCTAGCTTCCAGATCCTTTAATACACGAGGCATAAACTTATTCCCATTAAAATCTCTAATTTCACACAAGAAAACAACATCTGCATCCACCTGATCCAACACATCTACAATCCCTTGATAGCCGTTAGGAACCTTAGAACCCTCATGCCAAAGGTTCAACTGCAAAACTGTAAATGTCTTTGTCGGCTTCGCAATGCAAACACTAATCAAGCCCAACAAACAAAACAATAATAACAAACTCTTTTTCATATTATGTCTTTCTTTTTTATATTCTTTCTCCAATCCCCGAAAATGAAAAAGCCCCGAAAGTATTACCTTCCAGGGCTTTTCTTTAATTAGTAGTTGTCCTACCAAGATTCGAACTTAGACAAACAGAACCAAAAACTGTTGTGCTACCATTACACCATAGGACAAACTCGAGTGCTTTCTGTTAAAAAGCGGTGCAAAGATAGGGTTATCCAACTAAATCTCCAAATATTTCGATATTTTTTTTATCAGAAACCCTCTTTTTCTTATTTCGCGATCAGCAAATAATAGTTCTTTTTGCCACGTTGAACAAGCAAATATTTCTCATCCAGCAGGTCAACAGTTGTAATTGTCTGATCAAAAGCCGTTAGCTTCTCTTTATTCAACGAAACGCCTCCACCTTGAACTAACTTACGCATTTCTCCTTTTGAAGCAAATACAGCCGCATGATCCACAAACAGATCGACAGCCTTCACTCCTTCTGCCAACACATCACGAGAAATTTCGAACTGAGGGACTCCTTCGAACACTGCCAGCAAAGTATCTTCATCCAGTTTGCGTAAAGCTTCAGAGGTAGCATTACCAAACAAGATATTAGATGCATCTACTGCTGCATTGTAATCATCTTCAGAGTGAACCATGATCGTTACTTCTTTTGCCAAACGTTTCTGAAGTACACGTAGATGCGGATTCTCACGATGTTCAGCAATCAACGCATCAATTTCCTCCTTACCGATAGAAGTAAAGATCTTAATATAACGTTCTGCATCAGAGTCGCTTACGTTCAACCAGAATTGATAGAACTTATAAGGTGAAGTATAACGGGCATCCAACCAGATATTACCGGATTCCGTTTTACCGAACTTACCGCCATCCGCCTTTGTAATTAATGGACAAGTCAAAGCAAATACCTCTCCTCCATTAGTACGACGGATCAATTCAGCACCGGTAGTAATATTACCCCATTGGTCAGATCCACCCATCTGAAGCTTACAACCTTTTGTTTCATACAAGTGAAGAAAATCATACCCTTGCAACAACTGATAGGTAAATTCTGTAAATGACAAACCATCGCGCGCCTCACCATTCAGTCGTCTTTTCACTGAATCTTTCGCCATCATGTAGTTCACAGTGATATGTTTGCCTACTTCGCGGGCAAAGTCCAAGAAAGTAAAGTTCTTCATCCACTCATAGTTGTTCACCAACTCAGCACGATTCGGAGCATCCGATTCAAAATCAAGAAATTTAGCCAGTTGCTGTTTGATGCATTCTTGGTTATGATACAGCGTTGCTTCATCCAGCAAGTTACGCTCAGCCGATTTACCGGAAGGGTCACCAATCATACCTGTTGCACCGCCTACAAGTGCCAATGGCTTGTGACCGCAACGTTGAAGATGACGAAGCATCATCACACCGCAAAGATGTCCGATATGCAACGAATCAGCAGTCGGGTCGATTCCCAAATAAGCCGTAACTTGCTCTTTGTTCAACAACTCTTCTGTTCCCGGCATCATGTCATTCAACATACCGCGCCATCTTAATTCTTCTACAAAATTCATCGTATTACTCTTTTTATTAGGTTTTTATTGTTTTTCTTTTCCACTTTCGGCAAAAGTACGACTCTTTCTCCGAAGATACAACTCTTACGCCTTAAAAAAGACATTTTGTACATTTTCCTGAATCGTCTTCCGGAGCGCCTCTACCTCCACTCCACGTACCTTAGCTGCCCGTTGAAGAAGTACTTCAATATCAAGTTGACTATTATCTGTTTCCAGAAACAAACGTTCAGGCGGTACTGCCAACATTGTCTCATCCGGATAATACGCTCCGAAAGACAGATAGAAACCTAGCTTCAATAACTGCTTTGCCTGCTCCGGTTTTCCCCGAAAGCCATGCCAGACCCAAGGTTGTTTAGCACGAAATTCCTTTTTTACCGCCAGCAGTTCTTCCATTGCTTTCACACAATGAATAATTATTGGCAACTTAAACGTTTCGGAAATGTCTACATGTGCCTTGAAAATAGAAAGCTGTAAATCCATCGAGGCCTGAGCCAGTTTGTCTAGTCCTGTCTCACCGATAGCAATCATTTGCTTGGAAGGTTGCAATTCGCTCATGCGCTCCCACTGTTTTTCCAGATTATTTTGACTTAATTCCCAGGGATGAATTCCCATTGAATAAAAGTGTCCTTCCTTCAGCGCTTCTTTGTTAATGAAAACCGGTCCATCCAACAAACCTCCTACCGAAGGCTTTGCTGATATCAATTGCTGTAAAGCAAGCTTTCTTTTTATATCAGCTTCCGGATTAGGTGCCGGTGGCATATGTATTGGAGAAATCCACAACAGAGGATAGTTATAAATAGAACGTTCATCGCTCTTCAAATTATGTGTGTGAATGTCCAGAATCTTTTTTGTATTTTCTTTTGCGACCTTTTTCATATTCTAAATCTTTGTCGAATCATTCAGGGGACCGGATCATAGCCGGATCCACCCCAGGGGTGACATCGCAGGATACGACGGACAGCCAGAAAGAACCCTTTAACAGGACCATGTTTTTTTATTGCTTCGACAGCATAAGCCGAACAGGTAGGAGTAAACCGACAGGAAGGAGGAGTCAGAGGTGAAATACAAACTCGGTAAAAGTAGATGGGAAGCAACAATAAAAATGAAAATACTTTTCTAAGAACCATTCTTATATTTCCCCAGATGACTGATATCCAGCGAACATAAGCTTTCATAATGATAGCTTTTCAGAAATGCGCAAAAGCGCTGTTCTTATCTTTTCTTCTAACTCGGAAGTAGCAACAAACTCGTCCGAGAGATAAATAAAAGCAATGGCAAGATGTTGATTACAGCATTGTAACTGATCCAGCAACAGATGTTTGTTTTTGCGGTAAGCTTCACGAATCTGACGTTTCACCCGATTGCGTTTTACCGCCCGTTTGAATCGCCGTTTCGAAACGCTGATAAGAATAGAAACCGAAGCTTCTCCTTTTTCGACAGGCATATATACAATGCGTATCGGAAAGATGGAAAAGGATTTGGAAACACCTCCTTCAAACATCTTTCCGACCAGAATTTTACTATTCAGCCTTTCGGCTTTACGCAATGTATATAAACTCACTATGAATTATTTATTGTTTTCCTTGATAAACATATCAAGTGCAGCAGTCATCGACGGAGCCTTCACTGTAGGAGCTTCAAGATCTAGACGAAGTCCGGCATCGCGTACTGCTTGTGCTGTAGTCGAACCGAAGGTACCGATTTTGATCTCTTTCTGGTCAAAATCCGGAAAGTTCTTCTTCAAAGAAGTTACTCCGGCAGGGCTAAAGAACACTAACATATCATAATCGAAACCCTCCTCGGCTGTAAAGTCATTGCTGACTGTACGATACATCACAGCTTCAGCATGTTGGATATTATGCTTGTCGAGTAAATTCTTCACATCATCATTGTGCACATCAGACATAGGCACGAGATATTTCTCGGTCTTATGCTTCAAAATAGCAGGAACAAGGTCTTCAATCTTTCCGGTAGCACCGAAGAAGATCTTACGTTTACGATACTGAACATATTTCTGGATATACAGTGCAACCGCTTCAGTTACACAGAAATATTTCATTGTTTCCGGGATTGTGACACGAAGTTCTGTACACAAATGGAAGAAATGATCAATTGCATGACGGGAAGAAAATATTACGGCAGTATAGTCAAGAATCGAAATCTTCTGTTGCCGGAATTCCTTCGCCGAAAGGCTTTCCACCTTGATAAAAGGCCGGAAATCTATCTTTACGCCATACTTTTCAGCGATGTCGTAATAGGGAGATTTCTCTGACGCAGGCTTAGGCTGCGATACTAGTACTTTTTTAATTTTCAACGTCCTAAAATTTTATTAGCAATATGTTGTTTATTTGAATCAGTACCTGATAGAGTAGCAGACAAGGTACTATTTCAAGAGCGCAAAAGTACAAAATTAATAGGAAAAGAGTATTTAATTGGTGAAAAAAAAGCTTTATCCACTTATAAAACATCAATATTTTAGTAAAAATTAGAATCGTCAGTCCAAATCTAATCAGATTCGTTAGAGTTAAATCGAAATAAACGAGAAATAAAACAAAAGGGAAAAGTGCAAATCCAGCATAATATATGAGTGTAGAATAAGATTCAAGCCATATATTTGTCCTATTTTTATCAAAGAACACCCATCCCAAAAACATATAAATAATCCATTTCAGGAAAAAGTAAACCAAGCAAGAACCGACATAAACCCCTAAAAGAAGCAGGGGAGAAATCCGCTCCATCAACATCGGTTGTTTATCATGAAAATAATTGAAAAATACAATGCCAGACAGCACACAAGTCTGGACAGTAAGCACAATCAGGTAACGCACATCGGCAGCTGTAGAGCTATCGAAAATACTGGTTCGTTCGCGGTGCAATACAAAGTCTTTCACTTGCTGTGTGAGGAATTTCTTTCCTCTTGCCAATGCAATGGAAGAAAGAAAGAAACATGCTAGTAATGTCAAAGAGATCACATCATCTGTACGCGGAGAGTAGGAAAGGGGGCCCCTTCAAAACCGGAGACATATTCTTGTGTGGAATGATATTCCGTCAGCTGGAGACTATCTTCCGACACAAATTGCCCTTGATAGAAAAGAGGCAATGTATCCGAAGGAACCACAGATGTGGTATCTCTCAGCAACATTGTTGTCGTCGAGTCCGTCTGCAGCGAATCATTCGGTGATTGCGCAAGGGTATCTGTAAAATATATGAGTGCTCCGGGTCTCATATCGCAGCAAATTTACGAATAGAGATATCCCAGACAGGTGTAGTATAAAGCAATTCAACAGCTTCCTCAGGCGTGTTAGCTACCTTCCAGATATCACCATGCTGACGACGCATGAAGTTTTCATCAATGGCTCTACCAAGCATATTGAGTAAAGGATCATAAAAGCCATTGACGTTCAGAATCACCACCGGATTGAGGTATAAGCCAAGCTGCTTCCAGGTAATTACTTCAAGCAACTCTTCCAGCGTCCCACAACCTCCGGGCAAGGCAATGACCGCATCACTCAGGTCTGCCATCTTCTGCTTACGTTCATGCATGGAAGTTACTTCGATCAATTCCGTTAGCCCCGTATGCTGCCAGTTCTGCTCTACCATAAAATGAGGAATGACACCAGTCACTTCTCCGCCATCACTGAGCACTGCATCGGCTACAGAACGCATTAGACCGATACTTCCCGCACCATTGACCAAACGGATATGATGTTCGGCAAGCAAACGTCCAAGTTGTTCGGCTGCTTCGAAATATACAGGATCTATCTTTGTACTGGAGGCGCTGTACACGCATACGGAATGTATCTGATTCATCACTACTTACGGGTTTACGGTTGTGGATGCAAAATTAGGAAAAAATAATAAAGGTCGCCCCCTCGTGACTGCAAAAATCATACGCAGACCGAAAACGGACGACCTTTCTATAAGGTTACTTCCAGCTTACAGACCGAAAGCTGCTTTTATCTTATCTACGTAGTCAAGTTTCTCCCACGTAAACAGTTCCACTTCCACTGTCTTGTTACCTTCATAACGAGAATGGAAAGTTTTCGACACTATCTGAGGCTCACGTCCCATATGACCATATGCAGCTGTTTCCTGATAAATCGGATTACGAAGTTTCAGACGTTCTTCAATCGCTTTCGGGCGAAGGTCGAACAGTTGGTCGATAACGCGAGCTATTTCACCGTCGCTCATGCTTACATGGGCACGTCCGTAGGTATTTACATAGATATTGATCGGGCGAGCAACTCCAATAGCATAAGAAACCTGTACCAGCATTTCGTCTGCCACACCTGCTGCAACCATATTCTTTGCAATATGGCGAGCTGCATAAGCTGCGCTGCGATCTACCTTGCTAGGATCTTTTCCGGAGAAGGCTCCACCACCGTGAGCACCTTTGCCACCATAAGTATCCACAATAATCTTGCGTCCTGTTAAACCGGTATCTCCATGCGGTCCACCAATCACAAACTTACCGGTCGGATTTACATGATAGACTATACGGTCATTGAACAGTGCCAATACTTTATCATGATGAATAGAAGCAATGACACGCGGCATAAGTATCTCGATCACATCCTTGCGGATAATTTCCAGCATTTCTTCGTCAGCTTGCAGTTGAGCAGCGTCAGTATTATCAGCAGGCTGGATAAAGTCATCGTGTTGCGTAGAAACTACAATCGTATCAATACGGACAGGAGCTCCGTTATCATCATACTCAATCGTAACCTGGCTTTTGGCGTCCGGACGAAGATAGGTCATCACCTTGCCTTCACGACGGATATCAGCCAGCACTTGTAGAATACGATGTGCCAGATCAAGTGAAAGCGGCATATAGTTTTCCGTTTCATTGGTTGCATAGCCAAACATCATTCCCTGATCGCCTGCACCCTGTTCCATCGGATCCTGACGTTCTACACCACGATTGATATCGGGACTCTGCTCATGAATGGCAGAAAGCACACCGCAAGAGTTACTTTCGAACATATACTCTCCTTTGGTATAACCGATTTTCTTAATTACTTCACGTGCGATAAGTTGAAGATCAACGTACGCTTTTGTTTTCACCTCACCCGCTAGTACCACTTGTCCGGTAGTTACCAGTGTTTCGCAAGCTACTTTCGAACTGGGGTCGTAAGCCAACAGTTTGTCAAGTACGGCATCCGATATTTGATCGGCTACCTTGTCGGGGTGTCCTTCTGACACCGATTCGGATGTAAATAAGTATCCCATCTTCTTATAAATTAAGAATTAAAACTAGAAAATGATCAATGAATGAGTAGGAAGGGTGAGTGCTGCAAGAACCAGCCGGAAGGGCATCAACAAGTTATGTTTTAGCATTTTTTTCCGTGGTTGCAAGCTACTCAAATCTGTCCACACTTTCATTTCGAGCACAAAGATAAGTATTATTCGAATATTCTTTTTATCTTTGGGCAATGTTTAACATATAAATATTCGTTTTATAGAACGTAAGTATGTTAGGTACGCCTTCAAAATTAAATCACTCAATGGTCATTAATAAGAAATTAAAAACAATATTTGTTCTGGCACTCTATGTGGGGTTTACCATAGCAATCTATGCAATTGTCTGTCATTTTATGGACATCGAATTTGAAGATATTCATTTGCTATATGCAACTTTGATTGGATGTATAGCATATATGCCACGCTTCATTGTGGAGAAGAAAAGAAAATAATCAATTGATAATCAACATATAAGAAACCTATTAGTGGATATATAGATACAGCAGGGTAGGTATATATGCCCAGCATAATGAATATATAGATCCTGCAAAAGCTTTATAAATCGCTTAAAATCTTCTTCATTGTCTTTCTCAAAACAGGATGTATCAGGTCAGGTGCAATTTCTGCTAAAGGGCGCATCACAAAGTCACGCTTCGCCATTAAAGGATGAGGGAGATTTAACTCAGCACCTGAAGGAGACTGAGCAGATAAAACCAAATCATCATAAAGCAATAAGTCTATATCGATCACCCGATCACTATACGTTCCATTAACCGATTTATGGATACGTCCCAAATCACATTCTATCCCTTGCGTTTTCTGTAATACCTCCAATGGGGATAACGCTGTATCCACACACAAGGCAGCATTCAAAAAACTATTATCAGAAGTAAACCCCCAAGGGGCAGTTACATAAAAAGCAGACAGGGAAATCACTTTCCCTATCTGCTCTTCTATTTTTTGTACGGCAATCCGGAGATTCTGTTCCTTATCTCCCAGGTTTGTACCGAGTCCCAGATATACTTTCGACATCGCAAACTACTTCTTTCCGGCAGGAAATGCTTTAATAGCATACTCTTTATCCATAGGAACAAAGAATTCTACTTTACCGCACTGAGGACAAACATACAAATGAAACGCCTCACGATTCTGAAACAGTTCGAAGAAGTTTCCAAAGAAACCGGTATTCATACCCTCATGAAACTCATATTTGCCGGAATATTCCATTTTGATATGACAACGTAAACAATCTATCGGCCGTTCTCCATGATCGACCAGCTGCCCAGAAATTTCTGCTATATCCAATACTCGACCGTCCGGAAAGCTATAGTTACAACTCCAGCAGATATCGAAGTTATCTTCTACTTCTTCATGACATTTCGGACATATCTTCATAAAGCTCCGTTTATTTATCCAGAATCAACATTGCATCTCCATAAGTACCGAAACGGTAACCTTCTTTCAATGCTACATGATAGGCATCCATCACCTGGTCATAACCACCGAAAGCAGCCACAATCATCAGCAAAGTAGAAAGAGGCATATGGAAATTAGAAATCATCGAATTTGCTACCGTAAAGTCATATGGTGGGAAGATGAATTTATTCGTCCAGCCTTCAAACTCTTTCAGGTGTCCGTCTGTGCTGACTGCACTTTCTATGGCACGCATCACAGTAGTACCTACCGCACATACACTCTTACCATTATCTTTAGCACTATTCACCATATTCACCGCTTTTTCATCAACAAGCATCTGTTCGGAATCCATCTTATGCTTTGTCAAATCCTCTACATCAATATCACGGAAGTTGCCTAATCCGGCATGTAATGTGATATAAGCAAAATCAATGCCTTTAATTTCCAGACGCTTCAACAACTCACGACTAAAGTGTAAACTGGCAGTCGGAGCAGTTACCGCACCTTCGTTTTTAGCAAAGATAGACTGGAAACGTTCCGCATCTTCCGGCTCTACAGGACGATTGATGATAGAATGGGGCAGGGGAGTTTCACCCAACGCATACAATGCCTTCTTAAACTCATCATGAGGTCCGTCATAAAGGAAACGAAGCGTACGGCCACGTGAAGTTGTATTATCAATTACTTCGGCAACCATAGAATCATCCTCGCCAAAGTATAACTTATTACCGATACGAATCTTACGCGCAGGATCTACCAATACATCCCACAAACGAAGTTCTTCATTCAACTCACGTAACAAGAATACTTCGATACGAGCACCTGTTTTCTCCTTGTTACCATACAAGCGGGCAGGAAATACCTTTGTATCGTTGAATATAAATACGTCCTTATCATCAAAGTAGTTCAGAACATCCTTGAACATCTTGTGTTCAATTTCACCAGTACGACGGTGCAACACCATCAAGCGCGACTCATCTCTATACTTCGTAGGATGCAAAGCGATCTTATCCTCGGGTAACTTAAATTTGAATTGTGATAGTTTCATATCTATTCTTTATTACGTTAATTATTATCTTCTTCATTTTCTATTTCTTGCTGGTCAATCCACTCCTTAAAGTGTTCCGGATCCAGACAATCTTCCAACCGAGCATCGCCGACACGAGTACGAATCAATCCTGTCAGATGGGCTCCGCTCTGAAGCGCTTCGCCAATATCACGTGCCAAAGCACGAATATAGGTTCCTTTACTGCATACAACACGAATCCGGATCATCGGTTCAGGAGTATCCAACCGGCACTCCAGCAACTCTATTTCGTCAATCACCAATTGCTTCGGTTTCAACTCTACATCTTCGCCTTTACGTGCTAATTCGTAAGCCCGTTTACCCTCCACCATACAGGCAGAAAAGGCTGGGGGAACTTGTTCGATAGCACCGATAAAGTGCGTCAATACTTCTTCTACCTTTTCCCTTGTGATATGTTCTGTAGGGTAGGTAACGTCTATCTCATGTTCCAAATCATAGGATGGAGTAGTAGCGCCCAACCGAAGTGTGGCGACATACTCTTTCGTATGATATTGAAACTCTTCAATCCGTTTTGTAGCCTTACCAGTACAGATAATCATCACTCCTGTTGCGAGAGGATCAAGCGTTCCGGCATGACCGACTTTTAATTTTTTCATACCTATGCGGCGGCAAATATGGTAACGGACATGACCGACTACCTTAAATGAAGTCCAGCCGAGAGGTTTATTGAAAAACAGTACTTCTCCTTTTTTAAAATTCATCAGCTCAGTATAATCGTCACCAATCCTGCAATTGCGCAATAAATAGCAAAATAGATCAGCTTTCCTTTCTTCACAATATTAATCATCCATTTACATGCCAAACAGCCGGCAACAAAAGCAGCTAAAAATCCTATTACCAATGATAACGTAGGAATATCTCCCATCACTGATTCTCCCTTTGCCATCTTAATGCCATCAAGCACTGCTTCTCCCAAAATAGGGGGAATTACCATCAGAAAAGAGAACTGTGCTAACTTCGCCTTATTATCACCCAATAAAAGTCCGGTAGCAATAGTAGAACCCGAACGTGACAATCCCGGCATGACTGCACAGGCCTGTGCCAAACCGATAATAAACGCATCTTTCATCGAGATCTTGTCTTTCTGACGTGGTTTATAATAGTAAGAGAACGTCAATAGAACGGCTGTCAGCAACAGCATACAGCCCACAATCAACAATCCCGAACCAAATATATCTTCTACATAATCTTTAAAGAACACGCCTACAATTCCTATTGGAATCATTGAAATTATTATATTAATCACATAGCGGGTTTCTTCATTCATCTGAAACTTGAATAGTCCGCGGAAAATCCAATCGATCTCTTTCCACAATATAACCAGCGTACTACATACCGTAGCCACATGTACGGCAATTGTAAACGCCAGATTGTCCTCTCCCTCTATTCCAAACAATGCCGATCCGATAGCCAAATGTCCACTACTACTTACAGGCAAATATTCAGTCAATCCCTGAACCAATCCAAGGATCAATGCTTCTAACCAACTCATTGTACTTCTTTATTAATATCAGTCGTGTTGTTATAATCAGTTTGATTCGTTTTCGGTTTGCGTAGTACAGCGTAAATCATCCATAAAAAACCAAACAAGCAAACTGCAGGTGCCACTTTGATTCTACGTACACTAAAAATATCCGGTTCAAAAGCCGTTTCGGACGACGAAGGTCCTGTCATCAATAGAAATCCGATAATAACAACCGCCATCCCTATTGCCAGTAAGATAAAGTTTACCTTATCAAAAGCAAATTTCTGCTTGTCAGCCATAGTTTTATTTAATTATTAATTAAAAATCCAAGAATCAACTATTATAAATCCCCCTTAACATTACAACTATATCAAATATAGTATAACGTATTTGCTTTCATCCTCAAGTATTTATTGATAGAAATGTAAGCGCACAGCCAGGTAATCACTATTCCAAACACCAGCACACTTCCGCATACAATCAACATCACCTCAGGAGTAATGACTTGAATCAACTCCCGTTCATACGTCACTGCCCAATAAGCAGCACCCATCAATATTGTATCAGCTATCACTGCTGCAAACACCCCACTCCACACATTTTTCCGAAGGAACGGACGCCGGATAAATCCCCAACTGGCTCCCACCAACTTCATTGTATGAATCAGGAAACGCTTGGAATAAATCGCAAGCTTGATCGTATTGTTTATCAATGCAAAAGAAATAAATGTCAGTACCACCGCGAGCGCCAACAACACAAGCTGATATTCCGAATATTCTCATTGACAGCGTCAATCAGTTCTTTCCGGTATAACACATCCTGTATGTTAGAATTCTTTTTGATTATCTTCTCAATTTTCGCAATGCTATCCGAGTTTGCATAATCAGAGTGAAGTTTTATTTCGAGAGAAGCCGTAAAAGGATTATATCCAAGAAACTCTTCCGGATCAGTTCCCATGGCTTCGGTCTGTTCTTTCAAAGCCTGTTTCTTGGATATATATTCGGATTCCTTCACAAAAGCTTCTTTATTCAACTTCTTCTGAAGTTTCAGAATATCTACCTCCTTCATATCATCGCTAATCAGAACAGAAAAGCTAATATTTTCGCGTACATATACAGAAAGATTATGCGCTGCCAGCACAAAAAACACAACCAATCCCAGCAACAACAATACTAGTGTCGTACTGATACTCGACGTGATAAACTGCATGTCGAAAAGTGAGGTCGGTTTATGTCTGTTCTTATTTCTCATGCGTTATCTTTTTTTCCGGAATACATAAATCATAGAACTACTACGTTCTTTACGTCCCATTGCACTGAGCCAAGCAATGCTTCCTACATACATACCTTTCAGGAAGCTGAAAGAATTACCACGATGTTTTTCACTCAGCATGGATACATAGAATCCATCAAACGGCATCGGATGACGGGCTGCCATAATAAAGCCATGACGGGAAGCCAACTTCTGAATAGTAGTAGGAGTAAAGTGCCAAAGATGACGAGGAACATCATAAGCCGCCCAATCCTCTTTATAATGCTCTGCATCATAAGAAGAACAATTAGGTACTGCCACAATCAACAAACCTTTTTCAGTCAGCAACTCACGAAGCAACTCCCATGTTTCATTAAGTGACTCCAAATGCTCCATCACATGCCAGAGTGTAATTACATCGAAGCTGCCCGACTCAAACTCTTTCAAAGCCGACTCCGGCTTTACTTCCAAGCCGAAATGTTCTAATGCAAAAGCACGTGCCTGCGGACTCTTTTCCACCGCTTCCACTTGCCATCCGCGACGCAACATGGTATCTGCAAAATAACCGGTCCCTGTTCCGATATCGAGCAGACGCCCCGTTTTACGATATGCTTCTTTTACTACCAGACGCGCTTTACGGCCCAGCATATAAGAACGTACATAGTGATAAACAGAATTCATTGCGCCTTTGCGCGTATCAGTATGAGATATGTAATCGGGAGTTTCATAATACTTGCCAATTTCTGCTTCCACCGGAACATCTTGCGTGAATGTAAATCCGCAATCTTCACACGAATACAGTTCAAACTGTTCGCCCGAAGCATAAGAATCCGTGCAAGTCATGACACCTTTCAAGTGCGTACTACCACACAACGGACAAGCATTTATAGTGAGTTTCTCCATTAATTCTGCACAAAATTAAGTGTTGCCCTCCAATCAAAAGACAACACTATACCCTAATTTGGTGCAAAGAAACAAATAAAAAGTGACGTAATAACCTTTCTTTAAGGACTTTTAATAGAAAGAAGGAGGGATAAGTCTATAACACTTCTTCTCCCTTTAGCGTTGCTGAACTCGCTTCCATGATACGCACATTCACAAAATCACCGACACGATGTGTTCCTCTATCAAACACAACCACCCGATTCTGCTCTGTACGCCCAAAAAGTTGATCTCTCGAACGCTTGGATACCCCCTCTATCAACACTTCATAGGTTTTACCGACACACCGCTGGTTAGCCTCTGCCGACAGACGATTTTGCAAAGCAATGATTTCGTTCAGGCGACGAACTTTCACATCTTCCGGCACATTATCTTCAAGATGTTTGGAAGCATACGTACCCGGACGTTCGGAATATTTAAACATAAAAGCAGCATCATATCCACATTCTTCCATCAGAGAAAGAGATAATTGATGATCTTCTTCCGTTTCAGAATGAAAACCGGAGAAAATATCAGTAGTCAGTCCACATTCGGGAATGACACGTTTGATAGCAGCTACCCGCTCTAAATACCATTCACGAGTATATTTACGATTCATCAGTTTTAAGATACGAGAACTTCCGCTCTGTACCGGCAAATGGATATGTTTGCAAACATTCGGCATTTGAGCAATTACTTCCAACGTTTCATCACTCATATCCTTCGGATGAGAAGTTGTGAAACGAACACGTACTCCTGGAGCGGCTTCGGCTACAGTACGGAGCAACATCGGAAATGTTACCACTTCCCCAGAGGTTTTCTCAAAACGATAGGAGTTTACGTTTTGTCCCAGCAAAGTAACTTCTTTATAACCTTTCGATATCAGATCGGCTACTTCATTCAAGATACTTTCCACATCACGACTACGTTCACGCCCGCGTGTATAAGGCACAATACAATATGTACAAAAATTATTGCACCCGCGCATGATAGAAACAAAGCCTGAAATATGATTTCCACAAATCCGGGAAGGAATCACATCGCGGTAGGTTTCGGTAGTGGAAAGTTCCACATTAATCGCTTTCTCGCCGGCTTCCACAGCTGCAATCAAATCAGGAAGTGTCAGATAAGCGTCCGGACCTACTACCAGGTCTACATGATGATTCGTTATCAAATCATCCTTTACACGTTCTGCCATACAACCTAATACTCCCACAATCAGATGTTTCTTCTTTTTCTTCAGTGAATGGAAAAACTCTAGGCGGTTAAGAATCTTCTGCTCCGCATTGTCACGGATAGAGCAAGTGTTCATAAACACTGCATCAGCTTCCTCAAGCGTATCGGCCACCGAATAACCCGCCATTTTCATTACGGAGGCTATCACCTCACTGTCGGCTACATTCATCTGGCAGCCATAAGTTTCGATGAACAACTTCTTGTTGTCATCAGCAGTTGCGGATTTAAAGTCCGCTCCCGTTAGTTCATTCATACGTTATTCTTGTTAAATTCGTCTGCAAAGATACGGCTTCGCTTTCAATTCATCGTAAAAATGAACTGAAATTCAAGGTAGACAGGTTAAAATTCATCGAAAAGCGGAGCAAGAAAACAAAATTTGTTTTTCTTAGAAAGAGGATCACTCATATTTTTTCATTTATTTTGTAACAAACCCTTTCCTTATCTCGTCTCCCTATTGAAAGTCCCTCAAAAAGCGCGCAAACGAAGGGCTATCGAAAAAATGAAATATTAACATAAAATACTGAGTACAATGAAAAAAATACTTGTGATAGCTATAATCGCTCTTATTGCCCAATTGAGTTACGGACAACAGAAGGTGGAGCAGTTATTCAATAACTTCCGGACAGAGAGTGACATTACTTCTGTCAATATGGATACCATAGCAACGAAGCTTGCTTTATTCAAAAAGTCAATGGGAGTGGAAGGCATAGAAATTCTAAGATTCAATGACTGTGAACAGAATGTGAAGGAACGTCTGGACACCGCAATCAAGAACCTGAAAGATCCGGCATACGAAACAATGATCAAGTCCAACAAGAATAACAGTCGTACGAGAATCTTAGTCAAAATAGAGGAGAACAAGATTCGGGAACTAGTGATTCTCACAACCGGAGATGATTATGCACTCATTCGCCTCAAAGGAAATATGGATCCTCGACATATGGGAAAGTTTATCAATGACCATAAAGACGATGGACGTTGAGATATTCAAAAAACGGTTTCTCCCGTTTCACCCTAAGCTCTATCGGATTGCTTACGCTTTAGTAGAGAACCAGGCAGATGCAGAAGATATCCTTCAAGAAGCATACTGCAAGTTGTGGAACAAACGGGAGGAACTGGAAGGTATCTTGAACCCGGAAGCATTTTCGGTAACACTGGTCAAGAATCTCTGCCTGGATTTTCTTCGCTCACCAAGAGCACGACACGATGAAGGGGAGGAATCATTAGAAAGGATTGTGATTGCAACCGATTCGTCACCGGAGAAAGAGCAGGAGGAAAAAGATGATATCCGGTATGTGCAAAAGTTAATCGAACTGCTGCCTAATAATCAGCGACAAGTACTCCGTCTATACAGCATGGAAGACTATTCCTACGAGGAGATTGAGCAACTAACAGGACTAAGTACCGCGAACATACGAACCTTGCTCTTTCGGGCAAGGAAATTTATTCGAGAGAAATTTGATAAATCAAACAGTTATGGATGAGAAGAAAATAGAAGAATTAATAAACAAAGCATTACGGGAGAAATCATCTCTACCGGATGGGCTATCGGAAAGGCTGGAACAGAAGATTGATCTTCTGGCGAAGGAAGAAATGCAAGTCGGCAGGGCAAGTAATACCGGTAAGCGATTCTCACCTAAACGACGATTATGCTATTGGGCGGGAGGAATAGCTGCCACCCTACTCGGTGCCGTACTGTTTGTCTTTTCTGAAACAAATAGTACTGAAACATCTCTGACCGATACATATACTGACCCGCAAGAAGCAGCAATCGTTGCTCAAAATGCATTGGCTATGATGTCGGCAAACTTGAACAAGGGACTTACCAAAGTCAATAAAACCAGTGAAGAAATTTATAAGGTGAATAAAATATTAAATAAACAATTAAACAATGAATAATATGACCAAGAGATATTTATATACCCTAGTATTGCTGTTTTGCGCAAATCTTTGTTTTGCCCAGCATACGTTGTTCGACAAATATGCCGACAAAGATAATGTGACCTCTATCTTCATCACGAAAAAAATGTTCCAGATGATGCCTTCTGTCAGTACTCCGGGATTGAACTTAGAGAATATGAAAGGCAAAATAGAATCCCTCCATATCCTCACCTCTGAAGACAAAAGGATAAAGGAAAGTATGAAGAAAGATTTTACTGCCCTGATGAAGAAGGATTATGAAGAACTGATGCGGATAAAAGACGAAAATGCAAAAGTAAATTTCTATATCAAACAGAAAGGGAATCTTATCAGCGAAATGGTTATGATAGCAGATTCGACAGAGGATGATTTTACGGTCATGCGCCTATTGGGCAGTTTCACACTTAAAGAGATGCAGGAAATTACGAAGACACCCCAAAAAAAGTAGAGATTTTAGAAGCTAATTGTACGAATCAGTAAAATCCGATATCTAAAATGATGATTATACCTTTAAGGATATAGTATATAAGTATCGTACAAAGAATTATTAGTCTCTTCTACTTTATTTGCCCCCAATAAGGCAAAAAATTGTATATTAAGGGATAGAATTGTAATTAATGTTAATAGAATAAACATTTCCCAACTTATTTCTTGGTAATTTTAATTTTATTTTTCACTTTTGTGCAATGAAAGAAACATTAGATTTTTTCATAGTTAAGGTTTAGGTTAAAAAAATTAAGGGGAGCTGTGAAGCTGCCCTTTTTTCATACCAAAAAGTTAGCCTGAATCAGATATTATATTTACCTTTGGCGGACAACTATTTAGAAATGCAACATTATGGAAGATATTTTTAAGTTTCTCTTGCTAGCAGGTGTTATTATTGTAGGAATAGTCAAATCGTTGAAAAAAGCAGTTGATAATACAGAAGATAAACGTTCTGTCTCCCCTACGCAACCCACTGTCGAAACTGTTCCGGATGCTGTTCCCTTGCCTGAGGCGTGGGGCAAAATATTCTCACCCAAAGATATCTTCCAATCGGCAACAACTCCGAAGGAATCTACTTCTCCTTCACAAAAACCAAAGAACCAGAAAAAGCATGTCGCCCGGTTTGGTTCCGAAAATAACACTGTACAACAGAATACCGAATCTCAATCGAGTCACCCGCATATTTCTTCATCTATCGTTTCTCAGGAACTCTCAGAAAACGAAGAAGACTTTACTATCCACTCCATAGAAGAAGCACGACGTGCTATCATTTGGGGAGAAATCATGCAACGTAAGTATTAATGAGAAAGTAAGAACCTATAAAAGAAAATTGTAATCTAACACGAATTTATACTATTTATGTCATTCAATCTTATTTCAGCAGCAGAAGCTGCAAGCCTGATCAAACATGGCTACAACATCGGTTTGAGCGGATTTACTCCTGCAGGAACCGCTAAGGCTGTTACAGCCGAACTTGCAAAAATAGCTGAGGCAGAGCACGCAAAAGGTAATCCTTTTCAAGTTGGTATATTCACAGGAGCTTCCACAGGAGAATCATGTGACGGAGTGATGGCACGCGCCAAAGCAATTCGTTACCGAGCTCCTTACACAACGAATTCCGACTTCCGCAAAGCTGTAAACAACGGAGAGATTGCTTACAACGATATCCATTTGTCGCAAATGGCACAAGAGGTACGCTACGGTTTCATGGGCAAAGTAAATGTTGCCATCATCGAAGCTTGCGAACTGACTCCGGACGGTAAGATTTACCTGACTGCTGCCGGTGGCATTTCTCCTACTATTTGTCGTCTGGCAGACCAAATTATCGTTGAGTTGAACAGCGCACATAGCAAAGCTGGTATGGGATTGCACGACGTATACGAACCTCTGGACCCGCCTTACCGCCGTGAAATTCCTATCTACAAACCAAGTGACCGTATCGGATTACCTTATATTCAGGTAGACCCCAAAAAGCTTATTGGTGTGGTAGAAACAAATAAGCCAGACGAAGCACGTTCTTTTGCTGCTGCCGACCCATTGACTGATAAAATCGGTCAAAATGTTGCCGACTTCCTTGCTGCTGATATGAAACGTGGAATTATTCCTGCAAGTTTCCTTCCTTTGCAATCAGGAGTTGGAAATATCGCTAATGCTGTACTCGGTGCGTTGGGACGTGACAAAACAATTCCTCCGTTCGAAATGTACACTGAAGTGATCCAGAACTCTGTAATCGGTTTGATTCGCGAAGGACGTATCAAGTTTGGTAGTGCTTGTTCTTTAACTGTTACCAATGACTGCCTGGAAGGTGTTTACAATGATATGGATTTCTTCCGCGACAAATTGGTTCTCCGTCCTTCGGAAATCTCCAATAGTCCTGAAGTGGTTCGTCGCCTTGGCATTATTTCTATCAATACTGCTATTGAAGTAGACCTTTACGGTAATGTGAATTCTACTCATATCGGAGGAACGAAGATGATGAATGGTATTGGCGGCTCGGGAGACTTTACACGGAATGCTTATATTTCGATCTTCACCTGTCCGTCAGTTGCGAAGGAAGGAAAGATTAGTGCAATTGTTCCGATGGTTTCTCACCAGGATCACAGCGAGCATTCTGTAAATATTGTTATCACTGAACAAGGCGTTGCCGACCTGCGCGGAAAGAGCCCGAAAGAACGTGCACAAGCTATCATCGAAAACTGTGCACATCCTGACTACAAACAATTGCTGTGGGATTATCTCAAACTGGCAGGAGACAAAGCGCAGACTCCACATGCTATTCAAGCAGCATTGGGTATGCATGCCGAACTTGCCAAGAGTGGTGATATGAAGAATACAGATTGGGCCGCTTATAGCAAATAATTATAAAGTATAATCACATACGTGATTACCGGAAGGTGACTAGGAACGAAGAAACTACTTCTTAGCACCTTCTTTTTTATGTCCAAACGGAGTAAATATAAAAACGTAAACATATAGAGACAAATAATTGTACTTTTCACATTTTTGAACTATTGCATGCCACCTCCCTATCGCGACATCATACTGTCTCGTCCCATAATCAATACTAGCCGATTCCATCCTTCTAATCCAACTCCTTACTATTATACTTGTAAGACTGAACATTATTCGTAGAAATAAAGGTACTTCCGAAAGGATAACATGCATTTGTCTTCTCCACATTACCATCCTTGTCTGCCACAACCCTTACATTCCCCTGATGATCCTTCAAATAGAAATGGAACTTCTTATCA
>NZ_BAKK01000028.1 GCF_000614145.1 Bacteroides faecichinchillae JCM 17102 | reverse complement strand
CGCTTCCACAACCGCATGATCCGCAGCTACCGCAAAAGCCATAGATTGTTCCGCCAGGCAATGTCCATCCCCAACCGCACACATAAACTTCCGAAGTTAAAGCCCCTCTATCGCTAAGTTCTAAAAGCAAATCCTGAGACATACAGTCATCAGGTCCCGTTCCTAAACCGCTTCCACAGGAACCGCAAGAACCATAACTATAGTTTTGCGTATCCGGAGAAAGTTGAGTAATTTCTTTCAATTTAATTCTGTTACTCTGATTTTCATTTTTTGTTTCCATAAAACTCTTATTTTTTAATATTAGACAAAAAAGTTGTTATTTCTCTGATTTCGGTTTTATATAAACGATGCCATTATAACACAAATATTCCAACTCGGCACGCACCGAACGATAGACACCTTCTTCATTGTTGCGGATATCCGATGAAAGAGAAGTTCTCAATTCACAAAGCAATTCACCAAAACTCATCTCTTTTATCCAACAAAGCCAACATGTTGTATCCCCAATCACTTAACAACGCTTCCTTGTATCCCTCACCCAACAAGCAAGGCACACACACCACATCCGCACTTCTGCCACAACGTTCACGATTTACACGTTCCTTTAACAGATGTTTAGCCAAATCAGGCCAGTTATGGGGATCTCAAACACAGACGCATAAGGATTCTTACCGATAATGCAAGCAGACTGCCGTTCACGATCAGCATTGATAAAACGGGGATAGGCAGAAAGCCGCTTCTCCCAATCATAAAGTGTAATGGTAGACAGATCCTTCCAATCCGCAATGCGGTCACACAAATAATCCTGATATAATGCGATACATTTCTGTATTGTCATATCCGGAGGCGTCTGTTTGACATTGCCTAAGCGCTTGTTGTTTTGTGGGAAAAGTTCCACGATACGCTTATAATACTCAGGATAACGGTCAAGCAAAGTTTTGCCAAGCAGTTCACAGATACGCAAGTTGCGCTTATGCCTGCCCAACAGATGCAAAAACTTGACTTCCTCGAACCGATAGAAATCGCAGAAACGGAAATAATCATAGCCATTATCCGGAACCACCATATCAAACACACTCGTAACCTTTTTACCACGCTCTTCGGCAAGCGCAGCAAAAAGAGTCTGCTCGAATAAAAGATTGTTATTGACACTAATATTATGGCTATGATAATCAAGCAAACCATTATCATCTATAAACTGAAAAGCAATCCGACAATACTCCTGTATAAAATCAAGGTCATTGCCACCCAGGAAACCAGCATTATAAGAGAGAATGGCATCACGTTCCAAAGCCTTACGCAAGAATTCCGGCATCCGATAGTCCCTACGCAAGAGATCGTTCATCATACCTTTATAATATTGAGTACCCATCTCCATGTTTTGAGCGATTAATGCACCGGACTCTATGGAAGCGTCCAACCGGCAAGAAAAATGTATATCTCCGTCCACATGGATAAAAGGTTCTTTCTGTAAAGAATAAGTAAAAAACTTGGGATAAGCCAATGAACATCAGGGCATGGCAAATCGTCATACTGTACCACCACGTCCGTATAAGGCAGTTTCAGCAAATCAATAAAGATATTATAACCATTGCTGTCTGTATAAAAGACCACGTTATTATAGTGCTCACGCAGACTCAGACAACTTAGCGCCCATGACATCAAGTGATATTGTGGATGAAACCATCCGAATCCATTCTCCAAAAGTGAATTATTTGCAGTCTAAAAAGTCTGTACAATTCTCATAGCAATTAATTTAATACAAGTTCAAAATAATTTCATAAATAGTTAGTTGAATATTAAGAACATAGGGGAAAAAGTATTAAATATATAACGACTACCGACCTGCTCGCAGAAGGTAAATTTACAGATATTTATTGTATAACAGGCTATTTCAGCAAAGATTTTGCATTTCTATTAGAAAAATTATGATTAAAGACAAGTAAAGCAATATATCAACAAACACCGTTTCATAAATGATGTAGAAATAATGACAATATCGCCCTGTTATAACATTAGAAATACCCATTTTCTAACATTACTATCTGCAATATATGAAACTACAACTCCTAAAACCACAGATCCAAAAGAAAATTTAGATAAGCCATAAAAATATTTTCCGAATGTTTCTGGCGTATCTTATGTTTTTCCTTTCTTTCCTTCTTTTATTAGTGTTTTTCACTCCAGTTACCCATATATTTCCCTTGTCTTTTTGAATAAAATAAAATGGATATATACTTCAAAAGATAAGCTCAAAAACATCATCATGCTCGAAATGGGATTGGTATCAGTCCGAGTGTAACCTACTCACATTCACATCACAATTGGGTATTTGGAATACATGCACATTATCTTCGCACCCATGGAGATCACACTCCATGGGCATAGGTGGGGGATTAGAACGCATGACCACAGAGAAAGTCATAAACATAGCAAGCAAGCATAATTATCAGTACATCTCGAAATAACTTGCGATTCAATTCATTTAGAGCATTTCCATCTAGAACCAGCCATAGAATATTCTTGGAGTAAACATGACAATCATTTTTCATTAGGAGTTCACTGTGTCTATGGATTTTAATTTAACACTAAACAGCCTCTTTCTGCTCATATACCTCAAAGAATGATTCCTTATCAATCTCAAACGAATTCTGTCTTCCCGTTTCTGCCCAGCCAAATTAATAAACATATTAAAATATAATTGGCTAAAAGACAAATCTGAACGATCATAACTTATATCAAAAGTACAAGTTCTGCGAAACGGATCAAAAGTTCCAAATTTCATCCCCCCTTTGCACATGAACACCTCAGCCGGAAAAGAGGATGGTGGATACGGTTGAAACAAACTAGCCAGTTGAGTATACACATAATCTATCATCCATTCATCTCCCGATAAAGCTAGTTCCCCCTTCAAACGAAGTTTAACCGCATATCGAGTCGTTACATCCAGAGATGTATATATAGGCACTTGCTTATCGCCGAATAATTGCCGTCCTTATAACCGAGGCTCATAGTTAATTTCGATTTTCCAACACCATTAAAGCCGACAACTTCTTCGTCAGCTAACTGGTTCTTCAAATCAATCATAAATGTCAATTTACCCAATGTCGGATTATTCGGATATTGCGCAACAGTATCCAACACATAATCTTCGTCATTATAACTCCGAATAAGAGGAACTTGCCCTTCTTCCACTATCAAAGCCGGACCTCCTGTTTCAATATCCACGTTACTTATCGGGTAATAGATAGCATCATTATCTTTAGCACAACCATACAAACATAGCAGTAATACTGCCATTTCTATTATTTTTTTCATTACCATAAATATCTTATTTCAAAAACAAAGATACATCTTTTTTGTTCCACACCTGATTTATGTCATTCGTTTTTAGTATTTTTGCACACAACAAAACGGAAAAGACATGGATACATTATTAAGAGAAACAGTAGATGCCGTTGTAAACTCCCGTTTTCCGGAAATGAGTCTCGAAGGACGCCGACAGATAGAAAAGATATTAATTCGCAAAGAATACCCAAAAGGAGTAATAGCACTCAAGGAAGGAGCAATAGCCAACGAAATTGTATTTGTTGGCAAGGGAATGCTTAGACAATATTATTATAAAAATGGAAAAGACGTCACTGAACATTTCTCCTATGAAGGTTGCATATTGATGTGTATTGAAAGTTTTCTGAAGCGGGTTCCCACCCGATTGATGGTTGAAACATTAGAGCCTGTTGTTATATATTTATTTCCTTATGATGAAATACAGAAATTAACACAAGAAAACTGGGAAATCAATATGTTCTATCGGAAAATATTAGAATATTCCCTGATTGTATCACAGATAAAAGCAGACTCATGGCGCTTCGAAACTGCACGTGAGCGATATAATCTCTTACTTGAACAGCATCCTGAAATAATCAAACGAGCTCCATTAGCAAATATAGCTTCTTATTTATTAATGACACCGGAAACATTAAGTCGTGTACGCTCAGGAGTATTGTAGAAGAACTGTAGATACGTTTGTCATTATTATCTATTCTTACGATATTCTTTAGGAGATACTCCCACATAATGTTTAAAATATTTTCCAAAAAAAGATTGGTTGGCAAAGTTTAACCGATCAGCTATCTCCTGTATATTCATACTCGTTGAGTTCAAAAGAGCTTTCGCCTCCAATATCACAAACTCGTCAATCCACTCTCCCACCGTTTTACCACTAATCTCCTTCACTACGCCCGAAAGATGTTTAGGTGTCAGACACAATTGATCAGCATAGAATTTTACACTTCGTTCGGATTGATACGATTGAATCAGAGACTCATAAAATTGTTCAAAGATATGCTCCTTACGACTTTTACTAGACACTACAGTTGATACAACCGGAGCATGATTACGAAAAATATTATAAAGTTCAAAAAAGAAACTCTGCATCAATCCAACTACTACTTCCTTACGATAAGCATCTTCTTTATTTTTCAATCGTTTACGGATAAATGAATGATACTCTAAGACTAATTCTTGTTCACTGGGAGTGAGATCAAGACATGGATAATCTTTCAAATAGAAAAAGAGTGAGAGTACATTCCCCATTTTAGGCAATCCTTCCAACAAATTCTTAGATATCGCGAAAAATATTCCCTTGAAACCACTACTTACTTTCCGATTTTCAATAATTTGGCTAGGTAATGCCACTACCATCCTACCGGGAACCAGTTCGTAATCACGAAGGCTTATATTAAAATTAGTACTTCCTCCCAAACAAAGACCTACGCTCAATACTTCCAATTTACTTGGACCATCAAACAAAGATATTATACTCTCTGTGTCAAATAGTGCAATATCATTATCTACAACATCAATATTAGCAGGATCTATATGTTTAGAATGAAACACTGATGAAATACCTATTTTAGGAACATGTTGGATATTCATACACTCTCTTTTTGACGACAAATATACCAGTAGTTATCCAATTTCCAACTTATCCAAAGCCTCAATCAGAGAAAAAGAACATTTTCTCCTACTTTTTGACTAGCTACTAACAATAGAATTATCCAAAGTGAAAACAAAAACCGCTCATTTCATTATTTACAAAAAACATAGATAGTTATTTCTCCTTCCCTTTTTTAAAAAGTAAGTCATAATCCCGTTTAGCACCAAGAACTGTCCATTCCTCAGGAATAAACTTCCACTGATTAAGAGCCTGGGGATTTATTATCTTTTTCTTTTCAATATATTGCATCAAATAAAAGCGAAGATCTTTATCCGTAGAAAATATAATGCGATCTTTTAACTTCTCTTGGGGAATACCTGCTCCTTTAGTCAGCAATTCTCCACCTCCATTACCACGATAAGAATTCAAAGCCACTTTATAAGTCTCCTCCATGCGGAAAGGAGTACTATCCGCCATACTAATAATAGTAATCTTTTCACCCCTAGGTTTAGTTACATCCACTGTATATATTATACCCGCCGCAGAATCAAAATTAAAACTGAAATTCTGTAAAGCAGCCCTATCCGCCGCCCCCTCTTTAAGCTTCTCTTTAAACCAAAGCAAATGGTCATTTGGAGACTTCATCTGATTCGTACACAAGTAATAAGAATCTTCCAAATAATCCTTGATTTCTTTTCCGGATAAAGTCATCACATAAAGCATATTTTCATACTTATATAGATTAAACATATCGCTAACATACACTTCTCCTTTCATAATTTCTGCATCAAAAGAAAGAGGTGCAGTAAAAGAAATATCAGCTCCGGTTATATCAAGTTGTATCCTATGAATCAGGTCGATAAAAGCCGATGGCCCAAAGAAAGCGGGACGTGCTGAAATACTTTCCGTAAATGTACCGATCTTCTTAGAAACAAAATTCTGTACCGCTTCATACTGAGAAGTAAAATGTTTCATAAATTCTTCGCTTACTCCATAATCTTTCGTTTCAGTCAGTACTCCCTGAATATCTTTATGCAGTATCTTACCATCTTTCAACTTCAAGGTTATATCTACATTAGAAAACACGACACTGTTACTAGCGGGATCAATAATCAATACTGAATCTCCCGCAACATTTATTATCTTCTTACACTCACGTGTATGATCATGTCCCATCAATACGATATCAAAACCCGGAACGTTTTTCGCAACTTGTAAAGATGCATTTTCGTTATATTTCCCCGACATCTTAAATGCCTCCTGACCTGCATGAAACAAGCCAATAACTAAACCCGGATTTTCCTTTTCACGAATGATTTTCATCCACTTACGTGCCGTTTCCTCCATATCATCAAATCTCAGTCCACTCCATAGGTTTTCCGAAAGCCACGCAGGTATAGCAGGCGTAATCATTCCCAATACAACAATTTTCACACCATCACGTTCAAGCACCTTATACGGAGCCAGATGAGTTTTTCCAGTAGACGTATCAATGATATTAGCGCCCAATACCGGAAAATCACATATACGAATCCAACGATCGAATACATTACGCCCGGTTTCCACATCATGGTTTCCCATATTCCCAGCATCATATTTCATGAAATTCATCATCTCCGAACATATATGAGGAGAAATCGTATCTATATAATTATAGTAGTATGCCGTAGGTTGTCCCTGTAATATGTCCCCATTATCTAGTAAAATCAAATTCTCTTTATATTGTTCACGTTCTTTTTGCACAAAAACATATATACGCGCCAAACTTCCCTCCCATTCCTGACGAGTGATAAAATTATAAGGATAGTAATTACCATGTACATCACTCGTTTGTACAATCTTTAATTTCACGAACTTCTCCTGGGCTGCCACTGACAGCACTAAGCAAAGAAGCCAGACAAAAATACATACGTTTTTTTTCATTCTTTCTCTATATTTAGCGGATGTGAGAATACAAAACGTGCCCCTTCTGTATAATCAGAGTCAATCCATATATCACCTTTCCATTTATATACAATTAATTTACATATCGACAATCCGAGACCAGTTCCTTGAGCATACTCATTCAATTTTTCAAAGCGTTCAAACACCAACTTTTGTTTCTCTTTAGGAATACCACATCCAGTATCTGTTACTGAGAAAATAGCCACCTTCTTTTTCTCATCTAGGTAAAAATCCAACGTAATCTTTCCATTCTTCGTAAATTTATCTGCGTTCGACATCAGATTAATAATGACCTGTTGGATACGCTGTACATCAGTTTCCATCTGAAAAGCCTCATATCGACTATTAAACAGAAACTGATTGTCCGAAGACTGCCGGGAAAAACTTACCGAAGCCACAACTTGCTTACACAACTGCACTATATCACAATATTCCCAAGTCAAAGTTACCCGATTTGCTTCCAAACGGGATAAGTCCAGAATATCATTAATCAAACGCAACAGCAAATCAGAGTTAGACTTAATTATTTTATAATAAGATTGACGATCTTCCTCCGTACTATCGCCCATTGATAGCACATCCGAGAATCCAACAATCGAATTTAGAGGTGTTCGAATCTCATGGCTCATATTAGCAAGGAAAGCGCTCTTTAGACGATTGGATTCCTCAGCCTTATCTTTCGCTATCCGCAAATCTTTCTCCGAAGTTAATAATTCATCCTTCAAACGTTTTGTCCGAAAATAATAAAAAAGTGAAATACACAATCCTAACACCAATATAACAAAAGCGGAACCTGCCATCCATATTTGATAAGTATACTGTTGGTAAAAAGTAACAGGCTGATTGACAATCTGTACTTTTAAAGGAAGAATCTTTGGATTCAATCCCAATTCTTTCGCTTTCCGATAGTCCAATACTGCCTTACTGCCAATGACAGTTAAATTTTGCAATGTATCTTCCGGATTATCGTCAATTCTTATACTTGCTACAGCCATATCCTCTCCAACCTTTTTATAATTCGGCAGAACTCCTCCGATAGCCCAATAGCCAAGGGCCACAGAGGAAGGTGTGAAGGTAGGAATTTTGGGTGCAGCCTCCATCATGGCGTATGTAGCATTTCTCATAAAATAACCTTCATTCATATCTACTCGCCAAGTTCCTACCATGATCGCCGTATTCTCCGGCAGATGTCGTAATTCTTCAACAACTGTATAAATAGTATGTTGGCGTCCGTCCAAAAGAATTAGGTTCAACTCAGGAAATTTCTTCATTTCTTTACGTACCAACGCTTGCATAGTCACTCCACCATAAGTATTATCCGAGATGAAAACAATATTCTTAGTTTTTGGATAAAAAGACTGAATCATCCGAATATTATCATCAATATTATACTGATAAATAAAACCTGATTTTAGTTCAGGAATGTCAAGATGATCGCCGAAAAGATCAATAGATTCAGGCAACCAAGTGCTCAAAGAGGAAACTGTATCAGTTGGTAAAATCACTACATTACTACTAATCAGACTACACATTACAGGTACTTTTATTTGCATAGAATCGCGTTGTGAAAGATATGCAGCCCATGCTTCCTGACCTAAAAGAATAATTTGTGCCGGATGTCTATCTCCCTGATATTTCGAAAGAATCTCAGTCATCAGTTCACTCCAAAGAGGAGATTCTGAGAAACTCTTACAGTTCATATTCTCAATGATAATATCATGTTTTCCTCTCAGTTTTTGATATTCTTCCATATAATCCGAAATAGTTACAGAAGTTTGTTGTGACGCCGGATTATAAGAACAGATAATCAGAATAGGATTTTTGTCCTTAGAAACGGCCCGTAAATTAGCGGACTGGAATAGAAACAACACTAATATAATCAGGCATTCTATGTGTCTTACCCAAACTGACATGCTTATATAGTTTTGATGTGCACTCTTGTTATTTTATCTTGCAAATATAATAAAACTTGTTGGCTATAATAGATTTATGTGTATTTTTGTCATTCATTTATTTGCAAAAAAAATATTTATGGATTTATTTCACAGAATGATTTCCGGATTATTAGGTATACCGGAAAAACAGATCAGTAGTACTCTCCAACTCCTGGCAGAAGGTGCAACTATCCCTTTTATTAGCCGTTACCGTAAAGAAGTTACAGGTGGACTAGATGAAGTACAAATTGAAAATATCAAAGACCAGCATGATAAATTATGCGATATAACTAAAAGAAAAGAAACAATTCTTAGTACAATCCAAGAACAAGGAAAACTAACTCCGGAACTTGAAAAACGTATCAACGGTACTTGGAATTCGACAGAATTGGAAGACATCTACCTTCCCTATAAACCCAAACGGAAAACACGTGCAGAGGTAGCCCGTCAAAAAGGTTTGGAGCCTCTTGCCACGATCATGCTGTTACAGAGAGAAAACAATCTCACTTCCAAAGCTGCTACGTTCGTCAAAGGCGAAGTAAAAGATGTAGAAGATGCATTGAAAGGTGCTCGCGATATCATTGCAGAACAAGTAAATGAAGACGAACGAGCTCGAAATGTTATTCGTAACCAATTTAATCGTCAGGGGCAAATCATTGCCAAAGTGATAAAAGGGAAAGAGGAAGAAGCTGCTAAATATCGAGACTATTTCGACTTTTCCGAATCTTTGAAACGTTGTACTTCTCATCGTCTACTTGCCATTCGTAGAGCAGAAGCAGAAGGATTATTAAAAGTGTCTATCAATCCGGATGACGAAGAATGCATTGAACGCCTGAAACGACATTTTATTCATGGCAATAACGAATGCAGCCGTCAAGTGAACGAAGCAATTACTGATTCATATAAAAGACTACTCAAGCCCTCTATTGAAACAGAATTTGCAGCTCAGTCCAAAGAGAAAGCAGATGATGAAGCGATCCTTGTATTTACAGAAAACTTACGTCAGTTGTTATTAGCACCTCCCTTAGGACAAAAACGGGTACTTGCTATTGATCCTGGATTTCGTACAGGATGCAAAGTGGTCTGCCTGGACGCACAGGGCAATTTATTGCATAATGAAAACATTTATCCTCATCCTCCTGTCAGCAAAACCGGAGAAGCAGCTTCCAAACTTCGTAAAATGGTAGAAGCTTATCAGATTGAAGCTATCTCAATTGGAAATGGGACAGCCAGCCGTGAAACGGAAGATTTTATCAATCAGCAGACTTTCGACCGTCAGATCCCCGTATTTGTAGTTAGTGAACAGGGAGCTTCTATTTATTCGGCATCCAAAATCGCCCGTGATGAGTTTCCTAATTATGACGTAACAGTACGAGGAGCCGTTTCTATTGGTCGCCGACTTATGGATCCTTTAGCAGAGCTTGTCAAAATCGATCCCAAGTCTATTGGAGTAGGACAATATCAACATGATGTAGACCAGACAAAACTGAAAAAAGCACTTGACCAGACAGTTGAAAACTGCGTAAACCTAGTTGGTGTAAACTTGAATACAGCTAGCAATCATCTTTTGATTTATATCTCCGGTTTAGGTCCACAATTAGCACAAAACATCGTAAATTATCGTGCTGAGAACGGAGCATTTTCCTCTCGTAAAGAATTAATAAAAGTTCCACGAATGGGTGCGAAAGCTTTTGAGCAATGTGCCGGTTTCCTTCGTATCCCTAATGCACAAAACCCTTTGGACAATACAGCTGTACATCCGGAAAGCTATTGTATTGTAGAACAAATGGCAAAAGACCTGAAATGTTCTGTCAGCGAATTGATCGCAAATAAAGAACTTCGACAGAAAATTAATATATCTAATTATATTACCTCTACTGTCGGTTTACCAACCTTGCAAGATATTATGCAAGAACTTGACAAACCTGGACGTGACCCGCGTAAAACAATTAAAGTTTTCGAATTTGATAAAAATGTACGTACCATTACAGACCTACGCGAAGGTATGATTCTACCTGGCATAGTAGGAAATATCACAAATTTCGGAGCATTTGTCGATATAGGTATAAAAGAGAACGGACTTGTACATCTCTCCCAATTAGCGGAACGATATATCTCTGATCCTACAGAAATCGTATCTATTCACCAGCAAGTCATGGTCAAAGTCATGAATGTAGATACCAACCGAAAACGTATTCAACTTAGCATGATCGGGGTACCGCAAGACTGATTGCTTCTCTTTTCTCTCCCCACCATATAATCAGAATAGTAAATACAATCATAAGTACTGTACAAATGAGCGAGCCTTCAAACCCGAAGGCTCCGCCATTTAGTACATTTTCTTCAGGCAAGTACAAAGTCAGCATTGAAGTACCAAAATCATTACCACTCACTTCATAGCCTAATATTGGGCCTTGTATCCAATTCCAAAAAAGATGGAGTGACAAAGGAAAGCAAAGATTACGGGTATATAAAAAAGGTGCTCCAAGAAGCATCCCGGCAAGCACCAGATTCAACATTGGTAAAAAAGAAATACTCGGATTAAAAAGGTGCATAGTAGCAAATAATAAAGAGGAGATCAAAAGAGAAAGAAACTTATTTAGTTTAGTGTGCATCAATCGTCCCAAAATATAGCCACGCATCATAATTTCTTCCGTCAATGCAACAAGCAAGAAAAAACAGAAAGTCCATACTAATGTTACAGGATCAAATTGAAAACCTGTTACATCTACTAATCCAAAAACATAAGACAAACCAAAACCAATAACGTATATTGCAAAGGCCAATAAAGCTCCATACCAAATTCCTTCAATATGACCTTTTAGAGATAATCCCAAATCTGAAAAAGGACGACGCTCCCAATAAAGCAGAATCATTGCCGAAGAAAGAACAGCCAGCAACATACAGAATTCTGCTATAATATACTTCCACATCCCTGCTTTCATCACTCCTTCCCCAATAGTTACCGCTAATCCCCAACTAACGATCGTACTATATAGCCCAAAAAACATAAAGCCCCCCACCATCATTAGTAAGATACTTACCCATGCAGGAATACGTTGAGCTTCCTTTTTTCAATCAATTCTTCCACTTCCATTTTTTATAATGTGTTATCAGGTTGCAAAATTAGATATAAAACATAAAATAACGTCGTATTTTATCTATTTTTCCTATATTTGTATGAATAAATCTGCATGATTATGAAAATTAGACAACTACTGATAAGTTTATTACTGGCTACTAACGCTTTAGGAGCAGCCTCACAAGTGAGTAAAACCTATTATGTCAGCAAACCCGGCACACTGATTTCCATGATGACTCAAGAAGAAGCAAACAGTGTAACGCATCTGACACTAACAGGAAAACTGAACGCGGAAGACTTTAGGCATCTGCGAGATGAATTTAATAATCTGAAAGTATTGGATATCTCTAATGCTGAAATAAAGATGTATAGCGGAAAAGCAGGAACTTATCCAGATGGAAAGTTTTATATGTATATGCCGAATTTTATTCCAGCTTATGCATTTTCAAACGTAGTAAATGGTGTAACGAAAGGAAAAGCAACTCTTGAGAAAGTTATTCTCTCTGAAAAGACCAAGAATATAGAAGACGCTGCATTCAAAGGTTGTGATAAACTAAAAATCTGTCAGATCCGAAAAAAGACAGCTCCTAATTTGCTACCGGAAGCATTAGCAGATAGCATAACCGCTATATTTGTTCCGTTAGGTAGTAGTGACGAATATCGCAATAAAAACAGATGGGAAAAATTTGCTTTCATTGAAGGAGAACCGGTAGAAACGACGTTGCAAGTTGGAGCAATGGGTAAGTTAGAAGATGAAATAATCAGTGCCGGATTACAGCCAAAAGATATTAATTTTCTGACTATTGAAGGAAAACTTGATAATGCAGACTTCAAATTAATACGTGACTATATGCCTAATTTAGTCTCTATTGACATTTCCAACACAAATGTTACCGCGATTCCGGATTTCACTTTTTCACAAAAAAAATACCTATTGAGGGTTTATTTACCACATAACCTCAAATCTATAGGACAACGGGTATTCAGTAATTGCGGACGTCTTTGCGGCACATTAGAGCTACCACCCAGTGTAACAGCTATTGAATATGGAGCATTCATGGGATGCGACAATCTTCGACACGTTGTAGCTACAGGAAATAAAATTACTACATTAGGTGATGATTTGTTTGGAGCAAATACTCCTAGTAAACTGATTTACAAGAAATAATTCCAGTATATAATTCGGGCTGAAAGCCAAACTAACAATCCATACGGATTACATTTAGTTAAACTTTCAGCCCGCTATTTATAAACGATTATTTATTAATCGCCATACATTTTCGCTCGCAACTCTTTGATATGATCAGAAGTAATATATTCATCATATTCCATCATCTTATCAATAATACCATTCGGAGTCAATTCGATAATACGGTTTGCAACCGTCTGAATAAACTCATGGTCATGAGATGAGAAAAGAATATTTCCTTTATATGTTTTCAGATTATTATTAAATGCCTGGATAGATTCCAAGTCCAAGTGATTAGTCGGAGTATCCAGAATCAAACAGTTTGCATTCCGAAGCTGCATACGGGCAATCATACAACGCATCTTTTCGCCTCCGGAAAGAACACTAACCTTCTTCAATACTTCTTCACCAGAAAACAACATACGCCCAAGGAAACTCTTCATATATACCTCGTTACCTTCACCAAACTGACTTAACCAGTCTACCAGATTTAAGTCCGTATCAAAGAAACTAGTATTATCCAAAGGTAAATAAGCCGTTGTAATAGTCACCCCCCAATTAAAGTGTCCGGCATCCTGCTTCATATTTCCATTAATGATCTCGAAAAATGCTGTCATTGCACGCGGATTACGTGAAAGGAATACAATTTTATCTCCCTTTTCCACATTAAAGTTTACGTCATTGAACAATACAATACCTTCTTCTGTCTTTTTACTCAACCCTGATACCTCCAGAATTTGATTACCCGGTTCGCGTTCGGGGGTAAAAATGATACCCGGATACTTACGTGAAGAAGGTTTAATTTCTTCGACATTCAGTTTTTCCAACATTTTCTTACGACTTGTAGTCTGTTTACTCTTCGCCACATTAGCACTGAATCGACGAATAAACTCTTCCAACTCTTTCTTTTTCTCTTCCGCTTTTGCCTTCTGGTTCTGTTGCTGACGAAGAGCCAACTGGCTGGATTCATACCAGAAACTATAGTTACCTGCAAAAAGATTAATCTTTCCATAATCAATATCCACAGTATGTGTACAAACAGAGTCAAGGAAGTGACGGTCATGGCTCACAACCAATACCGTATGTTCAAAATTTGAAAGATACTCTTCCAACCAGGTTACTGTTTCCATATCCAAATCATTGGTAGGCTCATCCAATAGCAGGTTATCTGGGTTACCATACAATGCCTGTGCCAGCATCACACGTACCTTTTCTTTACCACTCAGTTCACCCATCAATGTATAGTGCTTATCTTCCTTCACACCCAACCCACTCAACAACATAGCAGCGTCACTCTCTGCGTTCCATCCATCAAGTTCAGCAAATTTTTCTTCCAGTTCAGATACTTTCAATCCATCCTCATCTGTAAAGTCTTCTTTGGCATACAACACTTCACGTTGTTTCATGATATCCCACAAAACGGTATGCCCCATCATCACGGTTTCCATTACTGTAAAAGCATCCCACTTAAAGTGATCCTGACTCAAGACTGAGAGTCGTTCTCCCGGTCCCAATGCTATTGAACCGGTTGTAGGATCCAAATCTCCATAAATCGTACGAAGAAATGTAGACTTTCCTGCACCGTTGGCACCAATAATACCATAGCAGTTACCACTCGTAAACTTTAAGTTTACGTCATTAAACAACACCCTTTTACCAAACTGTACCGAAACGTTTGAAACTGTAATCATCTTCTATTATTTACTATTTTACTAGTTACTATTGACCTTTTGAGTGTGCAAAGGTAGACATTTAAAATGAATAATGAACTATTAGGAATGTGTCAATCTGGCATAAATGTATTACCTTTGCAACGTTTTTTGGCAAAACCGCCATATTGGCAAAGTTTTTGCTCGGTATTTTGATATTATGAACAAAAAATAGATTAAGATATGGACCCTAAAGAAAAAAAAGTAAAAGAAGAAGAACTGAACGTTGAAGAAACTCAGAATACAGCGGATCAACCGCAGAATGAACAAGCGGAAGATGTAACTCCTCTGACTCCGGAAGAAAAGTTAGAGAAAGAACTCGATGAAGCTAATGCTACCATCGAAGAACAGAAAGACAAATATCTGCGTCTCTCTGCTGAATTCGATAACTATCGTAAACGTACAATAAAGGAAAAAGCAGAACTTATCCTGAACGGTAGCGAAAAAAGCATCAGTAGCATTTTACCTGTAATTGATGACTTCGAACGTGCAATTAAGACTATGGAAACAGCTAAAGATGTCAATGCTGTTAAAGAGGGTGTCGAACTAATCTACAACAAATTCATAGCAGTTCTGGGACAAAACGGAGTAAAAGTAATCGAAACTATCAACCAACCATTGGATACCGATTATCATGAAGCAATCGCCGTTATTCCTGCACCGACTAAGGAACAAAAAGGAAAAATCCTGGATTGTGTACAAACCGGATATACATTAAATGACAAAGTAATCCGCCATGCAAAAGTGGTGGTCGGAGAATAGTTATTTAATGAACGATGAATAATGAATAATGATTGGCTGAAAACAAAATAAAGATGGCAGAAAAAAGAGATTATTATGAAGTGCTGGAAGTATCGAAGACAGCCACAGTAGAAGAAATAAAAAAAGCTTATCGCAAGAAAGCAATCCAATATCACCCGGATAAAAACCCGGGTGATAAAACGGCGGAAGAGAAATTTAAAGAGGCCGCCGAAGCATATGATGTATTGAGCAATCCGGACAAACGTTCGCGTTATGATCAGTTCGGACACGCAGGCGTAAGCGGTGCGGCAGGCAATGGCGGTCCATTCGGAGGTTTCGGTGGCGAAGGTATGTCTATGGATGATATCTTCTCTATGTTTGGTGATATCTTCGGAGGCCGTGGCGGAGGCTTTGGTGGTTTCAGTGGATTTGGCGGTGGTGGTAGCACACAGCAAAGACGCTATCGCGGTAGCGATCTTCGTGTGAAGGTGAAACTGACTTTAAAAGAAATCTCAACAGGAGTAGAAAAGAAATTCAAACTCAAAAAATATGTACCATGTAATCACTGTCATGGTACAGGTGCTGAAAGTGACGGAGACACAGAAACTTGTCCAACTTGTAAAGGTAGTGGTACAGTAATCCGTAACCAGCAAACAATCTTAGGGACCATGCAAACTCGTGCTACTTGTCCAACTTGTAATGGTGAAGGTAAAATCATCAAGAACAAGTGTAACGAGTGTGGAGGAGACGGAATTATTTATGGCGAGGAAGTAGTAACCGTACAGATTCCTGCCGGAGTAGCAGACGGTATGCAGCTTTCCATGAGTGGAAAAGGAAATGCCGGAAAGCACAATGGTGTACCAGGAGATCTGCTGATCCTTGTAGAAGAAGAACCGCATCCGGACTTGATTCGTGACGAAAATGATTTAATCTATAATCTATTATTAAGTTTTCCAACAGCCGCGCTAGGTGGTGCAGTAGAAATTCCTACAATTGACGGGAAAGTAAAAGTAAAAATCGATTCAGGTACACAACCAGGAAAGGTTCTTCGCTTACGTGGCAAAGGACTTCCAAATGTTAATGGTTACGGAACAGGAGATTTATTGGTAAACATCAGCATCTATGTACCGGAAGCTCTGAACAAAGAAGAAAAGAGTATGCTTGAAAAAATGGACGATTCCGATAATTTTAAGCCTAGTACTTCCGTAAAAGAGAAAATATTTAAGAAATTCAAGAGTTTCTTCGATTAAAGATTTTATACTAATTCTTTCTGATCGAAAGCTTTATATGATATAGGCTGTTTTACAATTTATTGCAAGACGGCCTATTTTTTAAGTATAAAATAAAATAAAAATCTTACCTTTGTTTTTAGCTATCAAACTAAACTGCTATACATTATGAAATTACACATTATTTGTACTTTACTGTCATTCTGGGCAGTAACAACAGTGGCCAACTCACCAAGCCACAGCATTCGCTTTAATTCCTCACGAGAGATGTCTGGCGGTAAAATCGCTATTCATGACATCAACCTAAAATGCCTACAGACTGGAATGGCTATAATTATGTGATCATCGAAATGAAAGTATCAACCTCACAACGTTTTCATTTGGGATTTACCACCTCACATGGTTACGATGAAGTGCGTATTCATTCTTATACCCCCGGCCAATGGAATCGTCTAGCCATTCCCATACGTTTTTTTAGCGAACCTCCAGCTTCCGCGGTTGATATGGCTGCCACTTACAATCAGCACGTTACACAGGGTGGATAAATATTGGCGGAAATGTAGGTCCTATGACAGGAGTTGATTCACTTGGAGCACGTATGCGAGCACCAATCGGCGATCAAACCTTCGAAATTCGTAACATTGAACTTGCTGTTAATGATCCGGGAGATACCTATCTGGGAGAAATACCTGCACTAGATGAATTCGGACAGTCCAACTTAGTCGATTATCCAAATAAGATACACTCATCAAATCAACTTCAAAAAGCATGGCATGCTGAGGAACAAGAAAAAGTATCAGCAGAAAAACTTTACGGTTATTCGAAATACGGCGGTTATAAAGCTCATCGCATCAAAGGTACCGGATTTTTCCGTACCGAATGTATTGACGGACGTTGGTGGTTCGTCGATCCTGAAGGATATCTGTTCCTTTCAGTAGGTGTCGACTGTGTGTACAATTCAGGAGGAGGTTCAGTACGTAATGTCGAACATCGCGAAAATATGCTTAAGCAACTACCACCCGAAAAATTCATTCACAAGACTGATTCACGCAATGGTACGATAGCATACTATGATGCTTGGAATCTCGAACGGCGTTATGGTGAAGATAACTTCACTAAAGCTGCCGAAACCACAATTAAACGTATGGACAAATGGGGGGTGAATACCATTGGTAACTGGTCCGACAAACGTTTAGAGCAACTGAACCGAAAAGCCTTTATGTGCACACTCTACCCCGCTGGTGCTGATGCTTCTCTTATGGGTTTGGGTAATATTTATGAAGAGAACTTTCATGAAAAGTTAGAACGTTCAATGCGTCATACCATTGACCCCAATCGTGATAATCCCTGGCTGATAGGTTATTTTATGGGGAACGAACCTGTTTGGGTAGGGCAAGAGCAACGCGTATGTAAACTAATCATCGACGGTCCTGAAAGAGGAATTAAAACTGCTTTAATAAAATACCTAACTCAAAATGGCGATACCCCTGAAACACGTAAAGCATTCGTATATGATACATTCCGCCGATATATTGAAGAATTGAAGGCGATGCAGATGAAACTCGATCCCAATCATCTCAATCTCGGCTATCGCTTTGGAGATATACATGCTGTTAATGGTAAACTATTGGATATTTGTAGTAAAGTATTTGATGTCATCAGTTTCAACTGCTATGCACTTGCACCAGATAGCAAAATGATGGACCGCGTATTAGCAGAGTCTGGTCGCCCAATGATCATTGGTGAATTTCATTTTGGTACGGTTGATCGTGGACAAGGCCAATCTCTTTGGCAAGTTGATTCACAAAAAGAACGTGGAATAGCATACCGATATTATGTAGAGAATGGATACGCCCACCCGGGACTTATTGGCACTGCCTATTTTACATGGTATGATCAGGATATATTAGGACGTATGGATGGTGAAAATTATAACTGTGGTTGCATAGACGTCACTGACCGTCCATATAAAGAGCAAACCAAAGCAATGATGGATTCAGCTAAGAGACTTTATGCGGTCCACTCAGGCAAAGAATTACCTTATTCTGAAAAGCCGGTTCGCCCACGGGGGCATGATCACGGTCCTGACGAGTGGTAAGCAACTAATCAACCATTTAACATACAAATACCATGAAAAAGATTTTTCTGCTATTTATTATGACAGTTACAACGATGCTATGCACTTGCAATGCCAAGTCATTCACTATTCATCGAGGTATAAACATCAGTCATTGGTTGTCACAGAGTGATAGCCGAGGGGAAGAACGTATAAAGTGGTTTACACGCGACGATGTAAAGTTCTTGGCAGAGTCTGGATTCGACCATCTGAGAATTCCCATCGATGAAGAACAAATGTTCAACGAAGATTTAACTCCTGACTCAGAAGCATTCGGACTTTTACATAAAGCATTAGGATGGTGCAAAGAGTTTGACTTGCGTGCTGTAGTTGATCTGCATATCATTCGAACCCATCACTTTAACGCACAAGACAAGCCGCTATTCACAGAAAAGAAAGCACAAGAACGATTCTATGAATGTTGGCGCAAAATATCTGCTGAGTTAGCAAAATATCCTCGTTCGATGGTAGCATACGAACTTATGAATGAACCTGTGGCAGATGATCCGGAGGTATGGAATACTATAGTCAATCATTGTTTGGCTGTTGTAAGAGAATTAGAGCCCAAGCGCACCATCATCATCGGTTCAAACCGTTGGCAGTCATTTGACACAGTAAAACAACTACGTGTCCCTAAGGATGATAAAAATATTATCATTAGTTTTCATTTCTACAATCCGTTCATGTTTACCCACTATCGTGCATCATGGACAGACATGAAGGATATTCCATGCACTATACATTATCCCGGTAATCTTATATCTGATAATGATTTCGAAGCAATGGAACAATCCATGAAAAACCGTTATGGCTATGCAGCCGGCAAAAATGGCTACAATGACATCAACACTTTGGAGAATCAAATCAAACAAGCCTTTGATGCAGCAACCCAGCTTGGTAAGAAAGCCTATCTTGGAGAGTTTGGCGTTATCCATGGAGCACCCGAAAAAGATCGTATACAATGGTATAAAGACATCGTATCCATCTGCGAAAAATATGGTATCGGATACGCCAATTGGGACTACAAAGGAGGATTTGGAATTATCCGAAATAACGAGAAACAACAACAAATGATTGATGTGCTGACAGGAAAATGATTTTTCAAAACATCAATATCCGAAATTTTGTTTCATATTTGTCATCAACCGTATTTTCTCAGGAATAGGAAATACGGTTGTATAGCCGTTCTCTTCATCCTTCCCAAACCAACACTAATTGACGTTCATCGAGTTAAATTCACTTCATATTATTGGACCTTTTTTGTATTGTTAGACCGAAAACACGCCCACGAATCGCGTCCAATGGATTCATTATCTGCTCTTTATTCATCTACATTTCTGTGATTTTTCCACCGATCCGGATAAGTTCTTCAGACTTCCTGTGGCATATCCTACATTATAAATATAACAAAAAAACACGTATCTGACTGCTCAATTATCCGTTTTTTATCAATCTGATTCACAAAAATCAACTATATTTGCAAAATACCAAATCTTTTCAGCTATGACACGAAAACTTCTCCTTACAATTATCGCAATGACTCTCAATACGCTGCTATTTGCCGCAAATCAACAAAAAACTACCGAGCCAATAGCATATCTGGATTTATCATATATGTGGAATTACTCACCGGATAGCCAAACACAAGTAAACGAGATATGGGATATACTACACTGTGTTGCAACTTTACAGGGTGTTGTCAATCGCAATGCACCGCACATTTACATCAATTACGTGAAAAATGAATTCATGGAAGTTGATCGATATTGGTGGGACCTATATAGACAAAAAGGTAAATGGCTTAACAGACGTGATACAGTGTACTACAATGACATCGTTAAGCTTACCGAGGATTATAAAAAGAAAATTCGTGGTGCTGTAGTTTATGATACGAATGTTGCTTCCACATCGTGTGTAGCTTCGGCTGTAGCCGGAATAGAAGATCTCATAGCTATTCGCTACGATACTTCGGAAGGAAGTTTATACAATCGGCTAATTATGAATGGTCCCAAACTAAAAGTCAAAGTATGGCTTGTAAATCGTGACGGTACATCTATGTTCACAGGACAAGGGCAAATTCCTCAAACTGACCGTCCGTCAACCGGTTCCATAAAAAACGATCCATATATTTGGTTTATAAGCAATTATATGAAACGTAATCGTTGTAGCGGTGAATATGGAGCTTACTATCTGGACCAATATTGGAAACAAAGCCCACACTCAGCGCCCATAAATGCTCACTGTCTTACCAATCATGACTTTTTTGTCAGCCACCGCGCATTCTTTTTCGATCTCTCCCCATGGGCTGATGAATCAGCAACAGACGAAAAAGCACAACCTGTCGGTAGCGACTTCTCCACTCTCACCGAAATGCTTAGTGAAGCATACCGCATAAATCGTGGCAAGAAGATATGTCACATAGGTGGTTTTCCCGCTTGGGCATATAAATATACCCGTCATGCAGGAGGTTCACATGAAGATGTAGCTACGGAATGGGAATTCAGCCGTATCATAAGTGCTTACAATACCTTTAAAGACGCTGACGCTATTGGTTATGGAGCTTTGGCAAACGCCTCATTCTGGCAACATTATCCTACGGCAAAACAATATCCACAAAAGTGGATCACAGATGAAGAATTACAACATCTTGGTTATCTGGATGATAAAGGTCATGTACGCATTGAGGGGCGTAAATTCATTATCTTCTATGTCGGTGATTATGACTCTTCAGCATGGATTACAAGTGTACTGCCCCACCTATGGAAAGACCCCGAACGTGGGAAATTACCGTTAATGTGGTGCATAAGCCCTGTCCTCGAACGTCGTGCACCAATGGTAATGGATTATATACGTCGTACAGCTTCGCCAAACGATTATTTTGCAGCGGCTGACAACGGTGCAGGTTATCTCATGCCGGGTATGTTGCAAGCACCACGGGAATTATCAGGTTTACCCGACGGTCTGGATGCCTGGACAAGACATTGCCGTCCTTATTATAAGAAATGGGGGCTGACAATAACCGGATTCGTCATCGACGGTCAAGCACCAGGTTTAACAGACAAGGGATTAGAATGTTATGCATCATTTAGTCCCAACGGAATAGTACCCCAAAAGACACCACGCACACGACTTTTCGGTAATATGCCCATACTACGTGCAGGTTCGGATTTAGTTCAGACACCTGAGCAAAATGCTAATTTCATTGTACAGGATATGCAACACAGTCCTATTCCCTTCGGATGGTATCGTGATATACTTAAATCACCTTCTTGGCATAAACAAATGATGAATAAAATTGCTGAGATTGATCCTTCTATAGAGTTACTCGATGCTCCCACATTTTTTGAATTATATCGTCGATGGTTGCGCGAACATCCGGAGGCAGCTAATGGAAAGATTGAATAATCAAAATATCATATTATAAATTGCCAATCAAGACTCATTCATCTCAATCAACCAGCATATTCTTTTATTTTTGGTGCGATAGAAATCTCTCTGAAAAATGTAGGTTATATCCACACTTTTAAAAAATTATTAGATTTACCAGTTTACAATTTTATCTACAATTTGTTGCTGTTCACTTGCCGTACGACGGAGATAAATACGAGTTGTTTCTATACTTTCATGTCCCATTAAGTCAGCAAGTAAAGCTATATCGTTAAAACGCTCCAAGAAATTCTTTGCAAAACGGTGACGAAAAGAGTGTGGATAAACGACTTTAGGATTTAGATTATATTTCACAGCAAAATGTTTTAATTGTTGTGCGATTCCACGAGTAGTTAAACGTTCTCCGAAACGATTCACAAACAAATATCCAGATTGGACCTGTTTCTCTGCAATCCATTTAATCGCTTCTACTCGCAGACCTTTAGGAATATAGAGTCTACGTATCTTACCACCTTTTGTGTACATATCCAAATACCCAGCCAATACATGTTCTACTTTGATTTGTTGTAGTTCACTCACACGTGCCCCAGTTGCAGCCATAAACCACACAATAAAATACCATCCATCATGCCCATCTGCCTTTAATTTTGATTTTAAGAATTTATAATCAGCATCGCTAATTACATTCTCCAGAAAGTTTCTTTGCTGTACCTTTACAAATTTAAGTTTCAGCTTTTCTTGTTTAATAAATTCCAGGTACTTATTTATGGCTTGTAAGCGAAGATTAACAGTTTGCAACTTAAAATTTTCAATCAAGAAGCCTTTATAAGCCAGAAGGTTCTCTTTATTTACATCTCCATAATTTACCAAGAAATGATTTACTGTCCAAACATAAGAGCTGACAGTATTCTTTGCCAAGTCTGACTTAGCTAGAAATGATTCAAATTTTGTTACCACAATTTTAAATTTATTAATGAATATGGCAACAAGATAGTAAAAACAGTCTAATCCCAATTATAAAAAAAGACCCAAGAATTGAGTATTTTACAGATTATTATACATCGGAAATTGGAAGTATAGCTCTATGCTAAATTGATTGTAAATAGATTATGATTATAGAACAATTCTTTGATTTAGAAACGCTTATTTAGTCAACAATTACCTAAATTTGAAAATACGGATTTCTTATTATTATCAGTCTTCTCTCCCTAAATCCATTACTCTCTTTTAGAGAGTTTCCATGATAGAAAAATTGTCTTCTTATAGCTACTTTATTTCTATCCGTTCATACAACAAAATGGTGACGCTATCCAGATCATATAGTGACGTTATTCTATAATTATACCGTTACTATACTTATAGAATAACGTCACTATATTTTAAGTATCCTAAAATGAATAAGTCTCAAATAAATATTTTCACCAGTTTGAGATTCCGATAAAAAAATAACCGCATCTTCATATCAAAAGAAGCGGTCATTTTATCTATGTTTATTATTGCTCAAATTAATTCTTTAAAACTGAGCTAAATGCATAGGTTATTATCCAAACAGTTCATTCAAAAGTGCTGCCAACCTGTATCCAGCTTTCAGGACCTGCTTTTCAGCAAAGCCATGGGAGAAATTAATAAAATCACGCGATTCTTCGTACGACAACTTCTGATTGGATTTAGTCCAGTCATAGATCACACGACAGTTACGAGCATTATCAGTGAGCCAATCGCGAGGTGTACCTTTGCCTAATTCACGCTTCTCTTTTTTCGAACAACGATCAAGTTGGTGCTGGTATTCCATATAATACCATCTATTACTGAGTGTAAGAGCCCACTCGTCCCAATAATTATGAAAACCGTACTCTTTGCCATTAAGTGAGAAATTAATATTCTTATACCATGGATACTTTACATGTCCCGGACAATGCATATCACCCACCAAATGTACGATAAAGCGGATTGAGACCGTAATAGTCGAATCGTTCTGATTGCGGTAATCTCTCATCTTAGCAATACAATCCTCCAGAAAAGACATGGCATCACCTTTGGGATTCGGGACATAATTGCCATCAGCATCAACACTATTAGTATGCCATGATGTAGTGTGTTTATAAGCGGGCGTATGCCGAATCTGATCCATCCATGAAGCATAATAGACAATCGAATGTCCATCGAGGTACTTTTCGATATTTTTTTTCGCTTTTGGCGTTAAGTTACATTCGGCAATATACGCGACGGCATCATGTCCTACTTTCCCCCAGCCAAACGCTGTACTGTACCAACAACAAAGCACGATAGTTAATAAAAACGCTGCTAATTTTTTCATTTTGTAGTAGTTTTATTGGTTATTACGCAACAAATTAAAAGAAATTAATTGAAATAAGCAATAAAAAGAAAAAAAATAAGATAGCTCATTTTCCAAATTTCTATTAAACAAAGTTTAGCACACGCAAAAAACATGAAACCACCCATTTTGACCAAGCTCTTAATTTATTTACGACTTCTTGATTCCTTTTTTGATTCCACGAGTTCTTCCTTAAAAATAGAATATTTAAACGATCAAAGCAGGATACTATTCAAAAAGTTACCCAAATGAAACAAAAAATCCACAGCATTTGCAATTTCAGAAAGTCACAATATTACTAATTCATAATTAGAGCCAGCAAATAACATACAATATCACTTTTAAACCATCATTTTATTCTAATATAAACAAAATCATCATCATATTATCATTTCAAACATTTCTATACTTACCTACAAGATAGAAGGAAAATGACATCAAAACAACGCTTCAAGGACTTTGTCACTAAGAGAAAACTGTTTTCTCGGTGACCAAGGAGACGTTCCTCGGTGAGGAACACCTCCTTGGTTTTAAACCAACAAGTAGTTTTTCATTGCTAAGAAGTGCATATTTCATCTTTATACATACAATGTATGCCAATATTTATGCATATTATTGCAGTTATTTATGCAATTTATTTTCTATTTCAACAATTCTAGAATAAGAACTTACCAATGTAATCTTAAAAACAGAACATTTATAAGCTGTCACTACCAGCCATAAAAGTTATTCAAATATATTGCCTAATAACATATAATAATACCATCAATGAAACAAAAAAGGAATATATAAAGACTTTTAAATCAAAAAATGCGGATATTCTTTTCTGGAATTTAGAGAATTACGAAAGAGTATTCAGAAAAGTTATGTATTCAATAATAAGTTTTTGTACTTTGATCCGCAACAAAGAGATATGTATCATTTTTGAGTTCTATTTTGAATGTTTACTGAAAGACTCTGTTAATTGTATCTATTCTTGATTTTATAGATTCTCTCTTAAAATTAAGTATTCAAATGATCGATTCGTTTTTCATTCAACATAAACATTTCTTATAAGAAAAACTTAGTATAACAATTAGTATTTTTTACAATAATTAATAAAGCTTTTCATATAAATAAGCGATATGCTCCCATTTATAACATCTATTTGCAATCTCATACATATTATTAGCATTTACAAAGAAATCAGAATATGGACATTTTAGAATATTTACTAAATCATTAATCGATAAAAAATAATTGGCTTTACCTTCAGTTGTTTCCTTATTATAAATAACCCCAAAAGCTATAATTGGTTTTCCAAAAAACATTGCTTCAACTAGAGAAGGATTTGTTCCTCCTGCACTATGCCCATGTATATAAAAAGCGCAATTTGAACGAAGTACATATAATGTTGTTATATCATAAATTGAATTTAATATATGTATATTAGAAATAGAACTATATTTATTTCTTAAAATACGTCCATATTCACTTCTATCCCAATTCCCAACAAAAACTAGTTCTTGTCCAGATATTGCAAAGGCTTCAAGTATCATGTCTACATTATTTTCAGGTTCAATACGACAAACTGAAAAAGAATATCTGCATTCATTCAACTTATAATAATCCAATATTTCCAATTTTATATTATCGGAAACAGAGCACAAAACATGATCTCCTCCATAAGAAATTAATTCAGAATCAACATCATACTGTTGTTTTACATAATCTTGTATACCTTTATTATCAGTGACTACAACATCTGCAAATTTAACAGCCATTTTTTCCGAAAACCGAAGAAACATTCTAACATATCGATTCCATTTATTTCTTTTATGTTCTAATCCATCTATATTTATAATAAGTTTTTTTTTCGAAAACCATCTGTATATAGGCAAAAAACAACACCCGGATACCCCTAACACCAAAATTTCATCACAACAAAAAGTAGCCTTTATCAAAGACCAGATATCATAAAACACACTTTGAAATCCATTAGCATTCAATGGTATATATCTTAATTGGACATTTTTATACTTAGGCGGACGATTTTTATAATGCTTAGTACTACAAAAAATTACATATTCTACATTCCTATTATTTCCAACTAAATTTTCGACTAAAGTTTCAAAGCCACCATAACATGCAGGGATACCAACAGTACCAATGATTGCAATTTTCTTCCGCATAATTATTAATATCTACTTAATAAATAACAAAATAATCTTATGACAGATATAATCCATTACTGTCATTTTAGATATACTATTAACCATTTTAAACCAAGCAACATTTGTATTCTGAATTCTTCTCAAATTACTTAAAATATGTCTTAGTGTCATTCTGTATTTTTTTGCTCCTAAAGTATTAGAGGTATGTTGCCTATATAAAACCAATTTTTCATGTAGAGGTATAATAGTCCCATGATTAGCATTAGTCACTATTGCTATCCAAGAATCATGCATCACAACATTACTAGAAGCTTTAATACCATATTGTTTTGCACAATTATTAAATAACATAGTGCATCCTGTTACTGAGTTACAATATTTTATATAAGATTGATCGTCTACAATCTTACCTAAGCGAGTATATTCCCAAAAAGATGACGCTATAACTTTCAAATTAGTATCTACTACTATTAAATCAGTATGAATTACTATTGGAATATTTGCTTTTTTCTTTGATACCTCGACATATCTCCCATATGTTCTTTCTATTTTAGATGGTAACCATATATCATCCTGATCACAAAACATATAACACTCAGATTGAACATGAGACAGTAACCATATAAAACCATTAGCTGCTCCCCTTTTTTCACCATCTACAACAAAATGAATATTTGAATATAAAGATGTATACTGTTCGATAAGGAAATATGTATTATCCGTTGATTGATCATCTCGAATATATAAATCCCAATTTTTACAACTTTGGTTTACAATAGAGTCTAGTAACTGACTTAAATATTTTTCTCCATTATATGTTGTTAATAATATAGCAATATGACTAGTTTTCATCAAAGCAAATAATAAAAAAAATACAACTAATTATCAAATTAAGAATCAAAAGAATTAAATTAAAAAAGAGAAGAAATAAATTAAATAGATATATTTATTGCCCACGAATACCCCAATAATATATTAAGAGATTCATTAAAACACAAAATATTACTATTTGTACAAGCGTATACCTAAAAAACGATATATATTAAATTTTATTTTGTAAAATAAAACATGTAATTTATTTACTTCAAATGAGAGAGTATTAAACATAGCCTTATAATAATAAACCTGTTTAAAAAAACTCAGCAACTTACTTAGTAAATATGTTTTCGTTACTTTATTAATGCCAATACTATTATTGTTATGAATACGATAATATATAGTAGGGCTGTCTATATATTTACACTTACCATAAAAAGCAATATTGCATACTATCCAATGATCGTGAACTAATTCACTAGGCATTGGTAAAATAAAAGCTTTTGCTAATTTATTTATCATCATTGTGCATCCTGCAGCAACACTCATTGCTATACATTGCCATGGATTATTTACTACTAAAGGATCCATATTTTGATAACGAATAAATGAAGTTCCAATTACACTTTGACTTTCATTTCCATATAATACCAAATCTGTAAAAACCATTACAGGTTTATTAGTATTATTTTCTGCCATCTTATGACATTCAGCATAAGTCAACTCTATTTTATTAGGTAGCCAAATATCATCTTGATCACAAAACATAATATATTCAGAATCTGAATATTCTAATAAAGTTGAGAAAGACCGAGTAGATCCAATATTTCCTTTATTATCATTTATAAGAAAAATTTTATCAGAATAAATAGAAATATAATATTTCAATATATCTAATGTCAAATCAGTAGATCCGTCATCACGTATTAACAATCTCCAATCCGTATATGTCTGGTTGATTAATGATTCTAATTGTTGATGCAAATATTTCTCACCATTATATGTAGACAATAAAATATCAATCATATTCTACTACAAATATTATTTGAAAAATTTAAAATAAAAAACAAACAAAAAAATAGTACTAATACAGATAGGGATTAATTGTCGTATTCTACTATTGACAAAAGCATAACAAATTAATGGATAAAGAATAATTTCTACAGTCTGAAAAAATTCACTCATACGAAAAGCTATGACAGGGACAGATGCAAAAAAAACTAAAGTTGATAAACCAATTACATATATTTTCAATAAAAGATAAATATATGGATTAAATCGAGCAATTAAGTCTGATTTAAATAATAAAAAAAGATATACTCCACATCTAATCAATTGAGCGTTATTAAAAACTGAGACGCTAGCATTATCTGCATTTTGTAAATCAAAAATATATCCATCCAAACGTTCATTATTCATTGTTATAGCAGACAAACTATTCAGAAAAAACATAGGAGTAAGATGCATCAAGTAAAATGAATATGCAAATAATAAAGGAAAGCACCATACTATTTTATTAATTCGATTTCCCTTAAGAAACCACAAGGGAAAAATCACCAATGCAGAATAATGGAAACAACAAGCACAAATACCAAGTAATATAAAAAGCTTCCATTTTCTTTCATATAACGGCTTAATACACAATAATAATAAACCTGTAGCTACTCCTGCCCGAATTTGAATCATCTCATGTAACATGAAAAAACAACTCAAATATACAACTATAGAAAGAAACCAGAAATTAGTCAATTGCCTTATTGCAATAAATTTTAATGTAACCCCTATAATGGCATATATAAAGAACAAGAAACATATATCATTAAACATCCAATAAGTTATTTTAGAAATACCAATGAAGGATATTTCACTAAAGCTTTCATTGTTTTTAACAATTTCAGCATAATTAAACAGATACCCCTCATAATCAGGGCTATCTGAACAAAATACAACGGATGTAAAAATCAAGAATATTGCTATAAGATAATAGAAGAATAAATTGTATTTATACTCCATAGGAGGATAAAGAGATAGCAATATCGAAAACAAAAATAAAAATAATAAAACCAGCAAAATAGCCATAATCAAATTATATTAATTGACTTCATAAAAACTATTATATTAAGATTTTATTTATAATGATTAAAAAAAGATCTAATTCTGCCAGATAATACCTTCTTATTTTTTTTTGAAAAAAGGAAACAGTAAGACATAGACAAAATATAAGTACTGGATAAAGAAAAGATTAATAAAACATTTAATATATTATCTAAAACTATAACACTAGTTACAAACATCATAATAATTAAGTCTGAAATAAATAGCAAGGAAATAGGAAATATTATTTTAACAATATATTTTTTTATATCCCAATTTAATTGTTTCTTCGCCAAGCATAAAACTATACAAACAAATATAACATCAATAAATAATTGGACTACAAAAATTGAATAAGCATTAACATGAACAAATTTTAATAATATATAATCAATCGGAATATTACACATAATCAACATTCCTGTATAAAAATGTACTTTAAAAATTTTAGCAGAAGATTGAATTGCAATTAATAATGTTTTTACTAAATTTACTGTAAACAGATTTAAGAGTACTAATTGACCAAAAAGAATAGTTTCTTTTGGAAACTCATCTCCTAACCATAAATGAAGTAAATAAGGTAATTCTACAATTACTGGAACAATCAATAAAGACAAACATATTAAAGAGAACAATGCTGTTTGATTTACTATCTTCACTAAATAGTCTCTATCATTTGCAGCATATGATTTAGTTATTTGAGGAGTAGCTGCCATATACATATTAGCAACAAATAAACTTAATGCCATATTAATTTGATAAACAATGCCACGAGCAGTATTTAAAACTGGTCCAAAAAATATATTCAACAAAATATTTTGCCCTTGATCAAGAATTACACTTGATAAATTTCCCATTGTACTAATTCCTGCATATTGAGTCATACTTTTGAATAATTGTTTATTCCAGAAAAAATGATATGTACATTCTTTAAATTTACGTTTGCACAATACAATATAACATAAAGTAATAATTCCAACAGAAAACGCCATTAACCCTCCGTAAATTATTAACTTATCAAAGAGAATATATAATAAAGAAAAAGCTATTAATAATTTCAATAATCCTTCAACAATACTAATATATGCATATAATTTCATCTCTTCATGAGCTATAATCATTGCATTATATGGAACACGTAAAACTGACATTACAAATGATAAAATAGAAAACTGATATATCCAATTAGCAGCAATCATACGTTCTACTGGAATTACTAGTTTATGGTTAATAAACCACAGTCCAAGCGTTTCACCAAACAATATAACAAATAAAGCTATTAACACATGAATGTTTACTGATAGAGAAAATATCTTATTAGTATTTTGTTCCGTTTCTTTGCCCATCTCGAAAGATAGATAACGATTCACGCTAATGTCATTGAATTGTTAATAAATGACAAAGCTACTATTATACCACCCACGACATTACTGATTCCGAAATCGACTACACCTAATGCCTGTAATACTATTCTAGAAGTATACAAATTTACTCCCATTAAAAGTATCATTCGAAAATATAAGAATAAAGTATTTTTATAGACTTTTTTTGAATTTTTCTCGAATGGCATTTTGAATAAATTTAGGGAGTTTTTTTAAATAATTTGCACAAAATTGTTTAAAGAGGAAACGATGATGAACCATTACAAAAGAACAAAGGGATGGAATTTTCCAAAACAATGAAACTCCATAACATTTTACTAATCCTTCCAAAATAGTAGGTAAAAAATAGTTCTGTAATTGTATATATATCTGTTTCCTATTGTCCAAATTACAAGTTCTATTATCCACAAAAGAATCTGGTTTTATCTTGTTACTTAAAATATCCTCCAGACGAGAATCAAAATTTTCTTTAGTTTGTAACATAGACTTAACTCTTTTACCTTCAGATATCCTAAACGATAAATCGAAGATTAAATTATCAACATACTTCTTCAACTCAGATTCAACTGTAAAAGAAATACTAGAATCATTTTTTTCTGCACCAAGTATTGCCCTTACTGAACGACTAGTGGCATCATTATCTGTTGTATAAGAAACAATAGGCTTCTCAAAATAGGCAGCTGTTTGACAAACCAACCCTCCTGACCGCGGATAACTATTTATCAGTATATCAACATTCTGTATACAGGTTGTAAAATCTTTCCGGTAACCCAAAAAGATAAATTGATTCTCCAAATGTTCTTTTTCAATGAAAGATTTTAAATCCTTCGTATAAGATCCAATAAAGAATAATATACAATTATCATATGTATGGAGTAACCATTTAGAAAATCTGAAAAAATAATCTGAACCATAGAATTTATAAGGTGCACCAGCAGCAGCAAAACAAATTTTATTTTTTATATCCACCGGAAAACCTTGAAAATCTACAAATTTATCAATGATGGGATAATAAGGAAGCAAAAAGATAAATTTCCTGTCAATATGACGTTCTTCAGTCGCTACCTTTATCCCGAAATTTCTAAATTCAAGAAAATAGTCTATACAATTATAACCAATATAAAAATGATGATCTCCAGGTACAATACGATATCGGGTAATACCTTTCAATGAATATAGAACAGAAGCTCCAAATGCCCCGAACGCAGGAGAATGAATAATCAATTTGGATGGAGCAAAATCTAAAATTACTTTTTGAACCTGTTTCGCCAAAGACAAAACTGTTTTTGTATTCCTTATATCGGAATTAAAAGAATAAATTCCAATATTATGTGATTCAAGTTCTGCACGTAAAGTTGGATACAATGAATAACAAGTACTTTCGAAAATATACAATATTTCATAGCCATTAGCAATCAGCGCCCTGATATACTGTAAGCTCAAACACACCGTGGAACCTATCTGATCATAGAATATAACCTTTTTACAATCTGTTGTAGATTCATTTTCAGTTACATGTATATAATGTTCAGCTATTTCTTCAAGCCATTTTTCAATATCGTCATCTCTAAATATATCATTTATTCTCTGGGAAACATCAGCATAAGTATCTATTAATTCAAATACTCGAGCAATATTTTCATGTTGCAGATTATATTGAATATCGCGTTTAATCCGTTTATAGATTCTCTTTATATGCCTAAGTTCCAACATTACTTAAATTGGTTTATCACTTTTACAATCATAGACATTTCCTCTGATGACAATACAGGACTCATTGGAAGGCTTAGTTCTTCTTGATGAATTTGTTCCGAAATAGGAAATGAAAGATGATTCCACTCTTTATAACATTCTTGTTTATGTGGTGGTATTGGATAATGAATGATTGTTTGAATACCATTATCCGATAAATATTGTTGCAATCGGTCACGTTCCTTACAACGAAGTGTAAAAATATGAAATACATGAGCATCCCAGTCGTTAATAACAGGAGTTATAACTAAAGGATTTTTTATATTATCAATGTAGTACCGAGCTATAGTTCTTCTAATTGCTGTATCTTCATCTAAATGTTTCAACTTCACACTTAATACGGCCGCATGTATTTCATCAAGTCGACTATTTCGTCCACAATACTTAAATACATATTTTTTATGAGATCCATAATTAGCTACTGCACGTACTATCCGGGCTACCTCCTCATCATCAGTCGTCACAGCACCAGCATCACCAAAAGCTCCCAAGTTTTTACCTGGATAAAAACTATGTCCTGCCGCATCCCCTAAAGAACCTGTTTTACGGCCATGAAATAAACAACCATGAGCTTGAGCATTATCTTCCACTAACTTCAACTTATATTTCTTACATATATCACCTATTTTGTTGGTATATGCACACTGGCCATATAAATGCACAATTAATATAGCCTTTGTCCTTTCCGTAATAACCTGTTCTATCTTGGTGTCATCAATCTGTAACGTTTCAAGAGAAGGCTCTACTAATACAGGAATCAATCCATTTTCTGAAATAGCCAAAATAGAAGCTATATATGTATTAGAGGGCACTATCACTTCATCACCTGGCTGCATAACACCTAATTCTATATATGCACGAAAAATAAGAATCAGAGCATCTAATCCATTGGCGCATCCTATAGTATATTTAGTACCAATATATGAGGAATAATCATTCTCAAATTGTTCATTTTCTTTTCCTTGAAGGTACCAGCCTGCATCTACTACACGACTGACAGCCTCATGAAGTTCATCAGAATCCTTCTGAGTAATTTTTTGTAAATCTAAAAATTTTATCATAATTAATCTTCTCTAACGCGTTTCATAAATTTTGCTGGTGCACCAACATGAATTTCATAATCTGGAATATCATGAGTAATCAAACTTCCTGCTCCAGCAACTGCAAAATCACCGATTTTTCTCTTCTCAATTACTTTTGCACCCAAAGTTACATCAGAACATTTGCCTATTGTTATATAGGAACTTGTAATAGACCCTACAGAGAAATGACATAAGGGACCAACGACTGTATTATGTCCTATTAGAGAATTTGCCATCATCAGTGTACATTGCCCTATAAAAGATTGAGGTCCTATATAACAGTTAGACATAACAAATACTCCTGGCTCCAAAACAGCACTTTGAGAAACAAAAGCAGTTTTGTGGATTATAGTTGCAAAACGGTCTTTTGGAATATTTACTTTCTGAAAAAGTTTTTCTGTGAGAATATTACGACCTATCATATGAATTCCCCACATAAAGTAATATTCAGAATTATCTAGCAATTTTTGAATATTATCAGTTCCACATAATACAGGATAGCCGCACACCTCTTCTTCAAAGTCATTTACAAAGCCAACTACTTCCCATTCTAAGTCATTAAATCTTAATCGATTATCCTCAATACATGATGCAATAACCCCTCCATTACCTTCACCACCTATTATTACTACTTTTTTCATCTATTTTTGCATTTTTCTTAATTTTCTTTTTTCCTTTATTTCTCTTAAATATTTTTCAGCAACAACACTGAATGAGGAATTCTCCAAATCTTTATAAAAAGCCTTTCGCATACTCCAATCTTCTAACTCTGGATTTTTATCAATTCTAGAATTATATTTTATTGAGTATTCCTCCAAATCCAACTTCAAGAAATGTAAATCTTCATTCTTTGCTAATAAATCAGTTCCTTTTCGAGTATTCACTAAAACAAAAGATACTCCTTTATTATCATCCTGAGTTTTATCTATGTTTTCAATACCCCAAAAATCCCCCAATGTAAAATCAGAAATACGCAATAAACTTCGATATTTACAATTGAAACAAGAAGGTCTTATGTTAAATCGACTATGAAATGACACCACATAGTAATCGTCTAAGATTGAATTATAATATTCCTCACCATTGCTAAAATTAATTGAGATAGCTTTATTACGCCAGCCATTTCTTTTATCTTTAAAATTTACAAACACAACTTCAGATTTAAAATTTTGTTTCATTTCATCGATATACTTTTTATATACTTTGGGAGAAGAAACACAACCACAAATCAAGTCACATGTATAAAGAGAATCATAGTCTTTTTGTAGATAAGTTTTCAGTCCACCAACCTCACATGGAGTTCCTGTAAATAACACAATTACTCCAGAATCTAGCTTTTGTTGAACATCAGTATATATATCAGACTTTCGACTTTGTATAAATTTAGATCTCCTGATATTATCAAGTTCATCAAAAGTTGTTACTTTTACATGTATCAATTCAGTATAATCAGAATTGAAACCAGCACCATATACGACTCCTCCTTTATTCAAAATTATTTCAGCAATCATAGAAAATGCACCACCTGAAGAAGAGCGAGAACGAACATCTTCATTTACAGAATAATACGAATAGATATTCTGAAGCTCATTATTAAAAGGAATAGAATCTTTACATGCTTCTAAACAAATTCCACAATCAATACATTTGCAATTATCAACAGAAGGATATAAAAAGCCTTCTAAATCAGCATCCATCTTAATTGCATTGGTCGGACAGATATTTAAACAAGCCTCGCAACCACAACAGTTATGAGGAAGTATTATAGATATATTAGACATTTTTCTGATTAACTATTAAATCTCTTTTATCCAATATATTTTTTGCCATCTTCACCATAGGAGGACCTATGAATTTATTGTCTTTCACAGCCACCCCTTTACCTTCTTTCACAACTGTATCAGACAAAGCAAGCATTTCAGTTGCCCAATTAATTTCCTCTTCATTCGGAGAATAATATTGATGCACCAAAGGAAGTTCTTTCGGATTCAAAACTAACATTCCCTCAAAGCCCAATTTTTTTGATAAGATTAGGTTTCTTTCCAAATCATCCAAATCATGTACTTTGATATGTACCGTGTCTATCGGAAAGACATTACAGGCCCTTGCACTTAAAGCTATAATAGATCTTGCTGCAAAGATACTTTCCCCACTACTATCATGCTTACCTTGCAAATTTGTCACATAATCTTCACAACCAAAAGCAACTGCCACAACCCGAGTACATGCCATACAAATATCTTTTATATTCATTACAGCCCCAGTAGTCTCTATAAGCGGAATTAACTTGAAAGTACCTATAGGATAGCCTTTCTCATACTCAACAGTCTCCAACAATTTACCAATAAAATAGATATCTTCTCCTTTTACCGACTTAGGATACATAAATCCTGTAATACCAGGTATTGTCAATTGATAAATATCTTTCAATAGTTCTCCACTCTCACGGTCATTAATACGAGGATATATCGCTCTATTCTTAAATACACCCGATTGTACATATCTTATTATATTATCTCTAGCTATTTGCTTATTTTGTAAAGGTTGGACAGAATCTTCAATATCCAGTAACAATACGTCAGCCAAGCTTTTTGCTTGCGCTATTCATTAGCCTTTCATTATGAGCAGGCACAAACATTAAACTACGAAACAGATGCTCCATATCAAGAAAACTGTTTTTTTACCAAAACATTCCGACGAAAACTTATCACATTATCACCCTTTTGATTATAACCAAAAGTTTCCACATAAACAATACCTCTGTCTGTTTTACTTACAGATTCCCGTTTATCTAGGATAGTAGTTCTGGCATAAATCGTATCTCCTATAAACACCGGGGAAAGATGCCTTATATCTTCATATCCTAAATTTGCAATTGCTTTACCACTAATATCCGGTACAGTTATACCTACAACCAAAGAAAACACTAATGTTCCTACCACTAATAATTGTCCATGTTGGTTTTTGGAGGCATAATCAATATTGGTGTGCACCGGATGATGGTTCATTGTCAGTAAACTGAAAAAATTGTTATCACTTTCAAATATTGTTTTCGATAAAGAGTGATAAAGAGTTAATCCTATATCAAACTCTTCATAATACAGTCCTAATTTACTTGGTTCCATTTGATTTGTATTTTAAATAGTCATCATAATTACGTATATAATCTTCTTCTTCATATATTCGGGAAGCTAAAACCAAACATATCGATCCAGAAGAAAATCCTTGTTCGGCAGCCCAAATACCGGGTGGAATATGCAAACCATAGAAAGGGCGGTTTAATAGAATAGTACGTTTATTTTTCCCATCATCCAACACAACTTCATAACTCCCACTCGCAGCTATTAAAAACTGATGGCATTCTTTATGAGCATGTGCACCACGAGCCTCACCACCTGGAATGTCATAGGAATAAAAAACTCGTTTTATTTCAAAAGGAATATTTATATTACCATGAATAGGAGTGATATTACCAGCTCTATTTTCTATTTTAGGAAGCTCAATAACAGAGCAGTCATAAACATTGGGCTTATTCATAAAAACTTGCTTTTTAAAAGGGAACCAATCATTTATTATAAGCTATAAATTGGGAATAATCATAAATATAATCTTCTGGATTATAAGTAGTAGATGCTAAAACTAATGCTAAAGAATTTGTTGAGAAGTTATTCATTTCACGCCATAAACCATTAGGAACATATAATCCATAATAAGATCGGTTTAAAGAAAAGATCTTATTATTTATCCCATCATCCAGAACGATGTCAAAGCTACCAGATAAAGCTACTATGAATTCCTGATTTTCTTTATACGCATGTCCACCACGCATTTCTCCACCAGGAACATCATATATCCAATACGTGCGTTCTATCTTAAAAGGAATATTTTTGTATTCCTCAATTATAGAAAGATTTCCTCTTTTATCCAATATTTTAGGTAAATCAATAATTCTTGCATCTAAAATTTTCATAATACAATTAAGTTCTATTTCCCTTTATACATCTCCTCATAATACCGCTCATACTCACCACTTGTGATATTATCCATCCATTCCTGATTCTCCAAATACCATTTCACAGTCTTCTCAATTCCTTCTTCAAACTGCAAACTAGGTTCCCATTTCAACTCATCTTTCAATTTCGTTGAGTCAATCGCATAACGAAGATCATGCCCCTTACGATCAGTCACATAAGTTATCAAATGATCACTCGCTCCTTCTGTATTACCAAGAAGTTTATCAACAGTTTTGATAATTACCTTAATCAAATCAAGATTCTTCCATTCATTGAATCCGCCGATATTATAGGTATCAGCAATCTTACCCTCATGGAAAATGGTATCGATAGCCCGAGCATGATCAACAACATACAGCCAGTCTCGTACATTCTCTCCCTTACCATAAACAGGTAGAGGTTTGCCATGACGGATATTATTAATAAATAAAGGGATCAGTTTCTCAGGGAATTGATAAGGACCATAATTATTAGAGCAGTTGGTCACAATCGTAGGCATCCCATAAGTGTCATGGTAAGCACGAACAAAGTGATCACTCCCTGCCTTACTGGCGGAGTATGGACTATGAGGGTCATACTTAGTTGTTTCTGTAAAGAAGGTACCGTCAAATTGCAAAGCGCCGTATACTTCATCCGTAGAAATATGGTAAAAGCGTTTATTGGTATAACCTTCCGGCAAAGATTCCCAATACAGTTTAGCTGCTTGAAGAAGACTAAGGGTACCCATCACATTCGTTTGGGCAAAAGTAAAAGGATCTTTGATACTACGGTCCACATGACTTTCGGCTGCCAGATGAATGATACCGTCTATCTGATACGTGTTCATTAATTCCCGCATCTGATCAAAGTCACAAATATCAGCCTTGACAAAGGTATAGTTAGGATTAGCTTCTATATCTTTCAAATTAGCAAGATTACCGGCATAAGTCAGCTTATCCAAGTTGATGATATGGTAATCGGGATATTTAGTAACGAACAAACGGACCACATGACTACCGATAAAGCCGGCACCACCGGTGATGAGTATATTTTTTTTCAAATTCATCGATATTATTTTTGAAGGGTTAATTCCTGAATACACTTGATTAAAGAGTCTTTCCAATAAGGTATTCTAAAATTGAATGTTTCTTTGGTTTTCGTCTTATCCAGTACAGAAAAATGAGGGCGTTTAACTTTACTGGGAAATTCATTACTGTGACAAGGATGGATATCGCAACTGTTTCCACTCAAACTATTTATTTCCTTGGCAAAATCATACCATGAACAGACGCTTCATTACTGAAATGATAAATTCCCGTTTTGTACAATTGATTTGTTTCTATAATGTGGTAAATTAAACGTGCTAGATCACCGGCATATGTGGGAGTACCAATCTGGTCGAAAACGACTTGTAGAGTAGTACGTTCAGAAGTCAGTCTCCTCATGGTCTTCACAAAATTATTACCAAAAGGAGAGTAAAGCCAGGCGGTACGGAAAATCAGATAGTTACAACCACTATTCTGAATACTTAATTCCCCAGCCAGTTTCGTCTTACCATAAATGCCCAATGGATTAGTTGGATGATCTTCCATGCAGGGAAGATTACCATCACCCTGAAATACATAATCCGTAGAGATATGGATCAGGGTAGCACTTCTTTCTTTACATGCGACAGCTAGATTCTCCACCGCTTTATGATTCAAAAGATCTGCGGTTGCATAGTCGTCTTCCGCCTTATCAACGTTCGTGTAGGCAGCACAATTGATGACAACATCAGTCATGTTTTCCAACAGACATTGACGAATATCATCCAAATTTGTAATATCCAACTCTTGCACATCCGTGAATGTACAAATTTTTATGATTCGAAGCCAATAAACGGCGCATCTCAGTACCTAACTGACCGTTAGCTCCTGTTACCAATAGATTCATTTACAAAGATTGGGGAAAAGGGGTTATTTATTATAAAGGCCATCAGAGTAATCGAACAGACAATCAGCATCTTTCAATCTGGGATGCGCCCTATCTTTATCACTTAATAATATTTTATCTTCAGGAACGAGCCAATCAATATTAAGATCAGGATCATTCCAAGCCAATGCTCCTTCATATTGGGGAGCATAAAAGTTATCACATTTATATTGAAAGATAACTTCTTCGCTCAGTACGCTGAAGCCATGGGCAAACCCCCGAGGAATGAAGAACTGTAAATGATTGTCTTCCGTCAGTTCTACGGCAACATGGTGTCCAAAAGTAGGAGAACCTTTACGGATATCGACAGCGACATCAAGAACAGCCCCCTTTAACACACGTACCAGTTTGCTTTGCGCATAAGGAGGTTTCTGAAAATGAAGCCCACGAAGTACACCGTACGAGGATTTGCTTTCATTATCTTGAACGAATGTTGTTTGACAGACTTTCTGTTCGAATTCATTTTGATTGAAAGATTCAAAGAAATAACCACGGGAATCTTTAAATATGCGAGGGGTTATGATAACCACGCCTTCTATAGTAGTTTTGATGACTTCCACAGCTTTAATAGATTAGTTATAATGGATTAAAAAGTAATAGATGATTTATTAAAGACCAAGTTCGTCAATTACTCTTAAGAGATACTGACCGTATTGGTTCTTCAACATGGGCTGAGCCAGTTCACGCATCTTGTCAGGCGTTATCCAGCCATGACGAAGGGCAATCCCTTCCAGACAAGCGACTTTCAGACCTTGACGTTTCTCTATGACTTCGATAAACGTACTGGCTTCTGAGAGTGAATCGTGCGTTCCGGTATCAAGCCAAGCAAAGCCACGTCCAAGGGGTTGAACTTTAAGCTCATTATCCTGCAGGAATTCCTGATTTACAGTGGTTATCTCTAATTCGCCACGGGAAGAAGGCATAATATTTTTTGCTACATCAACGACCTTATTCGGATAGAAATAAAGACCAACGACCGCATAATTGGATTTAGGGTGAGACGGCTTTTCTTCAATATTCAGGCAATTACCCGCTTGGTCGAACTCTGCGACTCCATAACGTTCAGGATCACTTACCCAATAACCGAAGACAGTGGCTTTCTTATCTTCTTCCGCTGTAAGGACAGCTTCTTTCAACAATTGAGACAACCCCGAACCATGAAAAATATTATCACCTAACACCAGACAAACGGAATCATTACCAATGAATTCCTCACCAATAAGAAAGGCTTGGGCCAGTCCATCGGGAGAGGGTTGTTCGGCATATTTAAAATGAACGCCATAATCAGAGCCGTCTCCCAAAAGACGTCTAAAGCCAGGAAGATCATAGGGAGTGGAGATGATTAAAATATCACGAATACCTGCAAGCATCAGAACAGAGATCGGATAATAAATCATCGGTTTGTCAAAAATAGGAAGGAGTTGCTTGCTGACTCCTTTGGTGATAGGGTACAGACGTGTACCTGAACCACCGGCTAATACGATTCCTTTCATATCAATATAAACTTTTTAGATGAATACGTTTATCTTTAACCCTGTCCCACCAAAGGTTTAAAGCAATCCAGATAATAATATCCCCTAGTAACATTACAGTATTATCAATCCAAGGCATTAACAAGATATTTAAAGCACTGAATGTACAAGAAACCAATAAAATAGTAATCATAGCCTTACGGGGGGTAAAGCCCATTGCCAAAAACTTATGATGAATATGGTTTTTATCCGGTTCAAAAGGACTTTTGCCATTACGAATACGTACTATTACGACACGAATCACATCAAATGCAGGGACAATCAACGTACTGAAAGCTATAACAAAAGCTCCTTGAGTATAAGATGTAACTTCCAGATTGTTTTGACTATATTTAATAGCAAGAAAACTAAGAATGTAACCTAAAGTCAGACTACCTGTATCCCCCATGAAAATCTTTCTTGCCCGTTCTGCACTGCCAAATACATTATAATAAAAAAATGGAATTAAAACGCCAAAAGTACTGAATCCAAGTATACTGTACATCCACAAGCCTTTTTCCAGAAACAAAATACCAAATACCAAAAGGGCTACACTGCTCAAACCAGATGCCAAGCCATCTATCCCATCAATAAGATTAATAGCATTAGTAATAAAAACAATAGTCAGTATTGTAAAAGGAATTCCAATCCAAGCTGAGATCGTATAAATTCCAAATAATCCATATAGATCGTTTATCCAAAGTCCCGCAATAGGAAAAAAACTGGCACTGAGAATCTGAATTATAAATTTCTGCCGATACCTTACACCTACAAGATCGTCTGCAATACCAGTTAAATACAAAAGAGTCATTCCACAAACAAGGAATAAACACTCAGGCAAAACATACGCAGCTTGTAATGTCGGAATATTGTAACCTGTTAATGTACGTAATGCCAGAACGAAGCAACAGGAAATTAATATCGTTGGAAAAAAGGAAACTCCACCCAAGCGGGGAATAGCACGTTTATGGACTTTTCGTTCATCAGGCATATCAAATAATTTCTTACGAAGAGAAATTAACAGAATACGAGGAATAATAAGCCATGCTACACAGGCAGAAATAATGAAAGCTAGAATAATAAATATATAAATCATGAAAATATGATGATTGTAAATAGGCAATTTTTAAATCTACTTCTTTATTTCTCTTTTTAAACTATCCAATATATCTTTACCAAACAGCATCCAAATAGTTACACAGAAAACAGAACAAAACATAAATAATAATACATAAAACTTTCCACTCATACTAGAAGATTTTAAAGGTACAACCGCAGGTTCAACTATAGCAAATATAGGTTTCACTTCCTGTACCTTCGCCCTAGCTACCTGTAACTGATTGGCAACCTGACTATATATTTGATAAGCTAAATTCATATCATTTTGTAAACGTTCTTGCTCAGCACGCACACTTTGAAGAATTAAATTATCATTCATATCGACATATTCAGCATATTTTCTTTGAGTAGTATAATATTCCTCTTGGCGTTCCTTAAATAGTCTTTCTAAATATATACAATCTTCTTTCGCTTTAAAAGTACGATAATCAATAATACATTTTTGTAGCTTATGAATTACTGAGTCTGCTATATCTGCAGCAACTCTAGGATTTTGTAAAGTAACAGAAATATGAGTAATAGCAGTTTTCTTATCTATTGAAGCTTTTATATTCTTTTTAAGATAAATAATTTTTTTGTTTTCTTCTTTTGTCAATTCAATAGTTCCTTGCCCCAATTTATTAATAGTAGTTACTCTGTCTTCAAATAACATTTTTACTCCGTTAGCTACAATACCAGGAAAGCCTATTACATAATTCCACCAAGGAGAATGACATTCATCAAGATAAGACTCAAAAGTAATTTTATCACTTTGATTAGATATTGAGACCTCCATATTAAAAAGCTCCAATAAAAAAGGAGTTGAAGAAACAATATCAGCTGAAAGAGAAGCATTCAATGCATCCGCATTTTCCCCCATTGTAACCCCACTGCCTAAAAATGAAGCAGCAATTCCAGCAATCCCATTATTACCATTAGAATTTCCCATCTCAGGAGAAAGAGTAACATTTACGGTATATTGCTTAGGAATACTGATTGCCACAATTAAACCAACAATTAATCCAAAACCAGCTGCTTTATATAATGTCTTACGTATAGCAATCATTCTGCGAAAAATCTCAAGTAAATCAATTTCCATATCTTTATTTACTTCTTTTTCTGATTCCAAATTATGTTCTTTATCTAGCTTCTCTGCCATATCAATCTAATTAATTCTTTATCAAATTTGCAATTGAAGCAATCATCATTCCTAAAGAACTAAATGAAGTAGCAAAACCTAAAAATTTCTCCAATATTAGTCTTTTTCTTTGCCTTACTTGGTACAATTATTTCACAACCAGGCTCTATCTGCTTCTTACCATTACCTTTCACCTTTGTTACCTGACCATTCATGTAAACAATAAATTTCTTACTCTTCTTTGCATCCTCTGAATAACCACCAGACTGATTTAAATAGTAATCAATATCCTTACCTTCTAAATAAGACACAGTATTCGGAACCATTACAGCCCCGTCAATCGATACTGTATTTGTATTCTTTGGTATAGATATGATATCGCCTTCACGCAAAACAAGATCGGCATTACTCTTTGGGTTCTTTAATGCTTTTTCCAAGTCGATACCTACAGTAAATGTATTTTCCACTTCAATACCCAAAGAATCAATCATCGCTTCTCCCAACTGATGACGCATCAAACGAATGACATCTGCCATACGTTTCTTTTCACTTACATTAGCAACACGAGTCAATTTAGCACCACGTAAATAAGCATAATTAGTAGTTCCTCCAGCTTTTTTAACTAAATCTGAAAGGCGCTCTTCTCTGTTAGTTAAAGCATAAGTACCATCAAATAAAATTTCTCCTTCAATGCTAACATTCTGTTGGGCTTGATAACCAGGACTACGACGTACATAAATTTCATCATAAGGTTGAAGGACGAAACCTGGCTGACCATCTATTATAAAGCCATCTTTCAAAGCAAAAGAAAACATTTGACCAATAGTATCATTATCTACTGTACTACGGGGATTCTTTATTCTACGTGAAACATCTACACGAACTGTAGAAGCTGCTTCACGTAAGCCACCTGCTTGAATAATCAAATCCTCCAAAGTCATGTTATCTGCATAAGGATATGAATCAGGTTTTGCAACTTCACCATGCACTCTTACATTACCTCTATCTTCAAGATCATGAATACTCGGAATATAAAGAATATCATTTTTCAATAAAGCAATATTGGGAGCAGTTCCGTCCATAATAGGCTTAATATCCACTGAAAGAACTTCTGTTGTCAAGTCTTCACGTTGCCGATAAAGTACAGCACGATTCAGAAAAGCATCTCCTGTCAAGCCTTGAGCTTCATTTACTAGTTCACGAACAGTGTTCAGTTTACCACTTAATTGATAGATACCCGGACGATAAACAGCTCCACGAATCTCCAACTTATTAGTAAAACGATTAAGGATAGCCTCAGCAGTCACAACATCACCATTACGCATCTGGTAAACACTATAGTCTATGTCTTTCACTGTATTTACTTCGTATTCCTGACCATTCTGACGTACTACACGTAAAGAACGGGTAAAAGCATCAGCCTCAAAACCTCCGGCATACTTTATCAAAGTAGAAAGTGGTTCATCCTTTTTCATCTCAAAACGCATTGGACGTTTCACTTTACCGCTAATCTTAACCAGAACGTCATAAGCAGGAACAATGACAACATCTCCTTCCTGTAAACGGATATCATCTTGAGCATTGCCTTTCATGATAAATTCATATACATCAATCGTTGCTAACTTCTTGCCGTTTCTTACTAGTTGAACATTACGCAAACTTCCGATATCACTCACTCCACCTGCACGATAAAGAGCATGAAAGACGGTTGAGAAAGAAGAAAGTGCATATGTACCGGGCTGAACAACCTCACCCATGACATTAATCTGAATAGTACGAATATTACCTAAAGTAAGACGAATGTCCGAACTGGGATCAGTCGTATTGTTCAGACCGTTATATATCTTGTTCAGGGATTTCTTTAGATAATCATTAGCCTCTGAAACTGTCAGTCCACTCAGATATACAGGACCAATCTTTTGAATATTAATGGTTCCATCAGGAGAGATTTGCTGACGAATAGTATTCTGGCTGGCACCCCAGATATCAATGATTACTTCATCACCAGGACCTAAACGATAATTAGGAGGAGTAGCAAGATTAGAACTAGGTTCAAAAGTCAGGTTCTTTGTATTGAAAATATTTCTGCCGAATACTTGATCTTCACGAACCAGATCTTGCGTAGTAGGCTGATCCTCCAACATATCGGAAGTATTTTCCTTCATTTCCTCACGCAAACGAGATTCATTGATATCTGTACCAGTGGATTTAGCTGTATCCACATTGTTCTGTTTTTCATACAGCTCTTTTACACGCATCGCCTGTTCTTTAGTCACACCTTTGCGTGCCAGTTCAGCAGCCATTTGCTTCTGTTCTTTGCCTTGCTTGATACCTTCCTTCACATACTCAAGTACTTGCTGATCACTCATGGTTTGAGCCATGAGTAAAGAAGTACTTCCTAGCATCAAAGCAAATAGAAATACGCTAAAAAGTTTTTGTATTTTCATCGATAATTAAAATTTTCAATAAATATGAAAAGTACTTTTTGTATGGATGTAAAAAAGCAGGACTATTGAAAAATAGCCTTCAAATACATCACATGCCGTACAGAAAAATTAAAAAGATATGATTAGTTGATTTTCTCGCAATACCATTTGGGAATGTGTAGCATAACACCAATAGTAGCCAAAGTAACGACTACATAGTAGCTTTTTTTGTATTGCGTAAGTTTACCTTCGAGTCCGGCAAACGGGCCACGGATTACCCGGACTGCTTGTCCTGGGCGGGCTTCAGCTGTTGTTGTATCAACATAGAGAGTTCCTTTGTAATTCGGATCACAAATAGCACGCAATTCCAACATTTCTCTATCCGGAATTTCATAACTCTGGCGTGTACTACGATCTCGTATAATTAGAAAAGGGATAGGACACCCTTCAATTTTCTCTAAGAACTCTTTTTCCGTAAATGTTTTCTCAACAAACAATAAATTATGAACAGCAGGAGTGAGTCTACGATGCTTTTTGCCATCCAAAGTCTCTTGCTCTGTATAGCGCATCGGAATAAAATAGTTTATTCCCCTTTCTTCCAAAAATTTCCCCAAATGTTCTTCTTTACAATAGAAAGTTTGTATGGCATACCATACGCGTCGTTTTTCTATTTGCTGGTCGTTGCCCCGCTCATTCATTATCTACACCATCCCCTAGTTTTTATTAGATTTTATAGCATCTTAAAAGACAAAAGCGCCCTGACCTCCATAAACGAAATTCATTTATGAATCAGTAGCGCATCTCTTAAGGATTTAGCCTTTTTATCTTCCCTCCATATAAGAACTAAGGTTCATAGAGGAACGGATACAGTACTAAAACGCTGCAAAAGTAATACAATTTAATCAAAGAACATACTTTTATCACTTTAATTTTATCGGATAGGATGTTAATCTACTTTTAAGCACTAAAGAAAATCCCTCTAAGTACGTTTCAATGAAATACTTAGAGGGACATTTATTAAAATAAAATATTTTTCTTATTTTACATTTTCTGAAACACTTTCAAGATTCAGGATTCCTTTTTTCAATCCTTTGCCTGTAGCTTCAAGTATAATCTTGCCAGATTGCTCCGTCGAAGAAACAATAGCAGTCATCATACCATTAAATACTTTCATTTTCGGATTTTGGAAAGATTCTAAAGAGGCAGCATTCCCGTTGGCTCCAGCACGATATGTCCCTACTCCTTTTACTTTAAAAGTGATTTCATGAGAGGCTGTCGGACAAAGATTCCCTTCTTTATCTACGACTTTTACTGTTACGAACGAAAGGTCTTTTCCATCAGCTTCTATCCTATTACGGTCGGCTATCAACTCTATATGATCTGGCTTTCCCGCTGTATGAATTTCTTTTTCGGCTACAGCTTTTCCATTTTTATCATATGCAACCACTTTGACAGTTCCCGGCTCATACTTTGTATCCATCCACATCAACCGATAACGATTCTGACGTTTTAAATTCATAATAGAAACAGAATCGGCACTATTGTCTATTGTCACTGAAAGGTCTTTTGTACGTTTTCCCTGACTCTTACCATTGATAAATAATTCCGCTGATGGATAATTGGTATAAACAAAAACCGGAGTTACTTCGCCTTCACGCCCTTCCCAATTCCAATGTGGAAGGATGTGCAATGTTTCTTCTTCCTTATTCCAATGACTACGATAAAGATAATAACGGTCTTTAGGTAAACCTGCCAAATCGATTATGCCAAACAATGAAGAGTGACTGGGCCAATCTGTATAATAAGGTGTCGGTTCACCCATATAATCGAAACCTGTCCAGACAAATTCTCCTATACAATAGGGTAAATCTTCATGCTGAATAAAGTCATCTTCTGGAAGATTGGACCAGGAACACGATTCTACATCGTAGGATGAGGACTGATGATCGTCATATTTCTTCATCCACTGACGAGTGACAGGAAACTTATATATACCACGAGTACTGACTGTTGAAGCCGTTTCACTACCCAATATAATCTGTTGAGGAAGTTTTTTATAATTCTCCTGATATTTATGAGGACGATAATTAAATCCGGGAACATCCATCACTGCTGCCATATTATTATTGACCACAGCATCCGGTGCATCCATTCCTTGCGTGACAGGACGAGTCGGATCCTCACGATGACAAATATCTTGTAAGAAAAGAGACATTTTAGCTCCTGTTCCACCTTGCCATTGTTCGGGTACTTCATTTCCGATGCACCACATTACTACACTCGGGTTATTACGATAATGACATATTAAATTAGTTAGGTCTTTTTCCACCCATTCATCAAACACATGATGATAACCATTCGCGACCTTGGTTGCTTTCCATTCGTCAAAAGTTTCAGCCATTACCATAATTCCCATTTCGTCACAAGCTTTAATCAATTCCGGTGCCGGCATATTATGAGAGGTACGAATAGCATTACAACCCATATCTTTCAAAATACGAATTTGACGACGAATAGCCGCATCATTGACAGCAGCACCCAAAGGACCAAGATCATGATGATTACACACTCCTTTAAAAACCGTTCTTTTCCCATTTAGATAGAAGCCCTTATCAGGAATAATTTCAATAGTACGTATACCAAAAGTTGTGCTATATTCGTCTTTCAGCACATCTCCTTCGTAAACTTTGAAGTTTGCCTGATAAAGATTCGGAGTTTCCGGACTCCACAAAGCTGGAGAGGTAACTATTAGTTCTTGGCTAAATGTATTGTCATCAAAACGAGTACCTTGTTTCTCATTAGTAGCTACCACTTTACCATTCTTATCCAACAAATCAGTCACAATACGGTACTTATCAAAGTTTTTATCAGTAGGTACTACAAGCTTAGTCTTCAGGTTTACTTTTGCATAATCGTCTTTCACTACCGGAGTAGTCAATTGTGTACCCCATGTCGGGATATGTACATCTTCTGTGACTACCAGATGTACATTTCTATAAAGTCCTGCACCGGGATACCAACGGGAAGATTCCGGTTGATTCTCTAAACGAACAGCTAAAATATTAGGTGCTCCTTCTTTCAAATATGGAGTAACATCCAAATAGAAAGAATTATAACCATAGGGCCAATAACCGGCTTCTTGACCGTTCACGTAAACACGAGCATGACTCATGGCACCGTCGAAAATAAGCGTAGCTCTTTTTCCTTTCGTAAAAGAAGGGGCTTCAAACTGTAACCGATACCAACCGACTCCCACAAAAGGAAGTCCTCCGGTACGTCCAGCGTGTTCCATTGCTTCTTTTTGTCCATCTTGTGAGATAGCTGTTATTTGTTTATCATTATCTATACCAAATGGTCCGTAAATAGCCCAATCATGAGGTACTATAACTGATTGCCATTTAGTGTCGTTATAACCGGGCTGAAAAGATTCAGTATTGTCTTCACGCGTAAACTTCCATCCTTTTTCAAAGGTATAAGTAGTACGTACCTGTGCATTCAACACATTATAGAATGAGAAGATAACTAATCCTAATAGAATTTTAGTTTTTATTATCATAAATATCTGTTTTCAATTTTACTTCACGTCTACTTTATCTGTAAACGTGCCTGATATCGTATATAGCACCTTTGGCTATTCTTGTATATAAAAGGGATATGCCCACTGACATATCCCCAATAATTAGATGAAAAGACAAACATTAAAGTGTCTTTTCCATTTATCCATTAATCAATTGTGATTTCATCTACAAATAAGAAACCGGGATTTCCCTTTCCACCATGCCATTCAGGAATCTGTTTTTCAGATAGAGCGATAACTTTTACATATTTAGCTTTTACCGGAGTGAATGTCAGTTTATGCTCATAGATACCATTTTTATCTGTTTCCTTCATAACCGGATATTCTTCAGATGCTACTTTGGTGAAATTTGCACCGTCTTCTGATACTTCTACAGAGAATCCTCTTGCATCAAATACCCAATCACCCTTTTCTACACAAGTAGATATAGCAACACTTGAAATCTCTGTTGATTGCTGAAGGTCAATGGTCACATCCATATCATTCTTGTAGAATGCAATCCAACGACCTGTTTTGTAATTGCCATTTCCTTTCAAGCCATCGACTAAAGTAGTAACTCCTTTATACTCATATTGCTTATTGACAGGCTGATTAGCCACAATCGGCTTCATGCTGGACTTACTAAAATTGATTTTTTCTGAAACAGTACGGCTATTTCCATTTCTACGAATTGCAATCGCTGTTAATGTTCCATTCTCTTTTATTTTCAATGTACCCTCATATAATGGAGATGTCGCAGTAGGTTCTGTGCCATCCAAAGTATAATGAATAGGGGCATTGTCAATTGTAGTCAGTGTAATATCCAATGTACCGTCTGTAGGATTTGGAGTAAATTCAGCTGATACATCAAATACAAATTTTGCATAATTGTATCCTTCTGCATCATACCATTTAATCAATCGGGGAAGACGAGATAAGAAATCAGCATAATTCTTTTTATTAGACATGGTCCATTGAACTTCACTTAATGCAGCCCAACGTGGTAATACCATGTATTGAACATGAGAAAAAGTAGGAATATACTCGGTCCAAAGATTAGCCTGTACACCTATAATATGTTTCTGTTCTTCCGGAGTAAGTGAAGAAGGCGTAGGTTCGTAACCATATACCTTTTCGATAGGCACGTAACCACCGATACCCAACGGTTCATTTTCTACATCTTTAGTCTGGTAATAATCGAAATAAAGATAAGTATTAGGAGTCATGATTACGTCATGTTTTTGCTTGGCAGCTTCAATACCACCAGCTTCTCCACGCCACGACATAACAGTTGCATTAGGAGCAAGTCCACCTTCCAAAATCTCATCCCATCCAATAATCTGACGACCATGGTCATTCAAGAATTTCTCCGCATGATTGATCACAAAACTCTGTAAACGTTCTTCCTTAGTGTGATTTCCATCAGAATGTAAACCTAATGCTTTGATACGCGCCTGACACTTTGGACATTTTTCCCACTGTGTTTTCGGACATTCGTCACCTCCGACATGAATATATTCTGAAGGGAACAGTTCCATTACTTCAGTCAGCACATCATCAATAAATTGCAAGGTCTTATCATTTCCAGCACAAAGCACGTTGTCTGATACTCCCCATTGTCTCCACACTTCATAAGGGCCACCTGTACATCCCAGTTCCGGATAAGCAGCAAGAGCAGCTTGCATATGTCCGGGAAGGTCTATTTCAGGAATAACGGTAATATAACGATCAGCAGCATATGCTACAATATCTTTAACCTGTTCCTGTGTGTAAAATCCGCCATATGGTTTACCATCATACTTACCGGAATTACGTCCAATTACCGTTTCTGAACGTTTGGAACCGATTTCCGTCAATTTCGGATATTTTTTTATTTCCAAACGCCAGCCTTGGTCTTCAGTAAGATGCCAATGCAGACGGTTCATGTTGTGTAATGTCATCATATCGATATAGGTTTTCACCTCATCTACTGTAAAGAAGTGACGTCCTACATCAAAATGTACACCACGATAACTAAAACGCGGATAATCTTTGATATCCACAGCCGGTAATACAATATCTCCCTCTATTACGATAGGCAATGATTTACGTAAGGATTGAATTCCATAAAAAACGCCAGCTTCTGTAGGCCCCGTAATCGCTATTCCATTACCTTCAACCTTCAATTGGTAAGCTTCCGGGTTTTCTGATTCTAATCCTAACGATAATACAATTGCATTTTCTCCTTCCGTACCTGCTTCAATAGCAAAATCTTTTCCGGTAGATGCTTTCAGATAATCAGCTAGAAACTCTGCATTGCGCTGCATCTTTTCATTTCCTTCCGGATAGAGAATCTTAACGCCACTCTTTAGAACAAAAGGATCTCCCTGAGTCTCTACTACTTCCTGTGGCAATGGAATAATCTGATAATTGGCTTCTTGCTGCACCGATGACTTACAGGACGCAACAAGTCCGGCAATTGCAAGACAACCGGTTAATTTTAAAAACTGTTTCATTAAAATAAAAATTAGGGGTTAGTTAATAAATTTGTTAGTTAATAAATTTGTCTTTAATTATATGTTTCACGAATATGTTTAATGGTCAAGGGCAGCTTCTCTCCTTTCTTTATTGAAGTAGAGGTGATGACAACCGTCTTATGTTCTCCCGGCAAAAGATCAAAGAAATTATCACTGAAGCGAGCACCTTGAAAAGGAACTTCAATGAAAACATCTTTTGCCAGTTTAGAGGAAGTAATGGTTAATTCACACTTTCCATCCGTCTGTTTCATCTTATAGCTGACTGTTGTTTGAGGCAGAAGTAATTCTCTCGTCTTTTTGAAATAATGAATCGATTCTGCCAGAGTATGCCCTGATTTATCTTTAAGTGTCAATTGCAAAAAACAACGTTGAAGTTCTTCCTGAGTTAATTTCGTACTGAAATCTTCCTTGTAAACACATAAAGATGTATTGGCCGGAATAGTCAATGAGTTTATCTGATTTTTCTTTCCTATCGGTTTTCCATCAAAATCGATCACTTTCATTTCCAGCTTCATTTGTTCCATGTTGTCTAACCGATCAGAAAGTATATAGATACATAGGCTGTCATTCTGCTGTATAGGATCAATCAAAAGTGGTTCAAAAGCACGTTTTGCCTCATAATGCAAAGCTTTCCAATTGCCATAATAGTCAATGCTTGACCAAGACACAACCGGCCAACTGTCATTCAATTGCCAATACATAGTACCCATACAGTAGGGACGATTACGACGATGAGCTTCCAGTCCATGACGTATCCCCTTGCTCTGCAAGACTAATCCGACATAAACAAAATCTTCAAATTTGTCGGGAACAACATAATCGCGTTCCATATAAGTACGAATCAATGCATTACCAATACTACTCTTTTGATGCGCATTCATCACTTTGGATTCAATCTGATAATCCTCAGGAGCAGCAAAAGTTGCTATGGTCTTCATTTCCGGGAATGACTGGAATCCAAATTCACTCATGAAACGAGGAATATCAGTATCTGAAGATTCAAAAGGTTTCTTGCCATACCAGACCCCCCAATTGTGGCTATCTCCTATTCCCCATGATTCAGGTCGTCCCCAATTTGCAAAATAAGGAGAACTGTGTACATAAAACCGATCGGTATCAAGTTTATTCACCATTGCAGGAAGTAATTCACGAAACAATTTGTCATAACCACTAAGCATTCCCTGATATACTTCGGAAGTAAATTTCTTCTGAAAGCCCCAATATTTTAAGGCTTCCAATATTTCATTATTCCCACACCACATAGCTAAAGAGGCATGATTTCGAAGTCGGCGAATATTAAAATCAGCCTCCGTCTCCACTCTTTTCATAAAAGTTGGATCTGAAGGATAAGGGGTACAGGCAAACATAAAATCCTGCCATACCAGAATTCCGTTTTCATCTGCCAAATCATAGAAATAGTCGTCCTCATATACTCCTCCTCCCCATACACGCACAATATTCATATTTGCCTCGCGAATATCACGAAACAAAGTTTGATAACGCTCCGGAGTAACAGAAGGTAACATAGCATCCTGAGGAATATAATTGGCTCCTTTGGCAAACATGGGAATGCCATTCACTTCAAAATAAAAGGATTCACCATCTTTATCTTTTTCATTTACTACACGAATAGTACGCAAGCCTATTCGATGGGACTGTGCGGCAACCACCTTTCCATTAGCAAAAATCTGAGCAGAAAAATCATATAATGTAGGTTTACCCCAGCCATTGGGCATCCAACGAACAGGTTGGGATATTTCTACAGGAATAGCAATATGATTGATTCCGGGCTGTAGTATGACTGATTGCTTCTCTTCTGTAACATTAGTTCCATCCAAAGAAACTTTAATTTCAACTTCTGCAGTTGTTTCCTCAGAGATATTGTCGATAATCAATTCATTGGATAAGCTTGCAGCCTCATCCGTCAATAACATCTGTTTTACATGATAATCAGATATCGTTGCAACATCGTAAAAACGAAGTGTTACCGGACGCCAAACACCACTCGTTACCATCCGTATTCCCCAATCCCAACCATAACTATATGGAGCTTTGCGAGTGAAAACACTTAGATGCTTTTCATGATGATCGTTGTCTGCAGGATAGTTGAATCCATTAGAATCATATTGAGGCAAAGTCTGGCGTATAGGTGAATGAAAGTAAATCTGTAGGTGATTTTCCCCTTTACGCAAAGTTGATTTTATCGGAAGGGTGTAGCCAACGAACATATTATCCGCTTTTAATAACAAAGATCCGTTAAGATATACATCGGCATAAGTATCGAGCCCTTCAAAAATAAGTTGAGCTCCATCCCGCTTTAACTGATCCTCGGATACCATAAAAGCAGTTTTATACTCCCAATCTTCATTTTCTATCCATTGAATTTTCTCTTCATTAGTCCCATAAAAAGGGTTAGGCAATAAATTATGATGAAGTAAATCCTGATGGACTGTACCAGGTATGGTAGCCGACATCCATTTATCTGTTCCTGCTTGAGAAAACTCCCAGCCAACGTCCAAAATAACAACATCCGAAGTATCGTTATTCTGTGCATATGTCATAGTGCAACAACATAGTAGTCCGCATGCTATTTTGGTCACTTTTCCTGTTAAATTTAAAATCATAGTGGGGGCATTAGATATTTAACGGAGTAAAGATACTGTTTTCTTGTCAAATCTTTACTATAAAACATACAAAATTCTTATTTCACTAGAATTTCAGCCATAAAGGTCGAAGCCGGAAGAGAGGCTTGATTAACTAAATTAGCCCGAGTAAAAGGTTGCCATCCGTATCGTACGTATCGTGGTTTCGATACATTCTTGCTATAGATTTTCACTTGTTCCCCTATGATTTCTACTGTTGCCGGGTAATAGAGACCATCTATTTCCGCTACTTCAAACGTACGTAATGTTTTTCCATCTGAGCTCTTCATTCCTTGTCCATAATCAAAAGATAAGAACACAGCATTACCCCGACTGCTGACACTGCGAAATAAAGGTCCGGAAGGAATTATTTTCTTCGAGTATGTTTTATTCAAAGCCCAACGTGCCAAACGTTCGCCAATCGGTTTCTTACAATTGGGATGAACATCTAATGAATCACCATAATCGATGGATACAGCCATACCGGTATATGGAATTTCTTTCATCAATTTTCGTTGGCTATCACGAAACCATGGTCATGAAGGACGGTCTATACTGGGTAATTGTACAAAATAAAAAGGCAAACGATCCTCATTCTAGTTCTTTCGCCAACTCTGAACTAATAATTTAAAGAGTTTCTCATGAGCGTCTTTATTATGTGCATTTGATTCTCCCTGATACCAAATGACTCCTTTGATAGGATATTGTTCTAAAGGAGCGATACCTGCTTCATACAAGTAACAGGGTTCATAAGGGTGACGCTGAAATGAATATGCTGATTTCTTAATATTCAGAGCAGCTCGTTCCCTTGCCATCCTTGAATAAAATCATTATTTAACCAATCTTTCAGAATAGCAGGGAATCCATATTCTAATGATGATCTATCAATCCAAGATTCTGTAGGCGAACCACCAATTGCATTACAAATCAGTCCTATTGGTACTTGCAAACTATCCCGTAATGCTTTTCCAAAATAATAAGCTACTGCTGAAAAGTCAGATGCAGTTTCAGCAGTACAAGTAGTCCATTCAGTATCCCGATAATATTGAAGATGATTTAGAGAACCTAGCACCGTTGAATCCCACTCTGCCGCACTAGTATTCCAACGTGCTTTCATATCAAACAGACGAATCTGTTGATCAGTAGCTTGCGGGATATCATTCTTAGCTGTTGAACTATGTTTCAACATAAATGCCATATTCGACTGTCCTGAGCAAAGCCATACTTATGTCTATCGACACATTATAACTTTTTCTCTGGAGAATAAATCAATCCTTCCACAGCTTTCTCACCATCAAGAGTCACAAATACAGTAGTAAACATCCATTTCACCAGACGAATTTCATCAATTATAAATTTACCCACTGGAAGTTTGAGTAATACTTTATTCCAACCTTTATTCAACTGAACCTGCAAAGGAGAACGAGTTACACAATTCTCATTTCCTAATGCTATTTCCGAACTTTTTTTCCGGTGAATAGCAGTCCATACCGGGGGTACTATTTCCTGATCATTTATCCAGATACGGCTTTCTTTATAATCCCATTTCCCTTGCAACGGAGGCAGATCATTTTCTGAGCGTCCATAATTCTGAAATTCTACCCATAATCCGACAACCTGTTTTGCAGGAGAATAGACATAAGTATAGGCATAGGCCGTATGATCTTCTTGTGGATCTTTATAAAAAGCCGGCACAAGATTTCCCCAAACATGTCGAAGATAAATGCCGGCTCCTATTGCCGGACGTACCTTATATTGTTTACCTTCATAAATATACGAATCGTTGAGTTCTTTTTCCGGAGGAAACACTTTTCTCAAATCACCTTCGTTTGGAAAAGCGTCTGTAATATTCCACTTCACATTTGTCTGTTTGACATAAGCAAATGGATAACCTGCAAAAAGGTGTTCTTTATACCATAACATGCGATGCTCAAAATCTGCAAAGTCACGAAACACATCAGAATTTTCATCTGTAGGAAGAATGGTACCTTGTTTATCAAAATATTCAGTCCCTCCTCCTTTCCATGCACGTTCTGCAATAGCCAGCATATTCGGATAGAAATTATTCTCTAGAATTATATTTTGTTCATTACTCAACATACGATCATTCCAAACTCCTAAAATGACTCCAGCTAGATCTTCACTTCCCATTTCTTCATTATAAATCCGACTATTATATAGTGCTACGATATCACCAAATGTATCATAATGATTTAAATAATGAAATCGGGAATCAATAGCCGGAATGCCTTTCTGAGCTTTACCACGATAACTCCAAAGCTGCATCATATCGATCTCGCCCAGATTATATTTCCAACCTGGATTCCATGAAATCACTTTTTTTCCTTTAGAACGTACATATGCCACCATTTGAGGTACAAATTGTGGATTGGTGAATCCTACTTCATCTGTTCCAATATGAATATATGGGACATCGAAAGTATCACAAATTTCATCCAATAATAGTTTCAATATTTTCATGCCTTCCAGTGTCTGCATATCGTGACGGAAAGTACGTACAAAAGCTGCACTATGTCCCGGCATATCTATCTCCGGAATTAACAAGACTTGATGAGCTTTACAAAAAGCGACCAACTCTTTAGCTTCCTCTAATGTATAGTAGCTACCAGGAAATCGAGTCATGTTCGTACTATCATTCAGCATTGGAAATATTTTACTTTGTAAGCGCCATGCCTGGTTTTCTGTTAAATGCCAATGAAACACATTGATTTTAAATTTGGAAAGAATAGCAATCTCACGTTTTAACTCCTCCAAAGGTAAATAGCTTCGTCCAACATCCTGCATAAATCCTCGAATTCGAAAAGCAGGCCAGTCTAAAATTTCACAACCATGAAAGCTAGTTCTTTTCTTTGATTTATCAGCTAATTGAGCTAAAGTTTGCATAGCCCAATATACTCCACGTTCTGTTACGGCTTCAATCTCTATTTTTTGTTTATTCACTGTCATACGATAAGCCTCTTCTTGATTGATGAGTACACCATTCAAAGAAGGAACTATTATGACCTCTATTACAGAATTTGCATGAGTATCCACATATCCTCCATGTTCTACCACAAAATCAGTCCATTCCTGTTGAAGGACCGGAGTTCTCAAATTAATTCTATTCAGTACAAAGTCAGAACTTTTAGAAATAAACTGCTGTGGTTTAGGCAATAGAAGATCATCAGCCTCTGCAACAGTTGAAATTAGACAAAAAATAAGCCAAAGGAAAGTTGTAAATAAATTATAATTGTTTTTCATTCTTTCTATGCTTATTAATTAAAAGAAATAATTTGAAAGATGAAACTACTTTATAATATCAGCTAATTTCACAGTCTGAAACGTCAGATGTGCCACACTACTTTCATACAAAATTCCAATTGTTTCTTTATCCACCATAGTCAAACAGGTGTATCCCCACCCTTCAGCTTCGTCCAACAATAATTGATGTTCCGGAAGCCAGGTAAGTCCTCCATCCAAACTTGCTTTAATCGTAATATGATTCCTGCCCTTTATGGTATTGGGGTTAGAAAAAAGAAGGATATCTTTATTTAGTATATTATCTTTAGCATTGACATGAATGATACTCGCCATACAAACTGATTCCTGCAATGCTTTACGGGAAGAGGGATGTTCTTCCCAGGTTTTACCTAAATCTTTGGTTATAGCAACAGCTCTGCTTCCTCCACGATTATCACGCATATTCAGCATCAGTACTCCCGGTTCTACTTCAACAACTTGTGCCTCAGTTGTATTCGTTCGTGCAAGATTGTGCATTTTCCATGTATTTCCTCGATCTTTGCTATACATAATGCCAGCATTTGGAATACGGGTAGAATCTATAAATTGAGTTGGAAACACTAATGTTCCGTCACTCATTGTAATACCTCGTCCCGGTCCCTGAAGTAAGAAATACCAGGAAGGATCTTTCACCTGGTCTGTTATGTTTATAGGCTTGGACCAGGTTTTACCATCATCCGTACTCTTTGCCATCACTAATTGTGCTGTATGATTCAAATCCATACCCGGATGTGAGCTCCACCATGCACGTTGGTTTCCCATTCCATGGGTCCATGCAGCAACTATCCATACGGTATTTGTTTTAGTATCTACCAAAATAGAGGGGTCCCCTACTCCATTTTGTGCAGCTGGTAGTCCACCAAATTCACCAAACGACAAAGGAAGGCGCATTTTCTCCCATGTCTTTCCTCCATCCGTACTACGACTCAAACCTATATCTACATATTCCTGCAAATCTACACTACTATTATACCGAACATCATATACGCCTAATAATGTCCCTTTATTTGTAGTAATTAGTCCTGGAATACGGAAAGATGCAGAGTTGTCATCACCAGCGTGACGCACTCCGACTCCCATACGATGAATAACATCCTTTGGTGAAACTGATTGACAGATAATAGTCTTATCATCTACCTTAATAGACTTTAATGCTGAACTTATTTTTGTCTGTAAAGAAGTACTAGATTTCATCTGTAAACTAATCCAAAAGAAATTTACACCGGGAAACAACTGATAATTACTTCTTAATGTAACCTTGCCAGAGGGGTGCAACACCTCCGCACATTTTATTGAATAAGAAGGAATAGCCGCCAAGGTATTCCCCGGACGATGACTGGAAATATATTCAACAGGAGCAAATCTTTTCTTATCTCTATCCTGCAAAGCCTCTGTTCCTCCATAATAAAGTTTGATAGCCTGAATATCTGATACATTTGTACTTTTACTTAAGTCTAAGACTACTTCATTCAATATCTTACTCTCTTTAGCATCCAAACGAAGATAAAACAACACATTATCTTGTCGTTCAATCAAAATAGGGATCTGGGTCTCACGTACATAAACCGTATCCGAAGCCTTTAAAGAAAAGGCAAATCCTAATAAAATCAGGAAAAGTAAACAACGACTTGTTTTCATAAATTGGGGGTATTAGTTAGTTTTTAACGGCATAAAGATACAACTTTCTGAACATTTTTTAAACAAAAAGCAATAACTC
>NZ_BAKK01000029.1 GCF_000614145.1 Bacteroides faecichinchillae JCM 17102 | reverse complement strand
AATATCTCTTTGTGTATCTTCCTTATAACATCAAGGACAAGGATTTGGTGTATCGGACTGTCCGCAAGATAGCCAAGGAAAAGAACCTCAAGGTGATTTCCTATACTGATAATATCATTAAGGATAAGTATGCTGATCAAACCATCTTTTTTGTGGATCCGGGAAAAGTCCTTTCGCTGATTATGCATGCCGAAGTAGTGGTGACAAACTCATTCCATGGTACAGCTTTCTCTATCAACCTCAACAAACAGTTTTGGACTTATATGCCGTCAAACTTCTCAACTCGCATTACTAGCATCCTGAACCTTTGCGGATTGGATAATCGTCTTTTGGAGGCGGAAATTACCGATAATCAGATAAACGAAGTCATTAGTTTTTGCAATGTCAATACTGTACTTCAGCATGAACGTCAAAAAACATACGACTTCCTAGCCCAAGCTTTGCAATAAATGTATTTCAAGACACTATCCAAATCTGAGTGTTGTGCATGTACTGCATGCGAGCATGCCTGTCCTGTTAGTGCCATCACTTTTTTGCCGGATGAAGAGGGCTTTCTCTATCCGTCGATCAATAAAGACAAATGCATCAACTGTGGACTCTGTGAACGGGTTTGTCCCGTAGCACATCCTAGCTACAGTAATTCGGAGGCTCCTGCTGCCTATGCTGCTATGGTTAAAGACGTGGAGCAACGGAAAAAGAGCTCCAGCGGTGGCATGTTCTATGCCATTGCCTGTTGGATTCTGCAGCAAGGGGGAAAGGTATATGGAGCATCCATGGACGAGAACCATCAGGTAAAGCATATTGGAGTAGATAATGTAAATGACCTTCAATTGCTCCGAGGATCCAAATATGTCCAGAGTGACTTGCAGTGTGTTTTTGCAGATATCAAGAATGATCTCAAGGCTGGACGTTGGTGCTATTTTGTTGGCACAGGTTGTCAAGTGGCTGGTTTGAAGGCATTCCTTCGCAAGGATTATGAAACACTTTTGACTTCTGACCTTGTGTGCCATGGAGTTCCGAGCCAGTGGCTGTTTGACCGACATATTCAGTATCTGGAAGAAAAACATAAAGGTAAAGTATCTGGCTATCAATTCAGAAACAACAAAACGTGGGGGGGTTCTGAGATTTTTAATCTCAGAAACCCCAAGGGAAAGGTAAAACGCTATAAATTCCCTTCTTACAATCTCAGCCCATACCTATACAGTTTCATGTACGCTATGACCTACCGCTACTCATGCTATGATTGTAAGTTTGCTCGCATACCAAGGCAAGGGGACATTACCCTTGCTGACTATTGGGGAGTTAAGGAGTTTTTTCCTAATCTTGACAGTTCAAAAGGTATTTCGCTCACGCTCGTGAATAGCCCAAAGGGAGCAGTAATATTTGAACAAATAAAGAATATGTGCGAGGTGTGGCATTCTACTATTGCTGATGGTGCGAAGCATAACGGTAATCTGATTCATGTATCAGAGAAGAATGGGCTTAGGGAAATATCATATAGGGAAGTGAAAGAAAAGGGTTATGCAAAGGTTGCAAAAAAGACATTCCGTGCCCCTAATTACTATTCAACACTCATCAAGTGTAAATTGGCTGAATATAAGATCATGAAAGGCTTTATTGAATGGAAAAACAGGCGAAAATAAAATATGATTTCTTGTCTCATGCAGTCTGTATCCTGTTTCTCGTATATACAGTATTGAGGACTTACTCACTTTTCGGAATACGTATGGCCGACGTGATGGACTATCTGCTGATATTTGTTTATCTGATAAAATGCGGTATAAATCCGAAAGTGCTTCCTCGAAAACTAAATTACTATTTTGTTTTTTGGGTAATAAGCGTAGTCTTTTCTTCTGCATGGAGCGGGCTGAGTGGGTTACGACCTCTTATGGGTATTGTACACTCCTATTTGTTTTATTTGATGTTATTTGACAAGAGTAATAAGGAGCTTTTGCTAAAGTATTATCGATTGATTGGCTTCGGATTTATATGTTTCTTCTTTCTGCAGGAGTTTACATTCTATACTATCGGTACCCGAATTTCCGGTTTGATTCCAGGATTAGCGGTGTTAAGTGATTTTGAAAGTGCTTCCGAGTTCGCTCAGTTCCGGATGTATATCGGACGATCAAGCTCTCTCTTCAGTGAACCAGCTCATTTTGTTCAATTTCTCTTACCGTTACTTGCTGTTGAATTGTTTGGAGCAGAAGATAAAAAACATAATATTCGGGCATTAATAATAGTTGTTGCTTTACTTCTCTCGCAATCTGGAAATGCGGTGTTCGGACTGGCAGCAATCGCGGTTGTGTATGTAGTAAAGAGGTTCTCTGAAAAAAAATCATTTGCCACAATAGCTGTTACTATTGTTATTCTTGCTGGTGCTGTTGCCGGTGGTATTTACTACCTCTCAACTGAGAAAGGAAAAGCTTTGATAGACAGAAAGGATCAATTGTCTTTGACTGACTACGAAAGCGGGAAGTCGGGGTTCATCAGAATTTACAGAGGTTATTATGTTTATGATAATCTCAGTCCGATCGAGAAGATTATCGGAGTTAATGATTTCTCTACACTAAAAGCTCGTATCAATACCTCTGAAGTAGGATTTATGTTTGGTGATGATGATACATATTTTAATGCTATCCAGGATATAATGATAAGAACCGGTCTGATAGGTCTTTTTATTTTCATTTTGTTTCTAGCAGACTTATGGAAGCATAACAACTATTTGGGAAAGTCTTTGATTTGTTGCTTGATTGCACTGGCATTCATATCAGCTATTAACTTAACAAGTACAATGGCAATGTTCTTGGTCCTTGCCATTTATGCAAAGAAAAATAATGAAATTCAAAATATTTGATGAAGAAGATATTATATGTAATGCACATATCATGGGGCTGGATAAAACAGCGGCCACAATTTATTGCAGAAGAGCTTGCAAAGACGTGCGAAGTCGATGTGTACTACCGTATGTCCAACCACAATAAGAAAGGAGAAAATCCTTCTCTTGAAGCAGGTAACCTTCATGTTAAAGGATTTCGCAACTGGCCTTTCGAACGTTTCACGTTTGTACCTGTGGACCTTTCATATCTGATCAATAAATGGATATGGAATGCCACGAATATAGATGTTGATAGTTATGACTACATTTGGGTCACAGATCCGGTTTTGTGGTGGTCTTTCAAGGATAAGATTGATCCGACAAAGATAAAGGTAATATATGACTGTATGGACGACTATTCTGCGTTTCCATACATGGACGATTATCCAAAGTACAAGGTCTTCAAGGAAAAAAATGAAAAGGAAATCCTACAAACTGCTGATTATGTGATTTGTTCAGCAAAGGCTCTTCAAAAGAAACTATATGAACGTTATGGTATAGACAGGGAATATACTATCGTTAATAATGCCATTACAAAGAATATTTCAACTTACGAAGATCAGATTGATGGCATCGGACTTCCAAACAATTCGCTTGTGTATATAGGTACTATATCAGAGTGGTTCGATTTTACAAATACCCTTAAGGCTCTAGATGAATATCCAGATTTACATGTTGTGCTCTATGGCCCAAAGCGAATGGAGCAATTCCTCAGCATGAACGGTTGGAGTTTAGAGGATCAACTTCGCATTCAAATCTTCTGGCTATTATGAATAAAGCAAAAGGGTTGTTTATGCCATTCATTCTCAATGAACTTATCGAGTCTGTTAATCCTGTAAAACTCTATGAGTATATCTATTCCGGTAAACCGGTCCTTGCTACCAGATATGGAGAAACAGAACCTTTCTCTGATTACGTGACTTTGTATTCAGACTACTCGGAGTTCAGTAAGTTCATTCGCGAAAACATCATTTCAGATTGTGAAATTGATAAGGATGCAATGCAACGCTTTGCACTCGATAATACTTGGGAAGCAAGAACCGGGCAGATCCTCAAATTGATTGATCCGAAATGAAGAAACGATACGATATAGTCTTTGTAGTGTTAGTGTATCGGAACACACAAGACTTGGAAGAATTCTTTATACACCTCGCTTGTAAGAACGCCAAAACTATTGTGGTTGAAAGCTTTTATAATAATTCCTGCACACAGGATTTCAAGGCTATAGCTAAAAAATACAATGCGGACTTTGTTCCGGTTCCAAATAAGGGCTATGGGGCAGGAAACAACAGAGGATGTGAATATGCCATGGAACATTATGAATTTGATTATCTGGTCATCTCTAACGCTGATATCATAATCAAACGACTCGACTTGAAAGTCCTTAGACAATACAATAATTCCATAATTGCTCCTAAGATTATCAATTTGAAGGGCAAAAATCAGAATCCATCCTCGCCGTTTAACCCGACACGCCTTTCCGGGCGGTTTGCACTATGGATATACAATGGTAATCATACAAGGCTCATTTGGATATACTTTGCACTATCCCGCTTAAAGAAAATTCTGTTTTACTGCACATCGTGGATTAATCGAAGCATCTTTTCTGCCCATGGAGCCTTCGTAATTATTCCAAAGCAAGTACTGATGTCTTTATACCCGCTTTACAATGAGGAAATGTTTTTGTTTAATGAGGAAGAGCATCTTGGTAAGTTGGCCCTTTCAAGAGGAATTAAGACATATTATGAGCCCAAGGTGGAGATAGTACACAAAGAAGATGGAAGTATGAAAATCGCTTCTGTCAACGAATTTGAAAGCTTAAAACAGTCCTACAATGTTTATTTCAATTGTTGGATAAAAAATAGATAAAATAACGATGAAAAATCATGCTTTTGTTTTCCCTGTATTCAAGCAGCCAAAGTTGTTGGTCCGAATACTACGTGTGCTTGAAAAAGAAAATCATGATTATTCTGAATTTATGTAATTTGATCAGTAAGCCCATAGACAGAATTAAGTATGCACTAAATTAATTCCACCAATGGGTACTAAATTTAAAAAACTCAAAATCATAATGAATGACTTTAATTTGTATAAAGGAGCTTGGATATCCTCTCTCCCCCTCATAAGATGAAGCGAATAAGTGAAAAAATGTAATCAATTGTTAAATATGGGGGGGTACCTAGTAAGACAAACATTTAATTTTGACCAAGTTGACAATTCTTCTTTTTGGTATGTGATTAAGGACTCTTTTGGAGGAATGGAGGAACTTTCTTCTAAAATGAGAAATCAAGTTAAGAAATCATTCAAAACATATGCATTTAAAAAGGTTGGTGGCGAAGAAGTCAAAAGTAAGTGTTATGAAATTGTAGCATCTGCACAAAAAAGTTATAAGATACATACTGATGTTGTATCAAAGAAATCTTGGTTAAAATGGATTGACTATATGATGAAGGCTGATAACTTTGATTTTTGGGTGGCTTACGAATTATCCTCAGGGAATCCTGTGGCTCTTGCAATAAATAAAATCTTCGATGACTGCTGCGACTATCAGAGTATGAAGTGTAATCCTGTATACATGCACAATTCAACATATCCTTACTATGGGTTGATATATGAAATGAATCGTTATTATCTGAATGAGCGAGGGGTGAAATATGTTTGTGATGGAGCACGTTCAATTACAGAACATTCAAATATTCAGCCTTTCCTGATAGATAAATTCCACTTCCGTAAGGCGTACTGTCAATTAGAGATAGTCTACAAATGGTATGTTGGTATTATTGTAGTAATGTTATATCCATTTAGAAAGTTGATTAAACATTCTGGCGTAACGGCTTTGCTGAACCTAGAGGCGATGGCTCGAGGAGAACTTTGAAAATAATTATTATATGACAGATTATGGCTTGGTGTCCATTATAACACCAAATTATAACTGTGCGCGCTTTATTTCGGAGACAATAAAGAGTGTGCAGGCTCAGACATATCCGAACTGGGAGATGATTATAGTGGATGACTGCTCGACGGATGGGTCTGACAAAGTCGTGGAGCCATATATGGAGGAGGATCAACGTATCCGATTCCTGAGAAACGAATATAATTCTGGTGCTGCAGTGAGTCGTAATTATGCACTTCGTGAGGCTAAAGGAAGGTGGATAGCATTCCTTGATAGCGATGACCTATGGATGCCAGAGAAGCTGGAGAAGCAACTGAGGTTTATGGTGGAGAATGGGTATCACTTCAGTTATCATAACTCCTTTGATATTGACGAAAATGGCGCAGAAAAAGGCAGATTGGTGACAGGACCGAAGAAGGTCGGTCCAATTTCAATTTACAACTATGACTGGATTGGATGCCTCGCCGCCATTTATGACCAAGAAGCGGTGGGCTTGATTCAGATCGAGGACATTAAGAAGAACAACGACTATGCCATGTGGATGAAGGTTTGCAAGAAAGTTCCTTGCTACCTATTGGATGATACTTTGGCTAAATACCGTATCCGTCAAGGTTCTATCAGTCGCCATAGCAAGACTGCCCTCATCAAGTGGCACTACAAACTTTTTAATGAAGCAGAACATCAGAACCCGGTTCTGGCAGGATTCAACACCATCAGAAATCTTTTCTTCGGAGTGATAAAAAAATAGTTTACGAAAAGAAATATTGATCAATAAACAAAAGTTTAACTTAAAAAATAAGTCATGACAAATTTAGAGAAATATAACAACGTGTTTTGTGAAAACCTTCAGATAACGGAAGATCAGCTCGTAGGTTTACAGTATCAGGGTGTAGAACTTTGGGATTCTGTGGGGCATATGTCGCTCACCGCAGCTTTGGAGGATGCTTTTGATATCATGTTGGAGACCGATGACATAATTGATCTATCATCCTATGAGAAGGGTATTGAAATTCTTAAAACAAAGTACGATGTCGAGTTCTAATCTATTGGAAGGCAAGGTTGCAATCATCACTGGTTGCAGCCGTGGTATCGGTCACGCCATTATGGAGACATTCGCCAAGAATGGTGCGACGGTATATGCTGTCGATTTGATGGAAGGTAGTATGGATGATTTAGCATCTGACAGTATCATCCCTTGTTATTTCGATATTACTGACACCAAGGCTATTATCGCACTCGTTCAGCGTGTGAAGAAAGAACAAGGAAAGATTGATATCTTGGTGAACAATGCAGGTATTATGCTAGATGCGTTGATTTCGATGGTAACTGATGCACAGATTCAAAAGACCTTCGAGGTGAATGTATTTGCAATGATGCACTTTATTCAGTATGTGTCGAAGATCATGAGACGACAGAAGTCGGGTAGTATTGTGAATGCGGCATCGATTATGGGTATCAGTGGAAACTATGCCCAGATGGTGTATGCAGCAAGCAAAGGTGCTGTGATTGCATTGACAAAGTCGGCAGCTAAGGAATTGGCGCAGGATGGCATTCGTGTAAATGCTGTAGCTCCTGGAACTATTAATACCTCTTTGCTGCAAAGTACCCCTAAAGAAACATTGAATCAAATCAAGTCAAGAATCTATTTTGGTGAACTGGGTACTCCTGAGGAGGTTGCCAATGCTTATTTGTTCTTGGCGTCAGATATGTCATCATACATCTCCGGTCAGGTGTTGGGGGTAGATGGTATGATGGTTAATTAAGTTTGAATACGAATGTTTGATTTACAACAATACAAAGATAATGTCGCGATTGTGACCGACCGTAACGAGTCCTTAACTTATAATGAACTTCTTGAGGAGGTGGAGTGTTTTGCTTCGGCCTTCACTCAGAAAGGTCTTGTCTTCACCCTCTGTGAGAATCTCTTGGGATCGTTTGTGGGCTATGTGGCTTGTATGAACAAGCACATTCCGCAGGTGTTGCTGGATGGCAGTAAGGATCTGGAGTTGGTGCAGAGATTGATTGCAGTCTATCAACCGGAATATCTCTGGATGCCTACAAAACGTATTGAAGAGACTGGTGGCGAAACTATCTATCAGTATCAGGAGTATTCGCTCCAGAAAATGAGCTATGAGATACCTATAGCCAATAAAGAAATCAATTCCGATATCATCCTTTGCTTGACAACATCGGGCAGTACGGGTTCGCCTAAGTTGGTACGTCTGTCGGAGAGAAACCTAGAGAGTAATGCGGAGAGTATTGCTGAGTATTTGACGATTACGAGTGAGGAACGTCCGGTGACTACCTTGCCAATGTATTATAGCTATGGTATGTCGGTGATTAACAGTCACTTGATAAAGGGCGCTACTATATTGCTGACAGATAAGGCAGTAATGCAGCGTGAGTTTTGGACTTTCATCAAGGAGCAAAAGGCGACGTCGATTGCAGGCGTACCATATACATACGAGATGCTTAAGCGTTTGCGTTTTTTCCGTATGGATTTGCCTTACTTGAAAACAATGATTCAGGCAGGTGGCAAGTTGAATGCGGCTTACGTGAAGGAGTTTGTGGATTTTGCCGAACAGAACGGTAAGGAGTTTATCGTAATGTATGGCCAGACTGAAGCGGCTCCGCGTATGAGTTATTTGCCGTTTGATAAGGCGGTGGAGAAAAATGCTTCGATTGGTATTGCCATCCCTGGTGGCGAACTATCTTTGGTGGATGCCGATGGTAACGTAATTACTGAGCCGGAGATAGATGGCGAGTTACTCTATAAGGGCGAGAACGTTTGCTTGGGTTATGCCGAAGTGCGTGCCGATCTACTGAAAGGTGACGAGAACCATGGCGTGCTCCATACGGGCGATATAGCGAAGTTTGATGCAGATGGCTATTTCTACATCACCGGCCGTATGAAGCGTTTCGTTAAAGTTTGGGGAAACCGTACCAACCTTGATGCTGTAGAACAACTGGTTAAGGTTATTACATCGAATTGCGCTTGCTGTGGTGTGGACGATCTAATTACGGTATTTGTGACAGAGGACGGATTGGAAGAGCAGATTAAGGCTTTACTTGTGGAGAAGACTGGTTTCAACCCTCGCGCTTTCCAAGTAAAGAGGATCGATGGCATTCCAGTGAAGACATCGGGTAAGATTGACTATCCAACACTTCAGGAAATGCTGTAACCACTTAGATGAGATATTATGGATATAAACGAAATTCTGGAAATCGCTCCTTATTCACTGGATAAAGAGCAGAAACGCCAGTTGCTGAATGAACGTTTGCATAAGCTGACTCGCAAGCACTATGCTCAGTGTGAACCATACCGAAAGATGATGGATGCGATTGGCTTGGATATCAACAACCTTCCCGACTATGAGAAGTTGCCTTTTTTGCCAGTTCGTCTGTTTAAAGAGTTTGAACTGCGTAGTTGTGCAAAGGATGAGGTAGTGAAGACCATGACCTCAAGCGGCACCACCGGTCAGGCTGTGAGCCGTATCTTCTTGGATAGAGAGACGTCAAGCGCACAACAGAAGTGCTTGACTAAGATAGTCAGTCACTTCCTTGGTACTCAACGTGTGCCGATGCTGATATTGGATTCGTCGTCGGTCATTAAGAATAGAAATATGTTCTCAGCTCGTGGCGCAGGTATCTTGGGTTTCTCTATGTTTGGTAGCAAGCGCCAGTATGCGCTTGATGAGAATATGGAACTCGATATTGAGGGTATGAAGGCATTTCTTGAAGCACACCAAGGTGAGACTATCTTTATGTTTGGTTTTACCTTTATGGTATGGCAACACTTCTACAAGAAACTGCTTGAAACAGGTTATAGACCTGACTTGAGCAAGGGAGTACTGATTCATGGCGGTGGTTGGAAGAAATTGCTTAACGAGAAGGTGTCTTCTGAAGAGTACAAAGCAAGTTTGAATGAGGCCTGTGGAATTCTTCCCGAAAACGTGCATGACTACTATGGTATGGTGGAGCAAACAGGTTGCGTCTATATGGAGTGTAAATGTGGTCATCTGCACGCCAGTGCTTTCAGCGATCTGTTGATTCGTCGTCCTTACGACTTTTCATTGGCTAATGTCGGTGAGAAAGGATTAATTGAGGTAGTGAGTGTACTCCCAGGTTCCTACCCGGGACATGTGCTCTTGACCGAGGATGAAGGAATGATACTCGGTGAGGACGATTGCCCATGCGGTCTGAAGGGTAAATATTTCAAGATTGAAGGTAGAATTAAAAATGCGGAAATCCGCGGATGTAGTGATACTTATGCAGCCAAGTTCTAATTATACATTACTCTTCCCGAAGGAGATAAATTGGGAGGAGTTTACCGCATATCGTCCTGATGTGCCTTTTTCTGACGAAGTTGTAGAGTTTCTGAATGCCCTTTCCGGAGCGATCATGAAAGATAGATTGAGTCGTCTGTATCCAGATGCTATTACCTTTGCTTATTTCTGCCGAAAGGCTAATTTATTGAAGCTCAAAGTTCAGTATGTGCATGTAGATGAATTGCGTTTGGGGCGTGGAGTGCTCTTTCATATTGCTCCTTCTAATGTGCCTATCAACTTTGGCTATTCGCTGGTTGCAGGTCTTTTGGCAGGAAATGCCAATATCGTGCGCGTCAGTTCGAAGCAGTTTGCACAGGTTGATCTCATCATCAAACATATGCATGAGTTGTTGGAGAGCGGACAGTACAACGAGGTTGCAAATCGCATTGCATTGGTGCGTTACGACCGTTCGAGTGATGCAAGCGCATACTTCTCATCTATAGCCAATGTGCGTGTAATTTGGGGAGGTGATGCTACCATTCAGACCATCCGTCAGAATTCCATTCCGGTACGTTCGTTCGATGTTTGCTTTGCCGACCGTTACTCGATCGCGGTCATTCGTCCTTCGGCTATTATGGCAGCAAGCAATACAGAGATGAAGAAGTTGGCTGAGGCGTTCTACAATGACACTTATCTCTTTGATCAGAATGCTTGTTCGGCGCCACATACTATCTTCTGGCTCAACGACCCTTCGCTAACAGAAGCAAAAGAGCGTTTTTGGAGTGCTGTTCATGATCATGTGGCAACCAAGTATCAGTTGCAGGCTGTGATGGCGGTTGATAAATTGACAGCCCTCTATCGTCAGGCGGTATGTATGAACATCATGCTGAACCGATGCCCGATAATATAGTGGTGCGTGTAGATCTCAACGAGGTACCAATTAATATAGATGACTTCCGATGCTCTTGTGGTTACTTCTCGGAGAAGACTATTGAGAGCCTTGACGAGATTTCACCAATCGTGAGCAGCAAGTACCAGACCCTCGGCTACTTTGGCTTTGAGAAGGAGGAATTTACCGAGTTCGTCTGCAAAAAACGCTTCCAAGGTCTTGATCGTATAGTTCCTATCGGCGAGACTACTACCTTCTCCCTTACTTGGGACGGATTTAATTTGATCGAAATGTTTACGAGAATTCCTTCGATTTTGTAAGACATCATGCGGTTTGTAAATAAGAAAACTACAGAACTTTCGGTTCTGGAGAAAGAAGAAATCTGCACTTGTTATGCAGAGGTGTTTGAAGGTCATGTAAAGCCATTGCTGGATTTTGATAGTCAGTATTTGAATACCTGTTTGGGTTATTCTTTCCATACTTTGCTGACAACAGATGAAGACGAAATTGTGGGGCAGTATGTTGTCGTGCCTTTTAAGTATTTTTATAAGGGGCAGAATATGCTGTTCTCTTTTGGTGCCGACTTTATGATTCGCAAGGATCATCGCAATGACTTTAAGAATGTGATGGGGCTTTGTGGAGAGAGCTTGAAGTATTCGAAAGCCAATGGTGTGAAATGTATCTTTGCTTTCCCTAATGATTTGTCGTATCTACTCAATTTAAGAGTGCTTCGCATGAAGGAAGTGGGTAAACTGCATACATATATTCTTCCTTACAAGGTGGGTGATGCAAAACCTGCTTTAACACGTTTGAATATTTTCTCTAAGTTGTTCTGTGTGATGATGCTATGGCTTTCGAAGTTTGATGGGAGAAGCCAGCATTCAGAGACCTTGATCCACAGAGATAGAAGTTCTTTTAATGATACTCGATACAAATGGTTTAATCCGGAGGAATATAAGCTTGTGGAAGAGAAGGACTTTACCTGTTCTTGGAAATGCACAGACTTTGATGGTGTGAAGGCCGCGTTCTTGATGGATGTATATCCGTTGTCAGCTAAGAATTTTAATCGGGCGGTAAGGAAAATGTTTGATGCAGAAAAGAACAACGTAGGTATTTTCCTCTATGTGGGCGAGTTGAGTTTCAATCCGATATCTATGATTAAAATTCCGTTGAAGTATGCGCCAAAGAATTTCAACTTTGTGGCGCAGATTCTCGATCGAAAAGAGGTTTCTGCGGATGATGTATTCAATATTAATAACTGGGACGTGAATTTATCGTCGTACGATTTATTGTAGAGATAATGAAAAAAGTACTTGTAATAGCAGCTCATCCAGACGATGAAGTGCTTGGCATGGGCGGAACAATAGCCAAACTAGTAAAAGGTGGCTGTGAGGTGAATGTGCTGATTGTGACGGATGGTAGTTCGTCGCAGTATCGCGATTCGTTGGATCTCAAGAAAATTATTGAGGATAAAAAGAAGGAGACTTGGGCGTGTGCTCAGAAGCTGGGTGTGAAGAATGTATACTATGGTGAACAGCCGGATATGAAACTGGACTGTACACCGCATATTAATATAAATAAAGTAATAGAGCAACTGGTGCGTAAATTGGAACCAGATACGGTGTTTACGCACTTTTGGGGCGATGTGAATATGGATCATCAGAATGTGTATAAATCTACGTTGGTGGCTGTTCGTCCGGTGATGGGGCAGGTGGTGAAGGAACTGTATTGCTATCGCGTGCCTTCGTCCACAGAATGGACTCCTTACAAGGCTGATACGATGTTTATGCCGAATGTGTTTGTGGATATTTCGGCCGAGTCTAAGCAGAAGTATGCTGCCTTTGCAGAGTATGCTACTGAGCTTCGCGAATATCCTCATCCACGTAGTATATTGCACTTGAAGGAAGTGGATGTGGCTCGTGGTTTAGAGGTGGGGCAAGGCCCTACGGAGACGTTTGTATTACTGAGAAAACTGTGTTAAACGATGGGGAAGTTCTTGATAAGATGTTACGAGATCTTGTTTGCGGTGTTGTTTATTACAGTATTCTTGTGGGTATATATGATCACGTGGATAACAATTCATATTGTGAGTCCGGGGCCTGCTATCTACAAGGCTCGTCGTGTGGGATTGCATGGAAAGATTTTTACTTGCTATAAGTTCCGCTCGATGCGTGTGGACAGTGGTAAGGTGAGATTGACCACTCTTCTGAACGATGACCGAGTTTTTCCATTCGGCAAGTTTATTCGTGCTACGAAGATTGACGAGATGCCACAAGCATTCAACATCCTCTTTGGCGATATGAGCATTGTGGGTCCTCGCCCTGAGGATGAGGCAAATGCTGCCAACTACTATGTTGGTGAGTATAAGCATATATTGGACGTAAAGCCGGGGCTGACAAGTCCTGCAAGTCTGTATGACTACACCCATGGGGAGAAGTATGAAGATTCGGATTTGTACGAGAAGGAGTTCATTCCACAGAAACTGAAATTGGAGTTGTATTATGTGGATCATAAGAGCTTCTTTTACGACAATTACCTGATTCTGAAAACTTCATGGCTTATTTTATTGACGATTTTGGGTAAGAAGAACTTTGAGGTACCGAAGGAACTGGAGGCTAAAAATATTACTTAGTTATGCAAAAAACATAAGTGGGCATAGAGCGTGATGTTGTGGATCGAATCTGCTGCCTGCTGTGAAGATTGGATTAGAAACAATAAAGAATTTTAGTTATGCTAACTGAAGAAAGAAAGACAATTTATCTTTGCCTTGCTCATATGAGCGAAGAGGGTTATGAACAAAAATACGTGAAAGAGGCTTTCGATACCAATTGGGTAGTGCCGATGGGACCGAATGTGAATGCCTTTGAACAGAATTTGGCGGATTTCGCGAATGCAAACTCAGATGGCTCGAAGCTCGACCGCAAGGTGGTGTGTTTGAGTGCTGGTACTGCAGCTCTACACCTCGCACTTATTGCATGTGGTGTTCAACATGACCACGAAGTTTGTGTTCAGAGTTTCACTTTCTGTGCATCTTCTCACCCTATCACCTATCTTGGTGCAAAACCTGTGTTTATCGACTCTGAACGTGATACATGGAATATGGATCCAGAACTCCTTGAAAAGGCTATTCTTGATCGTAAGGAGAAGACGGGCGAATATCCAAAAGCCATTATTCCTGTAGCCCTTTATGGTATGCCATACGACTGTGAGCGTATCATGGCTATTGCTAACAAGTACGGGATTCCTGTGATTGAGGATGCTGCCGAAGGTATGGGGTCTCGTTTCAATGGTCAGGTGCTCGGTACATTTGGTCGTTTTGGTGTGCTGAGTTTCAACGGTAACAAGATGATCACAACTTCTGGTGGTGGTGCCCTCATCTGCCAAAAGAAAGAGGATGCCAATAACGTAATGTGGCACGCTACGCAGGCTCGTGATGCATATCCATATTATCAGCATACCGAGATTGGTTATAACTATCGCATGAGTAATGTATGTGCAGGCATTGGCCGGGGGCAGATGACTGTCCTCGATGCTCATATCGCCCACCACAAGCATGTGCAATCTCTTTATGAAGATTTATTGAAGGATGTTCCTGAAGTACACATTCACAAGCAACCTGCAGACCCTCGTTATGATGCTAACTTCTGGCTTTGTGCAGCCACCCTCGATGCAGATGTGAAGATTAAGGGGCAGGAGAATGCCTACAAGGAAGTCATTCAGACAGCCGTAGGTGGTGCCGCAGGTGTCATCAAGCCGTTGATAATGCCGTAACTGATTGTCAGCCTAATGAGAATGTAGAGGCTCTACGCGTGTTTATGCTTGGCAAAAAAGTGGAGTGCCGTCCTGTATGGAAGCCTATGCACAAGCAGCCAATATATGCGGATGCAGTAGCTTACACAAATGGCGTGTCAGAAGAAATCTTTAAGGTTGGATTCTGCCTGCCTGCTGGTCCATACGTGAGCGACGATGATGTCCGCTATATCGTGGATTGCATCAGAGAGGCTATCGTTAAATGACGTTTCGTGGATTATTGAAAGGGATATGGGGTGATTATATCGAAGACATTTTTACTAGAATTTGAATGGAGATAAGGTTGATGAGCCTTTTATACCCTGCAACTATGTTGCCCGTCCTATGATGGAACTGGTCATTGCATAAAGTTGAAAATTCAATCAAATGATTTTTTGGGGAAATAGGTATTCGTGACTTTCTATTACTGAGAGTTATATAGTATTGGTAGCTTACTAGCTTATTAGATGAGGTTTCAGAGAAGGCAAAAGCAAGCGAACAGTTGAGAATGAATTTTAATCTTCATGATTCTCTTGATGCTAAAGCTCAACGTTTATTGAATGCATTAGAAATAGGGACTGTACTTCCTATTCACCGTCATTGTAATACAGCAGAGACTTATATTCTTCTTCGAGGAAAAATTCGTGTGATGTTCTACAATGAGATAGGAGCTGAAACGGAATCGTTTTTATTAGATCCTTTGAATGGGAATTATGGTGTTCATGTCCCTATCGGACAATGGCACACATTAGAGGTATTAGAGCAGGGTTCAGTAGTTTTTGAAGTAAAAGACGGACCTTATATTCCATTCCAACCGGAAGATATATTGTATTAGTTTACTTGGTTTATTTACACTTGTATTAGAAGACGCTGATATTTAGTGTATTATAAATGATATTTAAAAAAAGGCTCCTTGCGGGGCTTTTTTTATTGCCCATTCAAGATAAAAACTTCACCTTTGCATTGTTGATCAACGAAACGTGAAAAAATAACTTGAATTTAAATCTTTTAAAAAACGTATTATGAGTGTAATTTACAAAATCGTTACGCGACCATCGGATCCGCGTATTCCTAATTCTCCTAAGAGATTTTATCCACATTTGGTTACTTTAGGTCAGACTGTTAATTTGAAATATCTTGCACAGAAGATGCAGGATCGTTCTTCGCTTTCAGTTGGTGATATCAAAAGTGTTATTCAGAACTTTGTGGATAAATTGAAAGAACAGTTGCTGGAAGGTAAGTCGGTAAATATCGAAGGTTTAGGAGTGTTTATGCTGACAGCTCGTTCGAAAGGTGCAGATTTGGCGAAAGATATTACTGCCAATAGTGTAGAGAGTGTGCGTATTTTCTTCCAAGCAAATAAAGAATTACGGATCACAAAAACAGCTAGTCGTGCGGATGAGAAACTTGACTTGATTAGTTTGGATGATTATCTGAAGAAAATCAATGCGATTGTGACACCGGAAAATCCTGATGGAGGTGAAGGTGGAGATGACAAAGGTGACGGTGATAACAGTGGAGAATCACCGGATCCCACATTGTAAGCTGTAAAATGAATTGTTGAATTAAAAATAGAAAAAATCTATGAAGAAAACGTGGAGTGTGGTATTAAAAGTAATTATTGCTGTTGCCGGTGCCATTGCCGGAGTGCTTGGAGTGCAAACGGCAATATTGTGATAAGTAGTTACTAAGTCGATTATTAAATAGAGGTAGTAGGCGGGAATGATTTTTTTCCGCCTATTTTTTACTTCAGATTTCTAAAATATTTCCGTATCTTCCGCATGAGTTTTATTCCCAGCATTACACCATCGAATACTGCCATTCCTGTATTGAATGAGCGCATGATTGCGTTTGTCTTATTATTCGCCGGTGGGAGAGGAGAAAATATATTGCTACAGTGGCTGTCATTGCCTTCTTCTGAACTTGGATTTCACCTTGTAACTTTTTTTTGCGTTGGGCTATGTTTTCTAAAGTTAGTTTGGGAGTGATTTGCGTGCTCATAACTTATTTATTTGAATCGGTTAAAATTAAACCGGCAAGGAAGTTCACCATTGGAGAAATAATGAGTCGCTTGCGGAAAATGATGACAGCGATGATGAGTAGGATGTTTATACCTGCTATGATGGAAAAGCTTATCATTAAGCCACCGACTATAGGCTCCAGGATATAAGCTAATGCAAAAAGCAGGTAAAACAGAGCCACCATGGCAAGGATAATAAGCACTAAAACCATAATTAAGGTGGAAAGAAGTATAGCTAACTTCTCGGTAATCTCTAATTTAGTGTATTCTTTTTGAAGTTCCAGATATTTCTTAAACTCGAAAAACAATTGTTGAAAATTCTCAATACTTTTATCGTCTGCAAACATGATCGCTCTGTTTTAGTCCTTTGTTACTTTATTCTGCTATTTCTCCTTTCATCTCAGCTGCTATCTCATCAACGAGATTTTCCATCTCGCTACGATTCAGCTTGATACCTTTCTTACGAAGAATTTCTGCAATTTTATGACGAGTGTCTTCTCCTTTATCAGGAGCGAACAAAATACCAAGGGCTGCGCCTACGGCTGCACCACCTAGAAAAGCTGCTAATACATTTAATCCTTTCATATCTTTAAATTTTAAATGAAATATCACAAATATAACATTTCTATCGGTAAGTTGTTCTCGAATGATGAAAAAATTAATTAGATTTTATTCATTTTTTCCTCCTCCAGTAATTTCCGTTCGCTCGATTTCCACGATAAGCTTTTTTTTTTTGGCTTTGACTCTGATTTCTTCAGCCTTTTCGTTCTGAGCTTTAATGCCCTCTTGTGTGATGAATAGATGATCTTTAACAACCGGAATGTTCTTGCCGATTAATTTTTGAATATCTTTTAAATAGGGGAGTTCTTCGGATTCACAGAAAGAGATTGCTGTTCCTTCGTTTCCAGCACGACCTGTACGCCCGATGCGGTGAACATAAGTTTCCGGTATATTGGGGAGCTCATAGTTAATGACATGGGATAGTAAATCTACATCGATCCCTCTGGCAGCTATGTCTGTAGCAATCAATGCTCGGAGAGTGTGATTTTTGAAATTGGTAAGTGCACGCTGACGTGCATTCTGGGTTTTATTACCATGGATCGCTTCTGCTCCTATTCCGGCTTTTGTTAGAGTACGTGCTAATTTATCCGCACCATATTTTGTGCGAGTAAAAATAAGCACGGATTCGATGGATGGATTCTTTAACAGGTGAATTAATAAGTCTTTTTTCTGCTGTTTTTCTACGAAATAGATAGATTGAGAAATGGTATCTACTGTAGAAGAAGCAGGCGTTACCTCTACTTTTTCCGGATTCGTTAGCATGGAATTAGCCAATTTCTCTATTTCAGGAGGCATCGTTGCGGAGAAAAAGAGGGTTTGACGTTGAGCCGGAAGTAGTTTAAGTATACGTTTTATGTCGTGGATGAATCCCATATCGAGCATACGGTCCGCTTCGTCTAACACAAAATAATCAAGCGATTTGAGAGAAATATAGTTTTGATCTATTAGATCTAATAATCTCCCGGGGGTGGCTACTAATATTTGTACTCCTTCCCGTAAGGCATCAGTTTGCGGCTTTTGGCTTACCCCTCCGAAGATGACAGTATGTTTTATCCCGGTATAGCGTCCATAGGCTTCGAAGCATTCACCGATTTGAATAGCCAGTTCACGCGTCGGAGTTAAAATCAGGGCTTTGATATTTTTCTTCTGATCTGTCTTATACAATTTCTGTAGAATTGGGAGGGAAAAGGCAGCTGTCTTTCCTGTACCAGTCTGTGCGCAACCTAATAAATCTTTTCCACGAAGTATAATTGGAATAGCCTGTTCTTGGATGGGAGTGGGGACAGTGTAACCCTCTTGTTGCAGAGCTTTTAAAAGTGGCTCTATTAAATTCAAATTTTCAAAATTCATGTAAAATAGTTGAATGAGCCTCGCGGCTCTGTTATTATGATTGTACAAAGATACGATCTGGTAAGAAGTATTCATTTTTTTATGAAGTGGTTTAATCTTATTTAACTACACATCGGGACTAACCAATGAATGTTAAGGCGTACTTTTGTCTTTTGATATTGTAAAACGAAACATAATGGAAACTAAGATTGTTTTTATTACTGGTGCAAGTAGTGGAATTGGTGAAGGTTGTGCCCGTAAATTTGCATCTCAAGGATGGAATCTGATTTTGAATGCACGTACTGTGTCGAAACTTGAAAAATTGAAATCTGAATTGGAGGCTGCTAATGGTACTCGGGTTTATATATTGCCTTTCGATGTACGTGACCGAAAACAGGCTACTGATGCGTTGGAAACTCTGCCTGAGGATTGGAAATCTATTGATGTGCTGGTAAACAATGCCGGATTGGTAATTGGAGTGGATAAGGAATTTGAAGGAAATCTGGATGAATGGGATATTGTGATTGATACGAATATCAAAGCCTTGTTGGCTATGACACGTCTGGTTGTTCCGGGGATGGTTGAGCGTGGACGTGGACACATTATTAATATCGGTTCTATTGCCGGTGATGCAGCATATCCGGGAGGTAGTGTTTACTGTGCTACCAAGGCAGCGGTGAAGGCACTTTCGGATGGTCTCCGGATTGATCTGGTAGATACTCCGCTAAGGGTGACGAATATAAAGCCGGGTATGGTGGAGACGAATTTTACAGTAGTACGTTATAGAGGTGATAAGCAGGCTGCTGATAATTTTTATAGAGGTATTCGCCCTTTGACGGGAGATGATATTGCTGAAACAGTTTATTTTGCAGCGTCGGCTCCTGCGCATATTCAAATCGCTGAAGTGCTTTTGATGCCGACTTATCAAGCAACGGGAACTATTTCTTATAAGAAGTAAGGAGGAATAAACGTTTTTTTCGTTGGATTTCTTTTGCCGGATGATAAAATTTCTATTATTTTGTTGCCGGAAACTAGATATAAATAGATGATAACATTGAATTATTAATTAAAACAGAGTATAAAGGTATGAAAAAATTGGTCGTATTAGGAATGGGGGTATGCATAGTATTGGCATTTGCCTCTTGTAAATCTAGCGAAAGCGCCTATAAAAAAGCTTATGAGAAAGCTAAACAACAAGAGTTGGCTGAACCTCAGGTTGAGGCTCCGGTAGAAGTAACTCCGGTAGTGACTGCTCCTGTTACTACAACTAAGACTACGGATACTTCCGGCGTTCGTCAGGAAAAGGTTACTGTTATTTCTGGTAATCAAGGGCTAAAAGATTTCAGTGTCATTGTTGGTAGCTTTAGCGTGAAAGCAAATGCTGAAGGGTTGAGAGATTGGTTAGATGCACAAGGTATAAAGCTACAATTGTATTCAATGCTGAAAAAGCTATGTATCGTGTCGTTGCAAGCTCATTCGCTGATAAACCTTCTGCTGCTGAGGCACGTGATGCTATCAAAGCTAAATATCCGAGCCGTTTTAAGGACGCTTGGTTGTTATATCGTATTAATTAATTTCTTTTTGGTAATATATATCGGGAGGAATGTGTATTGTTTCCCGAATAAGAAGGCGGTAACTGGGAAGTTACTGCTTTTTTATTAGAGTTGTATGAATATATTTTTAGATTTATTTATCAATCTACTAAAAGAAGTTATAAAAAAGGGATGTGAAACTTTTTTAGCAAAGAAAGTTTTTACTTTTGTCAATTCTTAATTTAGGAGATTTATGACCTTGATTGATAGATCAATTTTAATGTAAAGATTCTGATGGAACAAAAATATGTGATGGCTGCTATTGGTGCGGCTTTGAAAGCAGGTGAGAAAATTCTTTCTATTTATAATGATCCGACATCGGATTTTGAAATAGAGAGTAAAGCGGATAATTCTCCTTTAACGATAGCAGACCGAAAAGCACATGAAGTGATCGTTTCAATTTTGAATGAGACTCCTTTTCCTGTTCTTAGTGAAGAGGGTAAGCAGCTGGAATATGCAGTAAGACGCGAGTGGGATACTTTATGGATTGTAGATCCGTTGGACGGAACGAAAGAGTTTATTAAACGTAATGGAGAATTTACGGTAAATATCGCTCTGGTATACGAGTCTATACCTGTAGTTGGTGTGATTTATGTTCCTGTGACAAAAGAGCTTTATTTTGCTGTAGATGGAGTAGGGGCTTATAAATGTAAGGGTATTATCTGTTTGGAAGATAATGTGATAACGTTGGAACAGTTGATACGGAAATCGGAAAAGTTACCGGTAAAGGAAGTTCGGGATCATTTTATAGTGGTTGCTTCCCGTTCCCATTTGACATCTGAGACTGAGACATATATTAAAGACTTAAAGAAGAAACACGGTTCTATTGAATTAATATCGAGTGGAAGTTCTATTAAAATTTGTTTGGTTGCTGACGGTAAAGCTGATGTATACCCGCGTTTTGCTCCAACTATGGAATGGGATACAGCTGCTGGGCATGCGATAGCCAGGGCTGCCGGAATGGAATTATATCAAGTAGGTAAAGAGGAACCTCTCCATTATAACAAGGAAGATTTATTGAATCCGTGGTTCATCGTTGAGAAAAAAAGAGAACACTAATTAATGTTTATATGACATTTGAAATTGTATTTGTACTGTTATCCTTATTAGGGATGGTAGCCGCTCTGATTGCTGATAAGATGCGTCCGGGTATGGTACTTTTCTCTGTAGTAGTCCTGTTTTTGTGTGCCGGGATTCTGACTCCGAAAGAAATGCTTGAAGGGTTTAGTAATAAAGGTATGATTACTGTTGCTTTATTGTTCTTGGTGAGTGAGGGTATTCGCCAATCAGGTACATTGGGACAAGTAATTAAAAAGTTACTTCCACAGGGGCGTACTAGTGTTTTTAAGGCTCAATTGCGTATTTTGCCTTCGGTTGCATTTATTTCTGCTTTTCTTAATAATACTCCTGTAGTTGTTATATTTGCTCCTATCATTAAACATTGGGCTAAGTCTGTTAAACTTCCGGCAACTAAATTTCTGATTCCGCTTTCTTATGTTACAATTCTCGGAGGTATTTGTACTTTAATCGGTACTTCTACCAACTTGGTGGTGCATGGAATGATTTTGGAGGCGGGATTTGAGGGTTTTTCCATGTTTGAGTTGGGTAAAGTAGGAATTTTTATTGCTATTGCTGGCATTATTTATATTTTCCTTTTTTCCAAACGACTTTTACCAGATGCTCGTCCAGATACGGCTATTCCTGATGAGGAAATAGAAGAAGGAGAAAAGCTACATCGCGTAGAAGCTGTGTTGGGTGCACGTTTTCCCGGTATCAATAAAAAATTAAGTGATTTTAATTTTCAACGTCATTATGGAGCCGAAGTGAAAGAAATAAAGACTCGTAGCGGACAGCGGTATGTTGCGAATCTGAATGAGGTAGTGCTTCGTGAAGGTGATACGCTTGTGGTAATGGCTGATGATACGTTTATTCCGACATGGGGAGAGTCTTCGGTGTTTGTGCTGTTGACAAATGGTAATGATCCGGATGCTGCAGGTAAGAAGAAACGTTGGCTTGCTTTGATTTTATTGGTATTGATGATCGTTGGTGCTACGGTAGGTGAGCTTCCTGCAACTAAAGAAATGTTCCCGGATATTAAACTGGATATGTTTTTCTTTGTTTCCATTACTACTATTATAATGGCGTGGACTAATATTTTCCCTGCTCGTAAGTATACTAAATATATTTCCTGGGATATTCTTATTACCATTGCTTGTGCATTTGCAATTAGTAAGGCGATGGTTAATTCAGGGGTGGCTGATAGTGTAGCTAAGTTTATTATCGGATTGAGTGATGATTACGGACCGCATGTGTTGCTTGCTATGCTGTTTATTATAACTAATTTGTTTACGGAGTTGATTACTAACAATGCTGCGGCTGCTCTTTCTTTTCCGTTGGCTTTGTCAATAGCTTCTCAATTGGGAGTAAGTCCGACACCATTCTTTGTCGTGATTTGTATGGCTGCTTCTGCCAGTTTCTCAACTCCGATTGGTTATCAGACTAATTTAATTGTTCAAGGTATTGGTAATTATAAGTTTACGGATTTTGTTAAGATTGGACTGCCACTTAATATTATAACATTTCTAATTTCTGTGATTCTGATTCCAATGATTTGGAAGTTTTAATAAACTAATTGTATAGATGGAAGAAAAAAATCTTATATATCCTATATTTGACCGTATGATGACACGACAGGACAAAGAAGAACTGTTAGGTCAGCATAGTGTGATGATCTGGTTCACCGGGTTGAGTGGTTCGGGGAAGAGTACGATTGCTATCGCTCTGGAACGGGAGCTGCATAAGCGTGGCTTGCTTTGCAGAATTCTGGATGGAGATAATATCCGCAGTGGAATTAATAATAATTTGGGATTTTCGGAAGCCGATCGAGTGGAGAATATTCGCCGTATTGCTGAAGTTTCTAAATTATTTCTTGATAGTGGTATTATTACTATTGCTGCATTTATCAGTCCAAACAATGATATTCGTGAGATGGCGGCTAATATTATCGGGCAGGATGATTTTTTAGAGATTTTTGTGAGTACTCCTTTGGAAGAGTGCGAAAAACGTGATGTTAAAGGTTTGTATGCCAAAGCGCGAAAAGGGGAAATAAAGAATTTTACCGGAATATCGGCTCCTTTTGAGGTTCCAGAACATCCGGCTTTGTCATTAGATACGTCAAAGTTGACTTTGGAGGAATCAGTGAAACATCTGTTGGAGCTTGTTTTGCCTAAGGTGAAAAGAACAGTTGAAGTAGAATAAAATCATTATTAAAGTAATGGAAGAATATAAATTAAGTCACTTGAAGGAACTCGAGGCTGAGTCTATTCATATTATCCGCGAGGTGGCTGCGGAATTTGAGAATCCTGTGATGCTTTATAGTATCGGTAAGGATTCATCGGTGATGGTACGTCTGGCTGAAAAAGCGTTTTATCCGGGGAAAGTACCATTCCCATTAATGCATATCGATTCGAAATGGAAGTTTAAGGAAATGATTCAGTTTCGGGATGAATACGCAAAGAAATATGGTTGGAATCTGATTGTAGAAAGTAATATGGAAGCTTTTCATGCAGGGGTAGGACCTTTTACGCATGGAAGTAAAGTACATACAGACTTAATGAAAACACAGGCATTGCTTCGCTCATTAGATAAATATAAGTTTGATGCTGCCTTTGGAGGTGCACGTCGTGATGAGGAGAAATCTCGTGCTAAAGAGAGAATATTTTCTTTCCGCGATAAATTTCATCAGTGGGACCCCAAAAATCAGCGTCCGGAGTTATGGGATATCTATAATGCCAGAGTACATAAAGGGGAGAGTATTCGTGTGTTTCCGTTGAGTAATTGGACTGAGTTGGATATCTGGCAATATATTCGTTTGGAAAATATTCCTATCGTTCCTTTATATTATGCGAAAGAACGTCCGGTTGTTACTATTGACGGTAATCTGATTATGGCGGATGACGATCGTTTGCCGGAGAAATATCGTGATCAGATTGAAATGAAGATGGTTCGCTTCCGTACCTTGGGATGTTGGCCGCTGACAGGTGCTGTTGAAAGTGAAGCAGCTACTATTGAGGAGATTGTAGAAGAGATGATGACTACAACTAAGAGTGAGCGTACAACTCGTGTGATTGACTTTGACCAGGAGGCGAGTATGGAGCAGAAAAAACGTGAAGGATATTTTTAATTCTAGAAAGTGATGGCAGAAAACAAGTTAGATATAAAGGCTTTTCTGGATAAGGATGAACAGAAAGACTTATTGAGATTGCTGACAGCTGGATCGGTGGATGATGGTAAATCGACATTGATCGGACGTTTGTTGTTTGATAGTAAGAAATTGTATGAAGATCAGCTGGATGCGTTGGAACGTGATAGTAAGCGTGTTGGTAATGCTGGAGAACATATAGATTATGCTTTATTGCTTGACGGTTTGAAAGCAGAACGTGAGCAGGGAATAACGATTGATGTGGCATACCGTTATTTTTCTACCAATGGTCGTAAGTTTATTATTGCAGATACTCCGGGGCATGAACAGTATACTCGTAATATGATTACAGGTGGTTCTACCGCTAACCTTGCAATTATTCTGGTGGATGCCCGTACGGGAGTGATTACGCAAACGCGCCGTCATACTTTCCTGGTTTCTTTATTGGGGATTAGGCATGTGGTGTTGGCTGTAAACAAGATGGATTTGGTCGGTTTTTCTGAAGAACGCTTTAATGAGATCGTTGCAGAATATAAGAAATTTGTAGCTCCGTTAGGTATTCCGGATGTGAATTGTATTCCGTTATCTGCTTTGGACGGTGATAATGTAGTTGACAAATCTGAACGTACTCCATGGTATAAAGGAATTTCTTTACTCGATTTCTTGGAAACGGTTCATATTGATAATGATCATAACTTTAAGGATTTCCGCTTCCCGGTACAATATGTGCTTCGTCCCAATCTTAACTTTAGAGGTTTTTGCGGTAAAGTTGCATCAGGTATTATACGTAAAGGAGATACGGTGATAGCACTGCCTTCCGGTAAGACTTCGAAAATAAAAAGTATCGTTACATATGATGGTGAGTTGGATTATGCCTTTCCACCTCAATCTGTAACATTGACTTTGGAAGATGAGATTGATGTCTCTCGTGGTGAGATGTTGGTACATCCTGATAATCTGCCTATTGTAGATCGTAACTTTGAGGCAATGATGGTTTGGATGGATGAAGAACCGATGGATGTTAATAAGTCTTTCTTTATCAAACAGACAACGAATCTGAGCCGTACGCGAATTGATTCGATTAAATATAAGGTAGATGTGAATACGATGGAACATTTATCTTTAGAGAACGGTCAATTAACTAAAGAGACTTTGCCTTTGCAATTGAATCAGATAGCGCGTGTTGTTCTGACAACAGCTAAAGAACTTTTCTTTGATCCATATCAGAAGAATAAATCTTGTGGCTCTTTTATATTAATCGATCCGATTACCAATAATACTTCTGCTGTAGGTATGATTATTGACCGGGTTGAGATGAAGGATATGAACAGTACGGATGATATTCCCGTATTGGATTTATCAAAATTAGGAATCTCTCCTGAACATTATGATGCTGTAGAAAAAGTCGTGGAAGAATTAAAACGTCAGGGCTTCGCTGTGAAGGTGATAAAATAAATAAAGATATAGAAAAGTGAAATGTTGAACCGGAATATTTGATAATATATTATTGTGATACAATTAATTCATTATCCATTATCCATTAACCATTATATAAAATGGGATTACTTGAATTTAATAAACTTCCGATTAATACCTTAGTAGGGGCTGATTGGAAAACGTTTAAGTCCATTACTGCTAATCGTGAAATTGATGCTGCCTATAAAGGAAAGTATCGACTGACTAAAGCGGTATGTCAGTTATTGTCTCCTCTGGCTACTTTACAGAATAAACGCTATGAGAAGTTATTGGCAGATCAGCCTTTGGAGCATGATCCTGTGTTTATTCTGGGGCATTGGAGAAGTGGGACAACTTTTGTTCATAATGTTTTTTCTTGTGATAAACATTTTGGCTATAATACCACTTATCAAACAGTGTTTCCGCATTTGATGATGTGGGGACAGCCTTTCTTCAAAAAAAATATGAGTTGGCTGATGCCGGATAAACGTCCGACAGATAATATGGAGTTGGCAGTAGATCTTCCTCAGGAGGAGGAATTTGCATTGGCCAATATGATGCCTTATACTTATTATAACTTTTGGTTTCTTCCTAAGTATCAGCAAGAGTATGCAGATAAATATCTGTTGTTTGATGATATATCGGAAGCTGAATTGAAGGTTTTTGAGGAGGTGTTTACTAAATTGATTAAGATTTCATTGTGGAATACCAAGGGGACGCAATTCCTTAGCAAGAATCCACCTCATACGGGTAGAGTGAAGGAGTTAGTGAAGATGTTTCCCAACGCTAAGTTCATTTATCTGATGCGTAATCCGTATACGGTGTTTGAATCGACTCGTAGTTTTTTTACAAATACGATTCAACCTTTGAAATTGGAAGATATCAGTAATGAACAAATTGAGGAAAATATCCTTTCTATTTATGCAAAGCTTTATCATAAATATGAATCGGATAAAAAGTTTATTCCTGAAGGCAATCTGATAGAAGTGAAATTTGAAGATTTTGAAGCGGATGCTATGGGGATGACGGAGAATATTTATAAATCACTTTCTATTCCGGGTTTTACCGAAGCACGAGCTGATATTGAAAAATATGTCGGTGGGAAGAAGGGATATAAAAAGAATAAGTATAAATATGATGATCGAACTATCCGATTGGTAGAAGACAATTGGGACTTCGCTTTGAAACAATGGGATTATAATTTATAAAGAAAGGAAAGATATTAATGATTCAGCATATGGTTCATCGCTTGTATTTTGTCGTTTTTATGGCATTTTTTATCTCTTTACCTTTAATGGCTCAACCAGTGGTTGAAATGCTCCTTTTGGTGATATGGACCAATGGGTTGATCGCCAGATAAAGGAATCGGGAATTATTGGAGGAAATACGAAGAATGTATATGAGATAGCTCCAACGGCTGTGATTAAAGGGGATCAGCCTTATAAAAACATGGGCGGTTCGCCATGGGGTACTTCCAACGTAATGGCTAAAGTTGCGGGCATTACGAAAACGAACACATCTGTTTTCCCTGAAAAAAGAGGAAATGGTTATTGTGCCCGGTTGGATACGCGTATGGAAAGTGTGAAAGTGTTGGGGGTGGTTAATATAACAGTGTTGGCTGCCGGCTCTATTTTCACCGGATCTGTGCACGAACCTATTAAAGGTACGAAAAATCCGGAGAAGATGTTGCAAACAGGTATTCCGTTTACGAAGAAGCCGGTAGCTCTTCAGTTTGATTATAAAGTGAAGATGTCTGATAGAGAAAATCGTATTCGTGCTACTGGATTCAGTAAAATCACAGATGTACCAGGTAAAGACTTTCCGGCTGCTATTTTGTTTTTACAAAAACGTTGGGAAGATGCGGATGGAAACGTTTATGCAAAGCGTATTGGGACTATGGTGACATATTACTATCATAGTACAGATTGGAAAAACAATGCTACGTATGAAATTATGTATGGTGATATTACAAAACGTCCTGAATATAAGTCACACATGATGCGTTTGGGGGTTACTGAAAACTATACAGTGAATAGTAAAGGAGAAAGCGTTCCTATACATGAGATTGCGTGGGGGGCTGAAAATGATGTTCCTACTCATTTGTATCTTCAGTTTACGTCAAGCCATGGGGGAGCATATATCGGTTCTCCCGGTAATTCATTATGGATTGATAACGTGAAATTGGTCTACTAAAGTCCATTTTTGATGTTTTTTGAATTTTAAGGAACTAATAACTTAAAAAAGAAGCTGTCGCTGAAACCAGTCTTTATGTTGGTATTCGGGATAGCTTCTTTTTTTGTTTTTAATTCTGAATCTTACCCCACTCTTTCGCTTATTTATTGGGGGATATGCCTATATTTTATGTTTTTATATCAGTCAGTGAGAAAAATAGTACAATATGTTATTTTTTCGTATAAAATTCTTTGCCATTATTAAAAATCTGCCTATTTTTGCGTTGTATTTTTTTACGAAGGGGGGAATATAAAATAAAACTAATGAGATATATCAACTCAAACATGAATAAATGCCTAATTACTAAAGACTTGACGCGTAATGCTATGTTCTTTCTATTCTGTTTGTTCTCTTTTAAGGGAGTTTGCCAGAGTGGGGAAAGTACGGTTAGCACTTTAGTAAAGATGGGATTTGAAAATGTTGGTTGTACAGAAGATGATAAAGAACGGATTTATACCATACAAAATTCCGCATATCGTTTGCAAGGCGTTGGAATTGGTAAAGCTGTTGATGTAATTCAAAAAACTGGATTACCGGAGGGAAAATCATGTCGAATCATAGTTCTGGATAATAATGTACCTCAGATTTCTCTATTTTACCAACTAATTAAGGCCGATAGCCTGCCGGAAGTAAGTCGCCAGGATTGGAATGTTAGTTATGATTTAGGTGATGCGTGGAAACAGGCACGAAAGATAAAAAAAGTAAATAGCTCTTTATTTAAAGTGGATATTGTAGTATATCCGGAGTTGTCATTGAAGAATTTGGTAATTACGCAAGTTTATCAGGTTTTATTCAATCTATCTCCTACAATAGAGGTCTCCTTTTGGAAGGGTATGTCATTAACAGCACAAATGGTTATACCTGTATATAACGATGGATTTGAAATGATGTCTGATGCTGTTCATAATGTCTATGATAGAGTTCATCCAGGATGTGTGAGTTTATCACAAACGGTACGGCTTCCTTATAATACATGGGCTACATTGTCAGTTGGACATTTTATGGCGAATCGTTATGGAATTGATTTAAGTGCTAGACATGTGTTGAAAATGGATCAACGTTTTTCTTTTGAAGGACGGGTGGGGTATACGGGAGCCTGTTATTGGGGATGCTTTTACTTGCCACTTTGATTCTAGAAAAGTTTGGACTTGGCATATAGGAGCCAATTTCTTTTGGCCTTATTATAACTTACAAACAAGCGTGAAGTTGATTCAACATATACAAGGTGAAAAAAGTATCCGGTGTGACATGATACGTCATTTTAAATATGTGTCAATCGGGTTTTATGGGGAAAAAGCAAATAGGGGGATTAGAGCGAATGCCGGTTTCCGTTTTCAGATTGCTTTGCCTCCATATAAATATAAGAGAAAAGGATATATTCCGCGTGTAACTCCTTCTGAAAATTTTGGAATGGTGTACAATGCGGGTAATGAGCGAAATTATTATAAGACGTATAGAACGTCACCAAGTGATAATATAATGCATAATAATAGTTTAAACCCATATTTTATTAAATCGGAATTAGTGAATTATTAATTTTATTGAGATGAAAATGAATAGTAAATTTTTCGGGCTAGGCGCTAAGTTAGCGTTATGCTTTGTAGCTGTCTTGGGAACATTGACAAGCTGCTATGAAAAGGAGGACATCAAAACAGTGATTGATACTACTCCTAAAACTGTGACTTACACTATTTCAGGCTCTGTGTATAACTACACAAGTTTGGCAGGTATTAATGGTGCGTCTGTTGTTTTAACCAAAGCGGATACAGAGAAGGCTACAACAGTGACTAAAGATGGTGGTCAATTTGCCATTACTTTGTCTGGTCTTACTGATGCAGATCGTGGAGATTATACTTTAACAGTAAAAGCTGAAGGTTATAAGGATAGAAAGACTAATGTTACAATCTTCTTTGAAAAAGCTGATAATCAGACTATTGTTACTCATATGGATTTTGCTTTGAAATCGAATGAAATTCAAGGTGAGAAAGTTGAAATTGTAGCTGGTAAAGAAGATCAAACGGAAACATTCCAAGGTGTAGATAGTGAGGGAAAACCTTCACAGGATAAGGTATTTGTTCCGGCTAACTTGTTCCCTGACGGAGAAGTTAAAACTATTACATTGATACGTGAAGGACAAGAGGAAGAAATAGAAAATGATGCAGTTCGTGTATGGGAAGGTAAACCTGACGGTACTACATTTGACAAGCCTTTGGTGTTTACTTTCACTGATAAACCTGGTCAGGATTTGAAAGTATATTATGAAGTAAACGGTATATGGACATTAGCTGAAAAAGACGCTCAAATTACAGAAGAAAATGGTGTATATACTGCTAAAGTAAACCACTTCTCTCGTTTCAAATTCAGTGCAACAGCTTATGACTATTATACTATTTCTGCTGGAGATGCAGTGATGACAACCGGATTTACTAAAGATATTACATTAGCTTATCATAATAGCTTAAATGTTGCTAAGGAATTCCCGTTTGAAGTAAAAGGGTTTGCTGGTGGTGCTATATTTGAGAAATCTTTGGATGAGGTTTTTGCTGACTGTCCTATTAAAGATGAAGCTATTAATTATATGGAAAACTATTTGAATGGGATTTATTCTGAACTTCCAGGTAGTGAATATAAGGTAGTAGATTTTAATACAGAAATCTTGGTTCCTGCTCATAATGATTTGTTGGGTGTTGGTGTTACACAAACATTAAAGAACGTTTCATATACAATGACTATCGGTGGAACTAATTATGTAGTAAAAGTTATTCAAGTTGAGCAATACACATTCAGTACAGAAGGTTTTGTTACTGACTATACTCATGGTCATGGTCATGGACATGGCGAAGATTTGAATGCTGGTGGTGGTATCATTGATTTTGAATAATTCTTTGAAATAAAGAGATTTTGACCGAGAGTACATTAATAGAAAGGAATGTAATGATTAAAAGACTGATATTAGCATTATTCTTCTTATGCACTACTGGTGTGCTTTCGGCTCAATTAACTTACGGAACTACAGGATTATTGCATGCTCCTTCGGCAGAAATGCAAAAGGATAAAACAGTAATGCTAGGTGCCAATTTTATGAATAAGGAGATAACTCCTCCTACATGGTACTATCATACGTATAATTATTACTTGAATGTAACTTTCTTCCCTTGGTTAGAAGTGGCATATACGTGTACACTTTTTAAAGCGGAAGCATTAGGGTTAAAACCTTATGGTTACACAGGTTTTACGAATCAGGACAGATATTTTTCTGTTCGATTGCGAGCTTTGAAAGAAGGACAATTTTGGAAATATATGCCAGCTGTGGTATTTGGAACTTCGGATCCTTTTACTTCCTCTGGTGATGTGATTAATTCCACTTCGGGAAATGGGTATTTTTGCCGCTTTTATGTTGCAGCAACAAAACATGTTTCTATCGGAAAGGAAGAGATTGGAATACACCTTTCTTATTTATATAATAAAAGATTGGAGTATAAACTGAATGGAATCGCAGCAGGTATTAGTTATAATCCAACATTTGCACCGGATTTGAGATTGATTGCAGAATATGATTCAAAAGATTTTGCGTTAGGTGCTACCTATTTGCTTTTCAACCACTTGCAGCTGCAGGTAGAAATGCAAAGAATGAAGTATTTTACCGGTGGACTTGCTTATAAGATTTATTTAAAGTAAGTGGGTTGGGACAAATAAGATAAAAGAGTTAAACGATTTAAAACTAAGAAAACAATGAAAAGTAAGTTAGTAATATTATCTTTACTGTTGGCGGGTGCTGCTGTTACAGCAAACGCACAGACTAAAGAGAAATTCACCAGCGAGAGATTCAAAGATAATATCTTTATCAGTGTTGGTGGAGGAGCTCAGGTTTGTGTAAATCCGGATAACAGTGACTATGGCTTGGGTAAGGCTATTACACCGCTGATCCATGTTTCACTGGGTAAATGGGTCAATCCTACATGGGGATTCCGCGGACAAGTTGCAGGCTTGTGGAGTACATTAAACTCTAAACACTTGAATGGTGTAGAAACCGTTGTTGGTAATCAGACTACATGGTACAAGATTAAGAATAAGAAGTATTTTACATTGCGTGCAGACGCTTTGTATAACCTTTCTAATTCTATTTGTGGCTATAACCCAGATCGTTTGTTTACATTATCTGTATTTGCAGGTCCTGGTTTGACATTTGCTAAGACTTATGGTGACCAAGATAAGTTGAATGCATTGATTAATGGTTCTGTTGGTTTGATGGGACAGTTCAATATAAATGACTATTGGGATATTAATATTGAAGCTAGAGGTGAGGTTTCTCCTTCTATCTTTGGTAAATATAGCAATGCTTATACTGATGGTGCTGTTTCTTTGACTGCTGGTGTAACTTATACTTTCGGTGGCAAGAAGTTTATTTCTTGCAACGGAGTTGATCAGGATGCGATCAATGATGAGGTTAATCGCTATAGAAGCCAGTTGGAAAAAGCAAAAGCTGACTTAGATGCTGCTAAGAGAGCTTTGGCTAATGTAAAACCAGAAGTGAGAGAAGTTGTTAAGACTGTTCAGGTTCCAGGTCCTCGTGCTGTCTTCTTCAAAATTGGTAAGGCTACTATTGATGATTACGGATTGGTTAATCTTAAATTAGCTGCTAAGGTTATGAAGGAAAATCCGAATAAGAAGTACAAGATTGCTGGTTATGCTGATAAGGCTACCGGAAGCGTTGCTTTGAATAAGAAATTAGCTGATAAGCGTGCTCAGGCAGTTTATGATGCTTTGGTTAAAGAAGGCGTAAACAAAGATCAACTTGAAGTTATCGGTTACGGTGGTACTGACAATATGTTCGGTAAGAACTTCTTGAATCGCGTAGTAATTCTTGAATAAGGGTTATTAAAAGTAATAAACTCTATAATGAAAGGGTGTTTGACAATGTCGGACACCCTTTTTTGTTATTATTTGATTTGAATAAGGATGGAATTCGAATATAAATCGTATTTTTGTAACCCATTATGAGTAGAATAATAGCCATTGATTACGGTAGAAAGCGTACAGGAATAGCAGTTAGCGATACTTTACAGATGATTGCTAATGGTTTAACGACAGTGCCTACGCATCAGTTATTGACGTTTATCCTTGATTATGTATCAAAGGAGCCGGTTGAGCGTATTATTGTAGGGCTTCCCAAGCAAATGAACAATGAAGCATCGGAGAACATGAAGAATATTGAGCCATTTGTGCGTGCCCTCAAGAAAAAAATGCCTAATATACCTGTTGAATATGTAGACGAACGTTTTACTTCTGTCATAGCTCATCGTACTATACTAGAAGCTGGACTGAAGAAGAAGGATCGGCAAAACAAGGCATTGGTTGATGAGATTAGTGCAACTATTATCTTGCAAACATATTTGGAGAGTAAACGTTTTTAATTAAAAAGAATAACTTAATTTTTTAGTTAGATTATAAAATATGATTTTACCTATTTATGTATATGGTCAGCCTGTATTGAGAAAGGTGGCTGAGGACATAACACCGGATTATCCGAACTTGAAAGAGCTTATAGCAAATATGTTTGAAACGATGGTAAACGCTGACGGTGTGGGATTGGCTGCACCACAGATTGGTCTTCCGATTCGGGTTGTTACAATTACATTAGATCCGCTTTCTGAGGATTACCCGGAATTTAAAGATTTTAATAAGGCGTATATTAATCCTCATATTTTAGAGGTAGGAGGTGAGGAAGTGAATATGGAAGAAGGTTGTTTGAGTCTTCCCGGTATTCATGAAAGTGTAAAGCGCGGTAATAAAATTCGCGTAAAATATATGGATGAGAATTTTATAGAACATGATGAAGAGGTAGAAGGGTATTTGGCTCGTGTAATGCAACATGAATTTGATCATTTGGATGGTAAAATGTTCATTGATCATCTTTCTCCGCTTCGTAAGCAAATGATAAAGGGGAAATTGAATACGATGCTGAAAGGAAAGGCGCGTAGCTCTTATAAGATGAAACAGGTGAAATAAAGATAAAAAACGTTTATATCCCTGTTAAGTAAACTAAAAGCATTATTTTTGCTACGTTTACAAGTATAAAATATCGATGATTAAAAGAATACTAACAGTCTTATTGCTGTTTCCTACATTAGTATATGCTCAGATTAATACAGAACGGGTGATGACTATCGCGCGGAATGCACTTTATTTTGAGGATTATGTGCTTTCTATTCAGTATTTCAATCAGGTAATTAATGCTAGACCTTATCTGTACGAACCGTATTTTTTTAGAGCTTTGGCAAAGATTAATTTGGAGGATTTTCAAGGGGCTGAAGCGGACTGTGATGCTGCTATCCAACGTAATCCGTTCGTTGTAGGGGCATACCAAATTCGTGGTTTGGCACGTATTCGTCAGAGTAAGTTTGATGGAGCAATCGAAGATTATAAGCAGGCTTTGCATTATGATCCAGAGAATATTTCTTTGTGGCATAATCTGACATTATCTCATATGCAAAAGAAGGACTATGATGCAGCTAAAGATGATTTGGAAAGTTTGATGAAGGTTGCGCCACGTTATACCAGAGCTTATCTTATGAGAGGAGAGGTCTTTTTGCAACAAAAAGATACAATTGCTGCTTTGAGTGACTTTAATAAGGCTTTAGAGTTAGATAAGTATGATCCCGATGCTTGGGCTGCCAGAGCAATTGTTCAATTACAACAAGAAAAATATGCTGAAGCAGAATCTGATTTTGATCGTGCGATTCATTTGAGTGCAAAAAATGCAGGAAATTATATAAATCGTGCCTTGGCGCGTTTCCATCAGAATAATCTGAGAGGTGCGATGAACGACTATGATTTGGCGTTGGATATTGATCCTAACAACTTTATTGGTCATTATAATCGTGGTTTGTTGCGTGCACGAGTCGGGGATGATAATCGGGCTATTGAGGATTTTGATTTTGTCATTCAGATGGAACCGGATAATATGATGGCTGTTTTCAATCGTGGTCTGCTGCGTGCTCAAATAGGGGATTATCGTGGAGCCATTGAGGATTATACAACAGTGATCGATCAACATCCTAATTTTTTGGCAGGGTATTATCAACGTTCGGAAGCACGTAAAAAGATTGGAGATCGTAAAGGAGCTGAACAGGATGAGTTTAAGGTCATAAAAGCTCAGTTAGATAAACATAACGGAGTGGTAAGTAAAGATGTTGCTCAAGATAATAAAGGAGAAGAGGATAAGGATACAGAAGAAGATAAAACTCGTAAGAAGTCTGATAAAAATATGAATAACTATCGTAAGATAGTAATTGCTGATGATTCGGAAACAAATCAACGTTATACAAGCGATTATCGTGGACGTGTGCAGGATAAGAATGTGAATATTAAGTTGGAACCATTGTTTGCTTTGACTTATTATGAGAAGATGAGTGATGTAAAACGTTCTGTGAATTTCCATAAGTTTATTGATGATATGAATCATTCGGGAATACTTCCAAAACGTCTTCTCATTACGAATATGGAGTCTCCATTGTCTGAGGAGCAAGTCAAATTTCATTTCGCTTTGATTGATACGCATACTTCAGCTATTGTAGAAGATGATAAGAGTGCAGCAAAACGTTTTGCCCGTGCAATTGATTTTTATTTAGTGCAGGATTTCTCAAGTGCTGTTTCTGATTTGACACAATCGATCCTGTTGGATGAAAAGTTTTTTCCGGCTTATTTTATGCGTGCTTTGATTCGCTGTAAACAGTTGGAATATCAGAAGGCAGAACAGGCTAATGATTCAGATTTGCCTGGTGGTAATACAACTAAAGAAATTGGTGCAGTGGATTATGAGATAGTGAGAAAAGATTTAGATAAGGTTATTTCTTTAGCTCCGGATTTTGTATATGCTTATTATAATCGTGCCAATATTTCGGCAATGTTGAAAGACTATCGTGCTGCAATGGCTGATTATGATAAAGCGATTGAACTGAACCCGGATTTTGCAGATGCTTACTTTAATCGTGGATTAACTCATATTTTCTTAGGTAATAATAAATTGGGTATTTCTGATTTGAGTAAAGCTGGTGAACTGGGTATTGTGTCTGCATATAATGTAATCAAGCGTTTTACAGAACAACCAGAATAACATTTTTTTTGATAAAAAATAGAAAACTCAAAAGATTTAGTTACTTTTGCGTTCAAATTATGAAAATATAACATCATCATATTATGATAAAGATAAAATTCCCCGATGGCTCTGTTCGAGAATATAATGAAGGAGTGAACGGTTTGCAGATTGCAGAAAGTATTAGCTCACGTTTGGCACAGGAGGTTTTGGCTTGTGGAGTTAATGGCGAAATTTATGATCTAGGCCGTCCTATTAATGAAGACGCTAACTTTGTACTTTATAAATGGGATGATGAAGAAGGAAAACATGCATTTTGGCATACGAGTGCTCACTTGTTGGCAGAAGCTTTACAAGAACTTTATCCAGGTATTCAATTTGGTATCGGACCTGCCATTGAAAATGGTTTTTACTATGATGTAGATCCGGGAGACGCTGTTATTAAAGAAAATGATCTTCCGGCCATTGAAGCTAAAATGATGGAATTGGTTGCTAAAAAAGAAGCAGTAGTAAGGAAAAGCATTTCTAAAGAGGATGCATTGAAAATGTTTGGTGACCGTGGTGAAACATACAAATGTGAATTGATTTCCGAATTGGAAGATGGACATATTTCTACTTATACTCAAGGTACATTCACAGATCTTTGTCGTGGTCCTCACTTGATGACAACTGCGCCTATTAAAGCTATAAAACTGACAACTGTGGCCGGAGCATATTGGCGTGGTCATGAAGACCGTAAAATGCTGACACGTATTTACGGTATCACCTTCCCTAAGAAGAAAATGTTGGATGAATATCTGACTTTATTGGAAGAAGCTAAGAAACGTGACCATCGTAAGATTGGTAAAGAAATGCAGTTGTTTATGTTCTCTGAAACAGTCGGTAAGGGGCTTCCGATGTGGTTGCCAAAAGGCACTGCTTTGCGTTTGCGTTTGCAGGATTTCTTACGTCGTATTCAGACACGTTATGACTATCAGGAAGTAATAACTCCGCCCATTGGCAATAAATTGCTTTATGTGACTTCTGGTCACTATGCAAAATATGGTAAAGATGCTTTCCAGCCAATTCATACTCCGGAAGAGGGAGAAGAGTATTTCTTGAAACCAATGAACTGTCCTCATCACTGTGAGATTTATAAGAACTTTCCACGTTCTTATAAAGATCTTCCATTGCGTATTGCAGAATTTGGTACAGTTTGCCGTTATGAGCAAAGTGGTGAGTTGCATGGATTAACTCGTGTACGTAGCTTTACACAGGATGATGCACATATTTTCTGTCGTCCGGATCAGGTAAAGGATGAATTCCTTCGTGTAATGGATATCATTTCAATTGTTTTCCGTTCAATGAATTTTGCTAATTTTGAAGCTCAGATTTCTTTACGTGATAAAGTGAATCGTGAAAAGTATATCGGAAGTGATGAAAATTGGGAAAGAGCAGAACAAGCTATTATTGAGGCTTGTGAGGAAAAAGGCTTACCTGCTAAGATTGAATATGGTGAAGCAGCTTTCTATGGTCCTAAACTTGATTTTATGGTGAAGGATGCTATCGGTCGTCGTTGGCAGTTAGGTACTATTCAGGTGGACTATAATTTGCCGGAACGTTTTGAATTGGAATATATGGGTTCTGATAATCTGAAACATCGTCCGGTAATGATTCATCGTGCGCCGTTTGGATCTATGGAACGTTTTGTTGCTGTATTGATTGAACATACTGCCGGTAAATTCCCGTTATGGCTGACTCCTGAACAAGTTGCTATTCTACCGATTAGTGAAAAGTTCAATGAATATGCAGAGCAAATAAAAATGTATCTAAAAATACATGAGATTCGTGCAATTGTTGATGATAGAAATGAAAAGATAGGTCGTAAGATTCGTGATAATGAGATGAAACGTATTCCTTATATGCTGATTGTCGGTGAAAAAGAAGCTGAAAATGGTGAAGTTGCTGTTCGTAGACAAGGCGAAGGAGACAAAGGAACCATGAAATATGAAGAATTTGCTAAAATTCTGAATGAAGAAGTTCAGAATATGATAAATAAATGGTAACTTTGCAGCCGTTTCATGATAAATAATAAGTAAACAATAAAAAGATCAAACTAGGAAGTAAACGTTTTTAATGAAGAATGACACTTTAAAAGGGCAATATAGAATCAATGAACAGATTCGTGCCAAGGAAGTCCGCATTGTGGGCGATGATAGCGAACCGAAAGTATATCCTATTTTCCAGGCTTTGAAAATGGCTGAAGAGAAAGAATTGGATTTAGTGGAAATTTCACCCAATGCTCAACCCCCTGTTTGTCGTATTATTGATTACTCTAAATTTCTTTATCAGTTAAAGAAGCGTCAGAAAGAGCAGAAAGCCAAACAGGTGAAGGTGAATGTAAAGGAAATCCGTTTTGGTCCTCAGACCGATGATCATGATTACAACTTTAAGTTGAAGCATGCCAAAGGATTTTTGGAAGACGGTGATAAAGTGAAAGCATATGTGTTTTTCAAAGGCCGTTCAATTCTTTTCAAGGAACAGGGAGAAGTGTTATTACTTCGTTTTGCCAATGACCTTGAAGATTTTGCAAAAGTAGATCAGATGCCTATTTTAGAAGGTAAGCGTATGACTATTCAGCTTTCTCCCAAAAAGAAGGAAGCTCCTAAAAAAACTATGTCTCCGAAACCTATTGCTCCTGTACAGAAAGCAGAGCAGTCTGAAGAAGACAATGAATAAAAAAGAATGCGTAACGCGCAGGTATAGTGCGTTGCCATTATATATTTAATAATTTAAAAATAAGTAAGATGCCAAAGATGAAGACTAACTCCGGTTCTAAAAAAAGGTTTACCCTTACCGGAACAGGTAAAATCAAAAGAAAGCACGCTTTTCACAGTCACATTTTGACTAAGAAAACTAAGAAGAGAAAAAGAAATCTGTGCTACTCAACAACTGTTGATACAACAAATGTAAGCCAGGTTAAGGAACTCTTAGCAATGAAGTAATCAAAGCGTACAAAGTATTATTAAAGTATTAACCGAATGCATTAGCCTAAAGTTCGTTGCGTGAAGTAACGGCGCTAACATTCTAAAAAAGTAAAACTATGCCAAGATCAGTAAATCATGTTGCTTCAAAAGCAAGAAGAAAGAAAATTTTGAAATTGACCAGAGGTTACTTTGGTGCAAGAAAAAATGTATGGACCGTAGCTAAAAACACTTGGGAAAAGGGTTTGACTTACGCGTTTCGTGACCGTAGAAACAAGAAAAGAAACTTCCGCGCTCTTTGGATACAACGTATCAATGCTGCTGCACGTCTCGAAGGAATGTCTTATTCTAAATTGATGGGCGGTTTGCATAAGGCCGGTATTGAAATAAACCGTAAAGTTCTGGCTGATTTAGCTATGAACCATCCGGAAGCTTTCAAAGCTGTAGTTGCAAAGGCGAAAGCTGCTTAAGTTTCAACAGTTTATGATTTACAAAGTGTCAGTTTTCTATTAGAATACTGACACTTTTATTTTATGGAAAAGAGAAAAAGGATTAAAAAAATATTAGATAGGCAACAAAAATGCTTTTTTTCTTGTTATTCTCGTAGAATGTTATTATATTTGTGATACAAAAATATTAGCCGTATCGACTGGATCGGGAAACTCTTCAAATTAATCTGATATACCGAGAAAGCTTCGATCTTCAATGGCGGGCCACATCCTTCGGGACAGCTTTAAGCCGGTGGATTACAAAGGGGACGGGCACTCAAATCTTGTTCTATCAGAGTTTCATCACATCGTCGATGCGGCTTTTTTTATACTTTCCTATGATATTTTATTTCTCTGGTACAGGCAACTCTAAATGGATTGCTGATCAATTATCTAGTAATCAACAAGAAGATTTAATCTTTATTCCTGAAGTTTTGAAAGATGGGAATATGGAATTCTGTTTGGAGAAGGACGAGAAGATTGGGTTTGTCTTTCCTGTTTATTCTTGGGCTCCTCCTGAAATTATATTGCGTTTTATCAAGCAAATGTCATTAAAGAACTATCAGGGGCAATATCTTTTTTTTGTATGTTCTTGTGGTGATGATATTGGGCTTACTCGGCAAGTTCTTATGAAAGCTTTGTCATTGAAGGGATGGAAATGTCATGCTGGTTTTTCTGTGATTATGCCTAATAATTATGTATTGTTTCCTGGATTTGATGTTGATAGTAAGGAACTAGAAGAGAAAAAGCTGGAGAATGCTATTGGTGAACTCCATAGAATTAATGAATTGATAAATAGAAAGGAGACAGTATTCTTTTGTAAAGAGGGGAGTTTTCCTTATATTAAGACAAGAATTATTAATCCTTTATTTAATCGCTTTCAAATGTCCCCTAAAAACTTTTGGACGACAGATAAGTGTATTGGATGTAAACGTTGTGAAAAATCTTGTCCAGTGGATAATATTTTAATGCAAGATGGGAGGCCTGTTTGGGGAAGAAATTGCACCTCTTGTCTGGCGTGTTACCACGTTTGTCCCCAACAAGCGGTGCAATATGGGAAAAGGACTAAAGGAAAAGGGCATTATTTCAATCCCAATCAGTATTAATCCTTGATTTTTATGCTGCAATTGGATAAATCCTCTATGATTGCTAAACTTTCTACACGTACTCCTTTTTCTTCTAGCATTTTTCGACCATTTTGAAAGGCTTTCTCAATAATGAATCCCATCCCGACTAAACTGGCTCCAGATTGTTTAATAAGATCAAGAATGCCTAACGCTGCATTTCCATACGCCAGGAAATCATCGACAAAGAGCACATTGTCATTAGGAGTAAGGAAATCGGCACTTATTACTACTTCGTAGTCACGATCTTTGGTGAAAGAGTGTACGGTAGTGCTCAAAGCATTTTGGATGGTTTTAGGTGATTTCTTTTTGGCAAACACAACAGGAAGATCCATTAAATAACCTGTCATAATAGCAGGAGCAATGCCACTTGCTTCAATAGTCATAATCTTATTGACGTTAGTCGCTGCGAAGCGACGGACAAACTCAACTCCGATTGACTTCATCAGTACAGGATCCATTTGGTGATTAATAAAACCATCTACTTTTAGGATACCTCCTTCGTAGCATTTTCCATCTTGCAGGATTCTTTTCTTTAATAATTGCATGATATATGAATTAATAATGTGCTAATATACCTATGACTGCTGAAGCAGTATAAATTGGCATATTAGCACACCGATAAATTAAAAATACTATTGGTTATTTCTTAGATCTTTTACACGTACAGCTTTTCCTTCACTTTGTGGGAGAGTGCCCTTTTTAACAAGTTTTACTTTAGGAGTAACTAGTATTTCATCTTTTAGTTGGCGGGTGATTTCTTTACGAACTTTTTCCAGTTCAATATAGTTGTCTGTAGATAAATCGCTTAACTCAACTTCAACAATCATTTCATCCTGATTATTAACAGTCTCTAATGTAATGAGGTAGTTGCTACCAAGTTCAGGGAACTGTACCAGAATTTTCTCAACCTGCATTGGGAAGATATTAACTCCTTTTATGATGAACATATCATCACTACGACCTTTGATACGATCAATACGTAAATGAGTACGACCACAAGGACATTTACCTGGAAGAATGCGGGTTAAATCGCGGGTACGATAACGAATTAGAGGCATCATTTCACGATCAAGAGTGGTAAGCACCAATTCTCCGATTTCTCCATCTGGTACAGGTTCACCAGTTTCAGGATCAATGATTTCCACAAGATAACAATCTTCCCAAAAATGCATTCCGTCTTGTTCCTGACATTCGAAAGCAACACCAGGACCATTCATTTCCGTCATGCCAAAGCTATTGTATGCTTTTACTCCTAACATCTTCTCTATCTTCCGGCGTTGTTCATCCGTATGAGGCTCAGCACCAATAACCAGTGTTTTTAATGTTGTACCTGCAGCATCAAGTCCTTCTTCTTGGATAACTTCAGCAAGGCGAATCGCATAACTTGGGATTGCGTGTAAGGCTGTTGTTTTGAAATCATTGATAAACTTAATCTGACGTTTACTGTTTCCGGCTGCGGCAGGTACTGTTAAGCAACCGAGACGTTCGGCGCCATATTGGAAGCCCAATCCTCCTGTAAACATACCATATCCGGAACTGTTTTGGAATACATCAGTTTTTCGAATACCGACCATATAGAGGCAACGAGCTATCAGATTTGCCCAAGAATCAAGGTCATGTTGCGAATGTACGATGACTGTAGGATTTCCGGTTGTACCGCTGGAAGAGTGGATACGTACCCCATCGTTTTTCATGTCGCCTGCCACCAAGCCAAAAGGGTAGTGAGCACGCATATCAGCCTTTGTCGTAAAAGGTATTTTACGAATGTCGTCTAAAGTTTGTATGCTATTTGCAGTGATGCCATGTTTGTTGAAAACTTCTTTATAATATGGAGCATTTGCAGCTATACTGATTGTTTTCCTGAGACGTTGAAGTTGTAATTCATTCAACTTCTCACGACTCATGGTTTCTACTTCTTCTTCCCAGTATTGTGTATTCATAACAATGATAGTTATTGCATTAGTTTTTCTGCAATTTCTTTGCCGGCAGCTAGTGCTTTTAAATTCATTTCAACAATTGCCTCTCCTTTTCGCATGAAGATCTCATGGATACTGTCCTGTATTTTCTCATAAGCGATGCCAAGGAAAGGAATGGTTGCTCCGAGTAATACCATATTAGCAACCCGGATAGAGCCTACTTCTTTGGCAACCTTATCTACATTCAATACAATCTTCTTTGGCAATTTATTGATTTCTGCCATCACTTTATCTTCTTCCGGATAATTGGGGATATTAACAAACGGAGTTTCGTTAGTAACTAACCATCCCTCTGAATGGAGGTAGGGGAGATAACGTAAGCCTTCCATTGGTTCCAATGAAATGATGAGATCACATTTTCCAGAAGGAATTAAATCTGAAGCAATAGGTTGATCACTGATACGAAGGTTAGATTGAACATCTCCACCACGTTGGCTCATTCCATGTACTTCTGCCTGTTTCATGTAAAGTCCTTCTTTTAAGGCTGCTTTTCCGATAACTGTAGCGATAGACAAGATACCTTGTCCACCTACTCCCGATAATATAATATCTTTTTTCATGGCTTATTTACTTCTTTTTTTGCGTGCTAATGTTTGGATACATTCTCTTCGTGGGATAATGACAGATACTCCGCGATATTCAATTTCTTCACGTATAATCTGTTTCATCTCTTCGTAGTTTTTCTTTAATGGAACAACTACGCGGATATGGGCAGGATCTACTCCTAAACCTGTACATATAGCTTCGATACGTCCTGTACCGGCAGAGTCTTGACCACCAGTCATTGCAGTAGTCTCATTATCTGATATAACAATAGTGACATTTGAGTTCTCATTAACGCAGTCCAGTAATCCGGTCATTCCTGAATGAGTGAACGTAGAGTCACCTATTACAGCTACAGATGGATGAAGACCTCCGTCAGCAGCACCTTTTGCCATAGTAATAGAAGCCCCCATGTCTACGCATGAATTAATAGCATTGAAAGGAGCGTTGGCTCCCAACGTATAGCATCCAATATCACTGAATACTTTATGAGAAGGATATTCTTCTTTTAGTACTTCAGTTAGTGTAATATACATATCGCGGTGACCACATCCTTCACAAAGTGCGGGAGGACGCATTTCGACTACTGAAGGTATGCCAAATTCTGATTTATTTTCTTTTCCGACGGCTCGTGCTACAGAATCAGGATTTAATTCTCCATCTTGAGAAAGAGTACCGTCCAAACGGCCTTTGACTTTAATACCAATACCTAAATAACCTTTTAATTGTTTCTCAACAAATGGTTGGCCGTCTTCCAATACCAGAATCTCATCGCAGGATTCGACTAATTGGAGAAGTTGCTTTTTAGGCAAAGGATATTGTCCGATTTTTAGCACTGGATATTCGCATCCTTCGGGATAGTTCTCCATTAAATAATTATAACCGATGCCACAAGCAATAATTCCCAGCTTCTTGTTCGGTCCGTCGATAAACTTGTTGTATGGCGATTCTTCCGATGCTTTGATAAACTCATCTTGGCGTGCAAGTAAAAGCTTATAGCGTTTACGTGCAATTCCCGGCAATAAGATAAATTGGCGTGGATCATCGCTGAATGCAATGTTGTTTTGAGGTTTCTGATCTTCGCGTTTTACTCCGGAACGAGAATGAGCAAGACGAGTTACCATTCGTAATAAAACTGGTTCACCTAATTTTTCAGAGAACTCAAAACCATTGTATACCATGTCATATGCTTCTTGTTGGTTACTCGGTTCGTACATTGGTATAAGTGAAAAATCTCCGTAAAAACGGCTATCTTGTTCGTTTTGGGAGGAGTGCATACTAGGGTCATCGGCTGCTACAACAATCAATCCGCCTTTCACTCCTGTCATTGCTGAGTTTACGAAACAATCGGCAGCTACGTTCATACCTACGTGTTTCATACAAACTAATGCCCGTTTTCCAACAAAAGACATACCTAATGCAGCTTCCATCGCTGTTTTTTCGTTGGCACACCAACGGCTGTGTATGTTCTGCTCGCTTGTAATAGGAGCCATTTGAATATACTCAGTAATTTCTGTAGAAGGAGTCCCCGGATAGGCGTACACACCTGAAAGTCCGGCATCCAAAGCTGCTTGTGCAATGGCTTCATCGCCAAGTAAGAGTTGCTTGCTCATATATAATTTCTTTTATTAGTGTTGATCACAGTTTGTTATTCTATTGGACAAAGATAGCCTTTTCATTTCGTTTTATCACAAATTTACTTGAAAATCTTTCTTTCATTCAGTGCTTTCCAATATTTTCTAGCATTTGCCATATGCTCTGTATAATTGGAAGCAAAGTTATGAGTGCCCGAAAAATCTTCCTTTGCGCACATGTATATGTAGTTATGTTTTGTGTAGTTTAATACACTGTCTATTCCTTTTATTGAAGGAATGCGGATAGGGCCAGGGGGAAGTCCCGTATTTATATATGTGTTATATGGTGAATTTACTTTCAAATTTTCATTCGTAATACGTCGCAAACCAAAGTCTTGCAATGCGAATTTAATGGTAGGATCGGCTTGCAGAGGCATATCTGCTCGTAGGCGATTCATGTATAAACCAGCTACTATTGGCTTTTCTTCATTATTGTTGGTTTCTTCTTCTACGATGGATGCTAGTGTACAGACTTCTGAAGGTGTCATTCCAATAGCTGTGGCTTGAGACAGACGGTCTTTGTTCCAAAAACGTTCGTGTTCTTTTTGCATGCGTTGGAAGAATTCATCAACACTCATGTCCCAATATACTTGATAAGTTTCTGGTATAAAAAGGCATGGGATTGTTTCAATGTTGTAACCCATTTTTTGTTGGAATGTGGAATCAAACAATAGTTTGGCTATTTCAGCCGAATCTATCATTATTTGTTTACCTACACTTCGGGCAAGTCGGTCCATTGTACGAACATTGCCAATAGTGAGATTTATAGGTTTCTGATAACCTCGGGAAATACGGCTAAAGACATGGTAGACATTGTCATTCGGACGGATAATATAGCGCCCTGTATGGATGTTTTGATTGAGTTTTTTATATTTCACCATCCAATCGAAGCCTTTGAGGCTATTAACGTGGCCAACTTGTTTTATCTTGGTATATATTGAGTCAGTGGTGTCATCACGATCTATATATATATAAGTGTTTTTGAAGGATGAAACTGTGGGGCAAATAAATAATAATAGATAGTCCCTCCAGTAATGGTGCAAAGAAGGATTGTCCCTAATAGTACCGTAAATAGAATTTTTTTCTTTTTTTTTCTTCATCTTGTAAGATGTTATTTTTAATGCGACAAAGATAGAAAGAATTTAAATAGATTATTCTGGCCATTGGTGATAATTAGCATATGCCTCTATTTTATTCTCTACTTCATCAGGCAAGGGTGCAAAGAAATCCATACCGGTAAGTTGTTCAACGCTATCTACTGCTACAGCATATGTAGAAAGGGGATTTACTGCTTGTGCATTGTTGAAGATAAAACCAATAGCACGCATAGGTTTTGCAAAAGGAGAGAGAACAACTTTAAAAAATTGCTTTGGTATTGCTATCTTGTTTCTTCCAATTGTTTTTGCATTTTTCTCTACGATAGGACCACAGATAATGATAATTGCACTGTCTGCTATAGCCCAGTCTCGTATTTTTTCTTCCAGGTCTTTCCATCCTCTTCTATTTAATTGAGGATGTTGTGGGCACATATTGCTAAAATAAAAAGACTCTTTCATAACAGTAGGACTCCATTTCATATCTGCTGCAGGTGCCATATGCCCTTTGTCGAAACCGGATCTAGTGTAGTCGGCATTAGTCGCAATCGGACCATTCACTAATGGATCAACAATAAAACGGTTGTTCCTTTTTTCTTTTCCTTGTGTTTCTTTACGAGTTAATTCATAAGAAACCCAGTTGGGAAGCCTTAAGTCTTTATTATAGGAAACAGTGTAGCCTGTGTGATGGATTATTTGTTCTTGCCGGGGTGTTAATGAAATTGGTAATTCTAGGTCTTCTTTATCAAGAACTTGATAAGAGTTATTGATATTTTGTTGCTTACTTTCCTGTTGGATAACTTTAGGTTGCTGCTGGCAATATAGATATATTCCATATAAGACAGGAATAAGAACTATGATTGTAAGTATACATCCTAATTTGTAATTGGAATGTGGGCTTTTGGTAGATGTTTTTCTTCTTTTACTTCGTTTCATTATTTGTTTGAAACACCACTTATTTAAAACGTCTTCTTGACATAAAATTGTCTATAAAACGAACTAGGTATACTATGATAATACCTGCTACAACCATTGCGAAAATACGAGCAATCATAAATCTTGATTTTTTGTTTTACATCAGTTATTGTGAAATTGATCTCTTAACTACATAGGCTATTTTGCGTGATTAACTTCTTTTGTTAAGATGTGCACAAAGATAAAATAAGATGTGCTGATATACAAATATTCATGGGAACAAAAAGTGTAAATGGATTGATAAAAGGTGTAATATAGGAGTTTTGCTTAAAATATAAGATATTTAAAATATCATTAGTATCCTTTTGAAATTGGGACACTTTTCTCTGGCGCATATATAAATTTGTTCAAAACGTTTAGAAGCAAGTATTATATCGTCTTTCGATGTAAAAATAGAGAATTTAGTAGAATATTCGTTATTCGGATCTAATTTTTATATCAACCTCTTTGTTTTTAGTACTTTCCAATAAAATGGCTGATAACTCTATTACCACATCAATAACCATATCAAAATGCAGTTCTTTTGATTCGTTTATACTGAAATAGGCATCTCCTTCATTCACAGAGTCTTCTTTTAACAGAACATTCAAATGAACATCGAATAAAATTTCATTTAATTCGAAATTGCTTTACTCTTGATTTCCGAAATAATTTAGCAATAGAAGGGAATCGTCACATCTACTTACATAATTATCCCATGAGATCGACAAGATTTGATAAAGGAAATCTAGTTCAAGTCTGTTTTTTAATTGTAATACTTAACAATGTTATTGCTACAATTCCATGTCAGAAAATGCCATAAAATCATCTGTTGTTATAAAGGTAATAGCACACATATTTTTACCTTTGGCACTATTCAGTGTCTTGTCGATTTCATGGGGTAATTCTTGGGAACACTTTTTACTAAACTTCTCTTATTTTGCTACATCCATTTTTGTCCTCTTATATTTATGAATTTTCCTAGTTATTAATCAATCATATCGGACACTCTCTTGTCCATCATCGTGATGGCTGAAATTATTGAGTTATTGAAGGAACAAATCAACAGGCTCTTGGATCAAATCGACACTTTGACAAAAGAGGTCTCTTCCCTTAAAAAGGCACTCCTTCAAAAAAACGAATCCCTTAGTAAACAACAACACATTACTAAGGGATTCGCCAAATTTGTATCCAATACATCCGAACAACAAAATACACACCTATACGCAGGTCGGTCGTCTGTTTGAGGGAAAGACTCCGGCTTCGACTTTCTTGAACTCCAGCTATGACGGTTCATATATTGCCGGTTTGATGGAATAACGTTACATCCAATAGTTGCCAGTCGAAAGAATCATCAACTACTTTGAAAGCCATGGCTTTACGCTGAAGAAACCCACGTCACATTAGGTTGATAGAAAGAGCCTCAGACCTCTTCGAAAACCTTTCTAAATGTATCTGACAAACCGTATTAAGTGATGCTTATAAGGCAGTTTGAAACCTATTACAAAATACTTGTTCAGGAAAAGAACAGTAAGGGGAAAGGAGTACGGAAAGGATATCTTTGGGTGGTTGTCGGCATAAACACTAGGGTGATACATCTACTTTATGATGACGGCTCCAGATCTGAAAAGGTTATCCTTAACGAATTAGACTGTTGTAAGAACATCATACAAAGTGACGGCTACTCAGTTTACCAGAAACTCGAAAGTGATGTCTATCTCAATATCAAACGTATCCCATGTTTACAACATATAAAACGGAAATTTATAGATTGCGGCGAAAATGATCCGTAGGCAAAAAGAATCGTGGAACTGATAAACAAACTTTATCAAAATGAGTACAAGCATACAGTTGGGGCTAGCGGATGGACGGTAGAACAGAATCTTATACATCGTAAAAAGTATGCGCCTTACATACTCGGAGAAATAAAAGATGTACTTGATGAATTAAGGCGGGAATTGTTATCCGAGAGCGAACTGCAGGAAGACATTACCTATCTTCGCAATGAGTGGAATGCCGTAGTGAACATCTTTGACTATGGAATACCTGTCTTGACAACAATATTGTTGAACGGATGAACCGTTCCATATCCCTATCAAGAAGAAACTCATTGTTCTTCGGTAGCCATAAGGGGGCCGAACGAGGTGCTATACTCTACACGATAGCACTCACTTGCCGAATGCATAAAGTGAGTTTATTTGAGTATTTCACGAAAGTGATAAACAGAACCGCCGAATGGCAATCCAATACACCACTTGAAAAATACAGGGAACTGCTTCCTGATAAATGGGAAAGGGCTAATGGCTAAACAAAGCAAATTAGGCTTTGTATTTTTGTACACAATATAGAAGCTAGGAGACGCTTACATTGAAATGTTAATAATACATTAATTAGCTATAAAATACGCTTGAAAAATTAACCTCCTCACACTTCAAACAGGAGCACACACGCAATATACACCATACAATGAGTGTCTTTTCATAGTATGCATAATCTAGAATCCCCCAAATAGCACATCAATCAGAAATATCAGGCGTATAATATATACACTTGGTTTTCATATTTTATTAACTTTCAAGACTACAACATTGCAAAGATAAAGCTCCTCTCTAAAAAATCGACTGTTTAGTGATAAAAAGACATAACCTCCTCTTTATATTATCATAAATTTCCGTACTTTTGCGAAAAATTTAAAAAACATTCAATACAAAAAGATGAAAAGAACAGTTATCAAATGCCTTGTCACGTTGTGTTGCATGGCGTTTACTATGCCTACTATGGCACAGTTCAATTTAAAAAAAGCTATTGATGGTGCCGCCAAGGCTACCAAAGCTGTAACTCTTACAGATGAAGAAATGAGAGAGTATGTAAAAGAGTACATAGATTGGATGGATGAGCACAACCAAGTGTGTGCAGATGACAACGAATATACCGTCCGTCTAAAAAGACTGACAGAAGGTTTGACCGATGTAGAGGGTGTTCCTTTGAACTTTAAGGTTTATTATGTAATTGACGTGAATGCCTTTGCGTGTGCAGACGGAAGTATACGTGTATTCTCTTCACTGATGGATATCATGAGTGATGAAGAACTATTGGGTGTCATTGGTCATGAAGTAGGACACATTGCACACAAAGATTCCAAAAAAGGATTCCGTACAGCTCTACTCACCTCTGCACTGAAAGACGGCATTTCTTCACAGGGTGGTACTGCAGCTAAGCTAACTGACTCACAATTGGGCGACTTAGGTGAGGCATTGGTAAACTCCACCTATTCACAAAAGCAAGAACGTGATGCTGATGATTACGGATATGAATTTCTACAAAAATCGGGTAAGAATCCATGGGCAATGGCCCTCTCTTTCCGCAGGTTGAAGCAGATGCAAGATGAAGCTGGAGCCAAAAAGAATAATAAGCTGAACCAGTTGTTCTCTACCCATCCAGACCTAGATATCCGTATTAAACGTATGGAAGAGCGTGCTACTTCTGAAGGTATACAGGCCCCTACAGCAGCTAAATAACTAATGTATTAAAAATCACTTTAATAAAGTGATATATCATATGTTCTCACTTTTTATGTAAGTCGTATTACTTACCTGATTTTGCCCAATTCGTTTTCCAAGTTATTTAATTGAAAGCAGAATTGGGCAATTTATATATCCAAAGAAATAGGGTTCCTGCTTAAAGAAATGTGGATCTAAACAAAAGTGACTTATGAAAGAAATGTCACTGACTTTCCTGAAAGATCGAAATAATTCCCCGTATATTCTCGACATACTTTAGTCTATCAATGTATTATCTAAACGAGTAACAACTTTCCCTTCATACCGTTGGCAAGAATCATTAAGGAATTATAATATTTATTCTTTTTCTTGAGATATAGGCATAAAAAAAGGAGTACCGCTGTACTCCAACCTTTGTTAACCTTAAATCTAATACTATGAAAAACACAATGCAAAGATACGGACTTTCTGCATAATGGCAAATAATCCAAGAAAAAGAGTATGTTATATAACACAGATTAAGTTTTTTGTGACTCGTATTAACGGTTATTTGTTTTTTGATTTCATTATATGAAATCAAATTTCTATCTTTACGCGAATTTTAGTTCACTAATACTTACATCAATAAACATGAAAAAGAATTTTTTAGGGCAATGGATGTTATTGACCATTGTATGTTTGGGACTTTCGGTAGGAGAGACTTATGCGCAAAAGTATGAATTTGCAAATTTCAAGCGTTTTGCAAAAGACAATTCTGAATTGTCGAAACCCACAAAGAAGGATAAAAGAGTCGTTTTTATGGGGAATTCTATTACAGAAGGTTGGATAAATACGCATCCCGACTTTTTTAAAAAGAATGTATATCAGTCGTGGTATAGGTGGACAGACCTCTTATCAATTTTTGTTGCGCTTTCGCGAAGATGTGATTAATCTTTCTCCTGCTTTGGTAGTGATCAATGCCGGTACTAATGATGTAGCAGAAAATACTGGACCTTATGTCGAGGATTATACATTTGGAAATATTGTTTCTATGGTAGAACTGGCTAAAGCAAATAAAATAAAAGTGATTTTGACTTCAGTGTTGCCAGCTGCCGGTTTTGGATGGAATCCAAAAATTACTGATGCTCCTCAAAAGATAAAAGCATTAAATAAACGGATTGAGGCCTATGCTAAAGCTAATAAAATTCCATATGTAGATTATTATCAATCAATGGTTGTTCCTGAAACTTTGGCTATGAATCCTGAATATGCAAGAGCTGGAGATGGGGTACATCCGGTAAGCAAGGGATATGATGTGATGGAAGGTTTGATTAAGGTAGCAATTGATAAGGCGCTTTAATAAGTAGATATTTGTAATATGTAATATAGTTGAAATGCCACTTGATTATTTTTTCAAGTGGCATTTTTTATTGTAGTATGATTGTAGGGAAATTCAGAATTATCATGTAAATTTGTGGTATATTTAAAATTTAATAGTTATGATTAGACTGAATGTTTTTATTCAAGTAAGTGAAAGTAATCGTGCAGCATTGTTGAAGGCTGCAAAAGATTGGTAGCTTCTTCTCTGAAGGATGGAGGCTGTATTGCATATGATATATTTGAGAGTTCCACGCGTCCAGACATTCTCATGATTTGTGAAACATGGCTGATGAGGAGTCATTAGCTGCTCACGAAAAGGCAGTACACTTTGTGACTTTGGTTCCTAAAATACAGACCCTGGGTACAATGAAGATAGAAAAATTTACTTTCTAGGATTGCAAATAATGTAATAAAATTACCACAGAATGCTCTGATTCGCACTGATAAAATATTAAATATATGATATTTATGATCTGTGAGAATGTGGGTAATCTGTGGTAAGAAAATAATCATTCATTTTTCCTTTTCATATTTTTGTTCAGAGTTTAGACATTATTTCTTTCCAACCGGATACTCTTTTATATTTTTCAACATTCGTAGATTGGCTGATATTGGGTGTCTTGTGCATCCCTAATAAGGTCTAACAGCACTGGAGCGTGAGGAGGCTATAGTAAAGAGGTTAATGACGGAACGTGCTCAAAAAAGAATCGTTTTGGCAGTTAGTCATAAACTATATAAAGCAGAAGATCTTTGTTAGGAGATGTGGCTACTTGGTGACAGAAGATGCTAAAGTTGAATCTATTAGGGAACATTGGGCGAAAGCTTCATATACACTCTTATAATCAGTTTTGATATAAGATTTTTCTTTTTTAACAGAAATACGAATCCAAATTGGATAATTTCCCTCTGAATTTGACTTTGCTTTTAAAATAATAAATGGTTATGTTACCATATTTATAAGTTTTAGACACTCTTTTCGGATACTCCTATTATTTTACCCGCGAAAAATACCACTTTTTTTTATAACCAACCGGCTTTATTGTTGAAAGGTAATAAATTGAAAAGCAGCGTTTTAGCTGCTTTTTTCATTTGAGAGCCGCTAGCCAGACTTGAACTGGCGACCTACGCGTTACGAATGCGTTGCTCTACCAACTGAGCTATAGCGGCATTGTCTCTCGTTTACGGCGTGCAAAATTACAGCTTTATTTGAAAAAACAAAAAGAAATGAAGTCTTTTTCTTGCTTTAATTAAAATGTAGTGGCCTTTTTTGAACACTGTTTTGTGATACTGTCACAATAGGGGCAATATAGTGACGGTATTTATAGAGTATACCGACACTATACTTATATCATAGCGTTACTATAATTGTATCGAGGACTGAAAACATTATTTTAGCTTTCAAACATTCTGCTACGTGCCAACATACAAGCTCCGACAATCCCAGCTTTGTCTTTTAGTTTGGATGTGACAATGGCGGAATCTTTATTGACTAAATTCAAGGAATATTTGCGTACCGCAGTTTTGATTGGTTGTGTGATATAATCACCAGTCAATGATACTGTGCCACCTATAATGACTAATTCCGGATTAAAAATATTGATTAATCCAGCTATTTGTTTTCCTAACTTTTGCCCTATTTCTTCAACGATCTCAATGCATAATAAATCCTCCTTGTTTACTGAAGCGATAATCTCGTCAAGAGTAATGGGATTCTCTTCTGAGGATATTCGGGTTGATAGAATAGAACTTTCTCCATTTTTAATACGTTCCAATAAAATACGATGGAGAGCAGAACCGGAAGCTTCGGTTTCCAGACAACCCTTTTTCCCACAATGGCAAATAATCTCATTATCGTAAGCACTGATATGTCCGAATTCTCCAGAAAAACCTGACTTTCCAGTGTAAACCTTGCCATCAATGATAATTCCGATACCTATTCCCCAGCTGACATTTACAAAAATAATATCTTTTTCTCCTTTGACACAGCCTTGCATGTATTCCCCATAAGTCATAGCACGTGTATCGTTATCAACAGTAACTTTATAACCAAGCTTCTCTGATAAAACATCTGCTAATGGGCGTTCTTCAAAGTTAAACTGGCTGAAACTATAGCCTGATTCAGGATTAACCCGCCTGATAAATTTACATTGATATTGAGAATCTTCTCTTTATTAATGGTGAGTTTTTTTATAAAACTGAGAATGAGCCGGCATAACTCATTCATTCCTTCTACTGAATTCTCGAAATTATAAGGTATATTCATTTTCAGCTCCACCATATCTCCTTTAAAATTGATCAACCCTATGTTGATTGCAAACCGTTTTATGTCCACCCCTATAAAATAACCAGATTCAGGGTTTAGTCCGTAGAGGTTCGGATGGCGTCCACCGCTAGTTTCTAGTTTTCCGTAATCGTTAATATATCCGTCTTCGCACATTTCGCCAATAAATTTAGTAACGGTGGGTACGCTTAAATCCAGCTCTTTTGAAAGATCGGGGATAGTAGAACTGCCATTATATATATAATGTGTAATTATCCGCTTTTTGACAAGGGCGCTTTTGGAGCCCATTTCGATTTCCTTCAAGAATTGTTGGTTCATATGTCTTATTCATTTTTGTAATGTCTACAAAGATAATTAATTTTTTTATTAAATACAGGGAATTATAATAGAAAAGTTATAATTGGAGGAAGTAGGCTTTAATATATTAGGATTGAAGAGAGTTTCCATACTGATTGTGACTTGATTATATTATATATAATAAGGTATAAAGACGTTTCTCCTCTAATGATTGAGAAATATTCTCGTTATATTAATGAAATATGTATTTAATATAAACTTTAATAATAAAATAATTTATTATCTATTGTTTATTTAATAAATATAAGTATATTTGTGGCGTGATATTAATTAAGATACGTTGTAACCAAATGATTCTGAAATGAAAAACCTCTTCCAAATCTTCTACGGTATGCTTTTGATGGTATTCGCTATCTCTTGTACATGTTCAGGAGAAAATAATGTAGATATACTTGTTGTAGGTGGTGGTGCCAGTGGTGTAACTTCAGGTATACAAGCTGCACGTATGGGGGCGACCACTTTGGTTGTAGAAGAGAGCTCCTGGTTAGGGGGAATGCTAACATCTGCAGGGGTAAGTGCAATAGACGGAAATTATAATTTACCAGCAGGACTTTGGGGAGAATTTAAAACTAGATTAGCAGATTATTATGGTGGATTAGATTCACTGAATACAGGTTGGGTAAGTAAAGTCCTTTTTGAACCTTCGGTTGGAAATAAAATTTTTCACGAAATGGTGGAAGCCGAGAAAAATCTTAAAGTATGGAAGCATGCTCATCTTAAAGAGATAAAAAGAGAAGGAGATAAGTGGATTGCTAAAGTGAGTGTCGAAGGAGAAGGAATTAAAATCGTTCAGGCCAAAATACTGATTGACGCTACAGAGCTAGGAGATGTGGCTAAAATGTGTGGAGTGAAATACGATATTGGTATGGAAAGCCGAGAAAATACACATGAAGATATTGCTCCTAAGAAAAAGAATAATATTGTGCAGGATATCACTTATGTTGCAATATTAAAAGACTATGGGAGAGATGTTACAATTCCAAGACCGAATGGATACAATCCTAACGAGTTTGCTTGTTCCTGTGCAAATCCGATATGCACAACTCCTAAGGAACCGGATCGTGTATGGTCAAAAGAGATGATGATGACTTACGGAAAACTTCCGAATCAGAAGTATATGATTAACTGGCCGATAGAAGGCAATGATTATTATATCAATTTGATTGAAATGACTCCTGAAGAGCGTACACATGCTTTGGAGAATGCCAAACATTATACAATGTGTTTTATCTATTTTATACAACATGAATTAGGGTATAATACACTAGGTTTGGCAGATGACGAATTTCCTACAGCAGATAAACTCCCTTTTATTCCTTACCATAGGGAGTCCAGAAGAATTCATGGACTGGTTCGTTTTGATTTGAATCAAATAATAAATCCATATACACAGAAAGAGAAATTATATCGTACTTGTATTGCGGTGGGAGATTATCCGGTAGACCATCATCATGCCCGTTATCATGGTTATGAAGAATTGCCCAATCTCTATTTTCATCCAGTGCCTTCATTTGGTCTACCTTTAGGAACATTAATACCTCAAAATGTGGAAGGATTGATTGTGGCAGAAAAGTCAATTTCTGTATCTAATATTGTTAATGGAGCAACGCGTTTACAACCTGTTGTTCTACAGATCGGACAGGCAGCTGGTGCTTTGGGTGCATTGGCGTTAAATCACAATCAGAAAGTCAGTGAAGTACCGGTTCGTGATGTTCAGAATGCTATCTTAAATGCAAAAGGATATTTACTTCCTTATTTAGATGTTCCTGTGACAGATGTTAAATTTGCTTCATATCAGCGTATTGGTGCTACAGGCATATTAAAGGGAGTAGGAAAGAATGTTGATTGGTCTAATCAAACTTGGTTGAAAGCTGATACTGTATTATTAACATCCGGATTAGAAGGCTTATCCGATATATTTCCCGCTGCAAAAGAAAAACTGAAAAAGTTGGGAGCAGAGACACTAAGTATTCAGGAAGCTATTCAACTTATTCAGGAAATAGGGAATGAAGAAAACTTGGATATCACAGCAGATCCGGAGACTATTTGGAGAACTTTCAAATTACAGGATTTGAATATGACACGAAATATATTGAGAGGAGAAATGGCGATTCTAATCGATCAGATGTTAGACCCTTTCAATCAAAAACAAGTGAACATTACTGGAGAGTTTATTCAATAGGGTACATATATAAAATAAAACAAAAATTGAAACTATGGAAACGAATAATCGTAGAGATTTTTTAAAAAAGGCTGCTTTAGCTGGGGCTTCTGCTTTGGTTGCACCTTCATTATTTGCGGCTAATGAAGAGGGGAGGAGAGAGTCCTCTCCGGCAGATATGGCTGGAAATTTAGAAAGTAGACTAATTGTTCCTAAAAATAATGGTTTAAAGATAACCGGAACTTTTTTGGATGAGATTTCTCATGATATTCCTCATCAAAACTGGGGAGAAAAAGAATGGGACCGAGATTTTCAGCATATGAAGAGAATTGGCATTGATACAGTAATCATGATCCGTTCCGGTTACCGTAAGTTTATGACTTATCCCTCTCCTTATCTTTTGAAGAAAGGATGTTATATGCCGTCGGTAGATTTAGTGGATATGTATTTGCGTCTAGCTGAAAAGTATAAAATGAAATTCTATTTTGGTTTATATGATTCCGGACGCTATTGGGATACTGGAGATTTGAGTTGGGAGATTGAGGATAACAAATATGTAATTGACGAAGTATGGAAGATGTACGGTGAGAAATATAAAAGTTTCGGAGGCTGGTACATCAGTGGAGAAATTAGTCGGGCGACAAAAGGGGCAATTGATGCTTTTCATTCAATGGGTAAACAGTGCAAGGATGTTTCTAATGGTCTCCCGACTTTTATTTCTCCATGGATTGATGGTAAGAAAGCTATTATGGGTACAGATAAACTGACCAAAGAAGATGCAGTTTCTGTGCAACAACACGAAAAGGAATGGAATGAAATTTTTGATGGTATTCATGATGTGGTAGATGCGTGTGCTTTTCAGGATGGTCATATTGACTATGATGAATTAGATGAGTTCTTTACTGTAAATAAAAAGTTGGCAGATAAGTACGGTATGAAATGTTGGACAAACGCAGAGACTTTGGATCGTGATATGCTTATTCGTTTTCTACCCATTAAATTTGATAAACTTCGAATGAAACTTGAGGCTGCTAAACGAGCTGGATATGACAAGGCTATTACTTTTGAATTCTCTCATTTTATGAGTCCTCAATCCGCTTATTTGCAGGCAGGGCATTTATATGATAGATATAGAGAGTATTTTGAAATTAAATAAAGTACACTATGAAGTCTACCATTAATTTTAGTTATCTTATATTCCTATCAGTTGTAGCTGCACTAGGAGGATTTTTGTTCGGATATGATACTGCTGTCATATCCGGAACAATAGCTCAGGTGACTCAACTTTTCCAATTGGATGCAATGCAACAAGGTTGGTATGTAGGATGCGCTTTAGTAGGATCTATTATAGGTGTTCTTTTCGCTGGAATTTTGAGTGATAAGCTGGGACGAAAAATGACGATGGTTATTTCCGCTGTCTTATTTTCTACATCAGCTTTGGGATGTGCCATTTCTGCTGACTTTATACAATTAGTTATATATCGTATTATAGGTGGTGTTGGAATTGGTGTTGTTTCTATTGTTTCTCCTCTTTATATTTCAGAAGTTTCGGTAGCACAATACAGAGGCCGTTTAGTATCTCTTTATCAATTGGCTGTTACGGTAGGTTTCTTAGGAGCTTATTTAGTCAATTATCAGTTGTTATCATGGGTTGAAAGTGGTGCTCACTTGGATATATTCTGGCTCAATAAAATATTCGTTTCTGAAGTATGGAGAGGAATGTTAGGAATGGAAACATTACCTGCTATACTATTCTTCATTATTATATTCTTTATTCCAGAGAGTCCACGATGGTTGATCGTTAGAGGAAAAGAGGAAAAAGCTATCAATATTTTAGAGAGAATATATAACTCGATTTCAGAAGCTAAATGTCAATTAAGCGAAACAAAATCAGTCCTGACCTCTGAGACAAAATCAGAATGGGCATTACTGATGAAGCCGGGAATTCTTAAGGCAGTTATCATTGGTGTGTGTATAGCCATTTTAGGTCAGTTTATGGGAGTGAACGCCGTACTATATTATGGCCCTTCCATCTTCGAAGATGCAGGGCTTTCAGGGGGAGATTC
>NZ_BAKK01000030.1 GCF_000614145.1 Bacteroides faecichinchillae JCM 17102 | reverse complement strand
AGTTTATCATTTCAACATAAACTCTTTTCTAACGATGTTCCAGCCTCTAACTACCAAAACCGGATCTTCTACAACATGATCTTTTGATGTCTCAATGGTAATACTTTTACTTTCTCCCGGCAATAAAGAAAAGAAGTTATCCGTATAAAACGAAGGACGGACAGGTTTCTGTTGCTTGTCAAGCAATTGAAGTTGATTGAAAAAAGCGATTGAACCGGATACATTCTTCATCTTTATATCGACATAATAATTGTCAGCATCCTTCCTTATTTTATAAGATGTTTGTAGTTTTGCCTGTTTCAGATTTTTCAGTTCCTCAAAACCCGAAGTTGCAGGTCCTGTCAATGTCTTTTTACCTTTATATTCATCATTTGACCGCCAATAAAAATTAGACGATACTTCTTTTCCTTTGTTATCTAATAGCCTCAACTTAATAAAATGCACCTGAGAAATGTCCATAGGAAAATCAATTACCAATGCGTCGTTTACCACTCCATCCGCAGGAATATCAATCGTAACTGATTTCTCCCATACCTTTTTACTCTGTATATTGTAGATTTGTGTTGTGACAGTATACCCCTTAAAACTCTCATAATAGTCATTTACTACTGAAACTGTATTCTTTAAATAATCAAACTGTGCGTGAAGCGGTTGTAAAGCATTAGCGGTGTGATAAAGCGAGGCAGTGGGTTCCAAAGACCAATCCCACATACGGGCACTTACCTGCCGCATCGAACAATTATGATACCAAAACAATAATCCTGAGCAGAAACGATCTCCATAATCCAATTTATTATAATTCCACACTTCCCAAATGCTCTTTGAATTAATCGCTCCGACAAACTGTCCCTTTTCTGCAAATTCTTCGATAGACGATGAAGTTCCATAATTATTTACCAGATCAGTATACATGGTAGACATCAGATGAAAGCCATTTCCATCCAAATAATCCCAGACCTCTTTATTGATCGGCCATAAATCTTTCTCATCCATCATTTCACGCAATACCTCCACTGTAGGTAATGTAGGCACACCATATTCCGGATTAAAACCATCCACCCGACTTCCCCTGTCAGAAGCTGTATTTTCATAATGTTGCATCGGATTAACTTGTTTATACGGACTACCGTCGTGTACCCCATTACATTCCGATTGCATTTGATATCCACGTGTTCCGTCAAGTTCCATAAGCGATTCATAGATTCCCGTTACTTCAGAACTTTCGTTCGAACATACATAATAAGCAATAGACGGATGATTCCGAATACGCTTCACTGTCGATTCTACATTATTCAAATATGTCTTTTTATCCTGAGGATGTTTGGTGTCTCCTGTCATCCAGAACTCTTGCCAAACCAATAAGCCCAGTTCATCACATAACTGATAGAAATAGTCAGATTCAGCAATACCTCCACCCCAGAAACGAATTAAATTAATTCCTGACTGACGGGTATATCTCAATTCCGCATAAGTACGTTCATCTGACGTGCGTAGCATTGCCTCAGGAATCCAGTTTGTTCCACGAATAAAAATCCTTTTTCCGTTAATATAAAATATGCGTGACTTATCCGGTGTATTTGTATCGGAAGTAATTTCACGAATACCAAATCGTGTTGTGACAGAATCACATACAACTCCTTTCACCGAAACGGTCATTTTTAATTGATATAAGTTCTGCGGTCCTTTATTGACAGGCCACCATAAACGGGGGTTGGACATAATCAACTGTGGAAATTCCTCGGGAGAGAACGTAACTGTTTTCTCTTCTCCACGTAAAATACGCAACGGTTTTTCCACTACAATATTTTCTCCAACAATTTCTCCTCTAACCACACATTTTACAGTGTCCATAGAGTTGGTCGGATTGACAACCTCTACCGATATGGATTCACGAGACACATCGTATCCCGGTTTACTTAGTTCAGACTTTATAAACGGATGTCTTATAGCCAATTTACCCGTAGTATATAAGGAAATACTTTTCCAGATACCCGTATTACGGTCACGAATGCCATCCATGAAAGTAAAGTCCCACCCTACTGTCATCAACATCGTAGTATTAAGGCCGATATTTCCATTCCCCCCATTATGAAACTCACCTACTGCTCCCCAGTTCTTTGGTTTGGCAGATCCAGGCATATCCACAGGGTATACTTTAATAGCTAAAACATTCTTTTGTCCCACCTTTACGAAATCTGTCACATTGATATAGTCATTCGTAAACATACCTTTTATTGTGCTCAATAAATTTCCGTTTACCCAAATCTCTGCTCTATAATTTATCCCTTCCGGCTGAAGCCAAATCGTTCTTTTTGCAAAAGACTCCGGTACATCAAACTCAGTACGAAACCAATAAGTATAAAACTCATGACCCACTTTTGATATATCCGGAATTTTACCGGACTCAATCTTATTGTTCACTCCATAATAAGGCTCCGGATACACTTTGTTATAAACTAAGGAATTCAATACGGTTCCAGGCACAATAGCTGTTATCCAGTCATGAGTATCATACCCCAATGACGAAATCTCGTCAGCGGTCGATTTAACATCACCGGCCTTTATCATTTTCCAACAAAATTCTCCTTGATGAAATTCCTTCGAATCCAGCCAGATTCTGTTCCCATCCCTAGCATCATTACGAATACTATTCCCCCATATAGGAAATGAGACGAACAAGAGTGCAAAAAATAAACTTATTAGCTTCTTCATTATCAATCATTACATCTTTCGATAAGAGAGGAAAAAGGGATCCTACACAGAAGGAGTTTTTCCTCTCTTACTATATCAATACTATTTTATTAATTCTCCGCAGGTTTCACAAAGTAGGTGTAATCTGTCCAGAAATCATCAATCGCATTTTCCTGCGGACTAAAGCAACTTCTGTATTTCACCATATTACCTTCTACATAATCTTCCAGCACAAGAGATTTTTGTGATTTCTCACTCCATGAAACAGTCTGTTCGTTTCCATTCTTATCCACATAAACAACCTCCGTATTTATCATTGTATTATCCCGGATAGCATTCAACGTCACCACCCACTTATTCAGAGTTTTGTCGATATAAACCTGTTTACCACTATACTTGTAGCAACTACGCGGATAAAGATAACTCTCATAGACTTCTCCGTATACTTCCGCTGTGACCTCTGCTGCCAAAGAAGAATTTCCATACTTATCATAAATAACCACCTCAAATACATAAGTTGATTCGTCCAGATCATTAATAATGTATTCAAACTCCTTCTTAGAACGGTCTAAAGTAATCTCTTCCGATTCAGTACGATCTCTCCAGAATATTTTAGCTTTTATTCCCCGAGGATCATTCCGCATTTGCCATGCTAGTTTCACCCGTTCTTTCCCCGAAAAAGCCTTCAACGAATCAGCTTTACCAATATAAACAATTGGGCCGTCTTTTATAAAATCAGCATATGGGGCATCCATCCCGTCGCAACTACACAGAAGTGTTACGATTGCTGCAAATATCGTATATATATAATTTTTTCTCATATCTGTTCTTTTTATAAGTTTCAATGAATTCCGTTTATTCGGCTTCCGTTCCATAGAAAGTCAGCTCATTTATATAGATAAAGCTACTAGCCTCATATTCGCCCCATGAACCATATACACCCCATGTTTCCAATACACGCAAACGAATGTAACGGTAAGCAGCCGTTGTCTCCGGTACTTCAAATTCTTCACCTGCCATGACTTTCTTACGGTCATCCTCTGTTACCGGATCATTCGGACCTCCTCCTGATACTTTCACTGTTTCATAATTATTGATTAGTGTCCAGCTTTCATCAAATGACCCATCCGGATTCGGATTATTACTACCATACATTTCAAATAAATGGATGTGTCCTTTCTGATAAGCCTCCGGATTATTCTGTGTATCACAACGTCCATAATATACGAAACGACTAAATTGATATTTCTTACCTAAATCAATGGTAATATGCCGCGGCATCGTTACATTCTTTGAGTGATACATCGGCAGTCCTACTGTGCGACCATCCCAAATACACTCTATTGCATTCAGTTTCATCGAAGCCCAAGCATGACATTCCCACTCATCACCCGGCAGTTTAGCATTCTTGAACAGGGATTTATCACATTCTATTTCCATAATAGGAACAGTAACAAATGAAATCGTATCAGAAAGATTTCCCCATCGGTCACGCACATAGAAGCCAAATTCCGTTTCAACAGCCTCCTGACCATGAACAGAGAAGTTGCCACTGACAGCTTCAGTATAATGCATATAAAGTTGTTCCCACTTTCCTTCAGTATTCTTTTTAACAATACCAATAGCAACTTTAGCTTTTGTCTCGTTCTCAAATTCAACCTTTACTCCGGAGAAGGTTTTATCATATTTCAGTGTATGACAAATCTCTTGATAAGCCGGAGTTTTTGCGTCGATTTCTACTATAACAGGTTTTGAGGCAACTTCCCCATAACTTACAGAATACAACTTCACCTCATGTTTTCCTCCTTCTTGCATACCTTCCACAACAAGGGAATCTACATAGTAAGAGGCTCTGGCATCTGACTCAACTCCGGGCTTGACATCATAGACAGCACGTACATATTTCAAGTTCGGATCATCGGGAAGTGTATAGTATATAATTGCCCCACCATTCAGGTTCTTAACCTCCCTGACTGTCACTTGCTGAGGAGCAACTTTCTTTCCGGAAGCTTCGTTCAAATCAGCTTCTCCGCAACTTGTCAGAAAAGAAGTGCAAATAACCAGCAAGCCCAATAAATAAGTATATATTTTCGTTCTCATAATTATTTCATTTTATATCGTTTATTCAATTACCAACCATAATTTTGCTTCAAGTTTTTATTCCGCCACAATTCAGCATCCTGTATCGGCCAAAAATAATCACGCACATTGAATGCCCTACTGAAAACGAACGTTTCTTTATAATAATCATCAGCAGAATTATATAATAAATTCCATCCGGTAATCGGTTGATTAAATACTCTCAAAGCTTCTTTCCAGCGACGGAGATCCCAAAAGCGCTGGCTCTCCAATGTCAATTCTATTAATCGTTCATTATGGATAATCTCACGTAAACCTTTTTGGTCTTTAAATTTCATCGGATCACTAGAATAATTGGTCCATGATTCTTCGACTCCTTTCAAACCTGCCGGTTACGTACCTTATCAATCCAAGGCAATACATTTTCATAAGAAGTGTTTATCTCATTCAAAGCTTCTGCATAAAGAAGGTAGAGGCTTGCCATACGAATCACTGGGAATGGATATTTTTCATAAGTTACACTATTCTTTGTAACCACCGTTCCATCATGAGTTAATTTCTTAGGCCAAAATCCCGTAAGATTCCAACTTGGTTCAAACGAATTAGCAGCTGATTCTCCAGCTCGTGCCTTCAAATAATTAGATTTGCTCACATCCTTCGTTCCCTGTCCCATCCAAATACCACGATCAAATCCCAAAGAAGCATAATAACGAGCTTCACGATTCAAATTAAATTTAGCTGTCCACTGATCTTTTGCCATAAAAGCAGCATTGTCAGCACCCACTTTCGCGGCTCCATAACGTTCTTCATATTTCCACTCTTTATCTTCTTCCATAGGAACTCCATTTTTCGTATAAAAGAGTTCCGCAATCCTCAAAGGTACTGCATAATTACCACTAGTACCACTGGTATTATTAACAGTTTCTGAGGTCCACCCACGAGGAATACAATGCCCCTGATAATTAGCGAACCAAGCATTTGAATTTGCCCAGATTATTTCATTATTCCATCTTTCCGCCATAATCTTACGTAAGGCCATAACTTGTTTTGAACCATCTGTCATATTGGTATAATCAAAATATTCCGGTTTATACAAGTCATAGTGCACTCCTACACAAAATTCAATTGCCAAACGGCACGCTTCAGCGGCATCTTCCCACCTCTTCAACTTTTCTGTTTCAGATTTCTGTGGATTAAAAATCTCAATGCCTCTGTTATCAGTGAGCCCGGCATAATCCATATTACCATTGAATAACGGACTAGCCGCAGTTACCATAACTTCTGCTTTTAAAGCATAAGCAACAGCTTTAGAAACCCGCCCTAATTCTTCTGTTTCATTTTCGATTCTGTCAGGTAAGCCCTCACTAGTAATTGCCTCATCGAGTAACTCAACAATATAATCAAAACATTCATCCAACGTATTTCTGTAAACTCTGGCTTCCGAAGAACCTGATTCAATGGGAAGATTTTCCTTGACTAGCGGAATCGGACCATACAGACGTACCAACCAATAATGATAATAAGCTTTTAAGAACTTGACTTCTGCCGTCCATCTATCCTTTTCCACATGAGTCATATCAGGGACTTTTTGAATATTTTCCAGAAAGATATTGCAATCCCGCAATGCCTGATACATATCTTTGGCCTGCTGTTGTCCATTCCAATAATTGAAATAAGGATCACTGGAACGCTGCATACCACGACTTACATACCAGCCAGACTGATAAGAAGCACTTTCACGAAAATAATTAGTAACAACAATTTCGTCACCACCAAACATGGCCGGGTCTTCTTTCGTACCGATTGCCGGTCTGTAAGAATAACAGGTAAAAAGAAATTTCTCTGCTTCAGTACGCATCGTAAATGCATTATCAATTGTAGCAATATTATCAGGTATGATATCCAGATAATTGTTGCAAGAACCCAATGATAAAGATGCTGCTAATAAAAGTATATGTATTTTTTTCATCGCTCTTCTCTAATTAGAAAGTTAAATTCAAACCAATATTATAAATTCTCTGCAACGGATATTTCAAACCGTCACCTGCCTGCTCTACATCCCATTCTTTGAACTTACTAAAACAGAATAAATTATTACCAGTGAAATATACGCGGAGATTTTTCAACCCAGCTTTCTGAATAAGCCGTTGTGGCAATGTGTAACCTATTTCCAATTGTTTCAGACGTAAGAAAGAACCGTCACGCATAAACCATGTACTCTTCTTGGCATTATTTTCAATAGAAGAATCACTCAAACGAGGCCATACCGCATAAATATTACGGTTCGTTTCCGACCAATGATTATCTGCAATAAACTTAGCTAACTGGTTATTTTCACGAGCATCCGTACCAGAATTATCAAAGAAAGGTGAAACTCTGCCATAATCTATCCAGAATGACTCTCTTGCCAACCCTTGAAAGAATACGGAAACATCAAAATTCTTAAATCCGTAAGAAGCACCAAAGCCATATACGATTTCAGGATCTTTCGAATAACCGATAGGTACCATGTCCAACTCTGAAATAACACCGTCACGATTTACATCACGATATTTAATGTCACCGGCTCCATATTCTCCAAATTGTACAGGAGAGTTTCTCACTTCTTCATCATCTACAAACAAACCTTCGGCAATATATCCATATTCTTGAGCAATCGGATTGCCGACCCGGCTTTTCCAAGGTGCTCCCGGATATTCCACTTCTTCATATTCCACATATTGATTGGCAGCATAGGTAAAATTACCACGTAATTGCAACCACGTATCATTCGTAAAATACTTATTATAATCCAAAGACAAATCGACACCATGAGATTTCGCTTTACCTAAGTTTGCATTAGGAGTTTTCCATAATCATTGTGTTCGGAATGTCCGCTCTCGACTGCAAGATGTGGTCACGACTTTCTTTATAATATTCAGCTGTAACATTCAAAGCATCCAAAAATGTCATTTCAACGGCAAAGTTCATTTTCTTAGCCACTTCCCAACCGATAGAGGGATCCGCATAACGATTAATACCTATACCATTTTTCTTATAAGCACCTTCATTATATCCAAAGCTAGCTCCGGTTCCTCCATTATTCATATTGATTTCCGATAAATATAGAAAACGGGCGTTGGAATCACCAATATTGTCATTACCTACCAAACCATAAGAAGCACGCAATTTCAACTTTTGCACATAAGGAAGAAGATTCTTAAAATACTTTTCATTCGAAACCATGTATGCCAAACCTGCCGACGGGAAAAAGCCCCATCTATGATCTTTATCAAAACGTTCCGAACCATTATATCCAAAGTTCCCTTCTACAAAGTAACGACTATCATAAGCGTATGTAAAACGTCCCGATAAACCGACATTACGTTTCGGCAAAGATGTCTGCAAAGAACTGGCATTCGGCTGATGATTGTTACGTAATTGCATTACCAACAACCCACCAACACCATGTTTGCCAAACTCGCGATCATAATTCACTGCCGCTTCCAAATAAGTGTTGGCCGTAATTGTCTTATCTCCTTCATTATAGTCCAGATATTCCGTACCGTCGTTAGGATTTATAATATCAACAGCATATGTGTTATTCATATAATTATATTCACCCAATGCATAGTAGAAAGGTTTATACTGACGAGAAGTCGAATAATAAGACAAACGAGAGGTATTAAACAACGCACGAACTTTCAATCCTTTGGTTATAAAGTCCAGATCCTGATTCAATTCAAACTGCGACTCCAATTTGGCACGTCCTGTTTCTTTGTATCCTTTTACCATTTCAGCATACGGATTAATATATTTTCCATCTCCTGAATTACCAAACATAATATGTTTCACATAAGCATGTTCTTCGTCTTTCGGATAAGTAGCCGGAAACAATACCGGATTACTTTGCATTATTTTGTAATAAAGATCAGAACCACCACTTAAAGGACCATTGTAATCCTCAAAAGCACCATTCATACGCACCATCAATTTAGTCGTCTTTGACAGTTTTATATTGATGTTCGACCTTACTGAATAATTGCGATTCTTAATATTATTATTGAAATTATTTGCTTTATCAACATTCAATATACCATTATCCTGCATAAAAGAACCGGCTACATAATAATTCACCATACTACCACCGCCGCTAATATTCAGATTAACACGTTGATTCATCGTATAATCTTTCAACAGTTCATTACGCCAATCCGTTACAGGATAAATCACGCTCGAATGTCCCGGTACAGTATTATCTATTTTATCTTCCGAGTACATCAACGCATGCAACGGATCACGAGTTAAAATGGCCTCATTATGCAATTTCATATAAGTAATAGGATCAGCCAATTCCAACATTTTCGTAGGAGTAGAAATTGAATTCTCTACCCGAAGATTTAATTTCATAGTTCCGGTTTGTCCTTCTTTGGTTTTCACCAAAATAACACCATTTGCACCACGCGAACCATATAAAGCAGTAGCAGTAGCATCTTTCATGATAGAAAAGCTTTCAATATCATCCGGTTGCAGACGAGACAAGTCTTTCGTGTCTACTTCAATATTATCAATCAATATCAACGGAGATTTTGCATAACCAAACGAAGTCACACCACGAATAAAGAAATTTGAGTCATCAACTCCCGGTTCACCGGTACGCTGATAGGCAATAACACCTGCGACACGTCCTGCCAAAGCATTTGTCAGATTACTGGTAGGAACTTTCAACTCCGCAGGTTTCAATGTTGAAATCGAACCGATAACACTTTCCTTCTTTTGTGTACCGAATGCAACAATCTCAACTTCATCCAGTGATTTAGTATCTTCCAGAAGGATAGCATTCAATGTTTCTCCTTTCACTTTCTTTTCAAGCGTAGCAAAACCTATAAAAGAAAATTCAATCACTGCATCTTCTGTTACATCCGACAGTTTATAGTTACCATTCATGTCACTAATAGTACCTGTATTCTGTCCTTTAAGCCTGATATTAACACCGGGAATTGGAACACCCTCTGCATCCATAACCTGCCCCTGAACGGTTATGGATTTCGTTGTACTTGCATTTTGTCCATAAGTGTTTGTTGTCACAATAGATGCTAACAATAGCACCACAACCATAAGAATTGATTTCTTAGGAAAAGCTGACATACTTTGCAGCCAACTTATCCAAGGCATCCTCCTACCATGTAAAATGTGTCTTTCTTGCATAACTTTTAATTTAATATTAGATAATAATAGTAATTGTTTTCTCTTATATGATAATATACCTATTGAAAACTTTCATCGTGTTGCATCCTCGACAAATATAGAAGGAAGCAAGAGAATAAGATATGCCGAATCTCGCCAATTATATATGAAAATAAACTAATAATGCGGAAAAATACACTTTTGGCGAAATTGAATACATCTGTTTTGCAAAGATCAAACGATTCATTTATATATTTGTGAAGTTTATATTTTAAGCAACACTAACAATGAAAAAGACTATCATATGTATAATCTATATTTTTTGCACGATAACTACTTATGCATATAATCTCAGGCAAATCAGCAGTAGAGACGGATTATCCAACAGCTCTGTAACTTGTCTATTTCAAGATGATAAACGCTTTCTGTGGATAGGGACTTATGACGGACTGAATATGTATAATAGCCGCAAAATACATATTTATAAACCTGACATTAAGAACCAGAATACTCTATCGAGTAATATCATAAAAGACATTATAGAAACAGATAGCATTTATCTCTGGATTAATACCAAATGGGGACTCAACAAGCTTTCCCAACTAACCAACAAGATTGAAGAAACATACGATGAATTCGGCGAAAATTCTCATATGGCAAAAGACAGTCATGATAATTTTTATATTTCCGGTAAACCGGACGTTTTGTCTTTCTACTCCAAAACACAAAAGAAATTTATCAATCTGCCTACTCATCCCGGAATGGTACATGACAATGTTTCTAACCTTATTATCGATTCACATGACACGATCTGGATTCATAATCAAGGAAAATTGGAGAAATATACCCTATCTTTCAATCAGAAAGAAGTACCTCAGCTAATCCGGCACAAGGACTTTAATTATCCTTATTCTATCCGTACTTCATTTTATAGTGAAGAAAAAATTATCATTGTTGATAACAGAGGTAACATTTCTTATATTGACTCCACCGGGACTCACTTCATAACGAATCCAGGCACATTAATCAATGAAAACGGGAAAATAGGTTCTATTATATTTGATAACAAAGACCTTCTGATAGGATTCAAGACAAATGGTCTGATACGCCTCAATGCTTCATGCAATTACAAAGTAGAATGGCTGGAAATTGATTGCGGCGTATTCTCTTTATACAAAGATACTCAACAGGATATTGTGTGGATTGGAACTGACGGGCAAGGAGTATATGCCTGGACTAAAGATGAATACACTTATAACAATATCACTCTTAACCAGTTACCTGTTTCCAAAAAACGTCCGATTCGTGCTATCTATACTGATTCGCAAAATACATTATGGTTGGGTACTAAGGAAAACGGTATTATCAAGATTAAAGACTATGATCAAACTGCAATTAACTATACAGCAACTAATGTCAAGCACCTCACAACTAAAGATGGATTAACCAATAATGCAATATTCGCCTTTACTCCCGGAAGTTCCTCACCAATCTTATGGATCGGTTCCGATGGCCCTGAACTAAATTATTATTCCTATAAAGATGACAGAATACACACATTAAAAAATCCTACTCGTGTACGAATTCAGGGAGTACACTCCATTCTTGAAAAGGGAGACTCTTTGCTATGGGTAGGATCAGGAAGTAGTTTGTTAAAAATTGCCATTCAATCTCACAATAATGATGTTAGTATAAAAAATATCCGTCCTTATCATTTCCATATCCCCAATAAGGTGCAATACAACCAGATATATTCCATATGTGCCGAGAATGATTCAATCCTATGGATAGGTATGCGTGGTAATGGCCTCATCAGGCTGAACACAATTACAGAGAACTATCGCCTCATCAATTTTACCGAAAAAGACGGAATTGTTCCTATGAACGATATTCTATGTATCCATCAAGATAGAAACCATCAATTCTGGCTAGGTACCAGTTATGGACTGACAAAGATTACTATACTACCCGATGGAGAAATCGAATATAAAAATTATAGTGAAAATGAAGGGCTACCTAATAATACCATACATGGAATTTTAGAGGATGATTTAGGCAATTTATGGCTTAGTAGCAATACCGGCATTATTCTTTTTAATCCATACCAAAACACCTTTCAGAATTTAAATCATAAAACAGGACTGAAAACAATTGAATTTAGCGATAATGCTTATTATTGGGATCCTACTAAAAAAAGATGTTTTTTCGGGGGAGTAGACGGACTTGTTTGGATTAAAAACAATCCTAAAGAGAAAAAAAGATTCTTACCGGAGATTTATTTTACTCAACTACGAATATTCAATCAGGAATATAACATTTCCGAATTTGTTGAGGAGAGAAAAGATGAAAAAACAATTGTTCTTAATCACCATCAAAACTTCTTTGCCGTCTCATTTGTGGCAGTCGATTATATTAATGGAGAAAACAGCCAATATTCATATAAGCTGGAGAACTTCAATAATGTATGGATGGATACCCGGTCACATGAAGCACAATTTACTAATATTCCTCCCGGGCATTATATTCTAAAAGTAAAATACAATGATGGTATCAACAATAGCCATCAACTAGCCAAAAGTATCCATATTTTTGTACGTCCTCCCTGGTATCAAACGATCTATGCTTATATTTTTTATTCATTGATCATTATCGGCTGTATTTTAGGTATCATCCGATATATTAGGTGGAAATATGAACAACGAAAAAATAAGATCACCCAGAAACTTGATGCCAAATATAAGGAAGAGATGTATGAAGAGAAACTTCGTTTCTTTACCAATATCACTCATGAGTTTTGTACCCCATTAACTCTTATTTATGGTCCATGCGAACGGATTCTGAACTATAAGCACACCGATTCGTTTATTAACAAATATATACAAATTATAAAGTCAAACTCTGAACGACTAAATAGCCTTATCCAGGAAGTGATTGATTTCCGACGTATGGAAACAGGTAATCAGATATGCCATATTCAGAAATTAGACATAAGTGTACTTTCTAACGAAATTATCGATTCATTCAGCGAGTTAGCGGAACAAAACAATATTTTTCTTCAAACAGAAGTTGAACGCGAGCTGATTTGGAATAGTGACAATAATTGTTTTAGTAAAGTATTAAACAATCTGATTTCCAATGCTTTTAAATATACACCTAAAAAAGGGGTAATTCGCATCTCTGTAAGGCAAATCGATTCAAATCTGCAAATCAAAGTATATAATACAGGAAAAGGTATTTGTCAAGAAAGCATTCCTCTTATATTTAACCGTTATATTGTACTCGATAACATTAAAGAAAACAGTATCAAAGGCCTTTCATCACGAAATGGCCTTGGACTGGCTATCTGTCAAAGTATGGTGAAGCTATTGCAAGGAGAAATTCATATTGAAAGTGAGGTAGACAAATATGCAGAATTTATTGTAACATTGCCTCTTTTAGAAGTAAGTCCTTCTACTTCTGAAAAGGAAGAAGAAAAAAATAACATCGAGGCTGATCACATACAATCTTATTCATTAAAAAAGTCAAAGCAACCAATGACTCTTTCTGAAGATAATAAGTCTTCTTCAACTTCAGCCACTATTTTAGTTATTGAGGACAATAAAGAACTATTGTGGATGTTGAAGGATATTCTTTCTGATGAATATAGGGTATTAACAGCCGCAAATGGTGAAGAGGGACTAAACTTACTAAAACAACAAACACCGGAGTTAATCATCACAGATATTATGATGCCCAAAGTGGACGGTATCACCTTAACCAAACTACTGAAAGGAAATAAACACACACTACATATTCCTTTAGTAATTCTATCTGCCAAGAACACAACAGATGAAAAAATAGAAGGAATAGAATGTGGTGCTGATGCTTATATCCCTAAACCATTCAATTCTCAATACCTGAAGACAGTAGTCCGCCATTTAATAAAAAAGCAAAAAGAAATGGAAGAATACTACAACTCATCCGCTAGCATCTTTGAGTTCAGTGGTGGACAATTGATTCAGAAAGAGGATAAGGAGTTTCTACAAACAGCTATTCAGATGATCGAAAAAAACATAGATGATGCTTCGTTTGGTCCGGATGAATTGGCAACAGCTTTACAAACCAGTAGCCGAAATTTATATCGCAAATTCAAAGCTTTGGATCAGCTACCTCCGAAAGATTTTATTAAAGAACAGAGGATTAGCCACGCGGCCAAACTGTTGCTGACTACCCAATTAACCATTCAAGAGATTATGTATAAAACTGCTTTTCTCAATCGTTCGCATTTTTATAAGGAGTTTGCCAAAAGATATAACCAAACACCTAAAGAATACAGAGACAGCAATAAACAAAAAGATAATTCTTTAAATTAGAAAATACCCCTTAAAAGTGTATCAATACTAAAATCTTCTATCATTTCGCTTTGGCATTCTGAATCTGTATCGCTTAGGAAAAGTAATACTATTCGATAATGACGAATAGAAGTATCCGGTCATCCTGAGCTTGTCGAAGGCTCTCTTCTTGTACTAATAAAGAAAAGATTCTTCCTCCTTTCAGTCGGCTGAATAACAGTGACAATCATTTCGTCATTAGTAATGAAGTGAAAAATGGCAGAATGACAGGCTTGTCAGACTATTGAAGTGCACTTACTTTTGCTTGTCAATGAAATGGATAGTACTTTCATACGCCTTTAATCAATGTCCGAATCTTGATGTCAGAATTACTTATGACAGAGTAAATGTCGTTGCGAAAACGTACCTATTTTAGATAGTATGTGAACCGCATTTTGATTCTTCATTACTTCACTATTCTTCTCAACGCAGTATTTATATGTACAATTACTTGGAACAGAGAGACTACAGTTATCTCTACCAGAACCTTTGATGTTTCCCAATGTACACTCGAGTACATCCAATAGCCTAGCTCCCTTATCCATATAATTGAAAGCATTCAAAAGGGTGTCGTTATACACAGGTTATAGCAACACTAAACTACAACTATACTAACGCTATGACGATAAGATAGCGTCACTATATTTACACAACAACCATTGTAACACATTATTTCAATTTCAAACATTCATTTATAACTACATTCACTTCATTGAAAAAATGACAAAAAGCGATATTTACTATCATTCCTAAAAGCATAAATTACGCAGACTTGAAGCATATTATAAACCTAAAAAAAAGAAATTTAAAGTTTAAACACTTCAATAACCATCTGATTATATGCTTATTATAAATTTAGTCATACTATAATCTGTGTCATTGCCACTCTTGTTCAAAACGACAAAATGACAAAAATGACATATGATACTTTAAAAAACAACATAAAAGATAAAAACAAGATATAATTATAAGAATATTCCTAACATTAATTTCATATACACCCTAATACTATACAATATAATTACTTAATTAAAAAACATTCAAAAATCACACCATAAAATAGAGTCAAAATAAGATATAGTATCATTTTTATCAAACAATATCAACATAAAAACAAATTAACACAACCAATCAGTATAATATTATGTATCAAAACATCTTTTTAGGCCCGCGTAATCAACACTTCCTACAAATACCTTAAAAAAGTTACAAACAGGGCATATATTATTAATAATCAGATAATTATATAAACAACAGAATAAAATACACTTAGAAAAAGGTCATATATGTCATTTTGTCATTTTGAAAGGGTGAAAAACACTGAGAAGATTAAAAAAAACTTCCCAATGATTGAAAACAAACATTGAGATGTTTTGCAACAAAGTCCCTTATGTTTTTTAGATACTCCTATATAAACTACAAGTAAATTTCGATCTTTTTTCAATTCATATATCCCTGACTACCCCAAAACTTTAAATAACTTCGCACAATACAACGGTAAAAGGTATCCGAACTTTAAACTCTACATTGTAGCCCTCTCCGCCATAAATCAAAGATTGTATTATTTCTAGTTCTAACATAAATAACGTCTTATTCTAACTATGTCAAAAAAAGAATTTATCTTAATCTCAACTAGCACAAAGAGATTAATTTTAACTGTATTACAAATACAATTTCCAAAACTATTAAAGAAATATAAAAAAGAGTTATTGTAAGGTGTAGCACATTGAGTAGTCGTATCTTTGTATACTAACTATTAATATATTACAATTCTTTACATGTATGAAGGATGCTATAATCTTATATCCTCTTTTTATTCTTACTATGTTACGAATATTTAACGAAGAGTCATATCTGTTGGAATACTGTGATATATATTTTTTCAATTGGAAAAGAATCCTTTTAGATGAAAAAAACAAAGGCATCTTTGGTATCAAAAATGTTACAACAGAATACAGAAGTAACCTATGAATGTGAAAATAGAGGAAAGTTGGCGTAAACGTCTCCAAGAAGAATTTGACAAACCATATTTTGAGAAATTGGTAACATTTATCAAGAGTGAATATGGACGAACACAAGTTCTTCCACCCGGACATCAGATATTCCATGTATTCAACTCGTGTCCTTTCGAGAAAGTAAAAGTTGTCATTCTCGGGCAAGATCCTTACCCTAATCCCGGACAATATTATGGAATTTGTTTTTCTGTGCCTGACGGAGTAGCAATTCCCGGATCATTAATTAATATTTTTAAAGAAATACATCAGGATTTGGGAAAACCAATACCCACTTCCGGAAATTTGAATCGTTGGGTAGAACAAGGAGTATTTCCAATGAATTCTGTCCTCACTGTACGTGCTTATGAAACAGGATCACATCGGAATATGGGTTGGGAAACATTTACAGATGCAGTCATTAAAAAGTTAAGTGATGAACGGGAACATTTAGTATTCATGTTATGGGGAAGTTATGCAAAAGAAAAAATAGCTTTAATAGACACAAATAAACACCTTGTCTTAACAACAGTACATCCATCTCCCGGTCTGCCGAATATGGCTTTTTAGGATGTAAGCATTTCAGCAAAGCTAATACTTTCTTACAAAGTAAAGGAATCAAAGAAATTGATTGGTAAGTAGTATTGTTGTGGATGTGTATTAGTGCAATTATTTTTATGCTTCCTCTAATTTTATCGATCTATTAGGATATGAATTACTCGTTTTTATACAATGATGTTCTCCTTACCTCCAAGAAGTGGGTCATTCAATATTCAGAATTTACATGAACTATATTAATTTTAAGTAACCAGATATATTCCACCATATATTTTATTTATCCACAACGCAAAAAGTTTATCCGTCACAGAAAAGACTTTATTAATTTCCGTAATAATATCCTTTTCTAATAGTTTATTCATGGCCGATTGTACAGAACTGGAAGAAGACAAACCATGACGTTTAATGAATTGTGCAGAAGTAATCCGCTCTGCCTCACCTTCTTTAGCAATCGCATAAAGTAACTCCTTTTGTTTTTCAGGTATATTCGACAATATTTCGCGAAAAATGGTATCATTTGAAGCAATCATATTATTGATCGCTATCTGAATCGTATTTAATGTACATTCCGCTTCTTCAGACGTATCTGCAAATGATTCATTAAAAGCCTTCTGGATGTAGTAGGTATGACCTTTGAAAAAGTGATAGACCTTCTTTACATTTTCAGTTTCAATATGACGATTACGATCTCTAAAATGTTTAACAATAAAAGGAACATACATTTCCTCCGGAATGGCTTTAAGTTCTAGCATATCCGCACTATGATAAAACGGACGTGCAGCAGACAAGAATATTTCCTGCATCATATGACGTTCGCTACCTGCAAAAATAAAATTACTGTTACCAATCTTCTGAATATGTGTACGAAGTAATGCTTCAATATTCCGCTCCGGATACTTTGCTATTTGCTGAAACTCATCAATTGCCACAATACAGGGCCTATCAGCAGCAGCCAAATATCGAAAGACCTCTTCCAGTGTATATTCCGGTTGTTCTATATCTCCAAGTTCGACATTAAAAGTCGGTAAATTGGTGACAGGATCAAATCCGAACTTTCCACTAATAGATTTCATAGTCTGTATAAACAGTTTGATCATTTTACGACTACGTGGCAAAAGTGTTTCATAAATTTCTCGCCCTAATAGATAGGTAAACTCCCGAAGACTAGATGTATGAAGTATATCTATAAAAATGTATAATATTCCTTTCTGATGTCCGGCTTATCATAACAAAATTGAATCAGTCCGGTTTTCCCCATACGTCGAGGTGAAATAATAACCAGATTATTACCATTCGTTATAGATTTGATAAGTCGTGCCGACTCTTCCACACGGTCACAGAAATATTCCGGTTCAATCTTTCCGGTTACTATAAAAGGATTTATCACTTTTGCCATATCATTAGTATTTTTGCAAATATAATTATTTAATTCAGATTATGCGAATAGAATAATATGAATTGCATAATTTTAATATTATATGCAAAATGGTATGTTCGGATATGATATATCTATTCGAACAAACAATCATAATGAAACTACGAGAACTATAACTACCCCGACAAATTCACAGTTCTTCAGTTGTTTACCGATAGTTATAATAACCATCGATAAACTTAAAAACCAACCATTATGATGAAAATTAATCCTTATCTCAATTTTGATGGTAATTGTATTGTGAAGAAGCCTTCAACTTTTACAAATCGGTATTCGGCGAAGAGTTTATGTAGATCAGTCATTTTGACAAAATCTCCACACAATAAAGTATACCATCTATGTCCGAAGAATTTAAGAAAAGAATCATACATGTTTCACTACAAGTTGGAAAAGCAGTACTAATGGGCGTGATACAAGGGGAGATTGCGGACCTAAGTTTGTTGTAGGAAATAATATTAGTCTTTCCATAAACATAGACAATAAGGCAGAAGTTGATAAACTGTTCGCTGCACTTCCCGACAGCAGATTTTTTTACATAAATAAATAAAATGTTTTGGGGAGAATATTTTGGAATGCTTACTGATAAATTCGGTGTAAGTAGATGATTAATGCCAAACTGGGTGAGAGTATGTAAATTAGTAAAACGGAATTTCACGAAATTTACTCATGGAGTAATTTGTGAGATTCCGTTTCAGGATATAGTAATTATCGTTTTACAGGCAACTGAATTTCAGTCAGCCATTCATCCACAGATTCTTTATTCCAGATACCATCTATATGACAAAAACGAGGTTGTTCACTTACTTCGTAACCATTCGTTTCGGCATAAGCATATAACTCAGCAAAAGTTTCCGGCATTTTCTCGTATGCTCCATAATGATTGACACAAAGAGCAACGGGTACTTCAGGAAGTTCCTTGAACTTAATCAAATCTGAATCCTTGCCACGTTCTGCTACTGCCTCAAAAAACTCAATGTCAATATCCACACCATATTCTTCATTATATTCCACCGTAAAACAATATTCAGGTGCAGGACACTGACAACCTAAACGTTGCATCTCCGGTCCGATAATATTCGGACAAAGATTAAACAATTCCTGATAAGAATCTATCTTACGACGATGTGTAGCAAATATTCTTGCCGGAAGCGATTTTTTAACTACTTTTTCCATGATTTTTTCTTGTTTATGGAGCATATTTTCAAGCCTTAAGAGTTCAGTCTGTCGCCACATCAAATGTTCTATCTCCTGTTTACAACTTTCGACCTTTCTCTTCAATTGATCAGGATTAGGATAAGACCTACCATCCTCAAGCAATTCACCTATCTCTTCAAGGCTAAATCCTAATTGCTTTAAATAGACAATCCGATTCATTCTTCGAAGTTGGCTGATATCGTAATAGCGATAACCAGTCCACTCATCCACCTCAACAGGCACTAATAATCCTACCTCTTCATAATAACGAAGTGTCTTGACAGTCACTTGACAAAGCTTGGAAAATTCTCCGATTTTAAACTTAATTTTATTCTTCATAAACTTCTGCGCAGTTGTTTTATGCCACAAAGATAAGGCCTCCCCTAAGGTACGAGTCAAGAGATTAACATAAAATCCAAATAAAAATAATACCTTTGACGCAAAATTAACTCATACAACTCAAAATGTTGTAGAAACAAAGACTTTGAATGTATATAAACACTACTTTAACAATCAGACAAAACCAAATGGATCAAATTTCAAAAAATATATGGAGCCAAATAGTTATCTGTACTTGGCTACTCTTTTCTTGCTTTCTGAACTCCATCCAAGCACAGCCTCGTGAAAACGTGAAAAAATCAACAGATGTTTTAATGTTTGCAACTCCGGTAGCCGGTTTAATAACTACCCTTATTATGAAAGACTATAAAGGTACCGAACAATTGGTTTTAGGAGGTGCAACCAGTTTGGCAACCTCTTACATTTTAAAATACAGTATAAAAAAACAGCGTCCCGATGGCAGTGACAATCATGCATTCCCATCCAACCACACAGCCATGTCATTTCAGGGAGCTTCTTTTATCCAACGCAGATATGGATGGAAATACGGAATTCCTGCTTATCTTGTATCCGGATATGTAGCATGGGGACGTGTATATGCAAAAAGACATGACTGCTGGGACATACTTGCCGGAGCTGCCATAGGTGTCGGAAGTAGTTATATATTCACTCGTCCGTTCGCCAAGAAACATAATCTGACGATATCTCCGGCAGTTTTTGGTAATAAGCATTGGGGCATTTATGCTTCTATGAATTTTTAAACATTCAGATTTCTTGTATGTTCATATTGCTGTCTTACATATTATTGGTTATTGCCAGATAATCAATCAGGTTAATATAAAAAAACTAGATCATAGAGAATATTATCTGTACAACTATAAAAGCTGTACACAAATGATCTTTACTTCAAATAAATACGTTATGAAAGTTATCTCACTTGCAATCATAAGAGAGTATAAAAAAAGCGAGCAGTTTTGATATGCCTTTAAATGAGCGTATTCATTTTAAGCGCAACAATGATAAACCGACAAAAGCTTTATATGAAAAGTCCTGTATCACTGTTCATATACATATAATTACTTAAAAACCATCTTTCCCAAGATTTCTGACTGAAGGAATACACAACATCAGAACAGTTGTCAGAACAATAGCAATACCACAATATAAAAAGATATTAGCAATACCCAATGAATCAGCCATAAAGCTGGTAACAAGCAATCCGATAATAGAAGGGAAAAGACTTACACTATCAAATAACGCAAATACACGACCTAAATAGTTTGGTTTAAATTGTGTTTGCAACAAGGAAGTGAATGGACCCGAATAAAAAGGAATAACAATCCCCTGTACTACTGTTAGAATTGCAAATATCATGTAGCCATCAGAAGGAAGCAATCCACTTAATGCTAATGTAAATCCCAGAAAAAAATAAGAAGAAACAATTAAAAATATTTTCCGTATCTTAGGATTCCATATTCCCAATAATATTCCTCCAATCAACATACCTATTCCAAATAAAACTTCGATAAGGCTTACCTGATAGGCTGTACCTGAAAAGTTTTGTAAAGTCATCAGTGGCATTAAGGCAACAATTGGCAGAACAAAGAATGTAATCAATACTTCTGTAGCCATTACCCAACTGATTCCTCTATTTTCCAGTATGACTTTAAAACCTTCAGCCATATCGTTCATCACTCCTTTTGCTGACAAAAGCTCTTTTTTAGGATTAGGGATAAAGACAAATAGCAAAGATGTACAAGCAATAAAAGCCCCGGCAACATCAAGCAACATCACCATACTCATATCAAAGGATAATAATAATATTGCACCCAAAGCAGGTCCTCCTATACTACAAACAGATTGAATAGCTTGATTCACAGCAGCAATACGCATCAACTCGCTCTCGGGAGCTAACAGAGGTATGGACGATTTCATAGCCGGAGCATGAAAAGCACCTCCAATAGAACGAAACATAAGCAATATATAAATTTGCCACAATTCTACCACATCAAGATAAAACAGTAAAGCAATGATTCCCGAACAGAGGGCAACAAAGCTATCTGCACCTATCATTGTCCACTTACGACTCCAACGATCAACAAAGACTCCTGCAAATGGTCCCAACAATGCCTGAGGCAACAATGCCGCTATAGTTGCATAAGATAATACTTCCGCAGAACCTGTTTCCAAACTAATCCATAGAACAACAGCGAATTGTGCTATCGAACTACTTAATATAGAGAACAACTGTCCTGTCCATATTATAATAAATTTCTTTTTCCAGTCAATCATATAGTGAGAAATAATGGTCCCAGCAAACTATCTTGGTATTCCAGTGCAAAAGTATAAACTCTAAGTATACTGCTATACTATTAATCTATTGAAATGTAGAAATGTTCATATGAATTGTATAAATACACTATCCATTTTTTTTATAGCCAGATCATTATTCAAATAGATAAAAGATTATCCAAATTCCGCCTAAAATCGAATCTTTTCATCCGAACAATTATTTCATTAGACTTTAGATCTTATATTTCTCCATTGACTCCTAAACCAAACAAAGCGAAATCTCCCAAACATGGATCATTAGGGAAGACCTCTGCCAATGCAGCAGTGATATTGCGTGCATTCTTTAACGAAAAAGTATCAGTATCTGTCAGTTTGAAGAAAAAGGCAACACGACAGACATGTGTATCCAAAGGTACAATCAAATCTCTCTGGTCAAAACTCTCCCAAATGCCTAAATCAACTTCTGAATCTCGTCGAATCATCCAACGCAAAAACATGTTCAACTTCTTCTGCGGACTTTTTGGAGACACTTCAAGAAATGAACATAACCTCTCCATAGGAATTCCAGCATGTCTGCTCAAAGCATCCTCCAAACTTTCATATCTCGAATATGCTTTATATAATCGTTGAAAATATCCATAGAAGTCAGCATAGGACAGCATTCTGTAAAAGCTATGAGTCACCTCCACAGGAAAATCCTTTTCCCATTGTCGAGAAATAACATATTGATACGGTGAGTCCCCCAGCAAATCATGTAACTTATTTGCTTTTTTCAATATCTGTTTACGGTTACCAAAACTCATAATAGCCGTCAGCAAACCACTGATCTCAATGTCTTGTTTCACTTTGTAACGACGGGGAAACTGTACTGGATCATTTTCTATAAATTCAGCACAGTGGTATACATCCGCACACATCAGGAGTTTATTCTTTATATCTTCAGTCATTTTGAGACAACATCAATTATTGGAAGTACAAAAATAGATATTCTTCTCAAAAATGATATGGTTTTGGCATCATACTTATCATAAGGATCATTTTTAGAAATCAAAGAATATGACTATAATAAATTAATTTTAAGAGATATACAGTATTTTAAACAGATAAGCAATACCTAATAAAATTTCCTGTTTTGGTAAAAATATACCATTTTGAAAAGAATAACAACCAGTAATTAAGCAAAAAACATTTAGGGACAGGTTATTATAACACCTGCCTCTAAATTTAAGATATTTCTTAAAGTTTATCCAAATCTACGCCTAACAAAACGACAGATCATCATTTACCATTTTTACCTATAATAGAAACAGTTCCAATACTCTCTTGTAATACTTTACCCAACAGTTCACTGATTCGCTGATTTCTTTTATGTCCATCCCAAATACGCATCAATGTCGCCTCACTATACTTATAGAAATCACAAAAGTCATTATAGGTATATCCGTTATCACGAACACTATAATCAAGTACAATAGTCACAGGCTTATTATGTGTATTGGAGAGGGCATAAAACAAAATTTGTTCAAAGAGAATGTTATTTTATATGAACCTTTTGGCTATTCATATCATTCAAATGATTATTCTCAATAATCCCAATGCTGTTTGGCGTTACAAATAGTGTGAGATTTAATTTGTTATTTTACAATACGGATTATCGTATAACTTATAAGCAATTTCCCAAGAATAAATATGAATGCTGGCAAAGGTATAAAAAGCTATTTTTTCCTTTTGCCAGCATCTTTTGTTACTTTCTGTACGGAGAAAAACAGAAGAAAATAGAACTAAAAAGAGACATTTTAGCAACATTGGAAAAGTTCTTTCCTTTTTTTACCTGTATTTTTGCATCAGGAAATAACAATAAAACTATGCAACCAAAGAAAACAACGAAAGAAGAGTATCAGAAATGTGTAAACGTAGTAGTAGAATACATTAACCAACATTTAGGAGAAGAGATTGATTTGAAATCGCTGGCCAAGATATCAAATTTTTCACCTTTCTACTTTCACCGGATCATGAAAGCTTTCCTCGGTGAGCCTATCGGCACATTTATTGTTCGGACGCGAACAGAAACAGCAGCCCGTCTACTACGATACTCAGATATCCCGATTGCAGATATTGCCTATCGCATCGGATATTCATCACCTTCTTCATTGTCGAAAGTGTTTAAACAGTTTTATGGTATTTCACCTTTAGAATATAGAAACAATAAAAATTTTGTAATTATGAAACCAGCGATTATCAGACCTGATCTCGAACTGAAAAAGGAAATCAGAAATATCCCTGAACGAAATGTTATTTATATCCGTTTGTCAGGAGACTACAAACTTAACGACTATGGAGGTACTTGGGGAAGATTGTGTCAGTTCATTTTTGAACAAAAACTACCAATGGGAGAAGCAGCTCCTCTTTGTATTTACCACGATGACCCCAAAGTGACACCAGTAGATAAATTACGTACCGATGTATGTATGGTGATACCTGAAAATGTTGCTCCTAAAGGAGATATCGGATTTAAGCAAATTCCTGCCGGTCGCTATGCAACGTTTATCTATAAAGGATCTTATGAGCACCTACAAGCTGTATACGATACCATTTATGGAAAATATCTACCGGAGATGGAGTGCACAATACGTGATGAAGCAAGTGCAGAACGATATTTGAACAACCCATGCTGTACTGCTCCTGAAGACTTACTGACTGAAATTTATATTCCTGTAGAATAAAAGAATAAATTGCAAGAGTCCGTCATTGTCATCAAAGTCATTTTAACGAGTGTACTCTAAACAATCACATAATAACTCGTAAAATGTCATCTTCCCAAAGACAACACTATAATAAATTGCGATGAGAATTTGTTATATGAATAACAATTCTCATCGCAATTTTATTATCCCCAATTTCCAATAACTTATTTAAAGAAAACCATCTGTGCAACGGACGGCAAATCTTCATTCATTACCTGTTCACAAGTAAAATTCCATAGAACTTTACCATCATAGGCATTCAATAGTAGCCAATTGAAAGTAGCTACACTAAAATATCCCATTCCACAAAAAAGCACTCGTACAATTTGTTTATTACCGGAATCACCAATCTCACAACGTATCCTAAAAGACCAATTATCCCTAGTGTACAAAGATGGATTCAGTTCTATTCCCGTCTCTACAAGATTTCTGGAATAGATATCCTTCGATAATCCTTGATCTGATATGTCCAACAAAGATCTCACCTGATTATTTGTCGAAGCAGAAAAAGCGACATGACTCAATTCCACCGGAACATCCTCATTAACCTTCTTTATGATGACCTGATGATTGGTACTCATTACAACATAATCTACAGTATGAGATGATATAGCCTGCAATATTTCTGTATTAAGCATACTCAAATTGTCCTTGTATTGCAATACATTTTGGGGATTAACAGCATTCAGTTCCTCCAAATCTGAATTTGTAATATAAGATATTACTGTACTTTTCTTGTTCGGATTAATGTAATATTCCTGAGTTGATTCATTAATATCCACGAATTTTTTTAATACATTAAGATCGGATTCATAAGAACTACCTTTTTCCCCCGAATCATCATATTCAAAACTGTCATAACATCCATATATCAATATGGAAAAGAACAGAATGCCTAATCCCGTCAAAATTAGATTCTTCATAATTACATAAGGTATTAGTTATTTTATATAGATCATTTAGTTTTTTGTGATGGCAAAAATAAAAGAAAGCCAATACAAAAACCTTGATCAAATTCAAGAAAACAACTAATACTTTATTAATATAAAGATTATTAACAAATAGTTTCTTCCCTCATGAAACTTATTATTAAACAGCAGGAGACTACGTTTTTAAATGACAGAAAGTCCATATTCATAGGCATCCATCATAGAACTATACTCCTCATCAGAATATTTTCCCTTATCTCTGGCTTTCTGCATATTCTTCATAAAAGATTCTACAGTAGACAGAAAATCCTGATAAGTTTTCATCTCTTTATCATAACCAGCAACACTCGGAAGTTTTTTAGCAGCTTCTAGCTGTTTCCTCAACTCTGCCATTTTTAAGTCAATTCGAGCACCATCCATTATGTGTTTACGACTATATAAGTTTAGAATACTTTGTGCTGTAGAAGACATCTTTCGCATAGCCATTATCTGATCTTTCAACGGTTCGTCAGCGAACAATTCTTTCTCTGATTGTTCCACAAAAGGAGCCAATGTATCAAAAATCAATTGTTTATATTCAGACAATTCTATACTTAATCGATAATTCTCATCCAAAAGTTGGCTGATTTTTGCTGTATCCTTTGCTTTTTTGTAAGTCAAGAACTTATTAAAATTCTCATAAAATTGATTTCGTGCCCCAAACAGTCCACTATAAGTTTGTTCCAAATGCTGACGGATTTCTTCACTAAAATAATTTCCCGGATGCATCAGTTCCGCAGTATCTTGTGCAGAAAGTTCCGGAGGGACAATCGGAGAAACCTCGGGAACTTTACCAGTTTGCTCCATATAGCCAAGCACAGCATTAATATCCTTCGGGTTAGCTACATGTTTTAATACGCTAAGTGATGTGTGATAGTAATTTATCACTTTACTTGCATTATCCAATTCTTCCGTATTCACTTCAACAGTAGCCTGCTTCTTGCTTCCTCCCGAACAAGAAACCAATAGTAAAACACCTAATAGTGTTCCAAAAAATAAAAAACTCTTTCTCATAATGTTTTCTCTTTACTAAATTGTAGATAGAATGATTCGTTTATAGCAAGCCATAGAAATAACTTACTTTTTACTATAACAATAGAAATTGATTTTTGCTGATTAATAATTTATAAAACACAAAATAAAAGTTCTATCTTTAAAAAAATGTCAATCATCTATTCTTGAACGATTAGTAAACAATGCCGGTTTCACAAATGTTATCGTCCATATATTCAATTAAAAATAAAATCGATATGGAACAATCATTTCAAAAAGGAACAATACTCCACTTAACATCTCTCATCGAATATTCAGATGGAGGTATCATCAGCAAACAATTAACCAAAAGTCCCTCGGGAAATATCACTCTGTTCTCTTTTGATAAAGGAGAAGAATTAAGCGAACATCGGGCTCCCTTCGATGCATTCATACAAATACTGGAAGGATCAGCGAACATCATTATCAATGGAACACCTTTCATGGTAAAAGCAGGCGAAAGTATTATACTTCCGGCAAACATTCCACATGCTGTAACAGCTATCGAAAAATTTAAAATGTTATTAACGATGATTAAGGAATAAACAACCTCAGTAGTATAAAAACAAAAAATGGCTACTCATCACGAGCAACCAATCTTTTGTTAACCTTAAATCTAATACTTATGAAAAAAACACTGTACAAAGATACCTATTTCAAGATTAATAGCAAATTTCAAGGTTTGATTCGGCCATATTATAACATGGTTTAAAGTTCTCGACAGAGCATTAACATTTCACACTTTTTGAATTAACAATTAACACATTCATTCACAATTCTACTTACATTCATTTATCACATTACTATTGATCATCTACAAATTACTTTGTTTCGGCTCATCATTAATAAAATCCAAAACATTGTTGTACTAGTTATTTTTAGTACTTTTGAATTATGATAATTAGTGCCAGCCGCCGGACAGACATTCCGGCTTTCTTCTCAGAGTGGTTTTTCAATCGGATAAAAGAAGGATACGTATTAGTTCCTAATCCTTTTAATCCTAAAATGCTCAGTAAAATCTCATTGAGTCCGATTGTAATAGACTGTATTGTATTCTGGACCAAAAATCCAGAACCTATGTTGAATAACTTAAATCAACTACAGGATTATAAATACTATTTTCAATTCACCCTTAATCCATATGGAAATAAGCTAGAAATTAACCTACCATCGATTGAAAAACGGCTAGATACTTTTAAACGACTTTCGGATAAAGTAGGTAGAGAAAAAGTAATCTGGCGATATGATCCCATATTAACAAACGGCGAATTTAATGTAACTTTTCATCAAGAAAGATTCGCAATGATCGCTGACGAACTTAAAGATCATACAGAAAAATGCATGCTTGGCTTTATTGACCATTATCCACATATTCTTAATGCAACGAGACAATTCAACATCCAACCTTTAAGGAAAGATAAAATCGAAAATATGGCTATTTCATTCAAAAATACGATTAATAACTATCCTTCCATTCAATTAGAAACCTGTACTACCAAAGTGGATTTAAGACATCTAGGTATTACAAGTGGCTTGTGTATCGATAAAATTCTTATCGAACGAATAACAGGTTATCCCATTTTCGCACAAAAAGACAAGAATCAAAGGTCAGTCTGTAATTGCATTGAGAGTATCGACATAGGGACTTATGAAAGTTGCCAAAACGGATGTATCTATTGTTACGCAATTAAAGGTAAATACAATCATATAGAATATAATATGCAGAAACATGATAAAAACTCGCCTCTACTTATAGGACACCCATCAGAAAATGATATAATAAAAGAAAGGAAAATACTTAGTTTACGAAATGATCAGTTCTCACTTTTTTAGGGGCATAAAAAAAGGCTATCTATCCCAGACAGCCAATCTTTGTTAACCTTAAATCTAATACTATGAAAAACACATTGCAAAAATACGGGTTTCTGACTTATCTCCAAATTATTACGGAAAAACGCAATGTTTTATAACATGGTTTAATAGAATCGTAATCACATTAACAAATAATCGGGCTGTCATTAACATTTTGTAGTTTTCTTAAATATATAAAGCTTCCAGACGAAAAGAGATGCTAAAGTTTACGAACCAACTAATGAATCTTATTAAAGAGGGTTTACTAGGGATAACAAATTATAGGACTATATGTTATTGATGAAAGGTAACCATCTAAAAATCATCATAATGAAGAGATTTGAAAATAAAGTAGCCATCATCACCGGAGCGGCCAGTGGTATTGGCGAAGCAACCACACGCCGGCTTGTATCGGAAGGTGGCAAAGTAGTTATTGCCGACCATTCCATAGAAAAAGCAGATAAACTTGCTACCGAACTTACTCAGTCAGGAGCCGATGTACGCTCTATCTATTTTTCTGCCACAGAATTATATAGTTGCAAGCAATTGATTGAGTTTGCAAAGAAGGAATATGGTCAAATAGACATTTTAGTTAATAATGTAGGGGGAACCAATCCTAAACAAGACCTAAATATCGAGAAACTGGATATTGATTACTTCGACGAGGCTTTTCACTTGAATCTTTGTTGTACCATGTATCTCTCTCAACAAATTATCCCCATCATGACTGCTCATAATGGAGGAAACATTGTAAATATTGCTTCTGTCAGTGGAATTACAGCCGATACTAACGGAACGTTATATGGTGCCAGCAAAGCCGGAGTCATAAACCTTACCAAATATATCGCAACTCAAATAGGAAAGAAAAATATTCGTTGCAATGCTGTGGCACCAGGATTAATTCTCACCCCTGCTGCTTTAAACAATCTAAATGAAGAGGTCAGAAATATCTTTCTGGGACAATGTGCCACTCCTTATCTTGGAGAACCCGAAGATATTGCAGCTACTATTGCTTTTTTAGCTTCAAACGATGCTCGTTACATCACAGGACAAACGATTGTTGTAGACGGTGGATTGACAATTCATAATCCTACTGTCGAATTATCATAAAATAAATCTCTTTTTCTTTTGATGTTACCAATAGGAAACATTTTTTCGTGACCAATCAGTAATATATATAAATCAATGGAAAAAGAGATTATCAAAAACAGACAGGCAACAGAACTAACTTTGATCAAAGCCGTTAATGACATTATCGAGGAAAGCGGCTTTGAAGGGTTAGGTATCGATGCTGTAGCGATCAAAGAATGAAGCATACCCTAAATCAGCATAAGAAGCATGGTAAAGCAACTGCATTTATGAATCAACCTTGCGAGATCGCTTCCCTTCCAGAACAAATACAAAAAAGTTTTAAAAGAAAATATAGAAGAAATTCACATCTTACTTTTACAAGTAGGATATGCTCAACCAATGCCTTATTCGCCTAGAAAAAAAGTAAGTGAAGTAATTATTGGCAATTAGACACCAAGTCTGGCCAACAAAAACTAACTCTGCAGCGTTTTCTATCATAAAAGAGCTAAAAAATGATTGTCAAAACGCTACTAGATACAGATCTTTATAAGTTTACCACCTCGTACGCTTATATCAAACTGTTTCCATCTGCTATGGGAACCTTCAGTTTCAATGACAGAAACGAGACTGAATATACCGAAGAGTTTCTGGAAACACTGAAAAAAGAAATCAATAATCTAAGCCAATTGAGACTTACGAAAGAAGAACTGGAATATATGACTCGCAATTGCCGCTTCCTTCCAAGAGTCTATTGGGAATGGTTATCCTCTTTCCGCTTCGATCCAGACAAAATTAGAATTCATCTGGACGAAGAACACCATCTACACATTGAAGTAAGTGATTTTCTTTATAAAGTCACTTTGTACGAAGTTCCTTTACTAGCAATTGTATCCGAAATAAAAAACAAGTTCTCAGGTAATATAGCGGATATGAGTGATATCCTTTGTAAACTGTCAGAAAAAGTAGAATTATCCAATCGTAATCAACTTCGTTTTTCTGAGTTTGGTACACGCAGGAGATTCTCGACAGATGTACAAGAAGCCGTTATCAAAAAACTGAATGAAACAGCCCGATATTGCACAGGCACTTCCAACTGTTATTTTGCAATGAAATACGATATGAAAATGATGGGCACCCATCCTCATGAATGGTTTATGTTTCATGGTGCACAATTCGGATATAAACATGCAAATTACATGGCACTTGAAAATTGGGTCAATGTATACGATGGAGATTTAGGAATCGCTCTGTCCGACACATACACTTCCGATATTTTTCTCAGCAACATAAGCCGTAAGCAAGCAAAGTTATTTGATGGAGTACGGTGTGATTCTGGCAATGAATTCAAATTCATCGACAAACTAATTGCCCGCTACAAAGAGCTAGGTATTGATGCAACAACTAAAGTGATCGTCTTCAGCAATGCCCTCGACTTTACCAAAGCATTAGAAATTCAGGAATATTGCCAGAATAAAATCCGTTGTTCTTTCGGAATTGGTACGAATCTCACCAATGATACAGGTTTCGAGCCTTCCAATATTGTGATGAAACTAACTCAATGTAAGATGAATGTCAATCAGGAATGGAGAGAATGTATCAAACTATCGGATGACGAGGGAAAACATTCAGGTAATCCGGAGGAAGTAAAAGCCTGTCTGTACGAACTAAGATTAAGTAAATGATCAATATATAAAAGAAACCACCTCATTTTTATATGGGAGAAAATTAAAAACAAACAGATCAGAAAAGACTAATTGAACACAATAAATTACGAATATTAAAAGTATGGACATAAAAAAAGGAGCAACGCCTTGCTCCAACCTTTGTTAACCTTAAATCTAATACTATGAAAAACACATTGCAAAGATACGGACTTTTGACATATCTGCAAATTATCCAAATAAAAAAGTATGTTTTATAACACGATTTAAAACTTACAGTAGAAAACATACTCTTTTATTAATATTTTTTCAAGACTTAAACTCTTTGACGGCTCTCTCAAGTCTTTCAAGACTTAATTCACCTGACTGTCTCCATAACTGTTCTCCTTTTCTAAAAAGAATAAATGTAGGAGTCCCTTCAATAGTATAGAAATCAGCAAGAGCATCTTCTTGGTCCACATCAATTTGCACTACCTCAAGTGTACCTTCCATCAATTTTTTAAATTCTTCAACCACAGGTTGCATACGTCTGCAATGAGGACACCATGTTGCGTAAAATTCTGCCATTACCCAATCGTCATTAGCTAACTTTTCTTTGTTTCTCGCCTCTCGGGCAATCTTCTTCTCTTTCATACTCATTGATATTTTAGTTCATAATTATAAATCCAACAATAGATAGAGAGAGAAGGTTTAGTCGTTAATCAATAATATACAAAGATTAAACTATTAAGTAATCACAAAAAAACGGTACCTCGATTCACATCGCAGCACCGTCACAACACAAACACAAAATAAAACACGACAAAACTACTATGCAATCTTCCTGCTATGCCGGGGAGGCATATTACTGACTGATATATATTCGCATACCTACAAGTAGTATACCAGGCGATTTGCACTATATATAACAACACTGTTTTCTTTTTGTTCACAAGTAATCGAAAAAAAATTATGATAAAAAAACGGTACCCCGATTCACATCGCAGCACCGTCACAACACAAACACAAAATAAAACACGACAAAACTACTATGCAATCTTCCTGTTATGCCAGGGAGGCATATTGCTGACTCATATATATTCACATACCTACAAGTAGTGTATCAGGCGATTTGCACATATATAACATCCTTGCTCTTTCTTTTGTTCAAAGAAAAAGAGTAAAAAGTTTATTTTTTTGCTTTATAATCTTTTAAAAAGCCTTCCATCAGCCACTTAGAGAGTGCCTGTCGATTAGAGCTCATCACCAATCTACGTTGGTCGAAAGTGTTCTGGATATTTCCTAACTCTACAAAAACAGAAGCAGGAGTCGTATGCGAGAGTACATATAAATTACGCCCACCAACTGTCCCCGAAAATCCCCGGTTAGGCTGGTGCTTATCATACTTAGCTTCAAACATGTCTTTCATATTATTTGCCAAACGTTTACTTTCCGGTTTTTGAAGAGTATGATAGAAAAAGACATCCGTTTGTTTACCCTTGCTACGGCTGTCCACATGGATAAAGATAGCACGACAGTATTTATAGTTCTTACGGTCTTTTTGATAGAGCGTATTAATCTTACTACAACGCTGTTGTAGACGTTGCACTTGATTCAACGGAATCGGTGCCCCCATGCAAGTTTCGCGTTTACTATTCGAAAGATAAGGATCATCCCGAATACCATCTTTAGCGTCTTGAATAATAATACGCACCTCTGCTCCTTCCTCCATCAAATTTCGTGCTAAACGAAGAGCAATATCATACGCATATTCGTCCTCGTGGAGTTCATGTCTTCCAACTCTTCCGATAGCTCCGGGATCGGGACCTCCATGACCACTGACTACATAGAAACATGCACCTGCGAGCCTGTTAGAAGTAACTTTTACATTTGCTAGCGCTTTGCCAAACAAGGGTTCATTTTTAATAACTCCTATTTTTGCGGCTTTAGCCGATTGTAGTGCAGTATCGCTATTTGTATTGTTTGAGGAAGTATTATTTTCGGATGTCGCTTTCACAGACGTAGAAGAAGCTGTAGATTTCTTCACCGGAGGAATAATATAACTAACTCCCATCTTCAACACTTTATTTTTTCCCAACTTCTTCTGATTCAGCTCAACAAAATCATCGTAGTACTTTTTGGGAGAACGGTTATGACGCAACAAAAAAGTAGAAATGCCTTCACCTGCTTTCGGAGTTGCCTTCTGTTGCGCCCAAAGAGTAGGTACTGAAAAAAAACAAGTAAATAACAAAAGAATATAGAATCTCTTTTTCATTTCAATACGGACTTAGTATGTCATCACAATCAATTATTTCCTCTGGCATATTCTACTGAGAATAACGTGATAATTCCCTATTCTCAATAGTAAACTAAATACTTATGAAGGGGACAAAAATACAATTATTTTCCTTACTTTTGCGCCATAAAAACTTTTTTTGGCAATAAAACAATAAATCCGATAACATTATGGCAAAACAATTCAAGCCCGAAACCCTGTGTGTACAAGCAGGATGGACTCCTAAAAAGGGCGAGCCGCGTGTGCTGCCCATTTATCAAAGTACAACTTTCAAGTATGAGACCAGTGAACAAATGGCACGTCTCTTTGATCTTGAAGAAAGTGGCTATTTTTATACCCGTCTGCAAAACCCGACAAATGATGCAGTAGCTGCCAAGATTGCTGCTCTTGAAGGTGGAGTTGCCGCTATGCTGACTTCCAGCGGTCAGGCAGCCAATTTCTATGCCATATTCAATATCTGTCAGGCAGGAGATCATTTTGTTTGCTCTTCAGCCATTTACGGCGGAACATTCAATCTGTTCGGCGTAACAATGAAGAAACTCGGTATTGACGTTACCTTTGTCAGCCCGGATGCGAGCGAAGAAGAAATTTCCGCTGTTTTCCAACCGAACACTAAAGCATTGTTTGGAGAAACGATCTCCAATCCTTCTCTTGAAGTGCTAGATATTGAAAAGTTTGCCCGCGTTGCTCACAGTCATGGCGTTCCTTTGATTGTAGACAATACTTTCCCAACTCCGATCAACTGTCGTCCGTTTGAATGGGGAGCAGATATCGTAGTTCATTCTACCACTAAATACATGGATGGTCATGCTACCAGTGTAGGTGGATGTATCGTAGACAGTGGCAACTTCGATTGGGATGCTTACGCTGACAAATTCCCCGGACTTTGCACTCCGGACGAATCTTATCATGGACTGACTTATACCAAAGCTTTTGGTAAGGGAGCCTATATCACCAAAGCAACAGCTCAGCTGATGCGTGATCTTGGAAGTATCCAAAGCCCTCAAAACTCTTTCTTGCTGAACTTAGGCTTGGAGACTCTGCACCTCCGTATGCCGCAACATTGCCGCAACGCACAGAAGGTTGCCGAATACTTATCAAAAAATGATAAAGTGGCCTGGGTAAATTACTGTGGACTTCCGGATAACAAGTATTATGCACTTGCACAGAAATACATGCCGAACGGTTCATGCGGTGTTATCTCCTTCGGTCTGAAAGGCGGGCGTGATGTTTCCATTAAATTCATGGATTCTCTGGAAGTAATCGCTATCGTCACTCACGTTGCCGATGCACGTAGCTGTGTACTTCATCCGGCAAGTCATACACACCGTCAGCTAACTGACGAACAATTGCTCGAAGCAGGTGTACGCCCTGACTTAATCCGTCTGTCAGTAGGTATTGAGAATGCTGACGACATCATCGCTGACATAGAACAAGCACTTGGGTAATGAAGAACTAAAAATGAAGAATGAAGAATTAGCTTCCGGCGTAGTAAGCGCAAGGGAAGTTCTTCATTCTTCTTCATTTATCTACGCTCTGAATCCGATAGGGTTTCTTTGAGGTTTATCCGCCAATACATTGATAAAACGAGGCATTCCTTCCTCTACATCACTCGGTTCTATTGTCCGAAGCATTTCTTTAGAAAGCGTATCACAATTACGCATTAATCTCTTTGCCATGGCAGGGAGAATTCCGGTAGTAATTACTTGCTCCACCCAACGTGCATTACTGAATAAAGCATTTTTATTCGCTACAGCTTCAGCAATAAGTCTTCTGAAAATATCCTCTGTTGCTTCCGGTAACCAATATTCGCCTTTATCTAATAAATTCTGCCCGATCTGGAATAGTTCATCTACTGTATAATCGCTAAAATGAAGTTTATGAGGGAAACGTCCTGCCAACCCTTGATTCCCACTCATCATCAATTCCATCTCTTTCTCATATCCGGCCATAATGACAAGCATATCCGGATTTTTCTGTGCCAATACAGGAAGTAACACCTCGATAGCACGTAATCCGTAGTCACTCCGATCATCTTTTCTGCAATACAGCGTATAAGCTTCGTCAATGAATAGCACATTACCACGAGATTTTTCCAGAATATCGAGCATATTCTTTTCCGTATCTCCGAGATATTGTCCCACGATATGCGAACGATCTGTCACTACTACATCTCCCTTCGAAAGTATTCCTAAAGAATGATAGATTTTGCCAATCAATTTTGCCACCGTCGTTTTACCTGTACCCGGATTGCCTGTAAATATCATGTGATACGGACCTATATCGCCCACCGGAAGACCGACTTGTTGCCGCATCTTTTGTAAACAGGACAAGTTGAAATGCTCAGTCAGCCGTTCTTTCACTTCCTTTAGCCCGACCATTGCAAGAAGAGGTTTCATGTTTTCTTCAAAACTATTCATCCGGTTACCGTCAAACGATAGCTCCAGATCATCCGCATACAAAGTTTGTAATGCTTGTATATCCTGTGAAGCAGATTTTAATACCCTCTTCATCATGCGTTTTCTAACAACGGGCAATAAGGTACTCTCAACAAAATCGACAATTTCTTTCTCACCCCAATGCATCAATTTCCCATTATCCCACGACTGTTTAGTCGCATGATACAAACGTAGCTCTGCATCCGGAGAAAGCTTATATTTACGTTTCTCTAACTGATATATCAACCTATACAATACATCAGAGAACGAATAATTTCCAAATTCCAACCAATATTCCTCAGGGAAGTAAGCCCTCCATTCAGGAACCGCTTCAAAAAGCTGTTCAACTTCACTTTCTGTTCCACAAAGTACTAACGACCAAGAATGTTCTTGATCATTTAAAGCATTCGTGATTTTGCGTAACACCGGTAACCCATTGGGAGAAAGTAATGCAGAGAACTGCTTCAGGAAAATTGTACTATCCAAACGGTTACTCATCAATGTATTTACTTCCTCATAAGGATTCAATGAGTTTTTGGAAGTAATCAACGATGTGGCATCCACTTCATCCATCTGAATATTACCCAATGAGAACATTGAAGAAAGACAAGTCGCCACTTTTGGTTGGATCGAAGATTCTGCTCCTATCATCACAAAATGTTTATTTCTCTTGGTAATCTCCACTCCTTTCCGTCGACACAGTTCATCAAACACAGTCTCTTCTATCAAAGAAACAAACCGTTCCCGAATATTTCGCATCCCCGGTAGCTTACAAATTCTCCCTTGCCATACCACTTTCTTCTCACAATACTTAACCATTAAATAATGAAAAGAATCCGGTTGAAGTTCCCGGACCTCACATTGTACGAAAGCTTGTGATGAAAGATGAAAAGAGAATACGTAAGCTGGCTCTTCATTATATACAAATACCAATGAATAATCTCCTGCTACCCAAATGTACGATGAATCCAATGAAAACTTTAACCATGTATTCGATCCTTTCGATATAAGTTTCGCGTCGGTCTCCACTTTTCCTATCAGCTGATGGTCAGTATTATAACAATAAGCACAAAAGTCATATGTATCTTCGATGTATCCTTTCAAAGCAACTTTTATATCCAATTTACCGGAAGTTCCGCAAACAGTTTCCTGCACATCAGGACGAGACACAGACACTCTTCTCACTTTTGGCTTAGGTAAATATGTTCCCTCAGTCAGTATCCGAAATCGGTAACATAATTGCGTCCCCATTATTTCCAACGGTGACTTTGCTTCCAAATCATTTTCCATATTACCAATCAATAAGAAGTAACGTCCCGGCAATAGTTTGCCTGTATCTTCATACGTAAAAGAATATTCGAATCCATCCGGATCAATTTGCTCTAATCGTTTAAAAACCGGAACTCGACATCCCTCCCGATACAGCGAAAACAGAACACCATTCGATGGATCATTTCCTGTAACCTTCCGTATCCACATCGTTATTCGAAGTACCTTCTTCGTATCCGATTTAAAATAAAGTTTATTTTTTCTCCTTTCATGATAAGTATCTTCCTCATTGGCAAAGACAACTAATTCTTCCAATTTATATTCACCCTCCGGTTTGGGATTGACCGGAATGAAATATGTCACTCCTTTATCCACGTAGCGGCTTTCTCTTACATATCCGAAATTATCATCTAATCCCGATATACCTGTTTCTTCGCATGCAGTAGTATCAGAGTTAGTTTTCCAATCCTCTATATCATCTAAAAAAGCTTTGATTTGTTCGTCCAAATCATTTAATTTCTCATCAATAGTTGTATCTTTCTTTTTTGTCATAGCACTATAAGTTTTAATATAAAAATGGAATAATAAAAAACGGTAAGCTAAATCACCCTTGACAAAGGGCAATACGAGAGTAATCTGTACGAATCGAGAAAGACGCATACAGGCTAAAAACATCTACAAATAATAAAAGAGAATAAGAAACTAGCGATTTTGCAGATATTCCGGACCTCTCATTTTTAATCAACTACAAAATGCCGGATGGGTGTCCAATCTGTCAAAGAACACAACGTTAATGCATACAAAACTCCTCCATGAGCCTCGCAGTCATCGTTTCATTGTAATTCTTTGAAATTTGTTTTAGTAAACGGTTATGTTTCATTAGAACATATAGTGCTTTTAAAGTACGGAGACAAAAATAGTTGGAAAATAAATATGATCCAACTATTTTAACGAAATATTTATTTGAAGCCTTGCTTGCCACCTTCAACAAAACTATGATTTATTGAATTTATAACGGTCTTAATTGCATAAGATTCGAATAAAAGACATAAATCACCCTACTATTTTCGGGTAATTGGACTGATGTCACTGGTTGAATATCAGTTATATCTTCTACAAAAAGAATAGGAGCAGGTGCTACGCTCTTCACAGAAGCGCTTTTCAACTTCGGATTTAAGAAGAAAGTATGCTTTTCATTGTTATCATTATACGTAAACTCAAAGGTATACCCGAAATCTCCAGTCAAGGTATCATCTATTTTTATTTGATAAATCCCCTCTCTTTTTCCTTCTTCATTACCTGTTTCAAGAGTAAACTTACCTTTAGAATTCTCTTTCAGATATGTATTTACATCTTCAGGCTGCAAAATACATTCGTTCCCTTGTTTTAAAAAAGAGTAAGACCTCAGTTCTTCTCTTACTGCCTCTTGCAATTCTTCGTCTTTCCAATATACATTATCCACAATCACCGAAATCTGTTCGGTTCTACCATACAATGATGCAACTCCATAAGAAACTTCTACGGGCAGTTTTGCAGAATTCCCATCTTTATCACTAATAGTCACCTTAGTTTTTCCTTTTTTATCATGCGCATTCAGTAATAGACGATCATTTTTTACAATTGCTGTCACTATCGTTTCATCAGAACTATGAGCCGAATAACCTCCTTTTCCATTGGCAATTCCAATATCCATGCTCAAACTTCCATTCAAGTATAGCGTAGCATTAGAAACTGTATTAGTACAAGTTCCTGTTTCATTGTTCAGTTCCGAACCACTAAACAAAATAATTTCAGTATTGTCTTGGCAAGAAGTAAGAGATAACACAGTGGCAAGCAAAAATAAAAAGCCTAATAAAGTTTTTGTTTTCATATATCTGGTACTTAGATTAATTCTTCTTAAAGCATGTATTCACAATTAATTCATAATATAATAGTATAGCAGAAGTATCTATTATCCGCAAATATACACAATTATGTACAGAAATAGATTACCTCTATCGGGAAAAATATAGCTCTCTGACTCGCTTCACATATTTATAAGAAACAACAGTTTTTAGAGAGAAGTAACCACTTTCTTTATATAAATCCGATGTGTTCCCCACCCGTCAATTCCGATACCCGAATCGGGTTGTTTTGCCCATTGGCGTAACTCTTCGGTAGCTGTCGTACGCAATAATCCTGTCATTTTCTGATATTCACGAACTGTCAGATAAGGATGATGCTCCAGATACTTCACTGCCAAAGCCAGCCGTTGTTCAGATGAATATTTTTTCGAAGAACGTCGTGGTTTCCAGGGAGCCCTTTCCAAATCACACCGTTCATTGATACGTCTTATCATCGTCTTTTCCACACGAAAATTCACATTCCCTACCATAATGCTTCGCGCGTTCCGGTGAGTTTCTCCTTCACCCGGTTTCTCGCGCTCCTTGTCACTGCATAACGTGAGAGATGGTGTAAACGTTCCGATACCATCCAACTTCACAGATTTACCATTTGCCATCAAATATGCCATTTCGATAGCTACTTCCGCAAGTACTCCTTCTACAACTCCCCTATTAAATCCGCTACAGGATGTTATTTCGTATATCAGATCTTCGGTAGAAACTTGTTCGATCCTTGCCAGTTTTGGATAAAGTATCCGTTCGCCCGTTCCTTGTATGTCGGGCATTTCTTCCATGATGTACCTTGCCATAGTTCTTGTTTTTATTTCATTATTAGATATACTGTTGGCCATTAATAGAAAACTTATTCTCGATTAAGAGATAACTTGCTCTGTATTAATAGAAAACATTCTTTTCCTTAATATAAAACTATAACCGCAAGCTCCGGTTATATAACTGAAACTTTTGATTACATAATCAAAAGTTCCGGTTTCATAATCAGAACTTGCGGTTATAGTTTCTTTCTTACAAAAGTATACTTTATTTCTTGAAAGAACAAATTTCCTTCCGATCAAAAGTAATTTACGCATTACAAAGGTATGAAATAAATTCTTATTTATGCCATTAATACATTCTTTCATATTCTAATGTTTATGAATAATACTAAGGACGAGAATTAGCAACAAAGTTTAATTGAATAAAAACGGCATTACCGAACATATATAAATCATATTTTCAGTTTCTTTCTTGCAAGTCCGAGCGCTTTACTTTATATTTGGAGATCGGTTTTCGTTAAACCAGTCTAATACATTTTTAGGAAAAGTCTATGCACTCCCAATAAATTGATACTTCAGCTGAAACGGAAACTTACTTAGAATCTTAATTTCAACTAATCTTAAACAGACTCTTAAAAGTATCAAAGATATGAAAAAAAGAAGTATTATAAAGTTGTCGGTGTGGAGTAGTCTACTGTTAAATCTATGTATTTGTTTCAGCTTTGCCTCGCCTGTAGACGAATGGGAAGCTTTCGGAGACATTGCATTTGAAGATGGATTCGCACTCAGTCCTCTGAATACTAAGATAGTGGAAGAGAAAGGTGGATGGGAAAAAGCCTGCGTAGATACGCTCTATTTTGAGAAACAGGCCCAAAAGCCTATTTGGAAAATAGCTCAATGGAACAGTAAACACGATTTAGGAAATACACTACCGATAAGGAATCAGGATGGCTCTATCACTTATGCTAATCAAGGGAAAAAAGTTATCTGGAATCAAGATGGCAGCTTATGGTTGGAAATCAATACAAGCCAAGAGTATGATAAGCCACGGGAAGAGAATGAGCCATGGCCTCATCTTTTGATTGAGCAGAACTTCAAAAGTCAGCCCAATATAGGCAAAGTGAAACAATTGAATTTTTCGATGGAGATAAAATTGGAGAAATGTGAGAGGAAGATGTCCGACAGTGAGTATAATCCGAAATTACATACAGCTCAAACTCCCTTTTACTTCGTTTTGAGAAATATCAATAGTGAGGCTCCGGACTTTAACACCTTCATTTGGCTGGGTATTCCTTCTTATGATTACCGGCATCAACAGATGACTGACAAGGAAACTATTTCTTGGGATTTAGATACTTCCACTTATATTTATAATGTTCCCCAATTACCCGTATGGGGCAATATCACTTTTCACGATAAACAATGGCATCAGGCTAAAGTAGATGTGCTGCCTCTGATTAAAGAAGCTATTGAGAAAATGAAATCAAAGGGCTTTTTTAAGGATACGACTTGGGAGGATATGGAAATCTGCGGGATGAATTTCGGATGGGAAGTACCCGGCACATTTGATGCAGCCATCAGTGTAAGAAATATGAGCTTGAAAGTGATAGACAAGTAAAAAAACAGTTTATAACTAGCTTTTATTCAGCATTCAATTTAAAGAATTATCATAGAGAATCATTAATAAACAATCACCTCACCTCTAATCAGCACTCAATTTGAGATGCTGATTTTTCCTTTTTTTATTGGGGAAGAAAAAAGTCAGTCAAAGAAGTTTCACTCCATTTATCCCGAAAAGACGGGGTTTTCGGTTTTAATGAGTGAACATGAGGAATAGGTTTAACGTGCTTCACTCCTTTTATCACTGATTCCGCATACGTTTCATTCATTTTTATTTCTCCTCTTACAACACCTTTTTTAGCGGCAACTGCATAGCCTTCTTTATCATATATCACACCGTTCATATACCACCCCAGAAATTGCCCGTTGAAATGATAAATCAGTCCAGATTCCTCCAAATAAGCCACCGGAATGCCGTCCCACATATAAATAGTCAAATCATCATCCACATAATTTATATAAGCGATAGGTTTTATATTCTTATCAAATAAGGTGACTTCTGCTTCCTGCGGAATAACAGGTTTATCATCATCTTTACTACATCCCGATACTAATCCCCCAATAACGAATAAAATTAGAAGTAACTTTTTCATATTTTATAATATAAAATTCATTTTTATTATCCGCAAATATACAGATTATAAACTGAAACAGACAATCTTTACTTGCTAAAAGAATACCTGAATCCTGAAATAGAAGGCTCATTACAAATGAAAAAGCGTATCCGTTTTTACTCAGATACGCTTTCTCTCTTCAAACACAAACATTTAACTTATCGAATGCCAGATGTTCATCAATATAACGAATCCCATCCATCTTAAAAAGTCCTCGTAAAAGCATATAATTCAACATCCGTTGCACTATATACGGAGTGCCTTGCAGACAACTCTGATAAATTGCTTCCCGCAATTCCGCTGCAAAACGATCCGTATCGACTTCAGGAAGTAGAAAGCCACAAATTTTACAATGTGTCAGTATATCAATGAACTGTTGTAGCCAGAACGTATTTTCCCGTTCAAAAGAAGAACGGTACTCATCATCTTCGGCAATATCCAACAGTAAAGTCTTCCCCATCGAATGTAACAGAGTGAGATACCCGTTTACAGTTATAAAAAGATGCCCCATGCACGAACTATCCATCCGTATTTGCTTCTGCTGTACACTGCCTCTGATCTTATTAGCAAAATCAGAAAGGCAAACACGAAACAGACAAACCTTGCTGGGAAAAAGTTTATAGAGCGTACGCTTCGACATCTTCATCCCCTTAGCTATGTCATCCATAGTCAGTCCGTTAGTTCCATGCAGAGACATTTCCCGTTTCGTGTAATCGAGTATCTGACTCCGTAGCGTTTCAGGATTCATACTATCCTCCTACATCCTACCACCACCCAGCGACTGATATAGAGTAATCATTCCCTGGATTTCAGTAAAGCGGTTTGCCACTTGAGAAAGCTGAGCATTCAGCAACGTTTGCTGTGCGGTCAGGACTTCCAGATAAGTTATATCGCTATGTTTCATTAAAAGATTGGTACTCTTGACAGCTGTCTGCAAGGAAGCAACCTGTTTCTCATAGAAAGCAGCTTTCTCGCGAGCTGTCTGATACTGTACCAATGCTTCGTTTACCTCCACACCTGCATTCAATAATGTCTGTTCAAAATTGAGGCGGGCTTCTTCCTGTTGAGCTTTCGCTATTTTCAATCGGGCGATATTTGTACCTTTATTAAATAGAGGTTGCGTCAGAGAAGCTACTGCTGAAGCAAGAAACTTACCCGGATTTAGAATCATACTTCCGGCATTATTCGTCCAGCCGGCACTACCACTCAAAGTAATAGAAGGATAGAAAGAAGCACGCGCAGAGTTTGTCGAATAGAAAGCCTGTGCCAAAGAATATTCGGCACTACGTACATCCGGACGATTGGAAAGCATTTGCAAAGGAACTCCTATGGAGAAGTTTTCCGGCAACTGTTGATTATTCAATTTACCACGCTGAACAGTATGAGGAACTTCCGCCAGCAATAGACTCATGGAGTTTTCTACCTGATTGATTTGCTCTTTCAAATCGAGTACTGTCGTACGAATTGTATAATAGTTAGCCTCTGTCTGAGCCAATCCGGCTTCATTCATCATACCTGCTTTCTTCATGGCACGTGAAGCTCTTACTGTTTCCTGCCATGCTTTTTCCGTAGCTACGGCAATATCGTATTGAGCATCGAGCATCAACAAAGTATAATAATTGTTGGCTACGGCAGATACTAATTGCGTTTTTACAGCTTGCTCATATTCCTTACTTTGTTGGTAAGCTGCTTTTGCACTACGTTTCGTATTCGTGGTACGGCCAAAAATATCCAGTTCCCAAGAAGCAGTCACAGGCAATGAATAGGTTTGTGTAGCCTTTCCCTTATCAAAACTACTGGCTGTTCCTTCCGGTGAAAGAAACAAAGAAGGCAAATAGGATAACTTCGCCGTCATCAAAGAAGCTTCCGCTTCTTTCACACGCAAATGAGCTGTCTGCATATCCGTATTCTTCACCAGAACCGAATCTATCAGTACCTGTAGATGTGGATCGGTAAATACTTCCCGCCAAGAAAGATTCCCAAAATTCGTCGTATCGGTGGCAGCGACTGACTCGCTGCCATAAAGTCCCTCGGGAACTTCCGAAACCGACTTGTATTTATTATAAATACCGCAACTACTCAACATGACTGTCACTGCGGATAATAGTATTATTTTTCTCATATTTCTTTTTTATAATTGAAAACTCTGTGTCACTCTTATAGTGAATCATTTCTTTCCTGCCTCAGACTTTTCTTCGTTACTTATCTTAATTTCTTCTTCGATCTGCCAGTCCTCTGTAGGTACACTTTGCATAGGGCGCAAACGCTCCTGCAACCATTGGAAAGCAATGAACAAAGTCGGAACAATGAAAAGTAAAGCTAACGTACCGATAGTCATACCACCGACTACACCTGTACCCAATGAACGGTTACCATTCGCACCTACCCCACTAGACAACATCAAAGGGAACAGACCGAAGATCATCGTCAATGCTGTCATCAGAATCGGACGAAGACGAGCTTTAGCAGCACTTACCGCAGAAGCAACCAGTCCCATTCCTGCCTTACGACGTTCGGCAGCATACTCTGTCAGCAAGATAGCCGTCTTCGCCAGCAAACCAATCAACATGATCAATCCCGTTTGCAGATAGATATTGTTCTCTAATCCGAACATCCTGGCAAAAAGGAAACTTCCCATCAATCCGCTAGGTACGCTCAAAAGAACAGCAAACGGAATGAGAAAACTCTCGTATAATGCACTCAGAATCAAGTAAATCATCAGGAAGCATATACCGAAAATGATAATCGTCGTACCACTTTGCTGATTTTCCTCACGAGTAATACCTCCGTAATCATAACCATATCCTTTGGGAAGAGCTTGTTCCGCAGTTTCCTGCACTGCTTTGATTGCATCTCCGGTACTGTAACCATCTGCCGGCATTGCATTTACCGCAATAGAGTTATACATATTAAAACGACTCAATGATTCTGCACCATAGCTACGTGTTAATGTAACAAACTGGCTTAACGGAGCCATCTCACCATTCGACATACGTACAAAAGCATTATCAAGAGAGGTCTCATCCAAGCGGAATAACGGATCTGCCTGAATCATTACTCTATACACTTTAGAGAAACGATTGAAGTTGGATACATACTGACCTCCATAATAACCGGAAAGGGTACTCAACACTGCATCAGGAGTAATACCGGCACGTTTACATTTAGCAGCGTCCACATCTACGGTCCATTGTGGATAACGAACGTCAAACGTAGAATATGCCATCGAAATCTCAGGACGCTGATTCAATGCTCCCAAATATTGCTGGGTAGTCGTAAAGAATTCATTGATATCACCACCCATCTTATCCTGCATATGAAGTTCCAATGCATTACCCATACCATAACCCGGAATCATACCTGGAGATATAGCAAAGACACTAGCATCTTTAATATCAGCCGTACGAACGTACACCTGACCAATTACAGCCTGTACATTATCTTCATCATTCGGACGTTCACCCCAGGGTTTCAACTTCAGAATCAACATACCAAACGAACTTCCCTGTCCTGCCAATAATCCGTAACCGGAAACTTTCTGTACGTGAGCAATCTGAGGAATTTCCATCATACGCTTTTCAACACGTTCCATCACTTCGTCAGTCGTCGTCAATGAACTGCCTGACGCTGTACTTACATTGACGAATATCACACCCTGATCTTCGTCAGGAACCAGACTGGTCTTAGTAGTGTTCATCAGAAAAACCAATAGTACTATAGAACATGCCAGCAACGACCAAGTCAGCCACTTACGCTTGATAAAGAACAATACGATATTCTTATATTTTTCAACCATTATATCAAAAGCCGAATTGAATGCCTTACGGAATCGCGCCGCAAAATTATTCTTCTGTGTCCCGTCTTCATTAATATAAGGCTTCAGTAACAAAGCACACAATGCCGGACTTAATGTTAATGCATTGACAGCTGATATACCGACAGCCACCGCCATTGTCAGACCAAACTGAGTATAGAACGTACCGGAAGTACCTCCCATAAATGATACCGGAATAAATACTGCCATAAACACAAGTGAAGAAGTAATGACAGCATTACTGATTCCTTTCATCGCATCGATACTTGCCATATACGATGATCTATATCCCACATCAAACCTCGCCTGCACCGCCTCGACGACAATAATGGCATCATCCACCACCGTACCAATCACAAGCACCAACGCAAACAAAGTAAGCAAATTGATACTGAATCCTGCCAAAGCCATAAATGCGAATGTACCGACCAATGAAACAACAATTCCCACCAAAGGAATTAACGTAGAACGGAAATCTTGCAAGAAGACATATACCACAAGAATCACCAGAATGATAGCTTCAATCAACGTCTTCACTACTTCATGGATGGAAGCGAACAGGAAGTCATTCGAACTCATCATCTGTGTCAGTTCCACACCACGCGGAAGATCTTTACTTACTTCTTCAAGTAAGTCATCAATCTGCTGGTTTACTTGGGTAGCATTAGAACCTGCCGTCTGGAAAACCATACACGAAATACCCGGATGACCGTCCATACCACCATGATACGCATAACTATCCTGACCAAGCTGTATTTCGGCAATGTCTTTCAGTTTCAAAACCTCGCCATTGTCTGTAGAACGAATGACAATCTCTCCAAATTCTTCCGGAGTAATCAGACGTCCTTTATACTTCATTGTATACTGATAGGTTTCGTTAGAATTCTCACCAAACGAACCAGTTGCAGATTCAATATTCTGTTCGGAAAGTACTGCAGTGATATCCGATGGGATCAGTTTATACTGTGCCATTATATCAGGCTTCATCCACACACGCATACTATACTCACCTCCCATAATCATCAAGTCACCTACACCGGAAATACGCAGTATCTGCGGTTTCAGGTTAATACTAATATAGTTGGAAAGGAAGTTTTCGTCATAGCTATCGTCCGGGCTGTATAATGAGAACATCTGCAAAATACTAGTTTGACGTTTGGAAGTAGTTACACCCACCTGGGTTACTTCTGCCGGAAGCTGTCCCGTAGCTCTTGATACACGATTCTGCACATTGACAGCCGCCATATCCGGATCTGTTCCCTGTTTAAAGTAAACGGTAATACTCACTGAACCGGAATTAGTAGCCGAAGAAGTCATGTATGTCATATCCTCCACACCATTGATCGCTTCTTCCAAAGGAGCAACTACACTTTTCTGCAAAGTTTCTGCACTGGCACCATAATAGGTGGTACTCACCATAATAGTAGGGGGAGCAATATCCGGATACTGCTCTACGGGTAGACTGAACAACCCGATGATACCCACAACGACAATCGTAATAGAAATGACTGCCGATAATACAGGGCGTTCAATAAAGGTTCTTAAATTCATGGATTAATCCTCCTTTGTTGTTTGATTTTCAGTAGTTGTCATTGTAGGTTGTGCCGTCTTCGCCTTAATAGGAGTACCTTCACGAAGTAATCCTACACCTTCCTTCACGATTACGTCTCCCGAAGCCAGGCCTTCATCCACGATAAATTCCTTACCTCCATTCACCCGGGTTACCTGTATCTGGCTTGATTGCGCTTTGCCGTCTACTACCTTATATGCATATCTCTTATCCTGAATTTCAAATGTAGCTGCTTGCGGAATAACCAGTGCTTCTGTTCTATGCACCGGAATAACCACATTACCTGTACCACCACTATGCAACAGACCATCCTTATTAGGAAATACAGCACGCAAGCTAACGGTTCCCGTCGAACGGTCGATCACTCCGCTGATAGTCTCGATCTGTCCCTGTTGTGGATAAGCAGACTTATCATTCAACAGCAAATCAATCGCCGGCATATTCTTCAATGCTTCTTCCTTAGAACCATATTGACGAATCAAGTTTAACAGTTGCTTTTCTGTCATCGAAAAGTAAACATACATATCCGAGTTATCAGAAACTGTAGTCAAAGGTTCGGCAAGATTAGAACTAACCAAAGCACCTACACGATAAGGCAATGTACCGATCACTCCATCTGCCGGACTTTTCACCACCGTATAAGAAAGGTTATTACGAGCACTTACTTCCTGAGCTTTTGCCTGTGCCAGTTGCGCATTGGCTGCCAAAAGAGAGTTTCTTGCTGTGCTCAAGTCAAAATCGGAAACTACATTCTCTTTATGTAGTTCCTCTTTGCTTTCGTAAGTCAGTTTTGCCGTAGCCTGAGACGCTTTAGCAGATTCCACATTAGCCAATGCAGTCTGTAACGCAGCCTCATAAGGTACTTGATCGATGATGAACAATGTTTGTCCCTTCTTCACACGCTGACCTTCAGTCACACTTACTTTAGTCAGTGTACCACTTACCTGAGGATAAATATCAATATCCTGACGTCCGCGAATAGTCGCCGAATAGGTGCTTGATATCATCCGGTCTGCCGGAGAAAGGGTCATCACTTCGTATCCTGTTTCTATTTGTGCCGGTGGTGCTTGTTTACATCCTACAGCAGCTAAAGAGCAAAGCAACATTAATGCCTGCTTCATTTTACATACCTTTTTACTCATTTTGTTGTTACCTAGTTAAAAAAATTACTGCGGCAAAGGTAAATGGATTCTATGATAGAAAACTATTCATAGTGTTTTCAGTTTTGTTCATTTTCGGAACATAAAAGCTAATATTTAGCAAAAAAATCTTATTTTTGCCTTCCTAAAAAAGAACTGTATATGAAAGAAAGAAAATCTATACTTGCTGTACTTCGTGAACCCTTTGTGGCTGGCACAGATGAAAATTTGTCACCAATCATGCACCACCTGTGGAAACTGGAAGGTGGTGCCATCTATTTCTGCCAAAGTGGGTGGGCACATGTAACGATCGACCTGAAAGATTATGAAGTTATTGAAAATACCCAAATAGTATTGTTACCGGGAACTATCATACGCATCAATGGCAGCAGTAGCGATTTTACCGCTTCTTTTTTCGGATTTCCACAAGATATGTTCCGGGAGGCTTGTCTCCGATTCGAACCATTTTTCTTCCAGTTCCTTAAAGAGAATCCTTGTTACACCCTTTCCGAAGAAAATACCGAAACCATTAATGGATTAATACGTGCGACAACAGCAATCTATAAAGATCGTGAAAATCGTTTTCGAAACCAAATAGCCAAAAATCATCTTCAATCCTTCATGCTGAACATTTATGATAAGTGTTACCGTTATTTCGACCGACGTGAAATTGAAGGTGGAAGCCGACAGGATGAAATCTTTAAGCATTTCGTCGCTTTAGTTCACGAAAACTGTATTTCTCAACGGGAAGTAAATTTTTATGCCAGTAAACTCTGTATCTCTACCAAATATCTAACGGGTATCTGTAGAAGTGTAACCGGTGATTCTGCTAAAAAGATTATTGACGACTTTGCTATTCTGGAGATAAAAGTGTTACTCCAATCCACCGGACTGACCATACAAGAGATAGCCCACCGACTCGGTTTCCCGGACCAATCGTATCTAGGAAGATATTTCAAACGGCACGAAGGAATGTCACCCAGAGAATATCAAAGTAAATATTCGATGTAAGCCGGACTAAATCCGGCTTACTTTTACTACCTTGACTATGGTTCGTCTGACTGCTCCTAACGCACATAGTAATGAACAAATAGCACAAATTATGAATGTTATCCCAGTAGATATAAGTATATCGCCTAAACCGACTAATGGAGAAACTATTCCACCGGCCGCAAAACACAGTGCACCCAGCAAAGCGGAGGCGGCACCGGAATACTGACGTTCACAGTCCATCGCCAAAGTAGTGGAAGTTGTAAAAGTCAATCCCATCATAAATAATAACGTAAACATCAGCAATTCATAGGTCCAAAAGTTGCATTGACTGTATAAAGCAACCATCATAAGAATAGACAAAACCAACATACCAACACACCCAGTCAGTGTTCCGTACTCAGTCTTACGGAATTTTACCGAAATAGCGGCAGCTGTCCCAATAGCTATTGCATTGACAGCAAAACAAATACTGAAAGCTAAAGGAGAAAATCCGTAATGCTGTTGGATTATAAAAGGAGAAGAAGCAATATAGGCAAATAAAATGCCTTGTGCAAATGCTAATTGCAAGACATAAAGCATAAAACGACCGTTACGGACAATTGTACCGAAACTACGAAATGTAGCAACAACTCCTGTCTTCGAACGTTTTTCTATAGGCAGTGATTCTTTAAAACGAATACAGCCAATCCACAACAATATTCCCAAAAGCAACAGGATCACGAAAATACCTTTCCAACCCACTGTGCCTGTCAGCAATCCTCCGATAACCGGAGCCGCAACGGGAGCAACTCCATTTATTGCACCAATCATTGCCAGCATTTTAGCTAATTCTTTTCCCGAAAACTTATCTGTTGATATCGAACGGGAAATTACTATTCCTCCTGCTCCAGCTATACCTTGTATTAATCTTAATGTAACAAACGAATAAATATCCGGCACAAACAAACATAACATAGTAGAAATCATAAATAACACTATCGACACCAATAATAGCGGACGTCTGCCATATTTATCACTAAGAGGTCCAAAAAAGATTTGTCCCAACGCCAAGCCTATCATACTTGTAGTAAGTCCTAACTGTACCATAGAAGAACTTGTGGAAAAATAGTCTATCATCGAGGGCAGGCTGGGTAAATACATATCCGTAACAAAAGGTCCGAATGCTGTCAACATTCCTAACAATAACAACAGAAAGACCTTTGAATTTTCTTCTTTTATTGCATTCATAATCTATCTTTTAAATTTGAGTGTAAAGGTATGGGCTTTCTATCTATATGAGAACGTCAAAACAAGAACAAAATTAGTACTTTTCAGAACAATTTTAGAGTGAAGAATCACTTTGTTACAGATAGCTCAGCCAATTCTTAATTTAATTCGTTTTAGTATTATAAGTATTCTTTCATTTTTTTCTGCAATATAAGAATGATTCTCGATAGTATCTCTTTCATTCATAAGGAAGTGAAGAATCTCCTCTTCGGCATATACAAAGAAGAGATTCTTTCTCCCTACGGTAGTATGAATATACCGTAATATAAAAGCTAAAAGATGTTTTGAACGAAGCTAATGACAGATACCGTAACATTACTACTTACTTAATAAAACCACAAATTAAATAACTTGGTTAAGCATCATCCAAGAATAAAAAAGAGAAAGAGTATTCGTTAAAAAACATTATATTTGTAGATATATAAAGTCACAACTTACCTATTATTTTTTATAATTTTGCAAATCAAAATAGAAAACAAGTATCAATATGAAACTTAAGTATTATCAAATTTCCATTCGCTATAAAAACAAAATGCACGATTTCCACAGTTGGGGAGTAGCTGCACAAATTTGATAATTCTCATTTTAACGACTCATCACGACGCAAAACGCTAACCTTAAAGAAAGCGTGATATAAAAGCGTATATTTTAATCACATTAATTATTTATTTTACTTTATGAGCAAAAAAAGAAGGCTCATAGTACCGCTATGTGTGGCACTATGCAGTCAGGGTTTATTTGCCCAGACGTCATCAAAACAGGTGTTGGGCATTAATGAAATCTTTCGTCTGGCAGACGAGAATAGTCAGAGTATTCGAACGTACAATACCGGAAAAGAAGTAGCTAATGAAGCTTTAAAAGCCGCTAAATCAGAACGGTTGCCAAATATAGGCGCTTCACTATCGTTCAGTTATCTTGGTGATGGATACTTATTGGATCGTGATTTCAAAAATGGCCAAAACATTCCGATGCCTCATTTCAGCAATAATTTCGCTTTGGAAGCACAGCAAGTAATCTATGCAGGTGGAGCAATCAATAGCGGAATCGCTCTAGCTGAACTCGGACAAAAGATGAGTGAATTAGATTGGCAGAAGAATCGTCAGGAAATACGCTTTCTTCTGACCGGTTATTATTTGGATCTGTATAAACTGAGCAATCAGATGCAAGTGTTACAGAAAAATCTAGATTTGACAGAACAAGTAATACGTAACATGAAAGTACGACGCACACAAGGAACGGCTTTGAAAAATGATATCATCCGCTATGAATTACAAAAAGAGACTTTGAAGTTACAGCTTGCCAAGGTTCAAGATGCTTGCAAAATCATGAACCATCAATTAGTGACTACTCTTCACCTACCTGCCGGAACAGAAATCATTCCTGATTCAACCTTACTAGAAAAAGAAGTGAAAGCACTGGCAGAAAATGACTGGCAGCAATTGGCTACTCAAAGCAATGTAGGTTTGCAACAAGCACATTTGGCTGTACAAATGAACGAACAGAAAGCCAAACTGGAACGTTCGGAACTCCTCCCCCAAATAGCTCTTGTTGCAGGAGAACATTTGGATGGTCCCATCACCATTGAAGTTCCGGTATTGAACAACAATTTTAATTATTGGTATATAGGAGTAGGAGTCAAATACAATCTTTCCTCATTGTTCAAAAACAATAAAAAAGTCCGTCAGGCAAAATTGAACATACGAAAAACACAGGAAGAATATGTTCTTGCACAAGAACAAGTTGAGAATAGTGTTCAAGCCAATTATGCCAATTTCCTTACCTTTTTCACCGACTTACGCACACAAGAGAAAAGTGTGGAACTGGCTAATCAAAACTACAGTGTAACCAGTAACCGTTACAAAAACGATCTGGCATTACTTACCGATATGCTTGACGCCAGTTACATGAAGCTAAGCGCTGATCTTGCTCTGGTTAATGCACGTATCAACGTGATCTACAGTTACTACAAAATGAAATATATCACACATACCCTTTAAAATACAATAGATTATGATTGCCAGAAAAACTCAAAAGATTATATATAATATTCTGATTCTTTGTTTCCTCATCGGCGGTGTAGCCTATGTTTGTTCCCGTTTTCTTCATTTGGGAAGTATAGAATATACTGATAACGCACAAGTAAAACAACACATTACTCCGATCAATACCCGCGTACCGGGATTTATAAAAAGAATCTGTTTCGAAGAATATCAGCCGGTACACAAAGGCGATACGTTGCTTATCATCGAAGATGCGGAATTTCGACTTCGCGTTGCTCAGGCAGAAGCAGATTTGGCAAACGCTATGGCAGGAAGGCAAGCTACCACCATCGGTATTGCCACCACTCAAAACAATTTGAGTGTAAACGATGCAAGTATAGAGGAAGTTCGCGTACAAATGGAAAATGCCAAACGTGAATTGGATCGTTTTGAAAAACTATTGAAAGACGATGCAGTTACCAAACAACAATATGATAATGTACATACAGCATACGAAGCAGCAAAAGCACGCTACGAACAAGTATCACGTGCCAAGCAGTCTACATCGTTAGTTAAAAGTGAACAGACCCACCGTTTAGGACAAAATGAAGCAGGAGTCCGCCTGGCAGAAGCTGCACTTGAACTTACACGCTTGAACCTTTCTTATACAGTTATCATTGCTCCATGCGATGGAACTACGGGGCGAAAAGAAATACAGGAAGGACAACTGGTACAACCGGGACAAACAATGGTTGATATTGTAGATAATAGTGACCTGTGGATCATAGCCAACTATCGCGAAACCCAATTACCTAATATTAAAGAAGGAGCCGAAGTAGAAATGACTGCAGACGCAGTGCCGAATATAATTTTCAAAGGAACTGTAGAATCCATTTCGGATGCAACAGGAGCAGCTTTCTCTATGATTCCACAAGATAATGCCACGGGAAATTTCGTAAAAGTAGAGCAACGTATCCCCGTCCGCATCCGTCTGAAAGGAAACAAGCCCGAAGACTTAAAGCGTTTACGAGCAGGGTTCAATGTAGAATGTGAAGTAAAATATTAACATATGGGAGCACCTGTTTTAAACGGTCCTTTCACGATGCCGATGTTCCGTAGCTTTGTGCCACGAAAAATACAGCCATGGATTTATCTATTCATTGCTGTTACCTTCCAATTATCGGGGGGAGTTTATTTGGGAGCATTAAATCAGATGATCGGTGGCAAAGTACTGATGCGTGAAGATATTCTCATGTGTATGTATGCCAATCTGGCGGGAATGGCAATCTACTTTCCGCTATTATTCCGAATGAAGTTCCGCTTTACCAATAAAACTTTGCTTACATCGGCAGCATTGGGAGTTTTGCTTTGCAATCTAGTAGCGCCATCCATCAGCTTTCTTCCACTTTTGTGGTTGGTATGTTTCATTGAAGGTATGTGTAAAATTCAGGGAACTTTTGAGTGCATGTCCAATATCCAGTTGTGGATGACGCCGACACGAGATTTCACCGTATTCTTTCCATGGCTTCATATTGTTATTTTAGGCAGCATTCAGTTGTCAGACTTGATAACGACCTATTTAATGTACCACTACAACTGGACCTATATGCACCTCTTTATTGTAGGATTAATGTTAATAGTCTTATTTATACAGTTTACTTGCGTTAAACATCTCCGTTTCATGCGTAAGTTCCCACTATTCGGCATTGATTGGCTAGGCGCAGCTTTATGGGCAGCTTTATTAGCCGAAATCACTTTCCTATTTAATTATGGTGATTGGTACGATTGGTGGAACAGTCCTGTTATCCGGCAATTATCGGTAGCAATCATCATCACCCTAGTATTTTGCATTTGGCGTATGATGACCATCCGTCATCCGTTTCTTGAACCTAAGATGTGGACTTACCGGTTTTATTGGCCGTTACTAGGACTGATTACGATAGTAGAAGCATTTCTGGCAACAGAACACGTATTAGAAGAAGTCTTTTATGAAGAGGTGATGAAATATGAAGAAATGGTCAGTGTACAATTAGATTGGTTTGCTATCATCGGTATTATTGGTGGTTGCCTGTTTTCTTACTGGTGGATGCACGTCAAACAATATAATTATGTACGTCTTATCATTGTCGGATTTGTTGGACTAATAGGTTACTTAATCGGATATTACCTGACTCTTTCGACTGACATTCATATCTCCCAACTCTATCTGCCAACGATTTGTCGGGGCTTTGCTTATGCAGTATTAAGTGCCACTTTCATGGTATGTCTGGAAGAGATTATGACCTTCCAACATTTCTTTCAGGGATTAAGTGTATTCAATATGCTCCATATGGTAGTCGGCGGAGTACTGGGCTGTGCAATCTATTCACAAGGATTGGCTTACTACGTACCCGACAATCTGGGACGTTACGGATCGGCAATCGATCATGTATCTTTCAGCAGCAATCCATTCCATCTTAGTCATTATATGGAAGAGTTTATTAGTCAAATGATGGAAGTAAGTATCAAGCAAATTTACGGCTGGGTGGCCTATGCATGTATTTTCCTCTTTCTGCTGTTATTACTCTACGACTTTCCGATACGCCGTTCTTTAAAACGTATGCCCAATTGGAAAAATGTAGCCCGAGAAGTTAAAAATACATTTTGGCGTACATCACATGCTCCATCCAATAAAAGATAATCATTTTATATTAAACTTTAGATTGTCAAACAGTCTTTCAATTAGCCTGCGGTCTTTAACGATAATATCAGCCTGACCGCCGATTTCATATTTGAAATCCAGTTTATCACCATAGTTGGTTATCAGACCGTCAGGCATATCAACCAAAACAAGATAGGTATTGATACTGCTTTGCGACGTCTTATATTCATTGG
>NZ_BAKK01000031.1 GCF_000614145.1 Bacteroides faecichinchillae JCM 17102 | reverse complement strand
AAGAAAAGCCTTATATTGCTCATAAACAATATAAGGCTTTTCTGTAATTATATAGTTTGATTAATGCTTTTCGGACTATAGTTACAAAGTGGTTCTTATAACTATTACTTCTTTCTTCCTAGAGTATTAATAGATAAGTTCCTGTCTCTTAATACAAAACTTGCTCTAATCTAATACAAAACTTGTTTGCGCCTAATATAAATCTATAATTGCAAGTTTTGATTATATAAATGAAACTTGCGTTTATATAAATGCAAGTTCCGTTTATAGATTGAATCAAATAGAGAGAAACTTTGCTATTAAAGGAAAAGAAGTTTACTCCTAATAAAGAGGAATTTATCTATTAATACTTTGGAATAGAAGTAGTAAGTGTTAATGGGTGATAGGTGATAGATGCGGTGATAGATTGTTTTAACCTATCACCATGTCTCAAAGTACGATGAATAAGCGGTTATAGATCTTCCGGTGATAGGTGATAGAGAAAAATGAATTATTTCTATAGTGGGATTTCTTATTTAAAATGTGAAAAGGAATAAATTGTTCTAACAAAGGTTTTCAGAGCCTTAGCTGTTGCTCCTTCCATCCGCTCCCCACATCATTTTACTGCGAAGTGTATCAAAAAATATGTGGTTGAAGCGTTTTATTACTTTAATACTGTAGTCAGCTTTACGGATTTTGAGTTGAGTCGTCTCCTTGCAACTCTCACTTCGCCCGTCAATAGCTACGAGAAAATTATGACTACGACTCTCTACATCAAGAGTTATTTCCCAATCGTCACGAATGACAATAGGACGGATGTTGAGGCTGTGAGGCGCTACAGGAGTAATAGCAATCGCATTGCAATGGGGAACAATAATAGGACCGCCTACACTGAGAGAATATGCAGTAGAACCGGTAGGAGTCGTTATTACCAGACCATCGGCTTGATACGTATTCAAATAAGCTCCGTTGATAGCTGTACGAATACTGATCATCGAAGAACTATCCCGTTTCAGAACAGCAATCTCATTAAGTGCGTATGGATAATTCTGCAAGCGTTTGTCATTACAAATAAGCTGTAATACCCCCCTTTCTTCCACACTATATCTTCCGGAGAAAATTTCTTCGAATGTCTCTTCCATTTCCTCCGGTGAGATATCGGCTAGAAATCCTAAACGTCCCGTATTAATTCCAAGGATAGGGATTCCCTTTCTGCCTACACGACTAGCCGCTTTCAGGAAAGTACCGTCGCCACCGATACTGATTACCATATCAGCCGTAAAATCATTGCCATCAAACAAACGGTCAGCATGGATCTGCATTTTTAGGTCTGAAGTCAGAAATTGATAAAATTCTCTGCACACATAGATCTCTGTTCCATGCTTTTGCAGGAGTTGGAACAGATTAGCGGCATGAGAAGACTTCTTAGCCTGAAAAGTATTTCCGAAAATGGCAAATTTCATAAGTTATATCATTAGTTTCGATTGCAAATTTGGCATTTTTTCTTGGAATTCTACTTTAAATAACCAAAAAAGAACTAAGAATGCGTTTCGTATTATTAGGCAACTAATAATAATATTTGTATTTTTGCGGCAAATATTGCATAAAACTATGACTAAATTAAGTGTGAACATAAACAAGATTGCTACATTGAGAAATGCGCGTGGAGGGGATGTCCCCAATGTGGTAAAGGTAGCTCTTGATTGTGAAACTTTTGGTGCCGACGGTATTACCGTTCATCCCCGTCCTGACGAACGTCACATTCGCCAGGCAGATGTATATGATTTGCGTCCATTGTTACGGACAGAATTTAATATCGAAGGTTATCCGAGCCCTGAGTTTATAGATCTGGTATTGAAGGTAAAACCGCATCAGGTTACTTTGGTTCCCGATTCTCCTTCTCAAATCACATCCAACTCCGGGTGGGATACGAAAGTGAATCTGGAATTCTTGAGGGAAGTGCTCGACCAATTCAATAGTGCCGGTATCCGTACTTCTGTGTTTGTTGCTGCCGATCCGGAAATGGTGGAATATGCTGCAAAAGCAGGAGCAGACCGTGTAGAACTCTATACTGAACCTTATGCTACGGATTACCCTAAAGATCCTGAAGCGGCTATCGCTCCTTTTATAGAAGCGGCAAAAACTGCCCGTAAGTTGGGATTAGGCTTGAATGCCGGACACGACTTGAGTCTTGTGAACTTAAATTATTTCTATAAAAACATTTCTTGGTTGGATGAAGTTTCCATCGGACATGCATTAATTAGTGATGCGTTGTATCTGGGATTGGAGCGTACCATTCAGGAATATAAAAACTGTCTACGCTAATGAATGGATTGATGTTATTGGCCCAAGGGGCTATGAGTATGGCTGATTCGCTTGCGACAGCCAATCCTGTGTTAACTCCGGTCAGTGCTCCGGAAATGAACATGCTTGATATGGCTATCAAGGGTGGCTGGATTATGATTGTACTGGGAGTACTTTCGGTGGTATGCTTCTATATTCTGTTCGAACGTAATTACATGATTCGTAAGGCTGGAAAAGAAGATCCGATGTTTATGGACCGTATCAAAGATTATATTCATAGTGGTGAGATAAAAGCGGCTATTAATTATTGCCGTACCATGAATACCCCCTCGGCTCGTATGATTGAAAAGGGTATTAGCCGTTTGGGCCGTCCGATTAATGACGTACAGGCTGCTATTGAAAATGTTGGTAATATCGAAGTTGCCAAGCTTGAAAAAGGACTGACTGTAATGGCAACCATTTCCGGTGGTGCTCCGATGCTCGGATTCTTGGGTACGGTGACCGGTATGGTGCGTGCTTTCTACGAGATGGCCAATGCAGGAAGCGGCAACATTGACATTACACTGCTCTCCGGTGGTATCTACGAAGCTATGATTACCACAGTCGGTGGTTTGATTGTAGGTATCATTGCCATGTTTGCTTATAACTATCTGGTGATGTTGGTAGACCGCGTCGTAAACAAGATGGAATCTCGTACAATGGAGTTTATGGACTTGTTGAATGAGCCAACGAAATAACTATGGGATTAAAGAGAAGAAATAAAATATCGCCCAATTTTAGTATGGCATCCATGACGGACGTCATTTTCCTGTTATTGATCTTCTTTATGATTACTTCTACAGTGGTATCGCCCAATGCAATAAAGGTGTTGTTACCTCAAGGAAAACAACAAACCTCGGCCAAACCGCTGACGAGAGTGATCATTGATAAAGACCTTAAGTTCTACGCTGCTTTCGGTAATGAAAAGGAGAAAACACTAACTTTGGACGAACTGACTCCGTTCCTGAAATCATGTTCGGAGAAGGAACCTGAAATGTATGTTGCATTGTATGCGGATGAAACAGTACCTTATCGCGAAGTGGTGAAGATACTGAATATTGCGAATGAGAATCATTTTAAAATGGTGCTGGCTACCCGCCCACCGGAAAATAAATAAGAATGATGGACAGAAGAAAAAAGGGTGAATATATCGGAGCGTTGGGTGCACTGTTGGTGCACGTGGCAGTGATTGCTCTTTTGATTCTGGTGAGCTTTACGGTTCCCCAGCCGGATGAAGATGCTGGTGGAATACCTGTCATGATGGGAAATGTAGATACTGCACGAGGCTTTGAGGATCCTTCATTGGTGGATGTGGATATATTGCCGGAAGAACCGGCTGTTGCCGAGCCCGAACCGACTCCGCCGGAAGTTCCTTCTGAACAGGAATTGCTGACACAAACGGAAGAAGAAACAGTGGCTATTAAACCAAAGACGGAACCAAAGAAAGAAACCGTGAAACCAAAAGAAGTGACTAAACCAAAGGAACCAGTAAAGAAACCGGAGAAGACGGAAGCAGAGAAAGCGGCAGAAGCGAAACGTTTGGCAGAAGAAAAGGCAGAACGTGAGCGGAAAGCAGCCGAAGAAGCTGCAAAGAAAAAAGTTGCAAATGCTTTTGGTAAAGGTGCTCAGATGGGAGGAAATAAAGGAACTTCTGAATCCGGAACCGGAGTGGAAGGTAGTAAGGACGGAAATTCTTCTACAGGAGCGAAGACTGGAGTTGCCGGTTACGGAACATTTAACCTCGGTGGACGTTCTTTAGGTGAAGGTGGTTTACCGAAGCCTGTCTATAATGTACAGGAAGAGGGACGTGTGGTTGTAAATATTACGGTGAATCCTGCAGGTTTGGTTATTGCTACCAGTATAAACCCTCAAACAAATACGGTGAATGCCGTTTTGCGTAAATCAGCGGAGGATGCCGCAAAAAAGGCTCGTTTCAATTCGGTAGATGGAGTAAACAACCAGAGTGGAACGATTACTTATTATTTTAATTTGAAATAGTATCACTGATCAAAATATTAAGATTATGGGAACTGTATATGCTTTTTTTGCAGATGGTTTTGAAGAAATAGAAGCCTTTACTGCCGTTGATACACTGAGACGTGCCGGGTTGAACGTAGAAATCGTATCTGTTACTCCGGATGAAATTGTAGTAGGTGCACATGATGTATCTTTGCTTTGTGACATTAACTTTGATAATTGTGACTTCTTTGATGCCGATTTGTTGTTGTTGCCGGGTGGAATGCCGGGGGCAGCTACTCTTGATAAACATGAAGGATTACGCAGATTGATCTTGGACTTTGCAGCCAAGAATAAACCAATCGCTGCAATTTGTGCCGCTCCGATGGTATTAGGAAAGTTGGGCTTGTTGAAAGGTAAGAAAGTTACTTGTTATCCAAGCTTCGAACAATACTTGGATGGAGCCGAGTGTGTTAATCAACCAGTTGTTCGTGATGGAAATATTATCACAGGTATGGGGCCGGGAGCTGCAATGGAATTTGCTTTGACTATTGTTGAATTGTTGGTCGGTAAAGAAAAAGTTGACGAATTGGTAGAGGCAATGTGCGTTAAACGCTGAACTGCTTATGAATCGATATGTGATTATTGTTGCCGGTGGCAAGGGGTTGCGGATGGGAAGTGATTTACCTAAACAATTTCTTCCCATCGGCAACAAACCTGTATTGATGCGTACTTTGGAAGTCTTTCGGAAATTTGATGCGAATCTTCAGATTATCCTGGTACTTCCACTTGCACAACAGGAGTTTTGGAAGCAACTCTGTGAAAAGTATTGTTTTACTGTGGAGCATGTTGTTGCCGATGGTGGTGAAACTCGTTTCCATTCAGTGAAAAACGGATTAGCACAAGTAAAAGGTCCCGGATTGGTCGGCGTACATGATGGAGTTCGTCCATTCGTGGCAGTTGAAGTGATTCGTAATTGTTATATTCTGGCAAAGCAATACAAAGCTGTAATTCCGGTGATTGATGTTGTCGAGACTTTGCGGCATTTGACTGATGCAGGAAGTGAGACAGTCAGTCGTAATGACTATAAACTTGTACAAACTCCTCAGGTTTTTGATGTGGAACTTCTTAAACAGGCTTATGCGCAGGAATATACTCCGTTTTTTACCGATGATGCTTCTGTAGTAGAAGCTATGGGTGTTTCTGTTTATCTTGCACCCGGTAATCGTGAAAATATAAAAATAACTACTCCTTTCGATTTGAAAATAGGGAGTGTTCTCTTGTAAATGTTCGATTTAGTTACACGTGACATAAAATATATCTCCGGTGTAGGTCCTCAAAAGGCAACTGTATTAAATAAGGAGTTAGGAATCTACTCTTTGCATGATTTGATTTATTATTTCCCCTATAAATATGTAGACCGGAGCCGCATCTATTACATTCACGAAATAGATGGTAATATGCCGTATATCCAATTGAAAGGGAAAATTCTCGGCTTCGAAACAGCAGGTGAAGGACGGCAACGTCGTTTGACAGCTCATTTCTTTGATGGTACAGGCGTAGTGGACTTGGTGTGGTTTCAGGGAATTAAATATATATTGGAAAAATACAAGCTTCACGAAGAATATATCATATTTGGCAAGCCAACTGTTTTTAATGGACGGATCAATGTGGCACATCCTGATATCGATAAAACGGATGAGTTAAAACTTTCTTCCGTGGGACTGCAACCTTATTATAATACAACGGAGAAGATGAAGCGTTGTTTTCTCAATTCTCATGCTATTGAGAAGATGATGACAGTGGTTATTCAACAAATACAGGAACCTCTGCCGGAAACACTTTCTCCTAAACTGCTGGCCGAGCATCATTTGATGTCTTTGACGGAAGCTCTTCGAAATATTCATTTTCCCGCAAATCCTGATGTGTTGCGCAGAGCACAATATCGTCTTAAATTTGAAGAGCTGTTTTATGTGCAATTAAATATTCTCCGGTATGCCAAAGACAGGCAAAGGCGTTATCGGGGATATGTCTTCGAAAAGGTGGGCGATATATTTAATACCTTTTATACACAGAATCTCCCTTTCCAACTGACGGGTGCTCAGAAGAGAGTGCTGAAAGAAATAAGAAACGATGTCGGAAGTGGAAAGCAGATGAACCGTCTTCTACAAGGAGACGTAGGTAGTGGAAAGACTTTGGTTGCGTTGATGAGTATGTTGTTGGCGTTGGACAATGGTTTTCAAGCTTGCATGATGGCTCCTACTGAGATTTTAGCAAATCAACATTACGAAACCATCAAAGAGTTACTCTTTGGCATGGACATTCGTGTGGAACTTTTGACAGGTTCCATCAAAGGGAAAAAAAGGGAAGCTATTCTGGTCGGTCTATTAACAGGAGATGTGCATATATTAATAGGTACACATGCTGTTATTGAGGATACGGTAAACTTCTCTTCTTTGGGATTTGTGGTGATTGATGAGCAACATCGCTTTGGTGTGGCACAACGGGCCCGTCTTTGGAGTAAGAATGTTCAGCCACCTCATGTGCTTGTGATGACTGCAACCCCAATTCCCCGTACGTTGGCGATGACTTTATATGGCGACTTGGATGTTTCTATTATTGATGAACTCCCACCAGGACGAAAGCCAATCGCTACGATTCATCAGTTTGATAATCGTCGTGAAAGTCTATATCGTTCAGTGCACAAACAAATTGAAGAAGGACGCCAGGTATATATCGTCTATCCTCTGATAAAGGAAAGTGAGAAGATTGATTTGAAGAATCTAGAAGAGGGATATCAACATATTCTTGAAGAATTTCCCGAATGTAAAGTTTGCAAAGTACATGGTAAAATGAAGTCGGCTGAGAAAGACGAGCAAATGCAGCTTTTTGTTTCGGGACAGGCACAGATTATGGTGGCTACTACTGTGATAGAAGTGGGCGTAAATGTACCTAATGCTTCTGTGATGATTATAGAAAATGCCGAACGTTTCGGTCTCTCACAATTGCATCAGTTGCGGGGTAGAGTGGGGCGTGGTGCTGATCAGTCTTATTGTATTTTGGTTACTACTTATAAACTGACGGAAGATACCCGAAAGCGGCTTGAGATTATGGTACGTACCAATGATGGATTTGAAATTGCTGAGGCCGATTTGAAGTTGCGTGGTCCCGGTGATTTGGAAGGTACGCAACAGAGTGGTGTCGCTTTTGATTTGAAGATTGCGGATATTGCTCGTGACGGACAATTGTTGCAATATGTTCGTTCGATAGCTGAAGATATTGTGGAGCATGATCCTATGGCAGAGAATCTGGAAAATGAAATCTTATGGCGTCAGTTGAAGGCACTTCGGAAGTCGAACGTTAATTGGGCTGCGATTAGTTGAAAACGGTTAAACATACAGTTTATTTACGTAAATGTGTTGCAAAACATGTTTTTTCTTTATTTCTCCTATTCATAGGCACTTACAGCTTGTTTTTAGTCTTTCTTTAGTCCTGCCTATCTGAAAAATAGTTAATAATAAACTTGCTGTTTCATTGGAAAATGCTATCTTTGGGAGAATTTTTAGAAAATGTATTGTTTAACCGTCTGAATATTGCATATTATGCTTGAAAAAACATTGGTCATTTTAAAGCCTTGTACCCTTCAACGGGGATTGTTGGTGAGATTACTCATCGCTTTGAACGTAAAGGATTACGATTGGCTGGAATGAAGATGATGCAATTGACTGACGCTTTGTTAAGTGAACATTATTCTCACCTGAGCAGTAAACCCTTCTTCCAACGGGTGAAGGATTCAATGATGACAGCTCCTGTTATTGTTTGTTGCTTTGAAGGTGTGGACGCTATTCAAACAGTCCGTACATTGGCGGGACCAACTAATGGACGCCTGGCAGCACCAGGAACCATTCGTGGAGATTATAGTATGAGTTTTCAAGAGAATATCGTTCATACTTCTGATTCCCCGGAGACTGCAGCTGCTGAATTAACAAGATTTTTTAAACCGGAAGAAATATTCGATTATAAGCAGATTACATTTGACTACTTGTATGCAAATGACGAATATTGATTGAACAATTGACGAGAACGAATGAATTTTAATTGTATTATTAAAACAGGATTGGTTGCGGTAGCGGCTATGGTCAGTTTGAGCTCCTTTTCGCAAGATCTGATTGCCCGTCAGGCACCAATAGATAAAAAATTAAAAACAGTAGACTCTTTGGCATTGCAAAAGCAAATTCGTATTGAGCAGTCTGAATACCCTGCCCTTAGTCTATATCCAACTTGGAATAACCAATATGTACATGCATACGGAAAAGATGTTATTATTCCTGATTCTTATACTATTGACTTGACAGGTTTCCATATGCCGACTCCAAGTACGAAGATCACTTCACCTTTTGGTCCGCGTTGGAGAAGAATGCACAATGGTCTGGACTTGAAGGTAAATATCGGTGATACTATTGTAGCTGCTTTTGACGGTAAGGTACGTATTGTAAAATATGAGCGTAAAGGATATGGTAAATATGTAGTGATACGTCATGATAATGGTTTGGAAACTGTATATGGCCACTTGTCTAAACAACTCGTAGAAGAAAACCAATTGGTAAAAGCTGGTGAAGTGATTGGTTTGGGTGGTAACACCGGACGTTCTACAGGTTCACATCTTCATTTTGAAACTCGTTTCTTGGGGATTGCTATCAATCCGGTTTATATGTTTGATTTCCCAAAACAAGATATCGTAGCTGATACTTACACATTCCGTAAAACTCAACGTAAGAATTCGACTCGTGCTGGTTCTCATGATGCGGAAATAGCTGATGGAACGGTTCGTTACTATAAAGTGAAGAAGGGTGACTCTTTGTCACGTATTTCTAAGTTGACGGGAGTCTCTATTACGAAACTCTGTGAGTTGAATCGTATTACTACTAAGAGTACTTTGAGATTAAATCAAGTTTTGCGTTGTTCGTAAAAAGTAATACAATATAATCTTTTGCAGAGGGCACTTTAATATAATTTAGAGTGCCCTCTTTCTGTTTTTACTTAATTATTGTTACCTTTGCACACTATTTGGAAGAAAATGAAAGATACCAAGCAACAATTTGAACATGTCATCGCTTTGTGCCGTGACTTATTTTCCAAGAAGCTGCATGATTATGGGCCTGCATGGCGCATTTTGCGTCCAGCTTCGGTAACTGACCAGATTTTTATTAAAGCCAACCGTATACGTAGCATTGAAATAAAAGGAGTAACCTTGATAGATGAAGGGATTCGTTCTGAATTCATTGCTATTGTTAATTATGGTCTAATAGGATTGATTCAATTAGAATTGGGATATGCTGAATCTGCGGATATAAGCAATGAGGAAGCATTGGCCTTGTATGATAAATATGCTAAAGAAGCTTTGGAATTAATGCTTGCCAAGAATCATGATTATGATGAAGCTTGGAGAAGTATGCGTGTTAGTTCTTACACAGATCTGATCCTGATGAAAATCTATCGTACCAAACAGATTGAGAGCTTGTCAGGAAACACTTTAGTGTCGGAAGGTATCGATGCCAATTACATGGATATGATTAATTACTCTGTTTTCGGACTGATCAAAATAGAATTTGAAGGATAAGCATTTACATATCATTCAGCAGATAGGAGCGAATGTTTGCCGTTTTTTGATGGCAGCAGCATTTATCTTTTCCGGGTTTGTGAAGTCTGTAGACCCGCTAGGTTCGCAGTACAAGATACAAGATTATCTTTCAGCGTTCGGGATGGCTTCTTGGTTTCCTTCCTTTTTCCCGTTGTTAGGGGGAATTATTCTATCTGCGATTGAGTTCTCTGTTGGTATTTTCCTGTTTTTCGGTGTCAGAAGATCAGTAGCTTCTACTTTAGCATTGATCCTGATGATTTTCATGACTCCGTTGACTTTATATCTTGCACTTTTTAATCCGGTTTCAGATTGTGGCTGTTTTGGTGATGCATGGGTATTGACCAACTGGGAGACTTTCGGAAAGAATGTGATATTGTTGATCGCAGCAGTCATCGTATTTAAAGAAAGAAAGCTGCTCATTCGGTTTGTAAGTCAAAAAATGGAGTGGTTGGTATCTCTATATACTTTGTTTTTTGTATTTGCATTATCATTTTATTGTCTAGATCGTTTGCCAGTTTTAGATTTCCGACCTTATAAGATTGGAAAGAATATCCCGGAAGGCATGACTATTCCGGATGGATCTAAACCAAGCGTATATGAAAGTATATTCACTTTAGAGAAAAACGGAGAAAAGAAAGAGTTTACATTAGAGAACTATCCGGATAGCACATGGAAATTTATAGATACCCGTACGGTTCTTAAAGAAAAAGGATACGAACCTCCTATTCACGATTTCTCGATGTTAGAACTGAATACGGGAGATGATATAACAGATGATGTACTGACTGATATGGGGTATACCTTCCTGTTAGTGGCTCATCGTATTGAGGAGGCTGACGATAGTAATATCGATCTGATTAATGAAGTTTTTGATTATTCTGTAGAACATGGTTATAAGTTTTATTGCCTGACTTCTTCACCGGAAGAACAAATTGAGTTGTGGAAGGATAAGACAGGGGCTGAATATCCTTTTTGCCAGTTGGATGATATTACATTGAAAACGATGATACGTTCTAATCCGGGATTGATGTTAATAAAGAATGGAACCATCCTGAATAAGTGGAGCGATGAAGATATCCCGGATGAGTATGTGCTGACTGATAAGTTGGAAAATCTACCACTGGGACAAGTGAAAGTGGAGAGTGATACTCATACTATTGGATTTGTCGTTTTATGGTTTGTAATACCATTGTTGTTGGTGTTAGGAGTAGATATCTTAATCGTTCGTCGCCGGGAACGCAGAGCTACTAAGAAACGACAAAATAATGTAAATGAAAAGAATGAGAAAACAAGGGAGGATAACGGAGAGAAATCTTCATTCTAAGTTATCTGCTTGAAGATTTATAAATAGATAGTAATTTATTAACCCTTTAAATAAAAAGACAAAAATGAGAAAGAACATTGTTGCAGGAAACTGGAAAATGAACAAAACCCTTCAAGAAGGTATTGCTTTGGCAAAAGAACTGAATGAAACATTGGCTAATGAAAAGCCTAACTGTGATGTAATTATCTGTACTCCGTTTATTCACCTGGCTTCTGTTACTCCATTGGTAGATGCTGCTAAGATTGGCGTAGGTGCTGAAAACTGTGCTGATAAAGAATCAGGTGCTTACACTGGCGAAGTTTCTGCTGCTATGGTAGCTTCTACAGGTGCTAAATATGTAATCTTGGGCCACTCTGAACGTCGTGCTTACTATGGTGAAACTGTTGCTATCCTTGAAGAGAAAGTGAAATTAGCTCTGGCTAACGGTCTAACTCCGATTTTCTGTATCGGTGAAGTTTTGGAAGAACGCGAAGCTAACAAGCAAAATGAAGTAGTAGCAGCTCAATTGGCATCTGTATTCTCTTTGTCTGCTGAAGATTTCTCTAAGATTATTTTAGCTTATGAACCGGTTTGGGCTATTGGTACTGGTAAAACTGCTTCAGCAGAACAAGCTCAGGAAATCCATGCTTTCATCCGTTCATTGGTAGCAAATAAATACGGTAAAGAAATTGCGGACAATACTTCTATTCTTTACGGTGGTAGCTGTAAGGCTTCTAATGCAAAAGAATTGTTTGCTAACCCTGACGTAGATGGTGGTTTGATTGGTGGGGCTGCTTTGAAAGTTGCTGACTTCAAAGGTATCATTGATGCGTTTAAAGCATAATTAAAATCTTCTAGACGCGGATTGCATGGAGATACCATACTTTATAAGTAACAGTTGATCTGTGAAATTCGTGTCTATTTAAAAATTCACTGAATGAAAAAGCTATCTTTATTTATTCTATTGTTTGTTTTTACAGGCGTTGGTGCACAAGCTCAGAATATCGTAAAGAGTTTGGAACGTAACGTACCAGGACAGGGAAAGGTGACTATTCATCAGGATCCTGCAATAGAAGCGTTGATTGGTGTAGAACGTATTGGAACGGGTGAGCAAAAAGTATTAAAAACTTCTGGATTTAGAATTCAGGCATATGCCGGCAATAATACTAATGAAGCTAAAAATGAGGCTCGTAATGTGGGTGCACGTATAAAAGATCATTTTCCAGAACTGACAGTATATACTTCGTTCAATTCTCCTCGCTGGCTTTGTCGTGTGGGTGATTTCCGAAGCATTGAAGAAGCGGATGCCATGATGCGTAAGATGAAAGCAACTGGTGTGTTTAAAGAAGTCTCTATTGTTAAGGACCAAATTAATATTCCTTTATAATCTGATTATGTTAGAAAAAGAAGAAATAGACTCTCCGAATTTGGAGGAGTTGAAAAGTCATTATCGTAGTATCATCACTCTTTTGGGAGAAGATGTAGAACGGGAAGGTTTATTGAAGACTCCGGAACGTGTGGCTAAAGCAATGCTGAGTTTGACAAAAGGTTACCATATGGATCCTCATGAAGTGCTCCGTTCGGCTAAGTTTAAAGAAGAATATAGCCAGATGGTGATTGTGAAAGACATTGATTTTTTCTCTCTTTGCGAACATCATATGTTACCGTTTTATGGAAAAGCACATGTGGCGTACATTCCTAACGGCTATATTACAGGACTGAGTAAGATTGCTCGGGTAGTCGATATCTTTTCTCACCGTCTCCAAGTGCAGGAACGTATGACACTGCAAATCAAGGAGTGTATTCAGGAAACACTTAATCCATTGGGAGTAATGGTTGTAGTGGAGGCGAAACATATGTGCATGCAAATGCGTGGGGTGGAAAAACAAAATTCTATAACTACTACTTCCGATTTTACGGGTGCATTTAATCAGGCTAAAACTCGTGAGGAGTTTATGAATCTGATTCAGCACGGATACTTGTAACGGTTTTCTGCTTTGAAACAAGGGGATTATCGCAGAACTACGCGATCCCCTAGCGTTTAGCCATAATACTTTGTACTCCTCTTAATTCATTGTAACGTTGCATCAGTGAGTTACACTTTTCATTGTCATTAGCGAGAGATGGATCTTGCAATGCATAAAGCATGTGTTTTAATTCTTCTGTTACAATTGCATATTTGAAGTTTATCATTAGCATGGGAACTAATTCATAAAGACGTTCCTCATCTGTCACAATCTTCTGTGATTTCGAATGATATTTACTGAGTTGATAACGTACATTAATCAGATCGACACTTAGTCTGCTGATAGTCGGATCTGAATGTGCCAGGAAATAGCGTTCTGCCACAAATCCTGAGTCGTGAATATGTGTTGCTGCTTCCGATAGAATCTGGCGATGTAACGGATTATGGAAAGCCAGATCATCTTCTTTCAAATCATTAATAATGTATTCTATGACAGTTACAGGAGTCTCATTCCCTTCTTCATCAGTCAGATTACACATAATCTTTTCCCCATAACGGACTACCGCTTGTAAAATAAGTCGTTCAAATTTGTAGAACTCTTGTCCTTCTTTTCCTTCCTGAGGAATAAAGGAAGTATAGCTATCCTCTTGCAAGGTAGATGGAACCTTCGAATATCCAGCACCTACTTCGGGTGGCATTGGAATATCTCCGTCAGGCATTGGGATATTTTCTCCAGGTACAGCCTGAGACATATTAGCTGCTCTTTCGTTAATTCTACGTTCCCGTTCTGTTTGTTCAACTCGTTTTTCCGCTTGTGCTTCCCGTCTTTTAGCTACCTCGGATACAAGTAGTTTATCTTCTACATGTAGTAACTGAGCACATTCTTTGATATAAACATCCCGTATAATAGCCTCCGGAATAACGGAAATACTTTGTACCAGATTACCTATCAGTTCTGCACGCTTGATTGGATCTTTTCCAGCGTCTTCTAACAATAAGTTTGTCTTGAAACGGATAAAATCACTTTCATGCTCTTTAATGAAGGCTTGGAATTCAATGGAGTTATGTTTACGGGCAAAAGAGTCCGGGTCATCACCGTCAGGAAGCAAACATACCTTGATATTCATTCCTTCTTCAAGTAACATATCGATTCCTCGGAGAGAAGCTTTGATACCTGCTACGTCACCGTCATAAAGAACAGTGATATTATTAGTGAAACGATGGATCATACGGATCTGTCCCGGCGTTAAGGCCGTTCCAGAGGAAGCAACTACATTTTCTATACCCGATTGGTGCATGGAAATAACATCCGTATAGCCTTCAACTAGAAAGCAACGATCTTGCTTTACGATCGCTTGTTTCGCGAAGTAAATACCATATAATTCGTTGCTCTTATGATAAATCTCAGATTCGGGAGAATTGACATATTTTACTTTGACTCCCTTTGTTGCATTGGCAAGTACACGTCCGCCGAAAGCAACAACTTTGCCTGATAGTGTATGAACAGGAAAAATAACTCGTCCCCAGAAACGGTCGCGTAATCGGTGGTCATCTGTTTCGTAGCAAAGTCCGGTTTTAACAAGATATTCTTTTTTATATCCTTTTTGTAGAGCTTCTTGTGCAAAAGCGTCATGACTGTCGGTACAATATCCTAATTGAAATTTCTCAATAATGTCATCCCGAAAACCACGGTTACGGAAGTATGCCATACCAATACTACGACCGTCTACATGATTTTTTAAAATATCTTGAAAGTAGTCACGTGCATAGTTATTGACGATGAAAAGACTCTCACGTTCACTTTGGACCAGTTTCTCTTCATCACTTAACTCCCGTTCCTTAATTTCAATATTGTACTTTTTGGCAAGGTATTTTAGAGCTTCCGGATAAGACATTTGTTCATGTTCCATTATGAAATGTACAACATTTCCCCCTTTTCCACAAGCGAAGCATTTACAAAGTCCTTTGGCAGGAGAGACATAAAAAGAAGGTGTCTTATCACTATGGAACGGACATAAACCGACATAATTCACTCCACGTTTACGCAAAGTGACAAAATCAGATACAACATCTATTATCTGTGATGCATCTAATATACGGTCTATTGTTGCTTGATCAATCATTGTTCTTATCTCCTGTGAATCCGTTTTTGCGGATACAAAGTTACACATAAAAAAATCCTCTGCAAAAAAGATTTTTAGCAGAGGATCGTTAAATATTGCCTATACAGACTAAAGGATTATTTAATTTTCTCGCGAATCTTCGTCAGATACTTCTTCATTCCTTCCGCATCTTTGTTTTCAATGATTTCAAGCAGATTTTTTAGCTCTGTCCTGATATTGGCTACTTGTGACGGGGTACGGGGATTGAATAAAATTTCCTGAAGCAGGTAGTCATCTTCGTTCAAAAGTCCTTTGGCGATAGCCATATGCTTTTTGAAGGTAGTACCGGGTGCTTCCTGATGTTTCATTACTGCTGCAAACACAAAAGTCGATACAAATGGAATAGACAATGAGTAAGCCACTGTCTCATCGTGTTCGTCAAATGTATACTCAAAAATATTTAGGCGTAATGTCTGGTAAAGGTCTTTGAAGAATATCTTTCCCAAGTGGTCACCTTCGCTGATGATAATTGCATTTTCGCTGCTCAGATTGCTGAGGCTGGCAAAAGTAGGACCAAACATCGGGTGAGAAGAGACATAACGGAAACCACTTTCTTCATAGAATTTCTTCAGTCCGTTTTTTACCGAGGCGATATCACTTATAATACAGTCCTTGGGTAACACTGGCAATACGGTGCGGAAGGCATCAAGAGTATACTTCACAGTAGCAGCGTTGATGACTAATTCCGGTTCAAATTCTTTAATCTCCTCTAGTGTAGTGAAACGATAGGTGTTATAGACAAAACGTAACTGGTGCGGATTGACGTCAAACACGGCCGTCTCGTGCTGGAAACTTAATATATCGGTAAAGAAGGAACCCATTTTTCCGGCTCCAAGGATTAATATTCTCATATCTTTATTTATCAGTTTATTACGTGGTAATTCTCCTATTACTTATTAATGATTTCCATCTGTTGGCGAACAGATTCTTCGTGGATGGCTTCGAATATCTTTTTCATGAATTCTCCATCCATACCGCAATGCTCACCTTGTGCACCACGCTTTTCCAAAATTTCGTTATAACGTCCTGTTTGGAGAACAGTGATTCCATGTTCTTTCTTATAAGTACCGATTTCACGTGCTACACGCATTCTTTTTGATAATTCCTGGATGATGTTATCGTCACATTCATCAATTTGCTTGCGCAGTTCTGATAGGTTCTCTGTTGTTTGAGTTTCGGTACGAATCACTAATAAGTTGAGGATGTAATCCAGTACATCCGGAGTAACCTGTTGAGATGCATCACTCCATGCACAATCCGGATTACAATGACTTTCTACAATCAGGCCGTCGAAATTTAAATCCATTGCTTGCTGGCAAAGAGGAGCTACCAATTCTCGTTTACCTCCAATATGACTAGGATCGCAGAAAATAGGTAAGTTAGGAATACGACGGCGTAGTTCGATTGGAATATGCCATTGAGGAAGATTGCGATAAATTTTCTTATCGTAGCTGCTGAAACCGCGATGGATAGCTCCTAGACGTTTCAAACCAGCGTTATGAATGCGTTCCAAAGCACCGATCCATAATTCAAGATCCGGATTTACCGGGTTCTTTACGAGTACGGGAATATCTACACCTTTCAGGGCATCCGCAATTTCTTGTACGGCGAAGGGATTGGCAGTAGTACGTGCACCTATCCAAAGAATATCAATACCCGCTTTCAGACATTCATAAACATGCTTAGCTGTAGCTACTTCGGTAGAAACATACATACCTGTTTCTTTTTTCACTTCTTTCAACCAGGGAAGGGCTTCTACTCCGATACCTTCGAAGCCTCCCGGTTTGGTGCGTGGCTTCCAGATTCCGGCACGAAATATTTTTTGTCCTTTAGCAGCCAGTTGTTTGGCTGTATCCATAACTTGTTCTTCAGTCTCTGCGCTACATGGACCGGCGATGACAATCGGTCTTTTCGCTTCAATGCCCGGTAATAAAATTGATTCGAGTTCCATATTCTTTCTTTATTTTTATTTTATTCTGATATTCAGTTTTTATCAGGAGATTTGTTCTATTCCTTTTGTTTCTCTCTTTAGATGATTAGGAAAGTTTCTTTATTCTCTCCAATGCTTCTGCCAGTTTGTCGTCTTTGCAGCAAAGAGAGATACGGATATATCTGGCTCCATTGCTTCCGAAGATAAATCCAGGGGTAATAAATACTCTCGCTTCATGGAGTACTCTTTCTGTCAGTTCCTCCACATCCCTACAAGAAGCAGGAATTTTTCCCCAAAGAAACATTCCTACTTGTTTTTCATCGTACGTGCAACCTAGAGTATTCATGATTTCACCCGCTAGATGACGACGATTCCGATAATTCAGGTTGTTACCTTCATACCAACTCTTCTCTGCTTCTAAAGCGGTGGCTGCCGCCAGTTGCATGGCACGAAACATTCCGCTGTCGATATTGCTTTTCACTTTCAAGATCCATTGGATAAAGTTTGAATTCGAAGCTATCATTCCGATACGCCATCCCGGCATATTATGGCTTTTACTCATGGAGTTGAATTCGATGCAACACTCTTTAGCTCCCGGTACACTGAGAATACTAATTGGCTTTTCGTTTAGGATAAAGCTGTATGGATTGTCATTGACAATCACGATATTCTTGCGACGTGCAAAGTCTACCAAACATTTGTACAGTTCCGGCGTTGCATTGGCACCTGTTGGCATATTGGGATAGTTGGTCCACATTAATTTAACCCGGCTTAGATTCATCTTTTCCAATGCTTCGAAATCCGGCATCCATCCATCCTCTTCTTTCAAATCGTAATTAATCACCTCTGCACCAAGTATTTTACTCAGAGAAGTATAAGTCGGATATCCTGGATTGGGGACTAGAACTTGTTCTCCCGGATTAACGAAAGCGAGTGTGACATGAAGGATACCCTCTTTTGAACCAATAAGCGGTTGTATTTCAGTATTTGAGTTTAGTTCTACTCCATACCAGCGCTGATACCAATTGGCAAAAGCTTTACGAAGTTCAGGAATACCTACATACGGTTGGTAACCATGTCCATTCGGGTCGTGTGCATTGTTACACAATGTTTCGATCGTCTTCTCTGAAGGTGGCATATCAGGACTTCCAATTCCCAGACTAATTATATCTTTACCTTCAGCATTCATTTGAGCTACTTCTTTAAGTTTTTTGGAGAAGTAGTATTCACTGACACTACTCAGTCTATCGGCTGGAGATATCTTATATGTTTGATTTTCCTTCTGCATATTCGCCTAATAATTTAAGTTCTTTGGTTAATGGAGTGATTGCTGTAATGGATTGTTTATATCTCAGATAATCGTTGAAAGCTACATCTACATAAAATTGGTATTCCCATTCACGTCCGATGATCGGCAACGATTGTATCTTAGTCAGATTGATATTATAGAACGATAAAATTGATAACACTTGTGAAAGACTTCCTTCCATATGTGGTAGTGTGAATACCATACTTGCTTTATTGATAGCATTGGTATGATGTTGGCGGAGTTCATCAACTTGCCAAGGATCGGCCACTACTAAAAAACGGGTGAAGTTGTGTTTGTTGGTTTCGATACCTTCCTGTAAAACTTTCATTCCATAGCGCTCTGCTGCTGTTTTGGAACAGATGGCTGCATGTCCTTTCAAGTTCTCTTTTTTAATAATTTCTGCGCTGAGCGCTGTGTCCTCGCTTTCTACTACTTTCAGTTGCGGATGTTGGTTCAGAAACTCGCGGCATTGCATTAATGCGATAGGGTGGGAGTTTACCTCATTCAAATCCTTCCAGTCTTCATCCGGGAGACAGACAAAACTGTGAGAAATGCGCAGTTTGTATTCTCCAATAATCTGTGTACCACTTTGTCTCAATAACTCATTGTTGTGTAACAGACTACCTGCAATTGTATTTTCAATGGCAAGCATCCCGATGACTTGACTGTCTTTTCGGATCGATGTAAACACATCCTCGAAGTTGGCACAACAGATTAACTCTATTTCTTCTCCTTCGAAGTACTTGTGTGCGGCGATGTCGTGATACGAGCCGATTGTTCCTTGAATTGCTATCTTTTTCATTGTTCTAAATTTCTATAAATAAAAAAATCCCGCGTCCATGTCGGAGCGGGATTCATATGATTGATTTCTTCATTCAGTCCTTAAGCATCACTGTCACTTGATACATACAAACTCCCGCTCCACTTTGTTGCTAAAGTAAAAGTAAAAAAAGAAGTAATATGCATAAGTAAATGATTTCATTCGAATCTCAATTTTTTAGCTTTATTTTTTAATTTATGGGACAAAAGTAATACTTTTCTGTTAGATGCAAATAAAAAACGATATTTTTTTTAGTTTTTCATCTAAAATAGATGAAAGTATCATGCTATGTTACAGAAATATTTCGCTCTTAATTACATTTTTCTTGCTGTTTTAGAAGATTCCAGGCAGTGTTTCCGGTTTGGTTCCCAAATTCTTAAACTCCCCGTTAAGACTTGAACCATCCTTTGGATTTAACTCCAGTGATTTTTTCATATCTTCCACAGAACCATCTTTATCTCCGTTAAGAAGTTTGGCACGTCCGCGCTCTTTATAGGCTTCTGCAAAATTAGGATTTAGTTCGATTGCTTCGTCGAACAGGCTAATCGCTTCCGACAGTTTTTTCTGGTTAATGAAAAGTTGCCCAAGATAAAGATAAGCTTGTTCGTTGAACGGATTTATTTCTGTCACCTGTTTATAGTCTGCTTCTGCTTCCTCTTGTTGCTGATTAGATTCTTCCACTTTCCCACGTAGAAGTATGGCGGTCTCTTCTTCCTGATTTTGTGCCAGTACGGCATCAATATCTTCCATTGCTTCCTTATATTGGTGCATCTTTACTAATGCTTGAGCACGCATTAGACGAGCTTCAATGAAATCATCTTTCAGTGAGATAGCTTTAGTCAGATGGGCGATCGTCATGAGATCATCATCTTGTCCTTTGCAGGCTTTTCCTAAAAGGAAGTGAGCAACAGCATTGCCTTCTTCGATTGCGATTGCTTTATTGGCAGCCTCTTCCATTGCTTTGTAGTCTTCCTGAACGTAACATACGTTAGCCAAGGTCAGGAAGGTGTTGGTCATATCCGGCTCTATTACAGCCATTTTTTCCAAGAGTATACGTGCTTTCTCTGTTTCTCCCATTTGGATATACAGCTGGCTAAGATACCCCATTGTTTCGAAATCCTCTTCGATGGCAAGGGCTTCAGTGAAACATTTTACAGCATAATCCGCACGTCCCATACGCTGTGCACGTAAGCCGTCATATTTGAATATTTCGAAATTCTTTTGGTCGTTTTTTTGTTTTTCACTTTCTGATGTTTCACTCTTCCCGGAAAAGAATGATTTAAAAAAGTTCGGCATGATTCTGTTATTTTTGAGTTTATGTGCAAATGTAATAACTTATTTTGAAATATAGATCATTCCATCTTCTATCTTCAATACTCCTTCTTCTAATAAATACTGAATGACTTCTCCTATATCTTCTTTTTCTGTTTCCACTTGGTTAGCGATATCCGCAGGAGTAAGTTTCTTTTTGTTGAGTATAAAGAGAATCTGTCTTTTTAGTTCTTCGAAAGAAGTTTCGGACAAATGATTATCTGCATGATGACTAAGACAAACATCACATTGCTTGCAGCTATGTTCATTCTTCTCACCAAAGTATCGAAGTAACATCCGGCTTCGACAGATATTATCTGTTGTGACATATTCTTCCATTGCCTTAATACGTGCTTCATATCGTACTTTGCGGTCTTCATAGACGGAAATGGGAATGTGGACATCATGTAGTTCCATTCGTTCGCGCGTATATATAATATAAGGTGTCTTCTTATGAGGGATGTAATCTACGATACGACGTTTAGTTAATGTCACTAAAATAGCATAGATTTGTTGGCGCGTTAGTCCTGTGCGTACGGCAAGTGATTCTTCACTGATATAAGCATAGTCGGTGAATACCCCTGTGTAAGAACGGAGGATGGCTTGTATCAATGCTTCGGCTTCTTTGCCCATTTCGTGCAACTTATAAAGTTCATCCCGCCGAATGGTAAAAAAGATACGCGAGGAGTTATCTTGTTCATCTGTATATTCCAGATAACCTGCTTGCGTCAGTATTTTTAAAGCACTGTCTACCGGGACAGGGAAGTACTTGAACTTTCGGCAAAACTCTTCCAGATTAAACTCACGAACACACTGAAAGCCATCACCCATTGCCATCTGGTAATAATATTGCAGATGTTCGTAAACATTTAGAATATATTCTTTTTCGGGAAAAGTATCAGCGATCCGCTTGTGAAGGGTCGTCTTATCGGATTTTGCATACAGGATAACGGCATAGGCTTTTTCCCCGTCTCTCCCTGCACGTCCGGCCTCTTGGAAATAAGCTTCCGGAGAGTCGGGAAGGTCGAGGTGGATGACGATGCGTACATCCGGTTTATCGATACCCATACCGAAAGCGTTGGTAGCTACCATGACGCGTACTTCACCGTTTTGCCAACGTTTCTGCCTGATATCTTTTACAGCATTATCCAGTCCGGCATGGTAGAAATCTGCTGTAATATTTTCGTTCATCAGCAGTTCGGTTATTTCTTTGGTACGTCGTCTGTTACGTACATAAATAATAGCACTACCCTCTATCCGACGTAAAATATGTAGTAACTCTCCTGTTTTATTATCTGTTTTGCGAACAATATAGGCCAGATTCTTTCGCTCGAAACTCATTCGGAAAACGTTTCTTCCCGAAAATTTAACCTGGACTGGATATCTTTCACTACTTCTGGAGTTGCCGTAGCCGTTAAAGCTAGTACTGGGACACCTGGTAGTAAATCCCGTATCTCAGCTATTTTAAGATAAGCCGGACGGAAATCGTATCCCCATTGTGAAATACAGTGGCTTTCGTCCACTGTGATCATTGAGACTTTCATCGAACGTAGTTTGATACGGAATATTTCGGTATCCAGACGTTCCGGTGATATATATAAGAATTTATAATTACCAAAGATACAGTTTTCCAGAGCAGTAAGAATTTCCTGCCTGGACATTCCGGAATAGATAGCCAGCGCTTTGATTCCTCGTTTCCGAAGATTCTGTACCTGGTCTTTCATAAGGGCTATGAGGGGAGTGATAACAATACAAATTCCTTCCTGTGCGAGAGCAGGTACTTGAAATGTGATGGATTTTCCACCTCCCGTAGGCATCAATCCTAACGTATCCTTTCTTTCGCCGATACTGGTGATGATCTCCTCCTGCAAATCGCGGAAGGAGTCATATCCCCAATATTGTTTTAATATCTCCTGATACTTATTCAATCGGCTTTATATCCTCAATTTGAAGTTGCACTTCACCACGCTTGTGTGTATTTTCTTCAATGGAATAACAGATATCAAATGAACGTTTCGTTTTGATATAACGAACGTGCGAGCTTTGACCGAAAGCTATACCATTCATTACGTTATTTGATTTGTTATCTACCAATTCCAGTTTGATATGCTCCTGATCCCGTCCAACTACTTTACTGGTTCCATAATCATATACATGATGAGTACAGAATACAGGTTTAGTATTATCCGGACCGAAAGGATTGAACTTCTTCAGATCATTAAAAAACTTAGGAGTAATGTCCTTAAAGTCAATTTCAGCATCAATATCTATCACCGCACTGGTTTGTTCGGGCAAAATGTTTTTTGAGACAAACTCTTCAAAGCGTTGTGTAAATGCTTCCACATTTTCCACCTTCATTGATAATCCGGCTGCGTAAGTATGTCCTCCGAAATTTTCTAATAGGTCACGACAATACTCGATAGCCTTATAAACATCAAAACCGGATACGGAACGTGCCGAACCTGTTGCCATGTCATCTGTACGTGTCAGTACAACTGCTGGGCGATAATAGATCTCTGTCAGACGGGAGGCAACGATACCGATCACTCCTTTATGCCATTCTTCATTGAAAAGTACGATGGAACGTCGATCAGCCAAGCCTTCTAGATGAGCCACAATCTGATTAGCCTCTTCTGTCATACTTTTATCCAAGTCTTTTCGGGTTTCATTGTATTGGTTGATCTGTCCCGCTTTCTCCAGAGCAGTGGAAAAATCCTTTTCTGTTAGCAGGTCTACTGCCTCTTTACCATTCTGAATTCTCCCTGAAGCATTGATGCGCGGACCTATTTTGAATACGATATCGCTAACGGTGATTTCACGTTCGGAAAGTCCGCAAACATCGATAATCGCTTTCATCCCGACACTGGGATTACTGTTTAGCTGCTTTAAACCATGGAAAGCCAAGATCCGGTTTTCACCCATAATCGGTACGATATCCGAAGCGATACTGACTGCCACTAAATCAAGTAATGGAATCAGGTGGTGAAATTCAATGCCATTATTGATAGCGAATGCTTGCATGAATTTGAAACCAACACCACAGCCGGAAAGGTGTGTGTATGGATACGTGTTGTCCAAACGTTTCGCATTCAGAATAGCTATCGCAGGAGGTAAAACGTCATCTGGAACATGATGGTCGCAGATGATGAAGTCAATACCTTTTTCTTTGGCATACGAAATTTCTTCCACTGCTTTAATTCCGCAGTCGAGTACAATAATCAAACCTACACCGGTTTCTGCGGCATAGTCTATACCTTTTTTAGAAATACCATATCCTTCGTTATAACGATCAGGTATATAATAGTCAATGTTCGAGTAGAACTGTTGTATGAACTTGTAGACCAGTGCCACAGCTGTAGTACCGTCTACATCATAATCCCCATAAATCAGAATACGCTCTTTCTTTCCCATTGCCCTGTTCAGACGTTCCACTGCAATGTCCATATCCTTCATCAGGAATGGATCGTACAGATCGGGCAATTGCGGGCGGAAAAACTTTTTGGCTTCTGAAGCCTTTGTTATTCCCCGCTGCACCAATAATTGTCCAAGTATCGGGCTAATCCCTAATTCTTGGGCCAATGTCTGGCTTGTCTCTGCCTGTTCGGGTGTAATGGGTTGATAATTCCATTTGTGATTCATTTTATATATTGTTTTTTCTTTTTCTTTTCTCAGAGGTCGGAAAGGCACTTCTTTCCAACAAGGGGTAAAAGTACGAAAAAAAGCGGAAGCTTATAGTAAGATGTGACGAAAATATTTCGGGGAGATTTGAAAGTTAAGATTTATTTTAAAGAATAGAACTTTTTTTTTCTTTTGACAAATACTTGCTGAATATGTGGATAGAGCTTATCTTTGTATCTATTCTTTTTGAGTGAAATACAAAACAATAATTTTTCCAATGAACATGAAACGTTATTTTACTTTCTTTATTTTGCTTGTCTTTTTAGTTGGTGTGGTTGGTGCTCAGACGAAGGTAGATTCTGTCGCTATTGTCACTGCCCCCTGGCAGGTTGTGGAAACACAAAAAGGTATTGTTCATAAACATGTTGTCATCCCTTCTCTCTATCAAGGTGTTCAATCCATCAATATAATTGAAATAGATCTGGCAACACAGAAGAAAGTAGGGGTGGCTGTAAATGAAAAAATGGATAAAATCAGCTATAGTGCTCCAAACTATCAAGCAATTGCAGCAATTAATGGCTCTTATTTTAATATGAAGGAGGGAAATTCGATTTGTTTCTTGAAAATGGACGAACAGTTGGTGGATACGACTACTTTGAGTGAATTTAAAATTCGGGTAACGGGAGCAATTTACATCAAGAAAGGTAAACTGAAATTGATTCCTTGGAACAGAGATATCGAGAAAACGTATGAAGGGAAAAAAGGAACGATTCTAGCTTCCGGACCTTTGATGTTGAAAGACGCGGCTTATTATGACTGGAGTATGTGTGATTCTGAGTTTATTCGGACAAAGCATCCCCGCAGTGCTGTTTGTATTACCAAAAAGGGAAAAATCTTATTTGTAACGGTAGATGGACGTTCGGAAGGACTTGCAGATGGGATAAATATCCCTGAGTTAGCTCATTTGCTTAAAGTGTTAGGAGGTAAAGATGCAATTAATTTGGATGGTGGAGGATCTACCACTTTATGGCTGTCAGGAGTATCAGAAAATGGTATTGTTAATTATCCATGTGATAATAAAAGGTACGATCACCAGGGAGAACGCCGGATAGCTAATTTCCTTTATATATATGAATAATGTTTTGAATGCGATGTTATTGTTGAATTATGCTTTTCTTCTTAGGATAAAAAATACTTGTTTTATTGTCACTTGTCACTTTTTTTAAGTTAAACATCTTATTATCAATGCTAAAATGGTGATAATAGCCGGTGATAATAGGGTGACAATAGGAAATTATCCGGGTTCTATTGTCACTTTTACTTTGTTATTCTATTATTCTCGGCGCTTTTGTGTTTTTACTTTCCCTTTCTTTGTGTTATTATTGGATTTTCTATCTCTTTTAAATATAGAAAAGAGACAAAGCAATCATCTTATCTTTTTATTTCGGTTAAATAGATTTGGCATGTAAAATTGTGTAATCCCCTTTATATTAGAGGAAATAGACCGTTTGTTTAGTTGTTTTGAACCTTTAGTTAATGGCTTTTTGAAATGATAAATATCGTTTTACGTACATGGTCCCATGGCTTCACGTACGTGATCTATTGGGTTCACGTACATCATCCGAATGGTTTACGTACGTGAAACGAGGATGTGTACCTTGCAAAAAACAGTAGTCGAGCCTTGTCGGTATGTTAAGGTTAGTAGTATTTGTTCTATTATATGCCGTATTAGTTGAATAATCATTCTGTTTATTAATAAAAAGCAAGTAATGCAATAGCCGTAGATTGTGTTTTTTAACACTCAGGAAATTGATGATCGAATTGTATTTGTAATCGTTGATAACCAGATAAATAAATGATAATATAACTAAATGGAAGTGACAATAGGGAGGTTCTAAATTTCTATTGTCACTCTATTGTCACCTGTCTATTATCACTATTTCATCATTGATTATCTGGGACTTAATACAGAAAAGTGATAAGTGACAATAAAAAGTAACTTTATAATCTCTAAGAGAGCAAGGTAGATATAGACTCAATAATATTTTATTAGAAACTTATATTAAGAGAAAACTAAAACAGGATTGGCATATTTACATCGCCAATCCAATTTTGTCTATATGAGATTATTATGGGAGACTATCTATGTTTTACTACATATCATCGAGATCTTTTGAAATTTTGATAGAATTTGTTTCAAGTTGATAGATAAAATAAGTACTAAGAGCCGGTGAATATACTCCAAAACTGGTGAGCCCAATTTGATTTTGGTATAACTTGAATGTACAAATATCTGTTGCTGATATAAATGGTTCTTTTTTTAGGTGAGAATGGAAATGCTTTCCACCGGGTTTTCTCTTGTCAATTGGAATAAGGCTGGAATGAAATTTCTTCCAGGATTGTATTTCTCCTTCTTTATTAGTGATGAACAGATAGTCGTTTCCAGTGGGGACTTCTTTTGCTTGCTGAGTTCCGTTTATAGCATAAAGTTTATACCCTTTTTCAAAAGGGGGTAATATCCAGTTCAGACTATACCCTTCAAATGTGCTGCCTCATATTAATTCTCGACTATACTTTTCAGAATTTTTGTTCTGGTACTGAGTAGGTTGTTTTCACAATCGGACAAGTCGCGATATAAATGACGTACTAAACAAGGTGTTGATGTTTCAAGAAAAGATACTTCAAAACAACATTTCCCCTCTTTGTCGATCAGAATACATTTGATGGAATCTCCCTGCTCATAAGTTAAATAAGTAGCAGCAGTTTCCATCGTTTCCGGTTTATTCATATACATATCCTGAAATACCCATGTGGCTTTTTCATATCGATATAGGAGATTGCCTTCTTGGATGATAGAGTCACATTTTTTGTCCTAATTCAGCTTTGGTATAATTATTAGTTTGAGAATAAACTACCGAAAAACATGATATAAGAAGAATAGCGGTGAGTATTCTTTGTTTATTAAGGGATTGTTTAATAAACAAATATATGATATTTTTAGTACCTACATTACTTTCTAAAAAGAATATTTGCCATTGTAGCTCTTTTTATGATCATTTTCCTGTCTTTTTCCGTAAATCCCGTCCTTCATACCTGCAAATAGCCTCAATCCATTCCTGAGTAAGTGGCATAGATTCGTGCTTTTCCAGATCGTAAGTAACCATCACAGATTTACAGACACATTTTACCTCAAAAGTTTCTGTGTCGATCACCCGTTGAACCAAATGAAAACTTTTAGTTCCGATTTCCGAAACGGCTGTTTGTACTGCAATATGATCCGATCCGAAAATTTGCTTGACAAAATTTGCCTCAATATGTACAACGACAATTCCCATTTTTTCCCAGTCGACTCCCGGGCATACATAAGCAAAATATTCAGTCTTTCCCAAATCGTAGAAAGAGAAATAAACGGTGTTATTGACGTGACCGAATTTGTCTACGTCATTAAAGCGTAATTGGATAGGCAATGAGTGGTGAAATACAATTTCTTCCATAGTTTTCACTTAATCTTTTTGAATTCGGAGCAAAAGTAGTACTTTTGCGTGTTATTCTCAACAGAAATTAATCAAGAAATGATAGAAGATATTAAAAAAGCCTGTCAGGTGATGAATGGAGGAGGAGTTATCCTTTATCCTACTGATACCGTATGGGGTATAGGTTGTGACGCTACTAACGAAGAGGCTGTACGCCGAATTTATGAGATAAAAAAACGTGCCGACAGTAAAGCAATGTTGGTTCTGGTGGACACCTCTGTGAAAGTAGATTTTTATGTACAGGATGTTCCCGAGGTGGCGTGGGATTTAATTGATGTTGCAGAAAAACCACTTACCATTATTTATTCAGGTGCGCGTAATTTGGCTCCCAATCTGCTGGCTGAGGACGGTAGTGTTGGTATCCGGGTGACAAATGAAGAGTTCTCCAAACGCCTTTGCCAACAGTTCCGTAAGGCGATTGTTTCTACATCGGCCAATGTTAGCGGGCAACCGGGTGCAGCTAATTTTAGTGAAATCAGCGATGAAATAAAATCTGCTGTAGATTATATTGTAGGTTATCGTCAGGATGATATGAGCCGGCCAAAACCTTCTAGTATTATTAAGTTGGATAAAGGTGGAGTGATTAAGATAATTCGTGAATAGATGAGGAAAGAAAAACAGAGTTTGTTACAGCGTTGTATTAAATGGCGGGAAAATAATATTAAGGAGAAACAATTCATCTTGATACTAAGTTTTCTTGTTGGTATCTTTACGGCGATGGCAGCCTTAATATTGAAATTCCTGATTCATGAAATACAGAATTTTCTTACAGAAAACTTTAACGCGACAGAAGCTAACTATCTTTATTTAGTATATCCGGTAATCGGAATCTTTTTAGCGGGTTTGTTTGTACGGAACATAGTAAAAGATGATATTAGTCATGGAGTCACTAAGATTTTGTATGCTATTTCCCGTAGACAAGGACGTATTAAAAGACATAATATATGGTCGTCTACCATTGCCAGTGCTATAACCATCGGATTCGGTGGATCGGTCGGGGCGGAGGCTCCTATTGTATTAACCGGTTCGGCAATCGGTTCCAATTTGGGAAGTGTGTTCAAGATGGAACATCGTACCCTGATGTTACTGGTTGGTTGCGGTGCGGCAGGTGCAATTGCCGGAATCTTTAAGGCTCCGATCGCCGGTTTGGTGTTTACGTTGGAAGTCTTGATGATTGACTTGACTATGTCCTCTTTGCTTCCTTTATTAATTTCGGCAGTAACGGCAGCAACAGTATCTTATATCATTACCGGAACCGAGGCTATGTTTAAATTCCATCTGGATCAGGCATTCGAGTTGGAGCGTATTCCTTATGTTATTTTATTAGGTATTTTTTGTGGTCTTGTTTCGCTGTATTTTACCCGTGCAATGAATTCCGTAGAAGGAGTTTTCGGAAAGCTCAAAAATCCATATAAGAAACTGGCTTTCGGCGGGGTGATGTTGAGTGTATTAATTTTCCTTTTTCCTCCTCTTTATGGCGAAGGTTACGATACGATTGAACTTTTACTGAATGGATCATCGGCAGTAGAGTGGGATACGGTCATGAACAATTCCATGTTCTATGGATATGGTAATTTGTTGTTGGTATATCTTTTACTGATTATCTTGTTTAAGGTGTTTGCTTCCAGTGCAACGAATGGTGGAGGTGGATGTGGTGGTATTTTTGCACCTTCACTTTATCTGGGATGTATTGCGGGATTTGTCTTTTCTCATTTCAGTAATGAGTTTGAATTCTCTGCTTTTCTGCCCGAAAAGAATTTTGCTTTAATGGGAATGGCAGGAGTGATGAGTGGTGTCATGCATGCTCCTCTGACCGGCGTATTCCTGATTGCGGAACTGACAGGAGGATATGACTTGTTTCTTCCATTGATGATTGTCTCGGTAAGTTCATACCTGACGATTATTGTATTTGAGCCACATAGTATTTACTCCATGCGTCTTGCCAAGAAAGGGCAATTACTCACTCATCATAAAGATAAAGCTGTATTAACTTTGATGAAGATGGAGAATGTGGTAGAGAAAGATTTTGTGGTAGTCCACCCGGAAATGGATTTGGGTGAACTTGTAAAAGCAATTGCTGCTTCACATCGAAATGTTTTTCCGGTGACAGATAAAAAGACCGGTGAGTTGTTGGGATTAGTACTGTTGGATGACATTCGTAATATCATGTTTCGTCAAGAACTTTATCATCGCTTTACCGTTAGTAAATTGATGACATCTGCTCCTGCAAAGATCTTTGATACGGATGGAATGGAGCAAGTGATGCAGACTTTTGATGATACAAAAGCATGGAATTTACCTGTGGTAGATGAAGAAGGTCGTTATGAAGGTTTTGTCTCTAAGTCGAAGATATTTAATTCATATCGACAGGTGTTGGTACATTTTTCAGAAGACTAGAAGAAATGAAGAAAGAAGATTTAAGAATTGTATATATGGGCACACCCGATTTTGCGGTGGAGGCCTTGCGTCAGTTGGTAGAGGGTGGTTATAACGTAGTAGGTGTGATAACAATGCCTGATAAACCGGCAGGACGCGGACATAAAGTGCAGTATTCTCCGGTAAAACAATATGCGTTGGAACAGAATTTGCCTTTGTTGCAACCTGAAAAGCTAAAGGATGAAGCTTTTGTGGAAGCTCTTCGTGCTTGGAAGGCAGACTTACAGATTGTGGTTGCCTTTCGAATGTTGCCGGAAGTAGTATGGAACATGCCTCGATTGGGTACATTTAATCTTCATGCTTCTCTGCTTCCTCAATATCGTGGTGCGGCTCCTATCAATTGGGCGGTAATCAATGGGGATACGGAGACAGGGATTACTACTTTTTTCTTAAAACATGAAATAGATACCGGTGAAGTAATTCAGCAGGTACGAGTGCCAATTGCAGATACAGATAATGTAGAAGTGGTGCATGATAAACTGATGATGTTGGGAGGAAAGTTGGTTGTTGAAACAGTTGATGATATTTTAAATGGTACAGTGAAATCTATTCCTCAGGAAGAAATGGCGGTAGCAGGTGAACTTCGTTCGGCTCCGAAGATCTTTAAAGAGACTTGTCGTATTGATTGGAATCAGCCGGTGAAGAAGGTATACGATTTTATTCGCGGATTATCTCCTTATCCTGCCGCATGGACCGAATTGATAAACTCTGAAGGGGAAGCAGTAATAATGAAAGTATTTGAAAGTGAGAAAATACATGAAACACATGATCTTACTCCGGGTACTATTGTTACGGATGGGAAGAAATATATCAAAGTCGCCCTACCTGACGGATTTGTTTCCATACTATCTTTGCAGCTTCCCGGTAAGAAACGTCTTAAAACGGACGAATTTCTTCGTGGATTCCATCTTACGAATGAATTTCGAATGAACTAACCTTTTATGAACTAAAATAGATAAATGATGAAACCAATTATTGCTCCTTCCATTCTTTCGGCTGATTTTGGATATTTGGCGAGAGATATTGAAATGATAAACCGCAGTGAAGCGGAGTGGGTGCATATTGATATTATGGACGGAGTGTTTGTTCCTAATATTTCGTTCGGCTTTCCGGTATTGAAATATGTAGCTAAATTAACGAACAAGCCTTTGGATGTACATTTGATGATTGTTAATCCGGAGAAGTTTATACCGGAAGTTAAAGCACTGGGTGCTCATACGATGAATGTTCATTATGAAGCTTGCCCTCATTTGCACAGGGTAATTCAGCAGATCAGGGAAGCAGGGATGCAGCCTGCTGTAACTATTAATCCGGCAACTCCGGTAGCTTTATTGCAAGATATTATACAGGATGTTTATATGGTTCTTATCATGAGCGTAAATCCTGGATTCGGTGGACAGAAGTTTATAGAACACTCTGTTGAAAAAGTCCGTGAGTTGAAGTCTTTGATTGAACGTACAGGGTCGAAAGCTTTGATTGAAGTGGACGGAGGAGTGAACTTAGAGACAGGAGCTCGGTTAGTGGAAGCAGGAGCGGATGCATTAGTAGCCGGTAATGCGGTGTTCGGAGCGCCCGATCCGGAACAGATGATTCGGAAGTTACACGAAATCTAATTTATTTCTTGGATAATTACTATTTACATCAGTATCCGTATATACGCCTGATTATCCCATGGATAACAGGCGTTTTTTGTGGAGATATGTTCTTTGACAATACATCTGTACTGTCTGGAAGTATCCTTCTTTTTTGTTTTTTTGTCGGTTTATCCTTTACTTTTTATTTTTTACGACGTCATTCCCTGCGTTGGTGTTTTGGTATCTCGGTTTCTGCTCTTTGTTTTATGGGAGGGTGGATAGGAATAACAGGGCAGTTGCAACAGTCTGTTTATGACTTTAAAGATCAAGAAACAGTTTATCGGGTACGATTGACAGATGCACCGGAGTTAAAGGAACGGTCCTACCTTTGTCGTGTATTTCTGGAAGAGTATCATGATTCTGCCAATATTTGTCCGGTGGAGCGAAAGGCTATTCTTTATCTGGAACAAGATTCGTCAGTAGTGCGGTTACAGGATGGAGATGAACTATTAGTTTCTTCGCAAATCTCTCCTCCTGTGAACGGGAAAAACTTTGGAGAATTTGACTATAGCCGCTATCTGATGTATAAAGGGATCGCCGGAACCGGATATGTTGCTTCCGGGAAATGGACAAAGTTGTCTTCTGTTTCAGTTTCTTCCCTTCGGTTGATGGCTAATTCTTATCGGGAGAAGTTGCTGGCTTTATATCGGAAACTAGGGTTTGAAGGAGATGAATTAGCGGTACTTTCAGCATTGACTGTGGGGGATAAAACTGAACTAAGTGAATCAATTCGTGAAAGTTATTCTGTTTCTGGTGCAAGTCATGTTTTGGCATTATCCGGTTTGCATATAGGACTTTTATATGTCTTATTTTCTTATATTTTGAAATTGTTGGATGTGAAGGGAGGTAATGCGGGAAAATATTTGCGCACTCTTCTTCTCCTTCTATTATTATGGTCCTTTGCATTTTTCACAGGACTGTCGCCGTCAGTTATTCGTTCGGCCAGTATGTTTTCTGCGTTGGCAGTAGCAGAAGTATTCAGCCGTAAGGCTATCTCATTAAATACTTTAGCTGCAGTTGCGTGGTTTATGTTATTATGTAAACCGGTCTGGCTGTTTGATGTAGGTTTTCAACTTTCGTTTCTTGCGGTAGCGTCTATTTTATTAATTCAGAAACCGATTTATCAGTTGCTTCCTGTCAAGGGTTGGTTGGGAAAATATATCTGGAGATTGATGGCAGTATCTATAGCGGCACAATTAGGTACGGCTCCCCTTGTTATGTTTTACTTTTCCCGTTTTTCCACTCATTTCTTATTGACTAACCTGGTAGTGATTCCTTTAGTAACCATTATATTATATATGGCTGTTTTGATGCTTTGCCTGACTCCTTTTTTCTGGCTTCAATCTGTCATGGCTGAAGGATGCAGGTTGCTTCTTAAGGCCCTTAATACTTTTGTCCATTGGGTAGAGCAATTACCATTCTCTTCCATAGATAATATTTGGCTTTATCAATGGGAAGTTGCAGGCTTTTATATATTCCTATTGTTGGTATTGTATTATATGATGAAGCGCCGGCTTCGATACTTATGGGTATGTTTATCCTTTTTGTTGATGTTAGGAGTGGGACATTCTATTATGAATTGGGCAAATCATCCTCAACGTAGTCTTGTCTTTTATAATGTTCGTGGGTGTCCGGTGGTGCATTGCATAGAAAATGATGGGCATTCGTGGCTTAGCTACGGAGATCAGCAATCGGATAAGAGACGTTTAAAGCGTGTTGTAGCAAACTATTGGAAACAGATTCAACTTTTACCTCCTGTGGAAGTTAAAACGGATTTTCAGTCTGCCGGTTTTTCTCGTCACCGGCAGATATTGTCTTATCATGGTTGCCGTGTGGGTATGATCACAGATAATCGTTGGCAAAACAAATTTGCAGTTTCTCCGTTATCTATTCATTATCTGTATTTGTGTAAAGGTTATGAAGGACATATGAAAGAGCTAACCCGGATATTTTCTCCGTCATGTATCGTTTTGGATGCTTCTTTTTCAGAATCTCGAAAGCGGCTTCTAGAAAAAGAATGTCGACAATTAGGTTTCCGTTTTATCTCTTTATCTGAAGAAGGTTCTATCCGTTTTTTGCTCTAAGTACAAAGATTTATCGTACATTTGCAACTCAAAAAAGTAATTATAATATGCTGACTAAAGTAATTGAACAGGCTAAGATTGACCATTTTACAAAGTGGTTTGAAAGGGCTGACAAAATAGTAATTGTGTCTCATGTTTCTCCGGATGGCGACGCTATCGGTTCATCATTAGGACTTTATCATTTTCTGGATTCACAGGAAAAAAATGTAAATGTCATTGTTCCCAATGCGTTTCCTGATTTTCTGAGATGGATGCCGGGTAGTAAAGATGTTCTTTTGTATGACCGTTATAAAGATTTTGCTGATAAATTGATAGCCGAAGCAGATGTTATTTGTTGTCTTGATTTCAATGCGTTAAAACGTATTGAGGATATGGCAGATGCAGTTGCTGCATCTCCGGCACGTAAAGTCTTGATTGATCATCATCTTTATCCGGAAGATTTTTGTAAGATTACGATGTCTTATCCTACCATTTCTTCTACTTCTGAATTAATATTTCGTTTGATTTGCCGAATGGGTTATTTCAGTGATATTTCCAAGGAAGGAGCCGAATGTATTTACACCGGTATGATGACTGATACAGGTGGGTTTACTTACAACTCCAACAATCGCGAGATCTATTTCATTATCAGTGAACTCCTTTCCAAAGGTATTGATAAAGATGACATCTATCGCAAGGTGTACAATACTTACTCTGAGAGTCGTTTGCGTTTGATGGGATATGTCTTGTCGAACATGGTGGTATATTCTGATTGTAACGCTGCACTCATTTCTCTTACGAAAGAGGAACAGGGGAGATTTGATTATATCAAAGGCGACAGCGAGGGCTTTGTCAATATTCCCTTATCTATTAAAAATGTATGTTTCTCTTGCTTTTTGCGTGAAGATACCGAGAAGCCGATGATAAAAATATCTCTTCGTTCCGTAGGAACTTTCCCTTGTAATAAAGTGGCTGCTGAATTCTTTAATGGAGGTGGGCATTTGAATGCATCCGGAGGTGAATTCTTTGGAACAATGGAGGAAGCAAAGGCTGTTTTTGAAAAGGCACTTGAAAAGTATAAGTCTTTGCTTATAGCTAAAAACTAAGAATTTTTTCCTAAAAGCCGCCCTGATCCTTAATGTAAAGTATAGGTCTTTTTCTAGTGATGAGATTTATATGGATTATAATAACATGGTTAAATGTGTAAGGAGAAGGTTAAAAGTTACAAACTTTTAACCTTCTCCTTATGTTTTATTCCTCGATTTGAGATACATTTGTGCCAAATATAGCTAAATAACAGATAATGAAGAAACTTGTATATTTATTTCTCTCTTTGATGGTTGCCGGTGGTCTATTTCAGGCATGTGATAACTCCAAAACATATGCAGAGCAATTGGAAGATGAAAAAAGAGAGGTGAGTAGGTTCATTAGAGATAATGGAATCCATATTATTTCGCAGGATGAATTTGAAAGGAATGATACAGTCACAAATTTGGATAGGAATGAATATGTAGCTCTTTCCGATGGGGTGTATATGCAAATAGTGGATAGAGGTTCCGAAGAAAATAAAACGGATACTTTTGCTACAAATGATGAAATTTGTGTTCGCTATATAGAAAGAAGTATAATGGGTGACTCCATTCAATCTTTGAACGTTTTTTATCCAGGATATGAGAATCCTCTTATTTATTCATCTCCTTTGGTGTTTCGTTATAATGTTCAAGGTTCTTATGCCTATGGTACAGTTGTAGAAATGGATTATTCGTGGATGCTCATGGTTCGTAGCCAATTGAGGGATTATACAGTACCTGCTGGTTGGTTGTTGGCATTACCTTTTGTTCGTAATAACGCTCATGTCCGTTTAATTGTGCCTTCTAAGATGGGACATGCTGCATTGCAAAGTTCGAATTATGTTATTCCTTATCACTACGATATTTGGTCATTCAGTAAAGCACTGAATTAGAACACTAACATAAATAATATTTTTAGTTAATACTTATGACTCTAATTAAATCTATCTCTGGAATCCGTGGTACTATTGGCGGAGGAGCAGGAGAGGGACTGAATCCACTTGACATTGTAAAATTCACTTCGGCATATGCTACTTTGATTCGCAAGACTTGTAAAGTGAAAAGTAACAAGATTGTTGTGGGACGCGATGCCCGTATTTCTGGTGAAATGGTGAAAAACGTAGTAGTTGGTACATTGATGGGGATGGGATGGGATGTTGTAGACATTGATCTGGCTTCTACTCCGACTACAGAATTGGCTGTTACGATGGAAGGGGCTTGTGGAGGTATCATTCTGACAGCTTCTCATAATCCTAAACAGTGGAATGCACTGAAGTTGCTTAATGAACATGGTGAATTTTTGAATGCAGCAGAAGGCAACGAAGTACTTCGTATTGCTGAAGCGGAAGAGTTCGACTATGCAGATGTAGATCATCTGGGTTCCTATCGGAAAGATCTTACCTATAATAAAAAACATATTGATAGTGTTTTGGCTCTTGATTTGGTAGACGTAGAGGCTATTAAAAAGGCAAATTTCCGTGTAGCTATTGATTGCGTGAATTCCGTAGGTGGTATCATTCTCCCTGAACTTCTTGAACGTTTAGGTGTGAAGCATATAGAGAAACTTTACTGTGAACCAACTGGAAATTTTCAACATAACCCGGAACCGCTGGAAAAGAATCTGGGTGACATTATGAATTTAATGAAAGCTGGTAAAGCTGATGTTGCTTTTGTAGTAGATCCTGATGTAGACCGTTTAGCTATGATTTGTGAAAATGGTGCAATGTATGGTGAAGAGTATACATTAGTTACCGTAGCTGATTATATATTGAAACATACTCCGGGTAATACAGTTTCTAACTTGAGTTCTACCCGTGCTTTACGTGATGTAACTCGCAAATATGGTATGGAATATGCTGCGGCTGCCGTAGGAGAAGTTAATGTAGTGACAAAGATGAAAGAAACTAATGCGGTCATTGGTGGAGAAGGTAATGGCGGAGTTATTTATCCGGCAAGTCATTATGGACGTGATGCTCTGGTAGGTATTGCTCTGTTCCTCAGTCATCTTGCACATGAAGGTAAAAAGGTAAGTGAGCTTCGTGCGACTTATCCTCCTTATTTTATTGCTAAAAATCGTGTAGATCTTACACCTGAAATTGATGTAGATGCTATTCTTGCTAAAGTGAAAGAGATCTATAAAAATGAAGAGATCAATGATATTGATGGCGTGAAGATTGATTTTGTTGATAAATGGGTACATTTGCGTAAAAGTAATACTGAACCGATTATTCGCGTATATAGCGAGGCTTCTACTATGGAAGCTGCAGACGAGATCGGTCAGCAGATAATGAATGTGATTAATGAGTTGGCGAAGTAAAAGCCAATTGTAATAGAATAAATAAAAGATAATGCTGCTATCTATCATTGATGGTAGCATTATTTTTTTGTTTCTGAGGGATGTCCTGTTTCTATAAATAGGACCAAAAAGGAAATATGGTTTAAAACTGTCTTAGCTAATAGTTTTAAATTGCTATATTTGCCTTTGATATTTAAAAATAGTCCCTCTATTTGTGAGCTAATTTTAATAGTTTGTATGAAAACACGCTTAATACTGAACATATTTACACTTTTATTCTCTTTAGGATGCTTAGCCGGTAATAATGAGAAAGATTCCTATTTTTTCTCAAAAGTGGATTATCAGCAAGGGTTATCTAATAGTGCAGTACTTTGCCTTTTTCAGGATAAAGCGGGGTTGATGTGGTTTGGTACTTATGATGGTGTGAATTGTTATGATAGCAAAGGGATGGAAATCTTTCGGTCTGACTTTTCTGCTGATCAAACGTTAAGTAATAATATAATCCATTCCATTCAACAAGCAGACAGCAGTTGCTTGTGGATAACTACACATCTTGGAGTAAACCGTTTTTCGCAGAATGCGCGTCAGATAGTCGGTTCTTATGATTTTTCCGGAGATTATTATCTGTATTCCAATGCTAAAGGGAATACTTGGGTCGTGAGTCATGATGGAATCTATTATTACAATACTCATCATGGAAAGTTTGTTCATCTTAAAGAACTACCTACCGAAATGGAAGTGGTGCAACGTCGCTCGTTTGTTGCTGATGATGGGGTACTATGGTTTTTTCCATCCAATACGGGCAGTCTACAACAATTTTCACTAGATAGTTTTGAACAAGATACGCTCACTAGTAAAGTGACTACTACACTGACCGATTTCCATGCAAAACCTATTGATGATGTGTTTTATCAGAATGGTATTTTTGTTTTTATTGATAGGGATCGGGATTTATTTGTATATGATATTTCGCGTAAATCTAAAATTTATATTCGGAATATTTCTTCGTTGATGGAGAAATATGGAGATATCATGGGGATTGTCCCTTTTTATGAGGATATCATTATTGGTTTCAGAACGAATGGATTGGTACGATTAAGTGCCTCTGAAAAGTATGAAGCGGAAATTGTAGATCGTAATATACGTATATACGATATTTATCGGGATGTTCGTCAGGGGATTCTTTGGATTGCGTCGGACGGACAAGGGGCTATTATGTATTCAAAGAAATATTCTATCGCAACAAACTTAATGCTCAGTCTTTTATCTCCTAATTTGAGTAGGCAGGTACGTTCTGTAATGACGGATAAATATGGAGGATTGTGGTTTGGAACAAAAGGAGACGGCTTGTTGCATATCCCCCATTATAGCGATGGGATGGATCCTGCAAAAACTGTAGTCTATGCTCCAACGGGAAAACAAAATATTTCGTCCTATATTAAATGGGATAAAGAGTTTCATGTTTATAAGTTGAAACGGAGCCGATACATGGATGGTTTTTGGATTGGATCGGGGAATCCGGGACTATTTTATTATTCATTTCAAGACGGTGTACTACATCAGGTAGAAGATGATTCGGAAGATCCGGCTATTGAAATACATGATATTTATGAAGAGAATGATAGTGTACTTTATGTGGTAACAGCCGGAGTTGGTTTTCGTAAGATTATACTTGATAAAAGTGGAGGAACTATAAAAGTTAAGAATCAGAAGCGTTATCATTTCTTCTGTGAACAGCGGGAAGTAGCTATGTTTTATCCGATGTTAGCTGAGGGAGACTCTATTTTATGGTTAGGAAGTCGCGAAAAAGGATTGGTGAAGTTTGATAAAAAGACAGAAGAATACCAGCTGATTTCTTTAAAAGAGATACTTCATAAGTCGGTAGATGATATATTGAGTTTGCATCGTGCTAAAGATGGGTGCATGTATGTTGGGACCACTTCCGGATTGGTTTGTATATCCTTTCAGGGAAAGAAAATCAATGCCAGCTACATCGGACGAGAGCAAGGATTGTTGAATGATATGATTCATGGGGTATTGGAGGATGAAAATGGATTTTTGTGGTTAGGCACAAATCGGGGATTAATTAAATATAATCCGAAAAACGGTTCATCTCATGCTTATTATTATAGCGCAGGTGTACAGATTGGGGAGTTCAGTGATGATGCTTATTATTGCTGTCCTTATACAGGACATCTTTTTTTCGGAGGAATTGACGGATTGTTGTTTTTAGATAAGGTGGTTGCAGTGGCTCCTGAATATCACCCGGATATTTTATTGCGTAAATTGAGTATCGGACGTTCGCAGGTAAATTTGAAAGATTATTATGTAGATGGTGATAAAGCTCTGCAGTTTAAGGGGGCAGGAGTCTCTTTTACTCTTTCTTTTGTAGTACCGGATTTCCTTTCGGGAAATGATATTGAATATTCGTATATGTTAGAGGGATATGATAAGGATTGGACTTCATTCAGTAGTATGAATGAAGCCTCTTATACAGGTTTGCCGGGAGGGGACTATTTATTTAAGGTCCGATATAAAAATGATGTATTCGATACGGAGTATCGGTGTTTCTCTATTCCTGTCCATGTTCTTTCTCCTTGGTATCGTTCGCTGACAGCCTATATCATTTATGGCTTATTGTTGATCATGCTATTTGGATATCTGGTTTATTTACTTCGTAAGAATTTGCTTCAGGAACGTATGATGAAGCGTTTGCGCGGGATAGAAAGTCGTCAGGAAAGTGCAGGTATTGATTCTTCTAATCGGGATGTGCTTGATCGTTTTACTTTTATATATAATTTCTGTGATCAGTTGCGTGCAGAAAACATATCTTATGAACAACGTATTGAGACGGTAGAATTAATCCGTGAAACTGTAATGGCAGCTCTGCTTAGTCCGGATAACTTGAATAGCAGGGAACTTAAGCAATTCTTTCCGGATCGTTTTATTGTAGCAGCTCGTATGTGTATACAGGAAGTTTCGTTAGCTGTGTTGCATACATTGAAAGAGCAAGGGATTGATAGTTCTATTGTGAAATCAGTCATACCGAAGGATTTTACTTTCCCCATTTATAAGAATGCATTACATAGTATTCTTTATTATTGTTATCTCTGGGTAGCCGAAACAAAAGGCATATTGGGTGTTACAGTAGATGTAAAGGAAGAAAGTGGGAAGATGCTGTTGCTTTTCTTGTCTACAGACGATACGGCTAAAATGTTGTTTGAACATCTTTCCGGTAAAACTACTTCGGAGGTTGTAAGAAGCTCGGATCATGCGTTTAGTGTTCGGTTGTTATTGTGTTTTGTGCAGTCTGCTTTAGAACGGATTGATGCAAAACTTCATTATACTGACAAGGGAGATGAGAAACAACTGACGATAACCTTTGAACCGGCAATTTTGACGGAAGTGGGAGGTAAGAAAAAGAAAACGGTTCTTTTATTGGAAGATAGAGATGAAATGGCTTGGTTGATTGGAAACTTTCTGGCTGATGAATATACCGTAAGGCAAGTGAAGAGTGTGCAGCATGCATTTGAAGAAATACATCGTTCGTCACCCTCTCTGTTTTTGGTTGATATGACGATGTATGCGAATGCCGAAAGTGTTTTTATGGAATATATTAGTAAGAATCGTTCATTACTTTCGAAAACCGCATTTATTCCTATGCTGACTTGGAAAGTTAGTTCGTCCATCCAGCGCGAATTAATTTTATGGTCTGACTCTTATATTGTACTTCCTTATGATATTTTGTTCTTGCGGGAGGTTGTTCATAATGCAATTTATGGCAAGTATCAAGTGAAGCAGATTTATATGGAGGATTTGGGTGATCTTGCCGGACAGATTGTTTGTAACACGCCGGAACAAGCTGATTTTATTCGTAAAATGTTACAAGTGATTGAGCAGAATCTGAATCAGGAAGAATTAGGTTCAACTTTGATTGCTGATCGTATGGCAATGAGTCCCCGCCAATTTTATCGGAAGTTCAAAGAAATTTCAGATGTAGCTCCAGGTGATTTGATAAAGAGTTATCGGATGGAGAAAGCTGCACGTCTGTTGCTGAATAATGATATGTCTATCCAAGATGTGATTACTGATGTGGGTATAGCTAGCCGTTCTTATTTTTATAAAGAATTTACTCGCCGTTTTGGTATGACACCCAAGGATTACCGGGAACAACACACAAAATAAAAAGAAGATGACTATACTGTTATTATTAATTTGTATTTAAGTTTGTTCTCTAATTGTACATCATAAATTAATATTGGTTGATTTTCAGTATTATAGCTTGTGCTCTAATTGACCTATATGTGCTCTAAATGGACAAATCCGGATTGACAGGAATTTGTCACTCTGGAGGATTAAGATTGTTTGTGAAGGTCTTAAATTTGCTGATGAATATATAATCTGATAACTTTTTAATATCTTAATTCGTGAACATGAATAAAAATAAACTATTCTCTTTCACTGCGACTCTACTATTGGGAATTTCCTCTACGTTCGCACAACAACCTGTAGATTATGTTAATCCTATCATTGGGACGAATGGGATGGGACATACGTTTCCCGGTTCTTGTACTCCTTTTGGTTTGATACAGTTAAGTCCGGACACAGATACAATTCCTCATAATGTGAATGGGGCTTATCAAAAAAATGCTTATGAATATTGTGCAGGTTATCAGTATCGTGATAAAACAATTGTTGGTTTCAGTCATACGCATTTGAGCGGAACAGGACATTCGGATTTGGGAGATATTCTTTTAATGCCTGCTGTTGGTGAATTGAAGTTGAATCCTGGGCGGGCAGAAAATCCGGATGAGGGGTATCGTTCACGTTTTAACCATGCTACTGAAAAAGCAGCTCCCGGGTATTATGAGGTTATGCTGGACGATTATGGTATTAAGGCACAGCTAACTGCTACACAACGGGTAGGAGTACATAAATATACTTTCCCTAAAGATAAAAACAGTCATCTAGTATTGGATCTTGCACATGGCATTTATAATTATGACGGTAAGGTGCTGTGGGCTAATTTACGGGTAGAAAATGACACGTTGCTGACCGGTTATCGTATTACGAATGGTTGGGCGCGTACCAATTATACCTATTTTGCTATTTCCTTGTCTCAACCGATAAAAGATTACGGATATAAAGATAAAGCAAAGGTATTATACAATGGTTTTTGGCGTCGTTTTAAACTGGAAAAGAATTTTCCGGAGATTACGGGACGCAAGATTGTTGCTTATTTCAACTTTGATACAGAACAACAACCTGAGTTAGTCGTAAAAGTAGCACTTTCTGCGGTAAGTACAGAAGGGGCAATCAAGAACCTCCGTGCAGAAGCTGAAGGACAAAGTTTTGAGCAGTTGGCTGAAGCTGCCCGCAAAAGTTGGAATGATGAGTTGGATCATTATGAGATAGAAGGAACACAGGATCAAAAGGCGATGTTTTATACTTCACTTTATCATACGATGATCAATCCGTCAGTTTACATGGATGTAGACGGTTCATATCGTGGGTTAGATCATAATATTCATCAGGCTAAAGATTTTACTAATTATACAATTTTCTCTTTATGGGATACTTATCGTGCCCAACATCCATTTTTGAATCTGATTAAACCGGATCGTAATGCAGATATGGTGGAATCAATGATCAAACATCAACAGCAGAGTGTTCATGGAATGCTTCCTGTATGGAGTCATATGGGGAATGAGAATTGGTGTATGAGTGGGTATCATGCCGTATCTGTATTGTCAGATGCTATTACAAAAGGTGTATTTACAAATACAGATGAGGCTTTGGCTGCGATGGTAAGTACTTCGACTGTTCCTTATTATGAAGGAGTTGCAGACTATATGAAGTTGGGATATATTCCTTTGGATAAAAGTGGAACAGCAGCATCTTCTACATTGGAGTATGCGTATGATGATTGGACCATTTATCAGACAGCTTTAAAAGCTGGTAATAAGGAAGTAGCAGAGAACTATCGGAAACGTGCTTTGAATTACCGGAATATTTATGATACGACAATTGGCTTTGCGCGTCCGCGTTATAGTGATGGTACCTTTAAGAAAGATTTTGATGTGTTGCAAACTTATGGTGAAGGTTTTATTGAAGGTAATTCTTGGAATTTCTCATTTCATGTACCTCATGATGTATTTGGTATGATGGATTGATGGGAGGGAAAAGAAATTTGTAGAGAAATTAGACGAACTGTTTTCTATGCATTTGCCTGAAAAATATTATGCAGATAATGAAGATATTACTTTAGATTGTCTGGTAGGTGGCTATGTTCATGGTAATGAACCGAGTCATCATGTCCCCTATTTATATGCTTGGACCTCTCAGCCATGGAAAACTCAATTCTGGATACGTGATATTTTGAATCGTATGTACCGAAACGATATTAACGGTCTGGGAGGAAACGATGATTGCGGACAGATGTCAGCGTGGTATCTGTTTACCGTAATGGGATTTTATCCTGTTTGTCCCGGAACTGACCAATATGTACTGGGAGCTCCTTATTTGCCATATTTGAAACTGAAGCTTCCAAATGGAAAGACGCTGGAGATTAAAGCTCCGGAAGTTAGTGATAAAAAACGCTATGTTCATTCTCTAAAGATAAATGGTGTAGCTTATGATAAAATGTATGTTACTCATGAAGACATCTTAAAGGGAGGCGTTTGGGAATTTAAGATGAGTTCTTCTCCGAATAAACGTCGTGGACTTGCAGCAGAAGATAAACCATACTCATTAACAAATGGGGTAAACTAAATTATAAAAATACTTGATATGAAAAAGAAATATTTATTTTATGGATTATTCTTGTTGGTAGGAATAGGAGCTTGTTCTACAAGTAAAAAAGGACAGCAAGATGGAGCAGAGGTTTTATGGAAAAAATATAATGTTGGAACCGTATTGTTTGAGGATAAGGCTCCGAATTCGAAAGGGTCCGATATTTATCATCGGATTATTCCGGATGCTGAATCATATATTAAAGAACAGGCACGTACCGTATTGACTACACTTTATAACTCTCCCAAAGATAGTATTGTGCCGGTGTATAAGATTCATTATACTTTGGAAGATATTGATGGAGTTTCTGCCAAAGGTGGTGATCATGGAAATATTTCTATTTTCTATAGTACACGTCACATCGAAAAGTCATTCGCGGCAAATGATACAGCAAAACTATTCTTTGAGACTCGTGGAGTACTTCTGCATGAATTGACTCATGCTTATCAGTTGGAACCTCAAGGTATTGGAAATTATGGTAATAGTCGTGTGTTCTGGGCTTTTATTGAGGGTATGGCGGATGCTGTACGTGTGGCTAACGGAGGATTTGGACCGGGAGCTCGTCCGAAAGGAGGAAATTATATGGACGGTTATCGTACCGCAGGCTATTTCTTCGTATGGTTGCGTGACAATAAAGATCCGGAATTCTTACGGAAATTTAATCGTAGTACATTGGAGGTTGTACCTTGGTCATTCGATGGAGCTATTAAGCATGTGTTAGGTAAGGAGTATAACATAGATGACTTATGGCACGAATATCAAGTAGCAGTAGGAGATATACAAGCATAAAATAAATCGCGATGAGAATGACTGGAAAGAAGTTGTTTTTGGTTTTGTCATGTCTGGCAACTTTGCCAGGCATGGCTCAAACCGAAAAATTGATTGAGTATGTGAATCCATTTGTGGGAACGGATGGATATGGAAATGTTTATCCGGGAGCTCAAATCCCTTTTGGAGGAATCCAGATAAGTCCGGATACAGATGCTAAGTTCTATGATGCAGCATCAGGATATAAATACAACCATCCAACGATCATGGGATTTAGCCTGACACATTTAAGTGGCACGGGAATTCCGGATTTGGGAGATTTCTTGTTTATACCGGGAACAGGAGAAATGAAATTGGAACCGGGTACCCATGAGGAACCTGATAAAGGATATCGTTCACGTTATTCACATGAACAGGAATGGGCAACTCCCAATTATTATGCAGTAAAACTGACAGATTATAATGTGAAGGCTGAGATGACTTCTGGTTTGCGTAGTGGAATTTTCCGCTTTACTTTTCCTAAATCGGACAAAGCATTTATTATGATTGACATGAATCATACTTTATGGCAATCTTGTGAGTGGTCAAATCTGCGTATGATTAACGATTCTACAATTACGGGTTATAAGCTGGTAAAGGGATGGGGACCGGAACGTCACGTTTATTTTACGGCTGTTTTTTCAAAGAAACTCGACGGACTTCGGTTTATGCAGGATAAGAAACCTGTTATTTACAACACTTCTCGTTTCCGTAGTTGTAACGAAGCCTGGGGTAAGAATTTGATGGCTTGTCTTTCTTTCAACACAGAACAAGGAGAAGTTGTTACTGTAAAAACTTCTATTTCTGCCGTTAGCACAGATGGAGCTATGCAGAATATAAAGGAGTTGGATGGTATGACATTTGATGACTTGAAGGCAAAAGGAGAGGAACTTTGGGAGAAGGAGTTGAATAAATATACATTGGAAGCTGATCGGAAAACGAAAGAAACATTCTATACTTCGGCTTACCATGCAGCTTTGCATCCTTTCATATTTCAGGATTCTGACGGTAGTTTCCGGGGATTGGATAAGAATATTGAAAAAGCGGAAGGTTTTACGAACTATACTGTATTTTCTTTATGGGATACTTATCGTGCCTTGCATCCTTGGTTCAACTTGGTTCAGCAAGATGTAAATGCGAATATTGCCAATTCTATGTTAGCTCACTACGATAAAAGTGTAGAAAAAATGTTGCCTATCTGGTCATTTTATGGGAATGAGACTTGGTGTATGATTGGCTATCACGCTGTTTCTGTATTGGCGGATATGATAGTAAAAGGTGTTAAGGGATTTGATTACGAACGTGCCTATGAGGCAATGAAGACTACGGCAACGAATCCACATTATGATTGTTTGCCGGAATATAGTTCGATGGGGTATGTGCCTTTTGACAAAGAAGCTGAGTCGGTATCTAAAACACTGGAATACGCTTACGATGATTATTGTATTGCGCAGGCTGCTAAGAAATTAGGCAAAGAAGACGATTATCGTTATTTCCTGAATCGTGCACTTTCTTACCAGACTTTGATTGATCCGGAAACGAAATATATGCGTGGACGTGACAGTAAAGGTGACTGGCGTACTCCGTTTACTCCTGTAGCTTATCAAGGACCTGGTTCTGTAAATGGTTGGGGAGATATAACAGAAGGTTTCACGTTGCAGTATACTTGGTATGTTCCACAGGATGTTCAGGGATATATAAACGAAACAGGAAAAGAACTGTTCCGTAAACGCCTTGACGATCTTTTTACGGTGGAACTTCCGGATGATATTCCTGGAGCACATGATATCCAAGGACGTATTGGTGCTTATTGGCATGGTAATGAGCCTTGTCATCATATAGCTTATTTATATAATTATTTGAAAGAACCATGGAAATGTCAAAAATGGGTTCGTACAATTGTAGATCGTTTCTATGGTAACACACCGGATGCTTTGAGTGGAAATGATGATTGTGGACAGATGTCTGCATGGTATATGTTTAATTGTATCGGTTTTTATCCGATTGCTCCTTCGAGCAATGTTTATAATGTTGGCTCTCCTTGTGCTAAAGCAATAACTGTTCGTATGAGTAATGGTAAAATGATTGAGATGAAGGCAGACAATTGGTCACCGAAAAATGTATATGTGAAAGAGTTATATGTGAATGATAAGAAATATGATAAGTCTTATCTAACATACGATGATGTTCGTGATGGTATAAAACTTCGATTTGTGATGAGTGCTAAACCGAATTATAAACGGGCTATATCCGATGAGGCAGTGCCTCCTTCACTTTCATTACCCGGAAAAACGATGAAATATCAACAGATAAAATAAAATATATTTGTGCATTATTAATTTCGCAAAAGCCGTAAGATATAGTCAGGAGTCAAATCCATATATTTCTTCTCATTTTGCTCATAATCTATTGATTGTGGAGGTATTGAAGATTGTACGGATGAATAGATAAAATAATAAAGATAATTATGGTAAGAAAGCTAATGATTTTACTCATAGCTTTCTTGCTTTCATTACCTGCTTTTTCTAAAGACTTTAAGGTGAATGTTTTTGGTGGAAGAAACAGTGTTGTAGTGAAGCAAGAAGGTGACGGAACGATAGAGAATGATTATTTATTGAAAGTGGGATCTCGGAAGTATAAATTCAAATTAAAAGGAGATCAAATGTTTCGGGTAGAAAACTTAAAAGAGAAATCTTATAAAGTAGTGCTGAAACAAGGGGATAAAAAAAAGTTCTTTTATTCCTTACAAGGCTGTTGTTCAGGTATATGGGAATAAGTACCAGAAAAAAATATCTCCTCAACAACCATCAGAAACATATCTTGACCGTGAAATAGACGAACTTACTATTATATGGAAAGACACGCCAGAAAGTAACGAGGAATTAGGAAAATATATTGGTGCAGAAATTAGTTATCTTAACTTGCGTAACCAACAAAAACATTTGTTACTTGCCGGACAACGAAATACAGTAGTTACCACTTCTCAGGATGTTATGGTACGATTGGCTTATATACCCAAGCAATGTATAGACACTTTTTATACTTCTTCTTTTGCTGTGAATGCCCGAGAAATAAGTTTAGAAGATAAGTGGAAATCTTTTTCGTTACCCGAGAATATAAATGTATGCATAGATGATTCGATGCGCCAATCATCTATTATACAACTGTATGCAAAGATACTGCTTGATAAACCGGAGAATGACCCGATGGTGGTAGCAACAGAGCACAAGGCTGAAAATGTAAATGAACTAGTTGGAAATTTCGATTCATTCTACAAACGTGTGATATTAAGAGTAGTCAATGTACTTTATGCTCCGGGCGACGACATTATTAATATCAAGCAACTGACTAATATGGTTGGAGCTATGGTAAAAGAGAAGGAAGGGTTTGATGGGGCTACTCCTGCATATCTAAGCCATCATCAGGGGAAAGCACGTATGAAGTTGAATGCTCCTTATCTTGAAAATTATTATAAGAGAAGTAATTTTAATGTTTTAAAAAACGAGCAGATTGGTATTTTCCTTCATGAATTGACACATGCTTATCAACATTATCCCAATTATAAAAAGACGGAAAATGCGGACCATTATTTTGTAGGTTTAGAAGGTATGGCAGACGCAGTACGTTTTATAGCAAAAGGATTTGGAGATAAAGAACGTATTGGTGCTGGTTTGCAAGGAGAAAAAAGTGAGAAGAAATGGCTGACTCCTTATCGTGTTTCTGCTTGTTTCTTAATGTGGTTACGTAATTTTGATGGGGATTTCGTTCGTAAGTTTCATCATACTATAAAAGAAATAGATCATTGGTCGTTTGATAAAGCTATTCATCAAATCCTTGGAGAACAGTATGATGCAGAACAATTATGGAATCTCTATTTGAAGGATGTGAAAGAAGAAGCATTGGAGAAAGGGTATTTAAAATAGTCCTGGTTGCTGCTTTATTATGATAACAGAGTTAGAACCGATTTTATGAAAGGAGACAATTATAATATCAAATGCTTCAAAAAAGGATAAAATCGTCTCAATTTAGTCTTTCTTGCTATCATTTATTTGTGTATTTTTTCATTGCTATTTAAAAATAGTTATATTTGAACCACAAAATCTTATAGAGATGAAAAACAAAAGACTATTCTTAATTCTTGTAGTTTGCAATCTGCTAGCTACAATTGTAGTTGGACAAGGGCTTCCAACTCAAGGTGGTATATTTGAACAGTACATGAAACAGGCACAAGCTTTTGCTTCAAACTATCCACGTGAAAAAGCCTATCTGCATTTTGATAATACAAGCTACTATATAGGGGACACAATTTGGTTTAAGGCTTATGTAACTCTTGCGGAACAACCGACATTTAGTGAGATAAGTCGACCATTGTATGTGGAATTAATAGATCAGGCGGGCCATATCAGGGACAAGCAAATTATAAAACTTTCTCAAGGACAAGGAAATGGACAGATAGCTCTTCCTAAGTCGTTGTTGTCCGGTTACTATGAGGTGCGGGCTTATACTCGTTGGATGTTAGGATTTAGTGAGCCACAATATTTTTCACGTACTTTCCCAATATACCAATTAGCAAGAGGGAATCAGTCGGAACGTAATATCACTAATTATGATTTGAGTACCTCTATGGATCAACGTCCGGAGATAACTAAAAAGAAATTAGATATAGGATTCTTTCCTGAGGGCGGGCAGTTAGTGGAAGGAATAGAGTCACGTGTCGCTTTTAAAGCAGAAAGTAATCGTGATGGCGACATTCAATTATCTGGAGCACTTTTTTCTGCTGACGGAAAAGAGCTAGCAAAATTAGAAACTATGCACGACGGTATGGGACATTTTAATTATACTCCCACATCCTCGCCAGCTACTGCTAAAGTAAACTATAAGGGAAATGAATATAAGTTTGAACTTCCAAAAGCACTTTCATCAGGCTATGTGATGAAGGTAGACAATGCATCAGGTGTTCTTTCAGTAAATGTATTCTGTGATGCAAAAACAGTCCAAGACTCTTTGGCTATTTTTATTAGCCATGCCGGTAGACCTTATGCTTATAAAACAATATATTGTCAAGCAGATGCACCTCAACAGATGACGGTGCGTACTCGTGACTTGCCTTCAGGTGTTATTCAGATTAGTCTTATCAATCGTGCAGGACATACATTATGTGAGCGTTTTACTTTTTGTTTTCCTAAAGCGCCTTTACGTATATCAACTTCCGGATTGAAAAGGGTCTATGAACCATATGCGCCTATTCGTTGTGAGTTGCAGCTAAAAGATTCGTCAGGGAATCCTGTAACAGGTAATTTGTCTGTAAGTGTACGCGATGCGTTACGCTCTGATTATTTGGAGTATGATAACAATCTATTTACCGATCTTTTGTTTACCTCCGATTTGAAAGGTTATATTCATCAACCAGGCTATTACTTAGTTGATATGGATACTAAAAAACTGCAAGAACTGGATATCTTGATGTTAGTACATGGATGGCGTAAATACGATATGGAACAAATAATCGGAATTACTCCATACACACCACTACAAAGACCAGAATCACAGTTGGTCCTGAATGGTCAGGTAAAATCGACTATTCTAAAGAATGAATTGAAAAATATCGGTCTTAGTGTAATGATTAAAAAGGAGGAAGGTATTATTACCGGGCAAACTGTAACAGATGAGAATGGACGTTTTTCTATTCCTATGGAGGATTTTGAAGGAAGTGAGGAAGCACTATTCCAGACACGTAGATTGAATAAGAATCGTAATAAAGATGCTTTTATTATGATTGATCGTAATTTCTCCCCTAAAGTACGCCCTCTTGATTATTTGGAATCTCATCCAGAATGGAAAGATTTGGATCAATGGAGACAAGTCGTTGATGATTTCGATTCTCTTTATTTGGATTCTCTGCGTAGAGTAGAAAGTGACTTCTTATTGGATGAAGTTGTCGTCAAGAGTAAAAAACGCAAAGGTTACATGGATACGAAAATCAGTGAAAAGAGTATAGACGCTTACTATGATGTGCGTCAGATTGTTGATTTGTTGCGTGACCAAGGAAAATTTGTTAATTCGATTCCTGAATTCTTGGAAATACAAAGCCCGCAATTTCTTTGGGATAAAAGAGATGATTCATACACTTATCGGTTGAAGCCAATGAAGTTTATTTTCGATGGTAAAATTTTGTCTCGTATTGAAGAAAAGATGATGTTGACTGAGATTGACGGATTGGCTTCAATGATTATATGTAAAGGAAGTCAGGCTATTCGTGATGAGATACTTAACAATTCCAGTCTATCTGGTGTAAATGATGTATTGGATCTTAGTACTTCTGATGATCGCAGTATGACAGATGATATGAATAGAACAGATCTAGGCGATCTTAGTTCTACAGATAATAGTAGTACAAGTAATAGTAATACTTTGAATACTAATAAAAAATTAGATATGACAAATTTAGATGAATTTATATTTGTATATCTGATACCTCTTCCTCACCATGATATTATGAATAAGAATGAAACTGCAGCTTGGGGAACTCGCAAGACAGTCATACAAGGTTACACACCTGTATTGGAATGTTATTCTCCTTCTTATCCGCAAAAGCAGTTGTACATGGATAGGTTGATAAGAGACGTACTCTTTATTGGAATCCTACTGTACAGACAGATGCAGAAGGAAAGGCTGTAATTGAATGTTATAATAATCAGTATTCCACTCCTTTGGTTATTCAGGCGGAAACCATGACTAATGGTCGGATTGGAAGCGTTACTTATTCAACGATACCGGTAGCTGATAAATAATTTTATAGATAAAAGTTAGTTATATATTAATTTAAATTTCTTGTAATATGAAGTATAGAAACATTTTTCTTTCTATAGTATTAGGTTGTTCTACTTCTCTTTGTGCTCAGAAAGCTTCTACTCCAAAGGAAACAAGTGGTAATCCCATTTTTCATGGATGGTATGCTGATCCGGAGGGAGTTGTGTTTAATAAGGAATATTGGGTTTATCCGACATATTCTGCTCCTTATGATGATCAGATATTTATGGATGCTTTCTCATCTACTGATTTGGTAAATTGGAAAAAGCACCCTAGAGTAATTGAAAAAAAGAATATTAGTTGGCTACGACGCGCATTATGGGCACCGGCAGTCGTTCAGGAAAATGGGAAATACTATTTATTCTTTGGTGCTAATGATATCCAGAACAATAATGAACTGGGAGGAATTGGAGTAGCTGTGGCTGATAATCCGGCCGGACCTTTTAAAGATGCGTTGGGTAAACCGTTGATAGATAAAATTATTAATGGAGCGCAACCTATCGACCAGTATGTATTTAAAGATGATGACGGGCAGTATTATATGTACTATGGTGGATGGAGACACTGTAATATGGTAAAGATGGCTCCGGATTTATTGAGTATAGTTCCTTTTGAAGATGGGACTATGTATAAGGAAGTAACTCCTGAAAATTATGTGGAAGGACCGTTTATGTTGAAACGAAAAGGGAAATATTATTTCATGTGGTCTGAAGGTGGTTGGGGTGGTCCCGATTATTGTGTGGCATATGCTATTGCAGATTCTCCTTTCGGTCCATTTAAGAGAGTCGGAAAGATTTTGCAGCAAGATCTTTCTGTAGCTACGGGAGCCGGTCACCATTCATTGGTAAAAGGTAAGGGAAAAGACGAATGGTATATCATTTATCATCGTCGTCCGCTAGGAGAAACAGCAGCTAATAGTCGTGAAACTTGCATTGACCGATTGTACTTTGATAAAGATGGGTATATAAAGCCTGTAAAGATGACTTTCGAAGGAGTGAAGGCTAGCCCTCTTAAAAAATCTCGTTAATTGATATTATAACTTATAGGAGTGGTGCTTATTTTCTTGAGAACCACTCCTTAAATTCTGCAACTTTTGCCTTACTGACTAATATCTTTTCTTGATTTCCCAAATATCGCAGATTGATAGATAAACGGCTGTTGAACCATAAATCAATATCTTTAATTGCTTCCCTTGAAACCAGATATTGGCGATTAGCCCTGAAGAATAGTGTCGGATTTAAGCAATCGGTAAGTTCATCCAACGTCTGAGGAAAATAGTGTTCTGTTCCGTCTGCTAAAACTGCTTTTACCTGGCAGTCTTTGATATAGAACAATTGTATCATGTCTACTGAAACAGGTAATAATTTATCTCCTTTCAGAGGAATGAGAAAATGTGTCTTATAGTTTTCTTGTTTTTTGAGGGAATGAATTAATTGCAGTAATTCATTGTCATGCGTTTGTAAATCATCTTCATTTTTGAAAGGGGAATCCTGTAAACTTTCTAATTTTTCAAAAGCGTGTTCTACGTCTTCTTTGCAGATCGGTTTCAACAAATAGTCGATACTGTTTACTTTAAATGCGCGTAAAGCGTATTCGTCATATGCCGTAGTGAATATAATCGGACATGTAATATGAATATGTTCGAATATCTCGAAAGCGGAACCATCTGCCAGATGAATATCCATAAATACCAGCTCAGGCATTGGATTGCTATTAAACCATTCGATAGTTCCTTCGATGCTATCCAATACTGCGATAACTTCCACGTCCGGTTTTACTTCATTGAGTTGTGAAGTCAGGTTGCGTACGGCTGCTTTTTCATCTTCAATAATGACAGTTTTCATTGGTCTTCTCTCGAATAAGGATTATAGATTTTCGCAGATAAGAGGAATACATACGGTAAATTCCTTATCCTCTGTAATTTGAATGTCTTGTTTGAACAAAAGACGGTAACGCTTGGCTAGATTTGCCAGACCGATACCTGTACCGGGAGTAGCAGTCCATTTGGGCTGTATAGCGTTGCTGACAGACAAGTATCCTTCGTTATCCGTAGTGATGTGGATAGTCAGCGGTTTACGGTTGCTGATTTCATTATGTTTCACTGCGTTTTCGATTAATACTTGTACCGCCATTGGAGGAAGAAGATAATTTTCCAATGTTTTGTTTATTTGAATATCAAATTGCAGGTTGTTTTCGAATCTCATCTTTAACAAGAATATGTATGCAGAGGCGAAGTCCATTTCTTTCCGGAGAGTAACACTTTGGGAATCGTTACTTTGTAATGTATATCGTAATACACGGGAAAGTTCCTGAATATAGTCTTGTGCTTTACTTTGGTTTTCGCGAACCAATGATTGTAAAGTGTTCAGAGAGTTGAACAACATGTGCGGATTAAGTTGGTTCTTTAATACTTCATATTGATTACGGAGATTCTCTGCCAGCAATTGTTCGTTTTCTATTGATACAAGTTGCTGACGACGAATTAGATAAATAATGTAACAACTGCTGGTGACAAGACAGGAAATGATAAAGTCACGTAAAGGATGTAGGTAGTGATGTACCATTGCGTCGATTGCAGGAATATCCAAGGTGTTGTGCATGAATACAAATACCTGTCCAAGCAGATTATTTAATACCCAGGTAAAGATGAAAGAAAGAAGAATCTTTGTCCCTGTTATCTTGATAGATGCTTGGTTGAAATGAAATAAGCGTGTATTGATAGCAAAGAGCACCAGTAATGAAAGGAAAGTAAACCAAACTTCGTTTGCTACATCAATAAACCTCATACCCGGAAAAAGAGAGTGGCTCTCGAAACGGTCGAAGAGAGAAACTAATTCCGGGAAATGGATAAGTACAGCCACCACAACGGAGATGATGACTGTAGAGAGTAGATACTTATCTTTTATTATGGTCTTTACTATCATACTGCAAAGATAGTTGTTAATTGTGAATTACTTGGTTGCGACCGGTTGTTTTTGGATATGCGCAGTTACGTACATTCCCGGACGGAATTGCGGGTCCGCCTCTTTGATCGTTGCATATACTTCGAGCGAACGGTTTATTTCGTCTACTTTCTGTCCGATAGAAACTACTGTGCCATAAAATACTTTTGTACCCATACCATTGACGCGGAATTGTACAGGACTTCCTACCTGCATATCCGCAAGGTCCTTTTCGTAAGTAGTCAGGCAGAGCATAGGCATCGTTTTGTCAATCACTTCACAAAGGGCTTCTCCCGGATTTACATATTTGCCGATATTCATTTCGACATTTGTTGCGTAACCACTGATAGGAGATTTTACTTCCAGTAAAGGTTGGATACCATTCTGAATGAGAGTCTCCGGATGTACGCCAAGGAGCAGAAGTTGTGTAGCTGCGGCATCCTGACGGCTTTTCATCGAAAGATAATCTGCTTTACTCTGTTGGAATTTCTTTTGTGAAGCTGCTTGTTCGGCAGAAAGAGTTTTTTGCCGTTCGTATTCCGCCTGAAGATATTCGGTTTGGGCGTGACTGTCCAGATAAGTCTGTTGCAGAGTGATAAATTCCGGATTCTCCAAAGTGGCTAACACAGTATTTTGGTTAACGTGTTGTCCCGGTAACAGAGAGGTGTTTTTGATTACTCCGCCCATAGTTAAAGCAATGGTTGCTTGTCGTTGAGGAGGGAGCACAATCCGACCGTTGAAAGAAACTTGATTTGGCTTTGAAGTAGCAGAGGTTACTGCATCTACTTCCGGCTGTGCCATACTATCAGTTTTGGCTGTAGCAACAGGGATTGTCTCGTCAGTATCTGCTGGTTGCTGGTTTCCTTTGCAAGCTATTAGAGCAAGTAATAGGAAAGGGTAAATTATCTTTTTCATATTCT
>NZ_BAKK01000032.1 GCF_000614145.1 Bacteroides faecichinchillae JCM 17102 | reverse complement strand
GGGACGACAGAAACGCTTCGAACTCACTTTTTTATAAAACCGTATCTTTGGTGAAAAAAATGATTTACGCATACATTAGAGTATCAACGGATAAACAGACTGTCGAGAATCAACGATTTGAAGTTCAGAAGTTTGCTACAGAAAAAGGAGTCGTGATTGATAAGTGGATTGCTGAAACAGTATCTGGAACAAAATCAGCTAGAGATAGAAAACTAGGTTCATTACTTAAAAAAATGAAGAAAGGGGATACATTACTTATATCTGAGATTAGCCGGCTTGGAAGAAACCTTATGCAGATCATGTCTATTCTCAATCTTTGTATGACTAAAGAAACAATGGTGCTCACTGTAAAGGAGAGGTATGAATTGGGAAACAATATCAATAGTCAGATATTAGCTTTTGCCTTTGGTTTATCAGCTCAAATAGAACGCGATCTGATCAGCCAGCGAACTAAAGAAGGATTAGCACGTCGTAAAGCTGAAGGGATGAGATTGGGTCGTGAAAAAGGGAGCAGGAATCCTCATTATAGACTTGAAGCAAAAGAGACAATTATTCGGCAAATGCTGAGTGATGGTAAATCTAAGGCTGCAATTTGCAGGAAAGTGAAATGTACTTATATTACCTTAGAAAGGCATTTGCGTAGAATAAGTGAAAGTGTTGTAAATTAACAGATAATTACTACCTTTGCATTAAACGATTATGCCCATTAGCAGTCCTTAACAGGCTTGCTAGTGGGCTTTTTTATGCGAAAAGTTTAAACATAAAGAAAATGAAAGGATTAAATGAACTATTTATTGTTGGCTGGATGCTGTTTGGTATCTATATCGAAGTGTTTATAATGATACTTGCCGACTTATGGAGTGGTGTACGTAAAGCTCGCATACGTGGTGAAGTACGTTCTAGTTTCATGTATAAAAAGACTATTGACAAGATAGCCCGGTATTATAACGCTCTAATTGCTTTGACAGTTATTGATGCTATGCAGATGGGTGGGGTCTGGTATTTGGATGGGTATTATGGTTGGTCTATACCTATTTTTCCTGTGGTTACATTGCTTGGAGCTTTAGGTATCTCGTTAGTTGAATTGAAGTCAATCTATGAGAAGGCAGACGAAAAAGTGAAAAGTGATTACAAGGATGTAGCTTTATTAGCAGCAGAGATAGTCAAACATAAAACCGATCCAACTGAGATAATAGAAGCTTTGGATGAATATTTGAAAAAAGATAAGGAGACAAAAAATGAAAATATTAATTGATAATGGTCATGGTAGTAATACTCCGGGCAAGTGTTCTCCGGATGGTAGGTTAAAAGAATACGCCTATACCCGTGAAATTGCTGGGCGTGTAGTATTTGAATTGCGTAAACTAGGAATTGATGCGGAACTGGTCGTGAAAGAAGAAGTGGATGTACCATTGGCAGAACGTTGCCGGAGAGTGAACGAGTATAAGGCTTCCGAAGCAATTCTTGTTTCTATTCATTGTAATGCTGCCGGTAATGGCACAAATTGGATGAATGCGAAAGGATGGAGCGTGTATGTGTCTAACAATGCGTCCGGTAACAGTAAGAAGCTTGCTGAATGCTTATCGGAAACAGTGTTGAGTATTGGTATTCCTGTACGAAAGCCGTCTCCGGACAAGTTATATTGGCAACAGAATCTCGCCATGTGCCGGGATACGAATTGTCCGGCTGTCTTGACTGAGAATTTCTTTCAGGATAATAAAGAGGACGTGGAGTTTCTATTGTCGGCACGTGGTAAGGATGCGGTCGCCAAGATACACATTGAGGGAATCGCTAAATACCTGGGATTATGAAAGCCTTGATTTATATAACCATGTTCCTGATGGCTGGAATATGGTTTGCTTCATGCCGGACTTCTTGCAATATTGATACTCAAAAACAAATTGACTATTCCGGAGACCTCCAATATCTACGGAAGATAATTGAAGAATTGAGAATAGACCTCAGTAAACAAACGAAGATTGTTAATGACCGGCTAAGTAATCTGAAAGTGGAGAACACGACTGTTTATTTGTCTGATCCGGATTCAACCGGTAGGCAGCATATAGTCAAGGAAAGTACTACTACCGCTTCCAGACAGGAGCAGGAAAGGGCGGAAGTAGATGAAATATTGTCTATAAGCTTACAACAGTTTTCTAACCGGCTAGATACTATAAGCGATAAGGTAACTGCCTTGCTGAATCAAAAAGAGAGAGTTGTCGAGCTTTCTTGGTGGGATTTACATAAGGATAGAGTGTATATAGGTACAATAGGTTTGTTAATTGTGGGGTGGTTGGTATATAGGTGGAGAATAAAAGTAAGTAGGGGTATTTAAAATTCAATTAAAAACATATATCTTTATGCCAAAATTAATACCGTTAGATATGAAAGCAGATATTAGAGGCATCATTTCAGGTTTAAGTCTTTCAGAAGATAAAGTGTTATTTCCTGTGTTTGAGGCTGTAGTGAACTCCATCCAAGCAATTGATGAAAGGAAAAAGAACGAAACTGTTGAAGGTGAAATTAATATTAAAATTATCAGATATAACAAACAGACTGAATTAGGGGAATGTGATGAGGAATTTGATAAAACACAAATATTCTCTCCCATAAAATCAATAGAGATAGTTGATAACGGTATTGGTTTAAATAATTTAAACTTTGGCAGTTTTAATACTGCACATTCTACTAAAAAAATAAAAATTGGCGGCAAAGGGCTTGGTCGTTTTAGTATGCTTTCTGTGTTTGAAGATATTAAAATTGAAAGTGTCTTCTTTGAAGATATGAAAACTCATCAAAGAGAAGTTAGATTTACCGATAAATACGATGAAGATAAAGACACTAAATGTAGAGTTTCCGAATCGGACAAGAATATTGGAACGAAATTAATATTTTCAAAAATAAGACCCAAGTTTTATAAGATATCCTCTATGTTCTCGCATGAGAAAATTGCGGATCAAATATTAGAACATTGTTTGCTCTACTTTTTAGAGAAGAATGTACCAAAGATAACCGTTGAAGAAGACAATACCATAATTAATTTATCAAATCAGTTTAATCCAAATGATTTTCTGCTTTCGAAAATTACCAAAAAAATCAAGGACGTGGATTTTGTTTTCTATATTGTAAAAGATTCTAAAGCCTGCGCTAATGAATATTCGTTAGCTGCTCACAATCGACGTGTAAGAGGAAGAAAAATAGAGAAAATACTACCAATTTTCAAATCTAAGGTAGAAGCAGATGATCAAGCATATTTTATAAATATATATGTTACTTCAGAATTCTTAAATAGTAGAGTTACTGAATCAAGAGATGATATAAAATTAGATGCAAACACTGAAGAAACTAAACTTAACATCAATGATAGAATATCAGAAGAGGATATTCAGAAAGAAATTAAAACTATTTTGTTTGATAAATATGAATCATTGATTGCTGATAGACAAATGATCGTTAAGAATAAAGTGGAATCTTTTCTGAAGAGCGATGACGGAATTTCGTATCGGTGGCTAGAGTTAAATAGCGATATATTGAATTCAATCCCAAATGATGCAGATGAAAAGAAACTCGATGATATTTTTCATGATCATCAATATCGTATTGGTAGAGAATTGAGGAAGAAAAGGGAAAAACTGCTCAATAGGGATTTTAAAAAAAAAGGATATCGAGAGCTCTTTAACGAAATAGTCCCCCTGTTGACAAATGAGACTAATAGTAAATTAGCTCAATATGTATCACACAGAAAGGTGATAATTGATTTACTGGATAAATATGTTGAATATATTAATGGAATAGATAGTGAAGATTTTACTTACGAAGAAGAAAACACGTTACATAACTTGTTTTTCACAATGGGGGCTACTGAAAAGACTCTTTCTTTTGAAAATCATAATTTATGGCTAATTGATGAAAGATTGTCTTTTCATACATACATCAGGTCTGATATTGCTCAAAATCAGCATAATGTAATTGATACAGATTCGGAAAAAGAACCTGATATTGCGATTTATGACGTTAATTATAAATATGGTGAGGCGAATGATTATGGAGAGTTGATGTCAGTTGTTTTTGTAGAGTTTAAAAGACCTAATAGAACTGTTTCTTTATTAGAATATAATAAACAGATGATGGATCAGGTTAAAGGCTTGAGGAAAGGGACAGTGAACACTAAGGGGAAGCACATAAGTGTTTTAGAATCAACCCCTATCTATTTTTATTATGTATGTGATGTAAATGCATTCAATAAGTTAAAAGATGATGCTACTAGCTTTGGTGGATTCAAGCAGTCTCCTTACAAAAGCTTAATTAAGATGGAGGGGAATTTGGTACAAGAGATTTTAACTTATGATTCTTTGGCAGTTAATGCAAGGCGCAAAAATATGGCATTCTTTAAAAAGTTAGGCATTTAGGGCTTCTTCTGCATTGTTTACTACCATAACAATTATTCTGCCCCGTCTCTCTGATTCGGGGCTTTCTTATACCTTTACATCAGTTTCGGCTAGTTTGTAAGAGGTAGCTATTCGGCTACCTCTTTGTTTTATAATCCTTCCTATCAACAACACACGAATCAACAAACTTTCCAGAAGGGTTACATAAGATAGTACTAATATATAATTGAAAAGTTCGGTAGGGATATAAAAAAGTGAGGGGAACCACCCCCTCACCAAAGTCAAACCAAAATAATCCGAATTATGTCTGTATTATCTTGATGTTGCAAAGATACTACTATTTTTCGATTAGACAATAAAAATCCCTGCATCGGCTCAAATGCAGGGATGGTGTCAAATAAGAGCTTAACTGATCTTTAATGATGTCTGATGAATCATTTCGCTAACATCGTTCAAAGCGTTCAGGAACGTTTTGAGTTCATTGTCAGTAAAGCGAGCCTTTTTCCCGTTGACTATATTCCCGTTAATACGTTGATATAGCCAGTTTCTACTTTTACCAAAATATTTCTTTGCAATATAACTGAATGAGATTGCTTCGGGCAATTCTCCAAGTTTATCACGTAATATGGCTTCTTCCGCTCTTTCTATATAATCATTGCAGGCATTAACTGTTGCTTTTAGCCCGGCTTCAGATGCTTTCTTGTAGGCTTCCTTTTGGGCTTCCGGCAGTTTGTTGTATTTATCCTGCATTTCCTTTTTGAAAGCTTCTTTTTCTTCTGTGGTTTTCAGTCCTTTAAATCTTTCAAAGTCAGCCTGCATTTCTTTTGTTGGCAGGCAAGCATCCCAATCTATCATAACTTTTAATGTTTGTCCCTCCCCGAAGGGAGGGAGGTTAATTACAACTTTTTTAATTTCTCTTGGATTTCATTCATCCGGTCGAGTATGTCATTTATAAGCGCTTCCCGTTCTTTGGCATTTTCAGGAACCCCGTAGGCCTCGTGAAATGAAGCGAGAAGTTTTAAATTCTCATACTCTTGTTCTAATTCTTTTTTTTCTTCATCTTTCATCAGTTAAACATTAAAATTAAGAACTCTTATTTGACACTACAAAGATAATAAGCATTTGCTTATTGTGCAAATTTTTAGTGATTTATTTTATATGTGATTATTCATTTTTCAAGTTGTCAAGTATTTCTCTGATTGCTTTATCAGCGTGCTTCCTCATTATTGTGACATAGTTGAAGATTGGTCTGTCTTCTTTCATTGATTGCCCGATACAGTATTCCAGTGTACTAAGAGGAATCCCAAGATCGTATCCATGTTGAACGAAGGACTTGCGAGCTGAATATAATGTGAGATCATGCGTTACCCCTGCTGTGTTTTTCAATACTACCATCTTTCGTGTTAGTGTATTATAACAGGATTCATAAGTCTTATATTTCCCAAATACGAGTTTACCGGTATTCTTATTCATATACTTCTTAATAAGTGGCTTCGCTTCATCAGGGATCGCAAATGATGTTAATCTGTCTCCATCTTTTGTATTCCTTGTTTTCATTCTGATATAGTCCACTTCAGTTGTCCGGAAGTCGTATGATAACATATCTACAAGATTCATTCCGGCAAGATAATATGTGAGCATGAAGATGTCTCGCACTACTGATACATTGTATTTGTTAGGTTCCATATCCCGGATGATTCTCATCTGCTCTACAGTGATGTAGGTATCTCGTTTTTTTGCTGTCGGGATTGAAGCTGTAACAAACGGATCTACTTTATATTCTACGTACTTCATTTTGATCGCATAGTTTATTATGACCTTCAGTAAAGTCACATAGATATTGATTGAAGTAGGAGAAAGCTTTTTCTTTCTTTTCTTTAATGAGGTGATATAATTATTTATTCGGATCGGTGTGATATGCTCCATCAGTGATCCGGGTCCTGTAAAGTCTATAAAATGTTTAGCCGCCAATTTATAGAGCTTATATGATTTCCTTCTTTCTTCTTCATCTATTTGGGATAGATATTCTTCTAATACGTCTTCAAATTTCCGATGCTTTTCTCCATTCATAGGACTAGTTATTATTTTAACTAACTGTGTACATGTGAGTGCATCTATATACTCTACCTTTTCACATCGTTCATAGTACATATCATATATCCTTTTGAGTTTAGCGTTCATGAGTTCTTTATCTGTTCGCTTAACCACTTTTCCGTTCTTAAATTCATCTATTGAATCAATGATTATGTTTGTTACTATGTATCTTGTTTCAGAATTGTGAGTTATTGCAATTCTTACTTTATGTTGTCCGTTAGTCATTACTTTTGTAGGGACGATTGTGATGAATAAATTAGCCATATTAAAATACAATTTAATGAGTGTTCAAATTGCCACGGCAATAAAACGGCAATAAAATAGTGTCAAAAGTGACGTTTTTGTCTCTTAAATATGATTACTAATTAAAACAGAAATAGTTCGATTGTTTTTATAATTAACTGATAATCAGATATAAAAAGAGGGCCTCTAATCCTCCTCCGAGGTAGAAGCCCTTCAACACAAAAACTAAACTAGACTTAACTAAACTATTCTATTCTTGGAATTTCACAATCCCTTTCTGTTCAATGCAAAGATATAGATAAAACCCGGTCTACCAAAGCATAATCGACAAAATTCCTATTTTTACCGATAAATATGCAAACATTAGCTTTAGCTTCTTTCATCAAGAAAAACTTGAAAGGCTTGTTTATAGCTATCACTAATGGGGATATAGGTCTTATCGAAAACAATCCGTCCACGATCAATTATCCTGATTTTATCCTTTTGGACAATATATGAACGATGAACGCGTATGAAGCGACTAGAAGGTAATAGCTCTTCCATAGCTTTCATACTCATTAATGACAATATAGGTTTTGGGACATCTTCCGTATATATTTTAATGTAATCTTTTAAGCCTTCAATATATAGGATTTTCTTCAAATCTATTTGTACAAGTTTATAATCGCTTTTTACAAAGATGCTATCCTTTTCTTCTGGTTTCTGAGTCAATTCAAACCATTGGAGGGCTTTGTTGGCTGCCTGTAAGAAATCAACATACGAAATAGGTTTTAGTAAATAGTCGAGTGCATTAACACGGTAACCATCAATGGCATATTGTCCAAAAGCAGTTGTAAATACAATACGGGTGCGTGCATCAACCATTTTAGAGAATTCCAATCCATTTAGTTCCGGCATTTGGATATCCAGAAAAAGAAGATCTACTTCTTGCTCTGGCAACTCTTTCATAGCCTGCACTGCACTAGAATATTGCCCAATAAGTTGGAGAAATGGAGTCTTGTTTACATAACTTTCCAGTAGGCCGAGCGCTAAAGGCTCATCATCAACGATAGCACAACGTAACACCATAATACTTTGATATTTAATACTTAATATTTAACCTTAATTTTGATTCATATACCTTACCGTCTTCATAGATCTCTTTTGACCAAGTGTATGCTCCGGGATAAAGTATCTCCAGACGTCGGCTTACCTGTTCTAATCCCACGCCGGAACCACTCTTATCCATCATGTTTTTAGGATGATTACTATTCTGGATATTACATATTACTTCTTTATCATTTTCAGCAAGGTAGATATTGATAAAACTAGGTTCAGTAGGAGATATACCATGTTTGAACGCATTCTCGATTAGAGATATGAAAATGAGTGGGGCAATAGGTGTCTGACTGTCCGGCTGAATATCGAATTGAGTTGTCATTTGTACATTAGATGACAACCGGATACGCATCAGTTCAATATAGTTGCGTATGAAATCCACCTCCTTACACAGTGGAACATAAGTCTGCTGATTATCGTATAAAACATATCGAAGCAATTTACTTAACTCCTGTACAGCTTGTTGTGCCTTATCTGTATTAAATGCGATTAAAGCATATATGTTGTTCAAGGTATTCAACAAGAAGTGAGGATTTAATTGATTACGTAGATTTTTCAGTTCCGCTTCTGCGCGACTACGTTCCGCTTCCTTACGAGCGGCTTCAGCTTTACTCCATCGTGCACTCATACGAATCGCAGCACTCAGACCAATTGTAAAAACCAGACTCAACATATCTCTAACGAAAAATAACCAACCCGGAGGCATATTCGGTCGTTTAGGTTTGGGAGCTAATGATGGATCGAATGTTAAACTTTGCCAGAAATGCAATAATACTCCAATGGTACAGAGCAGGAGAATATTATATGTAATATATCTCTTAGTCTGGTTTTGGAAAAGATATTTTGGAACCAAAAGGAAATAGTTAATATAAAACACAATCATAAAAGAGAGTGGGACAGCAGCATGCCGTATATAGGCCATCCAATTTATATTTCCATTTCCCCGCTCAACGAAAAAGAATGGAAATCCGAACATAATCCCCCAGCTGATAATATGTATCAGTATTTCTAGAGGACGACGTGCGGATGTAAAGGTTTGTTTCATAAAGACAAAGATAGTTTTTTATTCGTATCTGATTGCTTCAATTGGATCTAAATCTGCAGCTTTTTTTGCAGGATACCATCCGAAGAAGACTCCCGTAACAGTACAAACAGCGAAAGAAAGGAAGACACTCCATGGTTGTATAAAGATAGGCCAATGTGCCACACTCTTAACAACCCAACTTGCCCCACAACCAATTACCACTCCAATAATACCACCAGTGATACTGATCATAATAGCTTCGATAAGGAATTGACTGAGAATATCAACTCCACGTGCACCGACAGACATACGTAAACCAATTTCACGAGTACGTTCAGTCACAGAAACATACATGATATTCATAATTCCGATACCACCAACTACAAGGGAAATTCCGGCAATACAAGCAAGTAAAGTTGTCATTAAATCTGTTGTAGAATTTAGCATTGTACTTAATTCTTGTTGTGTACGGATTGTGAAGTCATCTTCATCCGAGGCTTTAAGTTTATGGTTACGGCGAAGAATCTCACTAATTTCGTTAGTAGCATAATCTGTCATATCTTCTGTGAGAGCAGAGGCATAGATACCTTGCAAATAAGTAACTGCTAACAGACGTTTCATTACTGTGGTATAAGGAGCCAGCACAATATTATCCTGATCTTGTCCCATAGAGTTGTATCCTTTAGCTTTGAGTACTCCTACAACGCGGAATGGTATTTTGTTAAAACGGATAATTTTTCCGATAGGATCATTACCACCCGGGAAAAGATTATCCACAATTGTTTTACCAATAACACATACTTTGGCAGAGCTTGTATATCGGCTTCCGTAAACATATCCCCATTCTCAACGCTTAATTGACGGATCTCGAGATATTCTAATCCGACACCATTAACAGAAGAAGGGTAATTGTTATTACCGGCAATGAGTTGTCCCGATGAAGAGACATTCGGACTGATGGCAGCCAGATAATTCGTTTCATCACGCAAAGCTTCGTAATCAGTAAGTTTCAATGTTTGCATCGCTGATGGGTCTTGACGAACACCTCCGCGTCGATCGGCTCCCGGATGAATCATAATCATGTTCGAGCCCATTTCAGAAATTTGCTTCTGGATACTTCTTTTGGATCCTTGCCCGATGCAAGCATCGTGATAACCGACGCGACGCCAATAATGATACCTAGCATAGTAAGAAAAGCACGAAGCTTATTATTAGCTAAGGCCCGGAGAGCTATCTTAAATAAATTGGTTCCATTCATAATTTAAATCATTTAATCTTCCTCATTTTTCGGCAATGCAGCTAAAGCCTCAGCAGCAGATAGAATATGTGAATTAATAGTATCTTCTGTGATATGACCATCACGTAAACGAATATTCCGGCTACTATATTGCGCAATTTCGGGATTGTGCGTTACGAATATGATAGTACGTCCTTCCGCATGAAGTTTCTGGAACAATACAAGTATCTCAAATGAGGTACGTGTATCGAGGTTACCTGTGGCTTCATCGGCAAGGATAACTGCAGGATTGTTTACCAAAGCACGTGCAATGGCTACACGTTGCATCTGTCCACCGGACATTTGATTGGATTTATGTTCCAATCGATCACCCAGCCCTACAGCCTGTAAAGCTTCGATTGCACGCTGCCGACGTTCTGTTGCACTGATTGAAGAGTTATACATGAGTGGCAACTCTACATTTTCTACAGCTGTTGTTTTAGGCAACAGGTTATAACTTTGGAATACAAAACCGATTTTACGGTTTCTCAGCACAGCACGTTGAGGCTTACTCATTGTACGGACAGAGATTCCATCGAGCAGATATTCTCCGTTACTAGGAGTATCTAGGCAACCCAATGTATTGAGCAATGTAGATTTACCAGAACCAGAAGTCCCCATGATAGTGACAAACTCCCCTTCACAAATAGTGAACGAAACGCCTCGTAACGCATGGACAGTTTCTTCTCCTACCTGAAAGTCTCGTTTGATATTTTGAAGTTCGATTACTTTTTTCATTTCATATTAGCCTCGCCCCAACCCTTTCTAAAGGAAAAGGAATGGGGGGTACTTTTTTGATTAATAATTAGTCTCTAAATACTCTGTATATAGTCGAATCCGATCTTTAGTTCTTTAATTTTTAATAGAGAGCTGAGGAAAAGTTTCTTTTTACTTTTTCTTCTTACTTCCCGGATGGCTAGGCATGAAAGGACTTTTCTCAGTATTTCCCTGATTGGTTTCAGCTGTAACAGTTTCTCCAGGCATAGCTCCGATAGTAGCTTCTGTCACAACATTAGTACCTTCAGCAATTCCACTGATGATCTCTGTTGAGATTCCATTACTGATTCCTATTTCTACTGAATGGGCAGTAAAGGTGTTTCCTTCACGAGTCCATAATTTATGTTCGCCTTCACAGTCTTTTACGATATCATTCTTGCCAATTAGCGGTTCTTCTGGAGTGAAACGTAAAGCTCTGTTTGGAACAGATAATACATCTTTCTTATCTAGAATATAGATGGTAACATTGGCAGTCAAACGAGGTTTCAATTTCAAATCAGGATTAGGAGCCGAAATTACTACTTCATAGGTAACAACAGTACTGCTGCTAGAACTAGTGTTGCTACTAGAACTGCTTGCATCACCTAAACGTATCTGTGTTACTACTCCGTTAAACGTATCATTCGGATAAGCATCTACAGTAAAGCTGGCGCGCTGACCTTCTTCAATACCACCTATGTCAGCTTCGTCAATGTCAGCCACAACCTGCATCTGTGTCAAATCGGCTGCAATGGTAAAGAGGGTGGGAGTTTCAAATCCGGAAGCTACAGTTTGTCCTTCTTCTACGTCACGACTAATAACTACACCATCAATTGGTGAAGTAATGGTTGCATAGGACAAATTACGTTCAGCTTTTGCTAATGAAGCTTTGCTACTATCATAAGAACTTTTAGCTTTTTGAAAATTGTACAATGCTTGTTCAAAGTCAGTATCACTAATTAATGATTTATCGTGTAATCCCTTACTACGTTCATAATTTTTCTGTTGATATTCATATTCAGCTTTTGCACCATCATAAGTAGCTTTTTGAGAGGCAAGTTCACTTTGCAAAGTAATACGGTCCATTTCTGCAATTAACTGTCCCTTGGTTACTACTGAATTATAATCTACATAAATTTTATCGATGATACCAGATACTTGCGTACCGACTTCTACTTCTGTCACCGGTTCAATGGTGCCTGTAGCAGTCACTGAATTAGAGATGTCGCCTTTGCTGACATTAGCAGTTGCATAAGTGACTTTGTGTTTAGCAGGAGAACCAGTAAAGAACCAGATTCCTCCACCCACTACCACGACGACTGCCACAGCGATTAGGATAATCTTTTTTGTTTTCATTCTTTTTCTATGTTTTTACTTATTTATAATGCTAATTTATCTCCCTGATAGAACTTCAGCAATTGTGCATTTAATATAGCCATATATTTAGCCTGAAGTTGTTCTTGTTGTGCTTGCAACAAATTATTCTTTTCAGTAAGGAGCTCGACGGTATTTTTCATGCCCAAATCGAATTGTTCACTGATTAAATCGTAGCTGATTTGAGTACTTTTCAACTTCTCATTAGCTGCTACATAACGTTGTTGTGCACTATTTGCATCTAGCCAGAGACCTTCGATTGTTTTATAAAGAGCCTTTTGTTCGTCAAGTAAAGATAGCATACTTGTTTCACGTTGCAATATAGCTTTCTGTACGGCGCTCTTTGTCTGACGATTATTAAAGATAGGTACACTAACAGATAATCCGATCGAATTATTCCATCCGTTTTTCATCTGTTCACCAAAAGTGAAGTCACTACCACTCGTATGATTCGTTCCAATTCCTGCACTAAGACTAATACTAGGAAGGTAACCTGCTTTAGCAATATCGATACCCAATTCAGATGCTTCTACATTAAGTTTACTTGCTTCTATTTCCGGGCGGATAGCGAGAGCGCTGGCATAAACATCTTTTTTAGTCGGTAGCGGTGTAAGCACACTGTTGTCAGACAAGGAGGGGAGATAGATATTCATTTCATTCTCCCCATCCAGTTCGAGCAATTGTTTTAGTTGTAATTTGTAGTCCTGTAAAGTGGCTTGCGCTGTAACGAGTTGATAACGATCTGTGCTTACTTGTGCTTCCAATTGAGCAAAATCACTTTTAGCAATGCTTCCTGCATTTAAAAGTTCTTGTCCGCGGTCGCGTTGTGCAATAGAAACTTGCAATGTATTTTCATTTACTTTTACAGACTCTGCTGCATAAAGAATTTGTATATAAGTCTGTGCAATAGATTCTTGAATACTGTTTTCCGAAGTCGCTACTTCAAGTCCGGCTACCTGATTATTCAGTTTTTCCTGTTTAATGGTATTAAGTCGTTTATTGCCATTGTATACAGTCCAAGAAGCGTTCAAACCATAGTTACCATTATAACTGGTTTTGCTTGTACTTTTGATGATCTCGCTTCCACTAACTGTGTTACTTGATTCCTGATATGGACGATTTACCATATTTTGACCAGTAGAAAACGACAGACTGGGAAACAAAGCAGCTTTCGCTGTCTTAACATCAATCTGCGTACTTTCCGCATTAACCCGATTCTTACGAATAGTAATATTCTGCTGCAAGGCATAATCGATACACGATTGCAAATCCCATTGAACTGGAGTTACCACTTCGTTTTGGGTATCAGTTTGCACAGAAGAATTCTGGGCGGATATGTCTGTCAGTATACCCATTCCCAGAACTGCTATCACTGCCAATCTTTTTACGTTTATCATATTTTACTGCTATTGATTTTACTGATGCGAAGGTATGTACATCTAATATTAGGTACAAAAACGATAGACAAATGTCGATATTTCCCCGTTAAATGATTTTTTTGTGTCGATAGGAAGGTATTATAGGAAAAAGTGTATAAATCACTCAACATTTTAGCCTACTTATTTGTTTTAATTATAAAAAATGTATATTTGTACTAATTACAAATCCTAAGTATCCGAATATGAAGAATGCACTACTTGGAGTCTGGAACTTTTATCTTGATGGTTTCCGTAGTATGACCTTAGGTCGTACACTTTGGCTTATTATTCTGGTGAAACTATTTGTTATGTTCTTTATACTTAAATTCTTCTTCTTTCCTGATTTTCTCAGCGATCATCCTACGGATGCAGATAAAGCTGATTATGTGGGAAATGAATTAATTCAACGTGCACTTCCAGAGAAAACTACTGATTATTAAATTTAAATATCCGATAAGATTATGATTGAAAGTATTGACACTTCGCTGATCGATTGGTCGAGAGCCCAATTTGCAATGACAGCTATGTACCATTGGATTTTCGTTCCACTCACCCTTGGACTAGCAGTGGTGATGGGAATAATGGAGACGCTGTATTATAAGACAGGTAATGAGTTTTGGAAACGTACTGCCCAGTTCTGGATGAAACTGTTTGGTATTAACTTTGCTATTGGTGTGGCAACCGGATTAATTCTGGAATTTGAGTTTGGTACGAATTGGAGTAATTATTCATGGTTTGTAGGGGATATTTTTGGTGCACCACTTGCTATTGAAGGTATTCTGGCATTCTTTATGGAAGCCACCTTTATTGCTGTTATGTTTTTCGGATGGGAGAAGGTTAGCAAACGTTTCCATTTAGCTTCTACTTGGCTGACTGGCTTAGGTGCTACTATTTCTGCTTGGTGGATTCTTGTTGCTAATGCTTGGATGCAACATCCGGTGGGGATGGAATTTAATCCGGAGACTTCCCGTAATGAGATGGTAGATTTTTGGGCTGTAGCAACTTCTCCAGTGGCTGTCAATAAGTTCTTTCATACAGTGTTATCTGGTTGGGTACTGGGTGGAGTTTTTGTAGTGGGTATCGGTTGTTGGTATTTACTTAAGAAACGCAATCGTGAATTTGCACTTGCCAGTATTAAGATTGGTGCAATCTTTGGATTAGTAGCTTCCTTGCTTTCTGCATGGACAGGTGATGGTTCCGGATATCAAATAGCGCAGACCCAACCAATGAAGTTGGCCGCTGTAGAAGGTTTGTATGAAGGAGGTAATAATGTCGGTTTGGTAGCTATTGGAGCATTAAATCCTGAGAAGAAAACATATAATGATGGGAAAGAACCTTTCCTATTTCGAATAGAAATTCCAAGTTTCCTTTCATTTTTAGCTGAACGAGATGCGAATGCATACGTTCCCGGAATTACAAATATCATTGAAGGAGGTTATCAGTTAAAGGATGGTTCAACTGCGCTTTCGGCACAGGAGAAGATTGATCGTGGAAAAACAGCTATTGGTGCATTGAAAGCATTTAAAGCTGCAAAGAAGGCTGGGAATGAAAAGGATGCAGAAATTGCACATACAGTATTGAAAGAGAATATGCCTTATTTTGGTTACGGATATATTAAAGATGTAAATGAGTTGGTTCCTAACGTACCTCTGAATTTCTATGCTTTTCGCGTGATGGTAATATTGGGTGGTTATTTTATTCTGTTTTTTATTGTAGTGCTCTACCTTGCATATAAGAAAGACCTGAGTAAAATGCGTTGGATACATTGGATTGCCTTATTAACTATTCCTTTGGGATATATTGCCGGACAAGCAGGTTGGGTAGTAGCCGAATGTGGTCGTCAGCCATGGGCTATTCGCGACTTACTTCCTACAACGGTTGCTATTTCAAAATTGGATGTGAGTTCTGTACAGATTACATTTTTTATTTTCTTACTTTTATTTACAGTCATGCTGATAGCTGGTATCGGAATAATGTTGCGGGCTATTAAGAAGGGACCGGAGGGATTAAACAAATAATATGAAACTTAAAACTAATAACTCATGTATATACTTCTTCAACAATATTGGTGGCTGATTGTATCCTTGCTTGGAGCCATACTCGTATTTTTGTTATTTGTGCAAGGAGGAAATTCATTGTTGTTTTGCCTTGGTAAGACAGAAGAACATCGTAAAATGATGGTGAATTCTACAGGACGTAAATGGGAATTTACATTCACTACACTAGTAACATTCGGAGGTGCTTTCTTTGCATCTTTCCCATTGTTCTATAGTACTAGTTTCGGAGGTGCTTATTGGCTTTGGATGATTATTCTATTTAGCTTTGTTTTGCAGGCAGTTAGCTATGAATTCCAAAGTAAAGCAGGAAACTTGTTAGGTAAAAAGACTTATCAGACTTTTCTGGTAATTAATGGAGTGGTAGGTCCGTTGTTGTTAGGTGGAGCAGTTGCTACCTTTTTTACTGGTTCGGATTTTTATGTAAATAAATCAAATATTACGGATACGATTATGCCGGTTATCAGTCACTGGGGAAATGGTTGGCATGGATTAGATGCGCTGACAAATATTTGGAATGTGATTTTAGGATTGGCTGTGTTCTTTTTAGCACGTGTATTAGGAGCTCTGTATTTTATTAATAATATTAGCGATAAAGAATTAAACACAAAGTGCCGTCGGGCGGTATTGAACAATACAATATTGTTTCTAGTATTTTTCTTAGCATTTGTAATTCGTACATTAGTATCAGATGGCTTTGCTGTAAACCCCGATACACAAGAGATTTATATGCAGCCATTTAAGTATTTTACCAACTTCATAGAGATGCCTGTTGTATTGGGACTGTTTCTAGTTGGAGTTTTATTAGTACTTTTTGGAATAGGAAAGACTGTTCTTAAAAAGACTTTTGACAAAGGTATTTGGTTTACAGGAATTGGAACTGTATTGACTGTATTGGCTTTGCTATTAGTAGCAGGATATAATAATACAGCCTATTACCCATCTACTACGGATTTGCAAAGTTCTTTGACGTTAGCCAATAGTTGTTCCAGTATGTATACGTTGGAAACAATGGCATGGGTTTCTATTCTTGTTCCATTTGTGATTGCATATATTTTCTATGCATGGCGGAGTATTGACAACAAGAAGATCACAGAGAAAGAAATGGATGAAGGTGGACATGCCTATTAAAATAGGGATTCTCTAAAATAGGATTTTGTATTTGAGATTTTAAAATAAAAAGACCTCTTCTTATTATACATTCTTTAAGCATGGAGTAGAGTAAAATAGGAGGAGGTTTTTTTATGCGACTGAATAAGTCATGTTTTTGAATGCTCTTAGCGTTCAGCAAATATACTAAAGTAGCTATCGGAATAAACGTGTTTTATTTATAAGGGCATTGGGAGGGAGTAAAAATAAGACTACTCCATTCTGTTTATAGAATCTCTAAAAGTTTTGTTCTACTTTTAGGGGGTATTCAGGAACGAGTAGCCTTACATTATTTTAAAATATGCAACTCCCTTATTTATTCACTACATTTTCCGGAGTTCCGGCAATAAATGCTTGTAAATTACTGATTGCAATATTCATTAACCGTTCGCGTGCCTCTGAAGTAGCCCATGCAATATGCGGAGTGATGTAACAGTTCTTTGCTGTAAGTAACGGATTATCAGCACGAGGAGGTTCTGATGAAAGCACATCTACTCCGGCTGCATAAATCTTGCCATTGTTTAGCGCATCAGCAAGATCTTGTTCATTAATTAGAGGACCGCGACCAGTATTAATCAGGATTGCCGATGATTTCATTGTAGCTAGACGGCGGGCATTTACTAATTCGTGAGTATCAGGAGTTAGCGGGCAATGTAAACTGATAATATCACATTCGCTGAACAACTGGTCTATGTCCATTTTTTTTATTTCTGGTGGCAATTGGAAATGTGATTTGGAAGTCACTGCATACACTTGCATACCGAAGCCGATAGCAACACGAGCTGTAGTATAACCTGTATTTCCCAATCCGATGAGTCCAATTTTCTTTTCTCTAAGTTCTATTAATGGAGTATCCCAGAAACAAAAATCTTTGCTATTTGTCCAACGACCTTTCCGAACTTCTTCTGAATGATGTTGTACTTGCAATGCTATATTCAGAATATGGGCAAATACCATCTGTGCAACGGAAGCAGTGCTATATGCAGGGATATTTGTCACAATGATACTACGTTCCTTAGCTGCAGTAGTGTCTACCACATTATATCCGGTTGCTAATACACCGATATATTTTAGTTCGGGTAGAGCAGCTATAAGATCACTGTTGATAACAACCTTGTTAGTTAGAATAACTTCTGCACCGGCAGCACGTTCCAGCACTTCTTCGGGGGCAGTACGATCGTAGATAGTACATTCTCCGAGAGCTTTCAAACCTTCCCAAGATAGATCTCCTGGATTAGCGGCATAGCCGTCTAAAACTACTATTTTCATAAATATATATTTTGAATTGTCTATTCCTATTTCTTGAACTTTTCTCCCCACAATTGCTGCATGCGTTCAGCATGTTTCTGTTCGGCCGGATTGTTCTGAGGTTGCCAGATTCGTTTGTTTTTCAATTCATCAGGTAAGAACTGCTGGTTTACGAAATTCCCTTCGTAATTATGAGCGTATTTATATTCTTGTCCGTAACCTAACTGTTTCATTAACTTAGTAGGGGCGTTACGGAGGTGTAAAGGCACAGGTAGGTTACCACTAGAACGTACTAATTCCAATGCGTCATTGATTGCATTGTAAGCAGAATTACTTTTAGGGCTTGTCGCTAAATAGATTGTAGTTTCTGCCAGAGGAATTCTTCCTTCGGGCCAACCGATTTTCATTAGTGTATCAAAGCAAGCATTTGCCAAAAGCAATGCATTGGGATTGGCAAGACCTATATCTTCAGAAGCAGAAATCACTAATCTACGGGCAATAAAAGCAGGATCTTCACCTCCTTCCACCATACGTGCAAGCCAATAAATAGCCCCGTCCGGATCACTGCCCCGAATGGATTTGATGAAAGCGGAAATAATATCATAATGCATTTCTCCGTCTTTATCATATGCCAACGGATTTTGTTGTAGACGTTCAGTTACCATTTCATCAGTAATGACAACCTTATCCTCTGTTTCCGAATCTACAACCAATTCTAAAATATTTAATAATTTACGTGCATCTCCACCAGAGAAACGTAACATGGCTGTAGTATCTTTCAATTCTATATTCCGTTCCTTCAGTACTACATCAGTAGTAATAGCTCGTTGAAGTAATTCTAGCAAATCTTCTTTCTCTAAAGATTTGAGCACGTAAAGTTGGCAACGGGATAGGAGAGGACGAATCACTTCAAATGAAGGGTTTTCAGTTGTAGCGCCAATCAAAGTAATGGTTCCCTGTTCTACGGCTCCCAACAATGAATCCTGCTGTGATTTACTGAACCGATGAATCTCATCGATAAACATAATGGGGCTGGATTGTGAAAAGAAACGGTTATTCTTGGCACGATCTATCACTTCGCGCACATCTTTTACACCCGAAGTTACAGCACTTAAAGTATAAAACGGAGTCTCCAGTTTATTAGCAATGATTTGTGCCAAAGTTGTTTTTCCTACTCCGGGAGGTCCCCAAAGGATAAAAGATGAGATACGTCCCGCATCAATCATTTTTCGTAAAATAGCACCCGGTCCGACTAAATGTTTCTGACCGATATATTCATCTAAAGTTTTAGGTCGTAACCGTTCTGCTAGAGGTTGCATAATTCTTAGAATACCATTAATACCATGAAGCGGATACCATTTTTATTAATACCCGGATTATCACGATAAGTGAAACGATGCACATATTCGATGTGCAGCAATTTGAATATATTGTATATACCGACACTACCTTCAATGTACGGCACTTTAGGATCCATTACAAAACTGGTAAATTTACCATCGCGGGTAGGAAAACGAAATAGCTCTGGATTACTACTCTTGAATGGATTGTTTTTATCGGTCAATGATCCCCACAAAGCACGTATACGAAACATTTCCCTCCATTTCAGATTTTTGATCAGAGGAATACGATTAAACAGTTTCCCATTCATGTCATAAGAAACGGACATGGAAGCAAAACGGTCATTCAGGAATTCCATATTATTGATCAAACAGAATGTTTCACGCTGGGTGATGTAAGATAAGTTAGCTTCCGGTAAAATCAGCAATGGGAAAGGCACTATATTCCATTCTGCACCAGCTTTCACGCTACAGTCAATTTTACCCCAGGATGAAGGAAGCCAAAAACGTTTCCAGATACTTGCTTCTGTACGGTTGAAATTGTATTCTCCCCCCAATATTCCTTTGAATCCCATTGCATGAGTCAATGTAAAGATGGGAGCATCTAGCGAAACAGGTACTCGGCGTTGCTTTGAATTAACAAAAGACTCTCCCGGAGCATATCGTAATGTAAGGCTGGCTTCAGAAGTTGTAATATCATGTACACGCGTTTGTGCTGCATCATTACGTAAATATTCCAGTTTTCCGCAAGGTTCATCGTTACGATGGCGAAGCATTGCTTTTACACCAAATCCTGCTTGAGTTTCCAGTTCGTAATTGATAGTAGCATCACGCATATAAGACATTTGATCCACCGTTGTCGTTTTCAGAGAAAGGAAGATATTATCTTTATCCGTAAACAGGAATTTATCCATCGGTGACATCACATCATAACTATAAGTCGCTGATATATAATGTTTCGGGAATTCCCATACTACATAATCACGCTTGTTGAAGGAATAAGTTAGAGTCCCACTATATTTCCAACGTTTATCTTTCAGACCATAAGCTCCATAGCCATTGAGGAACCAATGTTTATCGAAATGAGCTGTTGTCATACCACTTAAGCGGAAACGGGTTCCATCAATATAATTACTTGAAATCATCGTATTGATAGGACCGATATCAATTTTACTTGGATGTTCTTTGGTCCCTGTCTCTACAAAGTTTTCGATCAGTGCTTTTGCTCCGAATATAATATATTTAAATCCCGGGATCTGCTCCAGACGATTTACGAAGATATCCATATTATTCTCTTTCTTTGTCAGCGGTACTTGCCGGACTTCTGCCCAATACTCATCACTTTTCGAGAGCATATCTGCTTCTTTAATTACATCACCTTTCAATCGGAAAAGTCGTGGCTCAATAGGATCAAACAGATAATTAGTGTATTTCGTTGTTCGTTCTACCTGTAACCCTCCAGAAGTCTTATTGGAATTCCAGGAAAGATCTACCGTCATGTCGTCGTCCGCCAATACCCAGTTACCATTGGGAAGCTGTTCATATTGTTGTACGATATCCATCTGATTTACAAAGTTTACTCCGGTTTTTTTCGGAAGATTCATGGTACACTTTAAAACTGCATAAGTGGAATCATTCAGGACATAAAGATGTCCCGTAAAACCGAAATCCTGTGAGTTTTGCGGAACGAAAGTAAGATGTACACATTCACGTTTATTGACCACAAGCGTATCCATCAGATAGAACTTATAAAAAGAAATGGCATTATTGCCTATAGGACTGACGAAACGTTGTTGTAAGAGACGGATTTCGTCATCGTAAATATTAATATCGGCAAATACATCTTTCAGAACTGTTCCCAGCATATCACCTGTAGAGAAGAACTCATCTATACCATTAGAATTCTTTCCTTTAATAATTGTTTTTTTATTTTGGGGATCCTTCCGGAAGATAGTTTGTGAAGCCGTTTCCTGAACGGAGATAGGAAGAATCAGTTTCTTAGTAGTCTCCGACACTTCCACTTGGTCTTTCAAAAAGGAATACTTTTTATAAATACCTTTTTCCAGCTTTTCCGGTGTTAAATCATTGATAGACATCTTCATTTTCTCGTACTTGTCGTACTGGTAGTAGTCGTTCACTTCCAAGGATTGTGCCTTTTTGTGTTCGATTACCTTTTTCATAAAATCGACAGCCGGATTGTTTTTACGTGTGTATTTTTCTTTCTTGGGTTTCACTACGACTTCATCAATCAGTACATTATCCGTTGATAATTTGACATTAACAGTTTGGTTACCTGAACCTACTTTTACTGTCTTACTGACGTATCCGATAGCTGAGAATATAAGAGTCCCCCCGTTCTTTCTGGCTTCGAGCTTGTATTCACCGTCGATGTTCGTGATAGTGCCCAAGTCTTTCTTATCTTGGTAGTAAACCGAGATGTACATTAATGGCTCATTGGTAATGGAGTCCGTAACTACTCCCTTTATCTGCTGTGCAAAAGTATTTGAAGTTGCCAGTATAAATATGAGCAGTATAATTATTTTGTTGTATTGTTGTTTCATAACGTTCGTACGTAGTAGGGGACACAAAGTTAGCAAATAACTCTAAGTATAACAGATTATATAACTTTTTTTACTCATCGTTTTTTGTTCTTTACATGCATAATCATAAAACGATCAATAGTCTCTTTTTGTTTCGTGGTTTGGAACTTTTAGTTTCATGCCTTGAAACTATTGGTTTCATGGGATGAAACTAAAAGTTTCAAAGCATGAAACACTTAGTCTTATTCCTTGAAACTCAGAGTTTATTTATTTGTTAAAATCTGTACGATGCGTTCTGCTGTACGTCCATCCCAGCGTTCAGGTAATCCTCCCTTTTTCCATTCACCTTTCATCAGTTTGTCCAGAGCTTGGGCGAGTGCAGTTGGATCTTCTCCCACCAATTCGTTGGTTCCCATACGCCATGTTTCCGGATGTTCGGCAAAGGTGTTGAGAGTAATACAGGGGATTCCCAGAAATGTAGCTTCTTCTGCCACGTTACCAGAATCCGAAATAATACCTTTAGCTTTATTGATCAGATATCCGAAAAATAGATAATTCTGTGTTGGCATGATATGAAGATTAGGAACTTCAATTCCAAGTTCTTTAATAGCATTACGTACGTATGTATGTAGGGGAGCTACAATAGGCATACCTTCCGACTTCTCAATAATTATTTCCAGCAGACGGCGCAAAGTTTCTCGATTGTTCAGTAATGCACGACGGTTAAGAGTGAGCAAAAGATAATTTCCTTCTTCCAGTCCTAAAACAGAGAACCAAATAGGTTTGAGCAGACGGTTACGGCTGTATCGTATGGTGTCAATCAGGATATTACCTACGTAATATACATTTTCGTTTTCTGTTCCCGTTTGATTGAGATTACGGTTGGCTACCATTCCGGCAGTAAAGAGATAATCTGATACTCCGTCCGTAATCATACGATTTACTTCTTTCGGCATTTTCATATCGAAAGAACGTGTTCCGGCTACAAGATGTGCTACTTTGATTCCTTGTTTTTTGGCTACGATGGCACAACTCATCGTTGCTGTCAGGTCGTCTACTACCAAAACAACATGTGCCGGATTTTCAGTTAGTTCTTGTTCGAAAGCGATCATAATTCCGGCTGCCAAAGTGGTGGAATTGCTGCTTTCTACTCCTAAATAAACATCAGGCGCTTTCATATCCAGATCTGAAAACAGAGAAGCATCCAGACTTGTATCGTCTTCTTTGCCTGTGTAGACCAGACGGTAGGAAATACTTTTACCTAGCGCCCTTGCAGCTTCGATAGCACGCGTAATAGGAGCTATTTTCATGAAATTGGGGCGTGCCCCGGCAACAATTGTTATTTTCATATCCTTTCTATCTATTTCAAGAAGCAAAAATACATCTTCTTACGGAATTTATTCGTTTCTTTGCATACAAAAATAACAAATATATGCCCACATTCGTTCAAATTCTTGATTTTATTGGCACGTTTGCCTTCGCAATTAGTGGTATCCGTTTGGCTTCAGCAAAACGTTTCGACTGGTTTGGAGCTTATGTAGTGGGACTTGCTACAGCTATCGGAGGCGGTACTATACGTGATGTCTTACTGGATGTTACCCCTGCTTGGATGACTAATCCTATTTATTTAATATGTACGGCTCTGGCTTTGTTGTGGGTTATCTTCTTCGGGCGTTCGTTGATTCGGCTTAATAATACATTTTTTATATTCGATACTGTCGGCCTGGCTTTATTCACAGTAGTTGGTGTCGGTAAAAGTCTTGCTTTAGGTTATCCGTTTTGGGTGGCAATTATTATGGGTAGTATAACGGGTGCTGCCGGAGGTGTGATAAGAGATGTCTTTATCAATGAAATACCATTGATTTTCCGAAAGGAAATTTATGCTATGGCGTGTGTAGTTGGTGGTATTGCATATTGGATATGCGATACTATAGGTATGCACTCATACGGTTGCCAAGTGATAGGCGGATTAACCGTTTTCGTGACTCGTATCTTAGCTGTGAAATATCATATCTGTTTGCCAATCCTGAAAGGAAATGAAGAGAATGAAAATGAAGAGGGGTGAAATGGTGGACATCCTTTTAATTGTAATGTCACTATACTAACAGGATAGTGACATTACAATTAAAAGATCAGATTGGTTATTTCTTACTGTCCTTAATTACTAAATCTCCCATAAAACTGATAGATTGTCGATTCTGCATACTGACATCGATAGAAGCCGATCCGTTACTGAATATTCTAATATTATATTCGAATAAATCTTCCGGGCTACGTGCTGTAAACTTAATGCGTGCAGCACCTTTCTTATCTACTTTCATCGTATATTCTTTAAGTGGAGCACTAAAGTTTAAACCTTTTCCACCATCATAAGGAATACTATAAGCTCTTCCATAATAAGGTAATTGAGAGATAACCGAATCATTTCTGATTTCTAACGAATAGGGAGATGACAATGAAATATTACGTCCACGCATAGGCATGGCGGTATTGACATCTATCTTGTAGTTCTCTGATACGATTTCTTGTTTAACCGCTTCTTTTTTTTGTTCCTGCTTTTCTTTCTTGCTTTGAGCCGAAAGAGTAGGAGCTCCTACTAGTATAGCTAGTAATAACACCAAGATTTGTTTTTTCGTTTTCATATCAGTTATATTTTTAGTGAGTATATATTATAACATTCAAATATACTAAAAATCAGATGACTTATGTTACCTTTAATGAAAATTAAACACCAATCTTTGCTTATTTTGTCATTAATAAGCAGAGATTGGTGTTAATTTCCCGATTTTCTATTTGTTTTTAGAATTGTTCTAGAATAGCGATTCTTTTCTCAATAGGAGGATGTGTAGCAAACAATCCGCTCAATCCCATGAAAGAACTTTTGGCTTGCTTTCCGGGATGTTGAATAAATAGTTGTGCTACATCTTCACGTTTTACAGCTTCTATATTCGGATCTGCCGATATTTTGCGTAAAGCACTTGCCAGAGCCAATGGATTCTTTGTCATTTCTGCAGATCCTGCATCTGCCATATATTCGCGTTTGCGTGAAATAGCAAAACGCATCAGACTTGCAAAAAAGAAACCGATGGCAGCTACAATTAAAGCAATAAATATAAAGAGGATGATTCCTGCTCCACCTTTATTACTGCGTATACGAACGTGCGTAATAGTATAAAAGGTGATCTGTGTCAGCATAGAAAATATACCAACGAATACAATTGATATGATTAACAGACGAACGTCACGATTACGAATATGACTTAGTTCATGGGCTATAACGGCCTCTAGTTCATCATTTTTTAGTTTCTGGATGATTCCTTGTGAAAGAGTAATAGTATAGGTCCGTTCGTTGATACCACTGGCGAAAGCATTCAGAGAGTTATCATAAATTATATTGATTTTAGGCATCTTCATGCCTTGTGACATACAAAGATTTTCTACTAAATTGTAGACATGTTTATTCTCCTTGCGGTCTAGTGGCTTGGAGCCGGTCGCAGTATTGATGATACTTGTATTAGCCCAATAAGCAATCAGGAACCAGACCAGTACAATTCCTATAGTATAAGGAAAGGCTGAAATGAATAACTGATTGACCATTGACAACAATTCGCTTTCCATATTTGTCCCATATCCGAATACGATTATTAAATAACAAGATAGATAAAGGAGTATTGTTATCAGACATGGAAATAATAGTAGTAAAATCGCAGAACGACGGTTATTCCGACTCTGTTGCGTTTGGATCCCGACGTATTGCATAAATGTTCAAGTTTTGTGGTTGAGTAAATGACGGTGTTAGAAACTAATTTTAGGTGCTTGCTCCAGGTTTGCACGTTCGTTTTGTCCTAGATCGAACATGATTTCCTTACGGAAACCACACATTCCTGCGATAAGATTGGAAGGGAATGTCTGAACTGCATTATTATATTCTTTGGTCGCAGAGTTAAAATAACGGCGTACAGCAGCCAATTTGTTTTCCACATCGGAAACTTCTTCTTGCAATTGCAGGAAGTTTTGATTTGCTTTCAGGTCGGGATAGCTTCTAAAGTAATTTTCAGTCCTGATAAGGCTGATGATAGTTGATTTTCTGCGTTTATTTTTTCATCAATTGATTTAGCATTTACTGCGCCGTTTCTTGCCTGAATCACACGATCGAGCGTTTCCTTTTCATGTGAGGCATAGCCTTTCACTGTATCTACTAGTTGTGGGATAAGATCATGACGCTGCTTTAACTGTACATCAATGTCTGCGAAAGCATTTTCGCGATTGTTTTTCAATTTCACTAAAGAGTTGTACATGGAAGCAAAAATGATTCCCAGTAGTACGATTACCCCAATGATAATAAGTGTAGCCATAGTCTTTTAATTAATTTAATTTATTTGTCAAAGGTAGGCTATTTAGTCTTTTTCACCAAAAAGAGGCAAATAAAAAACATTAATAACCACCCAAAAACTATCAAAAACCACCTAAATTCTATCAATTGACAGTTTTACCCCCTATGAAATGTTGAATCCTCCCCTGTTAGACTCTGAAAATACCTTTAAACTTGCAACCATTGAGAAAGAAACGAAATATTAACCAAAAACCTTTAGAGTATGAAAAGTTTAAGTTTCAGAAAAGATTTAATTGGAGTTCAGGAAGAATTGCTTCGTTTTGCATATAAATTAACAGCTAATCGTGAGGAAGCAAACGATTTATTGCAAGAAACATCATTAAAAGCATTAGATAATGAGGAAAAATATGTCCCGGATACTAATTTTAAAGGATGGATGTATACCATCATGCGCAATATATTTATAAATAATTACCGTAAGATAGTACGGGATCAGACTTATGTAGACCAAACCGATAACTTATATCATTTGAATCTTCCTCAAGACTCAGGATTTGAGAGTACAGAAGGTGCTTATGACTTGAAAGAGATGCACCGTATTGTCAATGCGTTGCCGAAAGAATATAAAGTTCCTTTCTCCATGCACGTATCCGGTTTTAAATACCGGGAGATTGCTGAAAAGCTGGATCTGCCTCTTGGAACAGTAAAGAGTCGTATCTTCTTTACTCGCCAACGTTTGCAACAAGAATTGAAAGATTTTGTTTAATAGAGGATAACATTTTTAGAACTTAGTTCTTGTAAGGAGCAACGGAATATAACTTCGATTGCTCCTTTGACTTTATAGCAATATGTTATTAAATGTGTTTGTTGAGCGAACTTTATTGTTTTTTATTTGTCATAATGTTAAATGACTTGGTATATTTGTAATAACTAGTTAGCCTAATAAATAAATCTCATCTATTTAAAAGCAATGAAAAAAGAAATTAAGTTTAGTCTCGTTTATCGGGACATGTGGCAATCATCTGGAAAGTATCAACCACGTGTTGATCAGTTAGTCAGAATTGCTCCGCTGATTATTGAAATGGGATGTTTTGCCCGTATTGAAACCAATGGAGGTGCATTTGAGCAAGTAAATCTGTTGTATGGAGAAAATCCGAATGAGGCTGTTCGTGCTTTTACAAAACCTTTTCATGAAGTCGGTATTCTGACTCATATGCTCGATCGTGGATTGAATGGGCTTCGTATGTATCCAGTTCCGGCAGATGTTCGTCGTTTGATGTATAAAGTAAAACATGCGCAGGGAGTGGATATTACCCGTATCTTTTGTGGATTAAATGAAGTCCGAAATATAATTCCTTCTATCCATTATGCACTCGAAGCGGGAATGGTTCCCCAAGCTACATTATGTATTACTTTCTCTCCGGTACATACAGTGGAGTATTATGCTGTAATTGCTGACCAACTAATAGAAGCTGGTGCACTAGAAATTTGCTTGAAGGATATGGCAGGTATTGGTCGTCCCGAAATGTTAGGACGGCTGACGAAGACTATCAAAGAAAAACATCCCGAAGTTATTATTCAATATCATGGACATAGTGGTCCGGGACTTTCGATGGCATCCATTCTTGAAGTTTGTGAGAACGGAGCGGATATCATTGATGTAGCGATGGAACCGCTTTCATGGGGAAAAGTTCATCCGGATCTAATCTCTGTGCAAGCTATGCTTAAAGATGCAGGTTTCCAGGTGCCGGAAATAAATATGAAAGCTTATATGAAAGCACGTGCTATGACGCAGGAGTTTATAGATGATTTTCTCGGTTATTTTATAGATTCTACCAATAAACATACTTCTTCCTTACTTTTGAAGTGTGGATTACCCGGTGGTATGATGGGCTCCATGATGGCGGATTTGAAAGGAGTACATTCCGGTATTAACATGATATTGAAAAGTAAGAATAAACCGGAATTGAGTATTGATGATTTATTAGTGATGTTGTTTGATGAAGTTGAGTATGTCTGGCCAAAACTTGGTTATCCTCCATTGGTAACTCCTTTCAGTCAGTATGTGAAAAACATAGCCTTGATGAATGTGATGTCCTTGATTAAAGGGGAGGAGCGTTGGATGATGATCGATAATCATACTTGGGATATGATATTGGGTAAGAGTGGACGTCTTCCGGGAAGTCTTGCTCCCGAAATAATTGCTTTAGCTAAAGAAAAAGGATATGAATTTACAGATGAAGATCCACAGAAGAATTATCCGGATCAGTTAGAAGAATATCGCAAGGAGATGATAGAGAACGGGTGGGAATTCGGACCGGACGATGAGGAATTATTTGAACTGGCCATGCATGATCGCCAATATCGTGATTATAAATCGGGGATTGCCAAAAAACGTTTTGAAACTGATTTACAACGTGCCAAAGATGTTACTCTTGCTAAACAAGGTTTTTCAGAGGAAGAAGTGAAACGACTGAAACGTGCTAAGGCGGAGCTATTACTGCTATGGAAAAAGGACGCATTATATGGGAAATAGATGTCGAATCACCTTCTATGCCACCTGAAGTAGGGCATAAGTATGAGCCGAATGATGTGTTTTGTTATATTGCTACTCCATGGAATACTTATGATCGTGTGATGGCAAATTTTAGTGGACGTATCATTGAAGTTTGTGCAAACCAAGGGGCATTGGTTAATAAAGGAGATACTTTGGCATATATTGAACGATGTGAGGAAACAGCATAAAGATGAATAACTATATAATAAGGTGAACAATAACTGGTGAATGAAAAATCGTAGATTGATGGAGTCATGACACAATCCTATATATCATTCACCACTTATCGTTTACTTTTCTTTGCTTTTTTCTTTTCCACAGGCTTTTTTGCTGAAGCTGGAGGAAATTTAGGGACAAGATTCATTAATCTAAGAATCTGTTTCTGTCGTTTTAATATATAAGGAGAAGGTTTGGCTGAGTTGAATCGTATGGGATTGGGTAATGTCGCAGCAATTAATGCACATTGAGCTTTGGTTAGTTTGGCGGCTGTAGTATTGAATTTATATTTGGCAGCAGCCTGCGCACCATAAATGCCATTTCCCATTTCAATAGAGTTAAGATATACTTCCATGATTCGTTCTTTCGACCAAAATAATTCGATGAGGAAAGTAAAATAAACTTCGAATCCTTTCCGTACCCATGAAGATTGCGGCCATAAGAATACATTTTTGGCTGTCTGCTGACTAATAGTACTTGCTCCCCGTTTCTTTTTCCGTTTTTCATTCTCTTTCATCGCTTTTTTTATTTCGATGAAGTCGAAACCATTATGTGTTGCGAAACGATTATCTTCGGAAGCAATGACTGCCATCGGCAGATTAGGAGATATTTTATCAAAAGAAACCCACGTGTGTTTCCACGTGGGTTTATCTCCTGATGTAATCTGTTGAACACTACGGATTACCATCAACGGTGTGATGTAGACCGGCATAAAACGATAAACAAGGACCGCTAGAATAGTAGATGCAAAGAAAAAAATCAGCAGATTACGAGTATAACGAAGTATTTTTTAATTAGCTGCTTGTGCATCTTTAATCATTTGCTCGCTGGCGTACATATATACTTCTACACGACGGTTCTGTTCACGACCTGCAGCAGTGTCATTGCTGGCAACAGGATCACTTTCTCCCATTCCGTCTACACTCTTGATCTGGCTAGCCGCAACACCACAACTCAAAAGATAACTTGATACACTCTGAGCACGTTCTTGTGACAAGTTTATATTCTTCTGGCGACTTTGTTCTGCAGTACTGTTTTTCCAACCTTGATTATCTGTATAACCATAGATAGCTACATCCATGTCTCGGTTTTGGTTCAACACATTGTTGGCAAACTTGCTCAAAGCAGCTTTTGCAGCAGCACTCAGGCTAGCATTACCTGTATTGAAAAGAATACCGGAGTCAAATGTTACTTTTACAGCCTGCAATCCGTTGTTATCAGTTATTTGTTCAACTTGAGCACCTTCAATTTGTTTTGCTTGAGCTGCTGCTTTATCCATCTTCTTGCCAATAAGTGCACCTGTACCAGCACCTACTGCTGTACCGATAGCGGCACCAATAGCAGCACCTTTGCCTTTACCGATAACACCACCCAGGATAGCACCTAGCGCAGCACCCGAACCACCGCCGATAGCAGCACCTTTACCTGTATTGCTCATACTAGCACAGCCACTGAATATCATAGTGATACTCATGAAAAGAACCATAAATTTCATCTTATTCATAATCCAATGTTTTTTAATTAGGTTTATATTCTATAATGTTTCAATAAATAACAATGCAAAGATAAATATTATTTGTCTTCGACGTACTTTTTAAGTTAAAATAATAATCTCTATCCTTTAGATTTGTTAGGTTTTGGAAGACGATACCTGATTTTGCATTACAGAAGGTAAGTTCAAACACTTCTGTTTAATAATTATGAACCATCCCAAAAGAATCAATCCTTTGATAACCGTAGTAGCACTGACAGCCCACCAAATTCCTTCTACTCCCATACCCATACGTACAAATAAGATAGCGAGTGGTATACGCATATAATTACATACGATACTGATTATTGCAGGAGGTACAGTACGTCCGATACCATAGAAGACTCCTTGCATGGTGATCTCAAGCATCATGAAGAGTTGTGAGTATCCATCAATACGTAAGAAAATACCTCCAGCTTCGTAAGCAGCTCGTTCGGGAACAAAAATAGAAAATACTTCATTCCCACAGAAGATAAACAGCAGTGTGCAGAACGTTCCAAAGATGCCTGTCATCCAAAGGGTTGTATACCAGGCTTTGATGACTCGTTCAATACGTCCTGCTGCATAATTTTGGGCAATGAAGGCACTAAGTGCGGTAGAGAATCCTTGTGATGTATTCCATGTGATAGCTTCAATTTGCCCTCCGGTGGTAAAGGTCATTAGCCCGAGGTGCCCTCCTTGTTCGGAAGCTGTCCGACAAAGGAACATATTAACGAAGGCAAACAATGTATTTAGAGTGGCTACAGGTAATCCAAGTTTCAAAATACGCCCAGTATATTTCTTTTTTAATTGGGTGAAGAAAGGGAAACCTCCGAGCAATGCATCATGGTAACGTAATTGATAGATAAAAATAAGGAAAACGGTTGCTTCTGATATCCAGGTTGCATAGGCAGCACCATTTGTTCCTAGTCCGAAACCGAAAATAAACAGAGGATCGAGTATTATGTTAAGGATTAATCCCGTGCCACTGATATAAAATGGAATTTTGCTTCGTCCGGCAGCATTGTAAATTCCGGTGAAAGCTGCGGAAAGGAAAATGAAGGGTAATCCAGTAGAAATAATTCTCAGGTATTTGATTGCGTTGATTGTGATGTGTTCATCCAGTTCGTAGATGCGTATTATAGGATCTGCAAATATGAAAAGCAATCCGCCCCAACAAATGGAGATAATAAGTGCAATCGTTATGTTGTGTGAGGCGAAATGGCGGGCATCTTCCTGATTTTGTGCTCCGATGGATTGTCCGACGCTGACTTCGGAACCTACCTTATTTAATAAGGATATGGAACCAGACATCCACGTTAAGATTCCTACAGAACCAATAGCAGCAACTGCCTCACTTCCCAATCGTCCCACCCAAGCCATATCTGTTAGACTATAGGCCATTTGGATAAATGAGGTTGCCATAATGGGCATTGCCAAGTTGAATAATTGGCGATTAATGGAACCTTGTGTAAGGCTTTTTATTCCTTGCATATAAATATTATCTGTTTAAAAGGATGTGCAAAGATACATAAAATGCTTATCTTTGCACATCTAATTATTCATTAATCAAAGTATAAAGATACTATGAAACAGAAATTTTCTACTCTTTTTTTGCTATTAATCATATTGATAGCAGGTTCGCGGGTAGCTGCTCAAAATGCTCCCAAATCTTTTGATATTGAACAACCATCACTACGAGTTTTCCTTCCGGCTCCGGAATTGGCAACAGGTCGTGCCGTAGTTGCTTTTCCTGGTGGGGGATATGTGAATCTAGCTGTAGGCCATGAAGGATACGATTGGGCGCCTTACTTTAATAAACAAGGTATTGCTTTGATTGTTGTGAAATATCGTATGCCTAACGGAGATCATTCAATTCCTATTTCTGATGCGGAAGCAGCTATGAAAATGGCAAGGGACAGTGCTGATGTATGGAATCTGAATCCGAATGATATTGGTGTCATGGGTTCTTCTGCAGGAGGACATCTTGCATCGACTATTGCTACACATACCAAACCAGAACTTCGTCCTAATTTCCAGATTTTATTCTATCCAGTGATCACAATGGATAAATCATATACTCATATAGGTTCTCATGATTTTCTTTTGGGTAAGGATGCTTCTGCTGAGCTTGAAAACGAATATTCTAATGAAAAGCAGGTGACGAAAGAGACTCCTCGTGCTTTTATTGTTTATAGTGATGATGATAAGGCGGTTCCTCCTGCCAATGGAGTTAATTATTATTTGGCTTTAAATAAAAAGGGGGTTCCTGCCGTTCTTCATATTTATCCAAGCGGTGGTCATGGTTGGGGGATTCGTGAGGATTTTGCCTATAAAAATGAAATGCTTGATGAGCTGACTTCTTGGTTACGTAGTTTTAAAGCCATTCGTAAAGATGCTGTACGCGTGGCATGCATTGGTAACAGTATTACGTATGGAGTAGGAACAAGAAATCCGAAGTATGATAGTTATCCTTCTGTATTAAGCCGTCTGTTAGGGGATAACTATTGGGTGAAAAACTTCGGAGTCAGTGCACGTACTTTATTAAATAAAGGTGATCATCCTTATATGAAAGAACAAGCATATAAAAATGCATTAGCCTTTGCGCCTAATATAGTCGTTATCAAGTTAGGGACTAATGACAGTAAATCATTTAATTGGAAGTACAAGGCAGATTACATGAAGGATCTACAGACTATGATTGATTCATTTAAAGCATTACCTGTTCAGCCGAAAATTTATCTTTGTTTTCCTTCTAAAGCTTATCAGGTTGGAGAACATATAAACGATGATATTATTGTCAAGGAAATTATTCCAATGATCAAGAAAGTTGCCAAGAAGAATGATTTACCTATTATAGACCTTCATACAGCAATGGATGGAATGTCTCAATTATTCCCGGACCGTATTCATCCTAACGAAGAGGGCGCAAAGGTAATGGCGAAAACTGTGTATCAGTCTTTAATGAAATAGATTAATTATTTTTATAGCTCCTGACGTGTTATGGTATGTAAAATGTCAGGAGTCTGTGGAAGGTTTTTTAGTGAAAATACTGTTATGTACTCAGTTTATGTAAACGGTTTGGTAATAGGTTATGTGGGAAGTTAGTGCTTCAATCTAGTATTTTTATATTTATAATAACTCTTTATCTCGTGATTTAGAAAAGTGTTGTACAAATATGACCTTAATCGTATAATCAGTTCTACAGGATTATTATTCTCATCTTGTTGGTTTGAGTATCGAGAAACTATGATTAACTTTATAGGTGTTTTTTAATAGTAATAAAGATATAATATTATCACTTGTTTGGATGTAAGGATGATGGTGGCTCAGGGATTGATTTGTTCAATGAAAACTCTTTGTTTCAGTTATTAGAATAATAGGGGAGTGGATAGATACTGTATTCAAAGTAGTTTTTGAGTCTATAAATTGGTATTGGAAGAAGAAGTTTATACGTAATGTTTTGTTTCTCCATTTTGTATGTTAAGTAAATTATACTTTGATATAGAAAGTTTTATGAAGCTCGGTGTAAGAGGCATATGATTATTGGAAACGCAATGAGTTCATATTAAAAGATCAATGCCTGATTTAAAATTATTGCAATAAATTTAGATTCAACGAAGGTAGTTTAATTGAAAACCTATTTAAATTGTTTGCAAAATAATAATGATCAATTTTAATAACGACAAATATTTTAATGCCAACGAACGCTATTGTAAAAGGATCAGTGATGTGGAATTTATGGCATGGTTGCCATAAGTTAAGCCCAGGTTGCAAACACTGTTACGTTTATCGTGGAGATGCCAAGCGTGGTGTGGATAGTTCAGTAGTGGCACAAACGAAAAACTTTGATTTGCCACTACGAAGGAAACGTAATGGGGATTACAAAGTTCCTTCAGGAACAATGGTATATACTTGTTTTACATCCGATTTCTTCATTGAGGATGCTGATCTTTGGCGCATGGAGGCGTGGGCGATGATGCGTGAGCGTAGTGATCTTAATTTTATGATGATTACCAAACGTATTGATCGTTTTGCTCAGAATTTACCTGAAGATGGGGATGGGTATGAGAATGTAACTATCTGTTGTACGGTTGAGAATCAGATGTGTGCCGACTACCGTTTGCCTATATACAAAGCTGCACCTATCAAACATAAAATCATAATTTGTGAACCTCTTTTAGAAAGGATAGACCTGAGTGCTTTCGATATTGGTATGTGGATCGAACAGGTAGTTGTGGGAGGAGAATCGGGATATGAGGCTCGTTCATGCGATTTTGATTGGGTGATGGAACTGCGTAATGTATGTGTAGAGAATGACATTGCATTCTGGTTCAAGCAAACTGGAGCAAAATTTATCAAAGATAAAAAATTATATTCTATCAAACGTCAATTCCAACATTTACAAGCACGAAAAGCTGGAATAAATTTCAAATAAATGGTTTGACTGTTAGGTTATCATTATCCCTAATTTCTTGTTTTGTGTTACTTTGAATTTATAGAGTATGCTAAAATTTGAAAGGGATTTGGAGTACAAATGTGATTTATCTAACAGAACATATTGCTTTTCTGTTAACAATTGCTTTTGTTTCTATGTGACTAATTTGATTAAGATATAAGTCTATATATTACGATTCTAATTTGTATAAATCAAATTCGTATTGTTTCAGATATATACACTTCCCGTCGCATATCTTTTTTTGTTTTTCTTCCGGAAGTCTGGGACACATACAACGATTCCCTATTAAATTATGACAACGCAATCTATAGGCTTCGATAGCTAGAGTCTTTTCCTTTTCGCATCCTTCGGAATAAGCGTTTAGACATATTTGAAGTATTTCCTCATAATTAGCTTTGCTTGATTGCGAGAACTTCTCTTTAAGGATATTTTTCCATTCCATAATTATATCTATTTTATTTATAGAACTATTAGAGTGCTGGAAATACTGAACCGATTGACTAATGACTATCCATAGAATATTCTTCCCATAATGAGTGAGAGTAATCAAACTGTGGATTTTTGATAATCCAGTAAAGTAGTCACCTAATGTAAATCCATGATTATAAATGTTTAGGTTAATTCGAAAAAGGAACAAACTATAATTTTAAAAAGATCACTATTTAATTGTAAATTGAAACTTTTTAGTGGTTTAAAGTGATAATTTTCTAATATTGAAATTATTGTTAATTGTATTTTTGTATATCGAACTATATATTGAAACTTCTGTTTTCTGAAAAAGACTGAAAAGACAGAAGTTTTTTATTGATTATAAATCCTAAATTTAAAAGTGTATGTATTTTATTTGGTACATTATTATTGGAATTATTGCTGGATTTGTTGCTGGCAAAATTATGAGAGGAGGCGGTTTCGGATTACTCATCAACTTATTGGTAGGTATCGTAGGCGGTCTTCTGGGTGGCTGGGTTTTTGGTTTGTTAGGAATCGCCACTGCTGGAATTCTTGGTAACCTTATAACATCTGTTGTAGGTGCTATTCTGCTGTTATGGATTGTTTCTTTATTCAGAAAACCACGTATTTCTTGAATTGTGTTTATTAACTTTTTAAACTGAATTTTAATTATGGAAAGTAAATGTTCAAATTTCTGGATGGGGCTTGGATTAGGTTCCATTCTCGGAGCAATTGTTTATCGCTGTTGTCAATCTTCAAAAGCAAAGCAAGTAAAGGATAAAATATCTCATGCTCTTCATGTAGCTACTGATCAGACAGAAGATTTTGTTGGTTCTGCTAAAGATAAAGTCATAGATGCTGGGGCAAAAGTAGCTGATAAGGTAGCCGACACGACTTTTAATGTTGCAGAGAAAGCTGATGAAGTGAAGAACAAAGTCCACAATTTTGCAGACAATGCAAAAAAATAAGTGGATGTTGATTTTTACAGAGGGAGGATTATGAAAGAATATTTCGCATTGCTCTCTCTGTATTTTTTAAGCGTGTTATAAATCTAAAAAAGAAATCATGAAGAAATTATTATTATTTATTATGATTATTATGGCTACCGCTGGAGTAAATGCTCAGACATTGAAAGGTGAAGGCTCTATCTTGGGGAATTTAGGTTACCAGACAAATTATGAAAGATTTGGGCTGGAAGTACAGGGGCGCTATGTTATAGCAAACAATCTTCGTCTAGCTCCGGATGTTACACTATTCTTTCCTAAAGATAAAATTACAGGACTGGATGTTAACCTCAACTTTCACTATGTATTTAATTTTAGTAAAGATAAACAGGGATTCTCTGTTTACCCGCTTGCCGGAATTGGTCTGCAGAATAATTTTTACGGAAAACGTACAATTATGGTAAACGGTGAAAACATTGAGCAAAAGAGCGATAACACATCAAAGTTTGCATTCAATTTAGGTGGTGGCATTTCTCTCCCTTTATCCTCTCATAGCTTTTTAAATGCGGAAGCCAAATTTATGTTTGCACATGAAGATAATGTAGTCATAATGTTAGGATATGGCTATAAGTTTTAATAATGTTTCATTTGGAACTAAGATCATTAATAGAGCCCATTCCTGAATAGTTATCACTCAGGAACGGATTACTCTGACCATAAATAATATATAAAACAACCATGGGGAACGAGGTATTGACTATTACAGATAGATAAGGGATGGTATTGGAGAATGGTTTATGTTCCGAAAACGATTGGACTTTTGGAGGTAAGCTTAAAAAGAAAAGTTGTTATGCTTATGGAATTTCTACTTTGATAAAAAATGACAAACTTTACAAAAGCAGGATTTCATGAATTTATCTGTGGAAGAATTGTTGATACAAAAAAAAATGTGTTGCCAATTGACACAATGTGATTTAGCGGAGAGAGAATTGCAAAAGAATTACAATTGGGGTAATATTAATGTGGGAAGAGTAAAATGGTAGAAGAATGTAGATAAGAGTATGATTTTTAAAATGAATAATTAAAAATATTGAGAATATGTTGGAACAGGAAATTTGGGGAAATACCGTTGAGAACTGGGTTATTTCCATATTTATTATAGTAGGAGCGTTCATATTGGTAAAACTTTTATCATTGTTGGGGAAGAAGGTTATTAAGCCATTTACCAACAGCACCACTAACAGTAGATGATATTATTTATTATTCTTTGGAATCACCTATAAAGTTTGCTGTAATATTACTTGGTATCTGGATAGCCATTCATAGGTTGGTTTATCCGGACAGTTTTGTCAAGGTTGTTGACAATGCTTACCGGATTCTGATTATTCTTGATATCACTTGGATCTTTGCTCGTCTGTTCAGTGGCTTACTCCAGATTTATTGGGGGTATAAGTCTGACGGAAAGACTAATACAATGATGCCGGTTATTAAAAGAACAATTTTGGTTGTTGTATGGATTATCGGACTTGTAATGGCATTAAGTAACGTCGGGGTTAATATCAGTGCATTGTTAGGAACTCTGGGTATTGGTGGTATTGCTTTCGCTTTAGCTGCACAGGATACGGTGAAGAATATTTTCGGTGCTTTTACCATCTTTACGGACAAGCCTTTCAGCATTGGCGATACAATAAATGTAAATGGTTCTGAGGGAACAGTAGTAGATGTTGGTGTGCGGAGTACAAAAATATTAGGTTATGATAAACGTATTACCACTCTCCCGAATTATAAGATTACGGATACATCAATCGTCAATATCTCTTCCGAACCGATGCGCCGGGTAACTGTAAAGCTTGGATTGACGTATGATACAACACCCGAAAAGATGAAAGAGGCTCTGGATATATTGAGGAATATTCCCCAAAGGATGGAAAATGTATCTGATAATCCTTCGGATATCACTGCAGTTTTTACGGATTATACTGACTCGGCACTGATTATTACATATTACTACTATATCAAGAAACAAGGTGATATATTAAAAGTTACTTCGGATATGAACTTGGAGATACTTACTTCTTTTAATAAAGCAGGACTCGATTTTGCATTCCCTACTCAAACTCTTTATATAAATAAGAACGAACCTGTTAATTCGGACACATATACCGTATCTTGAAAGTCTATGAAGTAGATATAAATAAATTATGAAGATGCAATTTTACAATGTAAAGGGCATCTTCATAATTTATTGAATTTATTAATACTCAATCTTTTCTTATCCAAACGGCTATATTACGAGGCTCAACAGAAAATTCTCCGTTACCTTCTTCATCCAAAGTAACTTCTTTCTGAATACTTCCAGTTATTTCATGCCATACTTCGTTTTTATGTTTCTCTCCTAAACTCATTGTTTTACTGCCCGCCTCGTCATTAGACATTAAGAAAACCAAACCGGAACCGGGATGTTCTTCATCTCCAGTACGAATAAAGCCTATTGTTGAGGGATGATCAAAGTAATCTATCTGCTCGCCATAAGCATATTTTTTTCTTGTATTCAATAAAATGTCAATAATTTTAATATGAGGCGACTTTTCTCCTTTAATGCCGTAATAATCTCCATAGAACACGCAGGGATAACCATCTTTCATCAGCAAAATCAGTCCATAAGCCAATGGCTTAAACCAATCTTCGATTTGTGACTCAAGAGAGCTTCCTGATTGCGAATCATGATTATCAACAAAAGTAACGGCTAAGTCGCAATGATGTTCAGTTAGGGTATTTTTTAGGATATTTTGTAAATCATAATTTTTTCCCTCTTGTGATGCCTGAAACATATTATAATGTAACGGAACATCGAATAAATTGACTTTATGACCTACAGATTCCACGTAAGCATCAAGTGTTTCCAGATCACCGTTCCAGTATTCTCCTACCGCATAAAATTCATCACCTTTTTCGCTTCTTACCGCATCCAGAAATTGTGCGATGAATTTGTCTTTCATGTGCTTGATGGCATCTAAGCGCATCCCGTCAAGGTTCAGCTCATTAGAAACCCATTTTCCCCATTTGTTTAGTTCGGCAACGACCTCCGGATGATCCAAATCGATGTCATTACATAACAAGAAATCGTAGTTTCCGTTTTCATTATCTACACCTGTACTCCACGATTTTCCTTCTCCCTGTATCTGGAAGATGCCGCTTCGTTTTTGGGCATCATCAAAACCTGTTCCAGAGAAGTGGTAAAAATGCCATTTGAAATCCGAATATTTATCCTTACGTCCGTGAAAACTATATCCGGTCCAGCCCTGTATTTCATATGGTTCTCCTAATGTTTTTTCTCTATCATTCGGGTCTACTTCCATAACCATAAACTTTTCGGTGAAATCGCCTCCCGCTTTATGGTTCAATACTACATCTAGATAGACTGAAATATGATTTTTATGTAATTCATCAATCATTTCTTTCAGTTCATCTTTCGTTCCATACTTGGTTCTTATGGTTCCTTTCTGCTCAAATTCGCCCAAGTCATACAAATCATAGGTTGCATAACCTTCATCCTGTTGTTCATCGGCTTTGTAAGCGGGGGGAATCCAGACAGCAGTTACACCGATATCATGCAAATGCGATGCGTCCTCTTTTAATTGTTTCCATAATTTTCCATCATTTGGCAGATTCCATTCAAAATACTGCATCATTACACCATTTTCCATAATTCTAAAATTTTTAAGAACTAAGACATAACAAAAATGTCATAGTAAAGTTCTTGTATTTACATGTTTGTTTTATTTTTTTTAATATGCCAGACTTGCCTTTTTAATTAGAATTTATCTTAATTATTCTTTTTATATTTATATTTATTTGATTTGGCAACGATTATTTTGATTTTTACGTTGTTATAATAGAAAACAAAATTTCCAAAGCTGTTTGTTTTGAAAAGTGAAAAAATATTTATGAGATCAAAATAATTTAATATATGGAAAAGATAAAGAATCATCCGTCTGCAAAGCAATTGGATTCGTTTGACAGTTATCCATGTTATTATGGAAGTGATTTGGAGTTGGTGTATACATCTGAAAAATCAATTTTTACTTTGTGGGCACCTTCTGCAAGCAAAGTTCGACTGAATTTGTATTCGTCAGGTGAAGTAGGAGAAGCAGAGGAGCAATTGGAAATGGATATGGCCGATGATGGCACATGGCGTATTGAGTTAAATCGTGATCTGAAAGGTTCTTTCTATACATTCCAGATAGAAAAAGATGGAAATTGGCTGGATGAAACACCAGGTATTTGGGCAAAAGCAGTCGGTGTTAATGGCTATCGCGCTGCCGTAATCGACTGGAATGAAACGAATCCAGAAGGCTGGGAATCGGATAGGGCACCCGAACTGAAAATGTATTCCGACATCATTCTGTATGAACTGCATCACCGAGATTTTAGTATTGATCCTGATTCAGGTATTGAAAATAAAGGAAAGTTTCTGGCTTTGACCGAAACTGGAACTAAAACTACCGAAGGTGAAGCTACTGGTTTGGATCATTTAAAAGAGCTTGGCGTGACGCATATCCATATCCTGCCTTCTTTCGATTTTGCAACGGTAGATGAAACAAAATTGGAGGAAAACAATTACAATTGGGGCTATGACCCGAAAAACTATAATGTACCTGATGGGAGTTATTCTAGCAATCCGTCTGATCCTGTTATCCGCATTCGTGAATTCAAAAAAATGGTTCAAAGTCTTCATCAAAACGGTTTCCGTATCGTTCTCGATGTGGTATACAACCATACTGCTTCTACTAAACATTCGAACTTTAATCTGACGGTTCCGGATTATTTTTATAGGCAGAACCCGGACGGATCATATTCGGATGCTTCCGGTTGTGGAAATGAAACTGCTTCAGAACGGGAGATGGTGCGACACTATATCATTGAATCTGTTAAGTTCTGGGCTAATGAATATCATATTGACGGATTTCGTTTCGACCTTATGGGGATACATGATATTGAGACAATGAATTGCTTGAGAGAAGAGTTACTGAAGATTGATCCTACTATTTTTATATATGGAGAAGGATGGCTTGCAGCAGATTCTCCTCTACCACCAGAGAAACGGGCGGTAAAGGAAAATGTCGGTCAGATGGAGGGTATTGCCGTTTTTAATGATGAATTTCGTGATGGTTTGAAAGGAAGTACTTTTGATGAACAAGAGCCCGGATATGCCTCTGGAAATATAAATGGACATTTTGAGCCGGTGAAATACGGGATTGTCGGCGGTACACAGCATCCGCAAGTAGTTTATGATGGATTACTCTATTGCGATGCCCCATATGCCGGTGCTCCTTCACAAATGATTAATTTTGTATCCTGTCATGACGGATATACCTTAGTAGATAAACTGAAACTATCAGTTCATGGTGAGCAGGCAGCCGATGAGTTGGTTCCTATTGTTAAGTTGGTGCATACTGTACTATTAACATCCCAGGGAATTCCGTTCATTCGCGGAGGTGATGAAATCATGCAGGACAAACAGGGGGAGCCGAATAGTTTTAAATCACCGGATGCTGTCAACCAGATTGATTGGGCATTTAAAGCTAAGAACCGTGATGTATTTGATTATATAAGAGGGTTGATTATGCTCCGTAAAGCGCATCCCGCTTTTCGTATTCCAACAGTAGAGGGGGTGCAACAGTATCTTCATTTTATGGATACGGGCGATTCCGGTGTAATAGCTTATACGTTAGGTGAATATGCGAACGGAGATGAGTGGAAAGAAATTCTGGTGGCTTATAATGGAAATCGGCATCAGACAGAATTTAATATTCCAAAACAGGATTGGATTGTAGTTTGCCGTGATGGGCGAATTGACTTAGACGGTCAAGAGCGTATGCGTGGAGGAAATATCCAGATAATGCCTTCTTCGGCTCTTATACTATATCGAGAATAATCTTAGTTAATTGGAACACACAATTATTCTGTATCATTTTCTTTCTTTATGGGTAGATTACAGTGTCAGTATCCTTGTCGTAAGTGAAATGCAGATGGTTTAAATATCTTTTTCGGTCACTCGTTTTCCTGCAATGGTACCACGACTATTTTCTGCTATCTAAGAAAATCAAGAAAATGAGGTTGTGTTAGCGCTTTGACACAACCTCAATTAGTTAGATAGTCTGTTCCTGCTCACGTAAAAAGTTCAATGTTTCGTCTGTCTGCTTGATTCTGAACATTATTTTTCCTTTGAAGCAAGGAAGAATCGTACTGATAGATTCGGGATATTCTCTGAACAGCGGGACATATTGAGTAGTCTTTCCAACTTTAATCATTGCTTTCTGTATTTCAAGGTGGAAGTCTATATTTTCGTTCAAAGTGTCCGTTTCAGTTGGTATTTATCTCTTTGCTTCTCTTGTATTTTTCTTCAACGGATAAGTTTCTTTCCGCATATCTGTTGGCGAATATGGTAGGTGCGGAAGATTCTATGGGTATCATTCCCGTATCTGTTTTCGCATGATCGGACAGGAAGTGATCGGCTGCTTCCCACACATATTCTAAGAGTGGTTAGTTTATACATTTGTAGCTTTCATGCCAAGCCACTTTTAAATCGGACAGTTCCTCTATTTGGTGCAGTTTTACTTTTGACATAGTACATTATGCTATTAGTTATACTGCAAAATAAAAGTCTGCAATCTTTTTCAGACTACAGACTTCTTTTTGTTATAGCAGGTTCTTCATTGCATTGTTTATCTGTTCGTTATCAAACTGTCTAAGTAAACTTGTGTTATCTTTTCAGAACTATGACTTAAAGATTCGTTGATAATGGCTGTTGAAACTCCTGCACGTTTAAGGACTGTCACATAAGAGTGTCGAACAATGTATGTAGTCAAAGGGTTTCACATTCTTGTACTTTGCAATTATTTCTATTGCTTTCGCTTACAATGATATGATTATCAGTTTCTTAGTCTTTTCTCTGTTTTGGTTGAGGTGGTTCTCTATTATGTTGGAGTATTTTAGCTTGGCTATATCTATGAAGTTTATACCTGCATTCAAATACGAGAATATAAATATGTCAATAGCAAAGTATTCCATAGGAAAAGTGCCTTTATATTGTATAATTTTCAGTATATCCTGCTTGTTCAAAGCTCTTTTTTCGGTCTGCTTATTCAACTTGGAAATTTTATAGGAGTGGAACGGATAACAGTCGCTTTTAATTGGATGTTTCGTTATCGCAAGATTAGAGACGGCTTGCAGGTGTCTGATTCGTGTGCTTATGGTACTTACTGAAAGATTCAGCTCTTTCATTCATTTCTCATACCGTTTTAGTCAAGCAACATCTTTATTAGAAAATGGTATGTCAAGATGCTTGTTGAACTTTATAAAAGACGAATAAGACACCTCGCACATTCCTGCATATCTGATTCTGCTCTCTTTCTGTAAGTTTTGAATATAAGTTAGATAGTATTTGCCTACCGTTTTATTGGTAGTGTTGTTTGTTGTGGATTCAATAAGAGTTGTAGCTATAAAGTCCTTGCCTGGTATTCTCATATTCACAGCGGTATTCTGTATCTCATTGATTTTTTCACTTATGAGAACGGTTTATTCTTTCACGATTCGGACATTTTGTTTTTGGGTTGGTTTGTCTTGAAGTCTCATAATTCTGTTTTTATGGATATGCCAGTACTTCGAAACTTTCTTTTACGGTCTTTATAGACACATAACATCAGAGGATGTTCACCATTACTAAAAGTCCTTGATTTGTAACACAGCACTTTAATTGTTTCGCTCATTCGGTTTCCGGTTTACACACTGGTTTACACAAACGTAGCAAAATATAGTGTATATAAAGAAAAAAACGATTATCTGATTTAAATAACCGCTTTATTTTCAGTGCTTTAAAAGTGATCCGCCTGGGTTATGAACCAAACGTTATTTCTTCCTCAATATCAGCACTTTCAGAAATTTTGGCTTTGCATCCGTCACGCTTTAGTCCTTAAAAACTGTCTGCTGTTGTCCGGTGTCTGTCTGCCAACATCTTGGGTTCAAATGTACGCATTATTTTTGAATTATGCAAGTGGTTGATTATGAATATATATAGTTCAAGTGCAAGGTGCAAGCGTATATATATACGCACTTGCACCTTGCACTGAAAAAAATATGATGAAATTTGCTATCTCGAATATTGTTCGTATATTTGCGAACGATATTCGAGATATGGAAAAAAAGAAAGATTATACTGTTACGCAGGAACAGTTGGCAAGATTTGCCAAAGCATTGGGACATCCTGCCCGAATTGCTATTATGCACTTTTTGGCAAAGCAGAAAACGTGTTATTTTGGGGATATTCACGAAGAACTTCCCATTGCCAAAGCAACCGTATCACAGCACTTGAAAGAGTTGAAAGATGCAGGACTTATACAAGGAGAGGTTGAAACGCCTAAAGTGAAATACTGTATCAACCGAGAGAATTGGCAATTGGCTCGTGAACTCTTTAAGGAGTTTTTCGGGCAATGTATCTGTAAATCGGGGGAGTGTTGCTGATAATCCCCTTTTTTTAATATTAATGTTCGTTGTTTTGCGAATTACGTTTAATATAATAAATTTATAAATTATGGAAATTAAAGTATTAGGAACAGGCTGTGCAGGTTGCAAGGCTCTGTATGCAACAGTTGAACAAGTAGTGAAAGAATTGGCTTTGGAAGCGGTAGTAACCAAAGAAGAAGATTTGATGAAGATTATGGAATACAATGTAATGACGCTTCCTGCTCTCGTTGTTGACGGTAAGGTTGTGGCAAAGGGCAAACTTTCTGCCAAAGAAGTAAAAGATGTATTAACCAAGTAAATCAGATTATGATGAAACGCTTTTTATTCCTTACCATTGCTTGTTTGTTTTCTATTTGGGGAATGGCTCAGATTGCCGCAGATACCTATGTGGAAGTTCTTTATTTTCATGGGAAACAACGTTGTGTAACTTGCAAAGCCATTGAGAAATATACGAAAGAAGTGGTCAATGCAGATTTGGCAGAGTTAGTTAAAAATGGCAAACTACGTTTCAAAGAAGTAGATATTTCAACTCCCGAAGGCGAGAAGCTGGCAGAGAAATATCGTGTAAATTGGTCTTCTCTTTATGTTAATAAATGGAAGAACGGTAAAGAAGAATGTAACGACATGACACGCTTTGGCTTTCAGAATGCCCGAAACAATACATCGGCTTTCAAGAAAGAATTAAAACAGAAAATCAATCAGTTGCTAAAATAAATACAGTTTTATGGAATACTTGCAAACATGGTTGGATAATAGTGAGATACCTATTATTACCGCTTTTCTGCTCGGTCTGTTGACTGCTGTAAGTCCTTGCCCATTGGCTACCAACATTACCGCTATTGGATTTATCAGTAAGGATATAAATAACCGTAACCGGATATTTACAAATGGTGTTTTATATACTTTAGGGCGTGTATTGGCTTATTCTGCATTAGGCGCAATACTTATCGCAATACTCCGAAAGGGTGCAGATATGTTTGCCATACAAAAAGGTATCAGCGAATGGGGGGAACTGCTGCTTGCTCCTGCTTTGATGTTGATAGGGCTGTTTATGCTATTCGGAGATAAATTGCAATTACCTAAGTTCGGATTTTCCGCTACTGAAAAGACAGAAAAACTAAAAGGCTCATGGGGTAGTTTGTTGTTGGGGATATTGTTTGCCATGGCGTTTTGTCCGACCAGTGGTCTATTTTATTTTGGCATGCTTATTCCCATGTCAGCTATGGAAAGTGAGGGGTATTTGCTACCTGTCATTTTTGCATTGGCAACAGGCTCCCAGTTATGCTTGTCGCTTGGATTTTGGCATACAGTGTAGCAGGGATAGGAAAGTTTTATAACCGTGTGCAGACTTTTCAGAAGTGGTTTAATAATATGGTAGCTATACTGTTTATTTTGGTTGGCATTTATTATGGATTGATAAATTTGGGTATAATATGAAAATTTTAATTTTATGTACAGGAAATAGCTGTCGCAGCCAAATGGCGCATGGTTTCCTGCAATCGTTTGATAAGAATATACAAGTGTATTCCGCTGGTACGTATCCGGCTGAGAAAGTTAATCCTTTGGCTGTTAAGGCAATGGCAGAAGTTGGCATTGATATAAGTAAGCATATTCCTACCAATGTAACTGCTTATTTAAGTGATACATGGGATTATGTGATAACAGTATGCGGTAGTGCTAACGAAACGTGTCCGGCTTTTGAGGGCAATGTAGGGAAACGGTTGCATATTGGTTTTGATGACCCCTCGGAAGTAATAGGGACAACGGACTTCATCAGAAGCGAATTTGAAAGAGTGCGTAATGAAATCAAGAATGAATTTGCCAAGTTCTACATTACAGAGATAAAAAAACAAGAACTGCCTAAATGTGCTTGTAACCGCTAATTTTTTAGGTAATATGTTCGTATTATTACAAACAATAATAGGATTATGATACAAAGGTTTGCAGATTGGCTGGTGTATGACATCTTCGGTTTGGATGCTTCAACAGCTTTAGGAGAAGCTATAAACTTCTTCTTTTACGATACGATAAAGATTTTGATATTATTATTTTTTATCAGCGTGATAATGGGAATTATAAATGCTTATTTCCCGATAGAACGTTTGCGCAATTATTTGACCTCTCGTAAACTATATGGATTGCAATATTTCTTTGCAGCCTTATTTGGTGCTATTACCCCGTTCTGTTCCTGTTCTTCCATACCGCTGTTTATTGGGTTTGTGAAAGGGGGGATTCCTTTAGGGGTAACATTCTCCTATTTGATAACCTCGCCTTTGGTGAATGAGGTTGCTGTTGCCATGTTTATCGGCACTTTTGGGTTGCGTATTACTTCTATTTATGTGATTAGCGGTATTCTGTTAGGTATGGTAGGTGGATTTATTTTGGGCAAGATGAAATTGGAGCCTTATTTGAGTGATTGGGTAAAACAAATTCAGCAAAACTCAACTTCCGACTCCGGAACATGGGAAAAAGAGCATACTCCGTTCTTTAGACGATTGCCGATTATCATGCAAGAAGCATGGGGCATTGTCAAAGGTGTACTTCTGTATATCCTTATCGGAATCGGTATCGGTGCATTTATGCACGGCTATGTGCCGGAAGGATTTTTTGAGCAGTATATGTCTAAGGATAATTGGTTTGCAGTTCCTTTATCAGTAGTGTTGGCTGTTCCAATGTATGCCAATGCTGCCGGAATAGTACCGGTAATTGAAGTTTTTGTAGCTAAGGGTATCCCCATAGGGACTGCGCTTGCTTTTATGATGGCAGTTGTTGGGCTGTCATTGCCCGAGCTACGCTGTTGAAAAAAGTAATGACTTGGCGGCTGATAGGGATATTTTTTGGATTGATAACCTTATTTATTATTATGTTAGGTTATCTTTATAACATTGTGTTATAGCCGCAATATGTTGTGAGTATGGAATATGCAGCAATTAAAAGCTACGTTAGTAAATTACTCTTTCAGATACAGACCGAAATAAATATTTCTAATTCTGACGAATGTATAGGGATTGATAGGGCGTTACACATGATGCGTTTTATTAGACCTTTGTGTGATGAACTTAGGAAGTATACAGTAAATTATCAGTTTAGGGACGAGGCGGAAGAAATCTATTTCTTTAAAGAACTAAAGCCGGAAGTATTAAGTAAATATATGTACTACAACAAAATTTATGTTATAGAAAGCAAATTCCCAACAGGTAGTGATGTTGCGCAAAAAGAATATCTGTACAATGAACTAAATAGTTTAACATTCTATTTCAGTAGGAATTTGGACTTTTACCAGTATTACCGTTCTAAATCTACTTATTTGGATAGATACTATTTTACCCGAAACCAAAACGATTTACGAATATGTACAGACAGTTCCCATATTGATAAAGACCCTCTATATTCAACCGGATATGATTTTAAAGTGGCTAAAATTATTACTAACGAACTGTTGAAAATCTATTTGACTAACAGATTGCAAGAATTGGAGCGTATTGTACAGCGCAAAGCGGATAACGGACAGGTTGTAGAAACTATTTTGCGTTGGACTGGCTCTAAAAGGGCGTTGGTAGAACTGATTTATGCTTTAGAAGCGAATGGGGATTTTAATAAAGGAACGGCTACTTTAAAAGAGATTGCAGGATATTTTGAAAATGTGTTCAGTATAGATATTGGTGATTTATATCATTCTTATTTGGAAATGCGAAGCCGTAAGATAAATAGAACTCGGTATTTGGAAACATTGCAAAAAAGTCTGCTCCGAAGAATGGATGAAAACGATACATGATGCGAGTTTTATTTTATTTTCTTTTCGCAAGTAATTATATTCTTGGCAATAAATAAACCATTCAGTATTTCAATCAATATTGAATGGTTTATTGTTTTCATTCAATCCTGCCATATTGAAATCTTGCTTTCAATCAATCAAGCTATCAATATTTCAATAAAACAAGATTGTAGAATTACAGAAATAAACTCATCGGTCGGGGAACGCCCAGCGGCAAGGGGCGGGACCACCCGTCCCGACGAGCGAAAAAATTTTTAGTTAGGGAATGTCTTTCTTTCATTGGCAACACGACTTCGGAGTGAATTTGCCCAAGGTGTTTTGCGGCACGGAAAACAGATTTGTGTGCCACAAATCACACCTTGCTGTTATCTGACGATAACACGATTTTAACGGCTGGCAGTACGATTTGGAACGTCCAGTTTTTGAGCCAACATTTCCATGTCGCCACTTACTTTCAAATCGGTAATCCTCGCATAAATTTGAGTAGTCCGGATATTAGTATGACCTAAAATTTTAGATACTGTCTCAATAGGTACACCATTGGCGAGCAGCACCGAAGTGGCGCACGAATGGCGCGCTACATGATAGGTCAAGGTCTTTTCAATCCCGCAAATGGCTGCGATTTCTTTTAAGTAATCATTCATTTTCTGATTGCTGATAACTGGTAAAATCTTACCGTTTGGCAATTTGTCTTTGTACTTTTCCAATATGGCTTTTGGTATATCCAGCAATCGGACGGTAGATGTAACATTTGTTTTATGTCTTTTCCGTATAATCCACAAATTACCGTCAAATCCGGTGCGAATGTCCTCCTGCCTTAACTCGCATACATCAATGTAGGAAAGTGCCGTGTAACAACTGAAAATGAACAAATCACGTACCTGCTCCAACCGTTTAGAGCTAAACTCGTGGTTGTAAATGGTGGTAATTTCTTCCATAGTCAGATAATCCCTATCGGTACGTTCAAACCTTACCCGATAACTCCCGAAAGGGTCGGCAGTCACTAAACCCGTATTCTTGGCAAAGTTTACTACCGTGCGAAAACGTTGTACGAACTTCATAGCCGTATTATGCTGCACCCATAGTTATTCTTGATATACAACAGGAAATCTTCAATGAATACCACATTTATATCTTTAATGAGCATATCGGAAACGGAGTATTTAAACTTCATAAACTCCATAAGTCGTTTCTTTGTCAGTTCATAACGTGAGTAGGTTTTGTCTGCGGTATTCATTTTAACCTTTTGCAAATACTGTTCGTTGTGCTGTTTGAAGAACTCTATCAAAGTCCGTTCCCTTGCTATCTTGCCTAAAAAAGCGTTCTTTACCAGTTCTGCGGTTACATATCCGTCTTGCGCCATTAACGCATGGTAATGTTGATGAACTGTGCTACGAATACTTTCCAGCATGGAATTGATGTGTACGGCTTCTGCGGTTCTGCCGGAAGCCTTGCCTAATTCCACGCTCCAGTGAGCCGGATTTATTTCCAACTTGGTGTTAAACTGGGCTACAACTTGGTCGATAGTGATACGTGCGATAATCGGTGCGTTACCATTTTTCTTTACTGCATTTCGTTTGACGAAATAGAGTAGCTTAAAAGTACTTCTCATAATCTCTTTTTTTTAGTTACAAACTTAAATTGATAAACTGAAAATGAGATATTTGCAGTACGGACAAATCAAGACAACAAACCGCCAATTTTGGACATTCCGTGACCTAAAATCTTAGAGGGTGGACAGGTCACGAATTGGTCACGAAAGTGTGTCTTTTAGTGACCTTTTCGTGTCTTCGGTCACGGACAGTATACAAAGAAAAAACTCCTACAATACCTTGATATTGTAGGAGTTGTCTTTTCTTTGTCTGGTTTTGTCCAGCTTCTTGGTGATCCGCCTGGGGCTCGAACCCAGGACCCCAACATTAAAAGTGTTGTCTCTCAAGACCTTTAAAAGCCTCGCCTACGGCTCGACTTTCAAAGGCAACCTGCTGAGCTAGCGAATCTTACAGCTATCTATAACCTTTTTGTTTCTTTTTTCGATTTACCTTGTGGTTTACACTACGGTTTACACATTTGCGAATACCAATATAGATTCAACAATAAATTAATAATCTCTTTGCAGCATTGAACTGCATCACAAAGTTAGTCAATATTGCGCTGTTATGCAATGAATCTTTCTTATAGTTTTGCTTTTGACCATCAGTTTTTTATATATCTAATGATATGGTATATAATAGTATAGTGTAGCTTTCTCTTTACTTAAAAAGTATTCATATACTGTATTTCCATTATATAATATAGTAGCGGTATAGAAATCAGTAGTGGGTATATAAAGCTATATCTTCTTAAAAATCTACCTGCTGAAAATCTGTTCCTATTACTTGGTATTCTCTGTAATCATGAATACAGTTGTATATGTGAAACTTAAAATTTTGTAGCTATGAAAGATTCAATGAAAAAAGATGCAAGGGTATGCCTTATACCTGATTATATGGAAACGCACACTATTATCACTTATAGATTAGCAAGTGATAAATTTCTCCGCACATATTTTCCTGAAAGTGCGTATGGACTTACCCCATCCATAAAGTTCAAAAGGAGAAAAAGTTAATAATATGTTATTTGTTCAGAACTGAAAAAGCCAACTTATCCGTAATTGGGCAGGTTGGCTTTTTGCTTATTAATAAATGATGTTTATACTTCTATTCGTTTTTGACTAAACACAAATTGTGAACTTTTTCACCTTTGAGGTATGGAATCTTTTTCTCTATAATTGTTTCCACAATAACCGTTGCATCAAGCTGATTTAAATTTGAATCAAAATCTTGTGGATTCTGTAATGCAAAAGAATAATCTTTCCCGTTATAGGTAAATTGTAATGTGTATTTGTTCATAGCAGGAATGTATTAGCGTTTGTTATAAATAAAAATAGTTATCTTAGCACCTTTTCTAATGCTGTCCCCTCCAATATATGCAATGTATTCATAATCATTCAATAAACGCCATGCAGTTTTGCATGTTTCTGGAACTTTATTATTGAATAATACTTCTTTATTGAAATTTTCATTTGTGATTGTTTTTCCTAAATGTTCACTTACTAAATAGAAGTATATTTCTTCTGTAAAAGGAAGAAAATTGAACGTACCTCCATATTGCCCACCATCATTAACTCGTATTATTCCTTCTGTTTCATTAATCCAGAAATCAGAATATTCTATAGGGGTATTTCCACCTAATACAAGTATAGCTCCCTTTGCATTGGGCAAATCTTCATCACTACTGCAAGAAGCAAAATTCACACACATTACTACGGCTAGTAAAGCCATTCCAATTAATCTAAATGTTTTCATTTTTAATCTAAGTTTATTTGTGCCTCTATGTTCCCAATAGATAGCATTAATAAATAAGTTCAGAATAAGCATGAGGAACACAACAAGAAGCTGCATACTTATTAATTGATAGATAGACTGTCTGTTTTTACCATAGTATTATAGCCAATGTTCCCTATTGGCTGTTACAAAATAAAAGAAGCGTGGGAACTATTGAATATTACTAAGTTGAGGCTCTGGACTGCCCAAGAATGAGTAATAAACAATAGCCCACGCCAAACGATATATAGGCTATCATTGTAAGATAGGTATATAACATTGACGTGAGCGTCCTTGCTTATTATCCTCATTCTTTGAAATTGTCCAGATTTCAACTTAGGATAATATGTAAAACGCTCTTCGTAAACTAAATATGTCCTTCCAGTCCCTAACTCATTAGGTGTCTAGAATTGGCACAAAGTTACTAAATTACGTTTGATTAGCAAGAACTATTGTTTATTAAATCACCTGGTAAGCTGTTCTTCCTTATAACTTCAAGTAGGTAGAAAATTCAGAAGTCGGCATATAAAAGCAAATTTCTGAATAATTCTACCTAGCTAAAGATTAGAAACTCAAACAGTCATAAGTTTGTAGAATTTCTTCCTGCCTTAAACCTAAGTATCTTTTAGTTATGGTTACGCTGGAATGATTAAACAGTTCCATAAGTTTAACTAAGGCTAGTTCTGAATTGTCACTATTCATGTTATAAACTTGTCTGCCAAAAGTTTTTCTAAGTGAATGACAACTAAAGTTTTTCACTTTTAAGTGGTATTTCTTCTTTATCTCTTTTAGTATCACATTGATTCTTTGGATAGTGAAAACAGTTCCTTTTTGGCTCACTAAAATAGGTGCGTTAATTCCTATAGGCTTTATCTGTTCATAGCATTCTTTAATGTGCTGCCCAAGTTGGGCATTTATCCTAATAGTTCTCACCTTATTTGTCTTTTTCTCTATTACTGTAAATTCACTGGTATATAGTATCTGTTTCCATCTCAAAGCTAGAATGTCAGATATTCTTAGACCAGTGAAACAGCCTAGAGAAATAAGAAGTGAAATTTTGTAATTTCCATCTTTAGCCAATTTCCTTATTAAATTCATTGCATCAGACCAAACCAGATAATCTGCTGTAGTGCTTGAATATTTTAAACTCATAATGTTCTGTTTTATATGTAAATAAATAAAAGTGAATATTTTACCATTACCAACATACTAGCCAATTAGTTAATGTGTTGATTTCTAGCAAAACATTCACTTTGCATATTAGTGAATATTCTATGATTGTATGTAGATAAAAATAGATATAATCAGTATCAATAAAAAAGGATTGATAACACCAATTATTATTAGTAGCAATACTACTAGTATGCTCCATAGTACTAGTTTTTCATTATCATTCATTCTGTAGTATTTTTAAGTTATTAAAAAAGAAAGGACACCTAAATAAATAGATGTCCTCTCATTGATTAGTCAATAAACCATTTGTAATGCTCATCCCCATGCAAGGCTGCATTAATTCCAACTGCCATTTCAGTAGCGTTTAAAGAGCGGTCTAAGAATGAATCAATATATGAACTCTTATTTGCTCCAGTGAGCAAATTGTAGAACTTCCACATATTCAAGTCATTTCCAAAGCTGCCAAAGTTCTCATCATTAATGTAGGCTTTTGCAACACTGTTTATTTGTGTGTCAGTTAATAACATTCTTGGCAGTCTCTTTTGGTAGCTTTGTGGCAGACATTGGTAAAGTCTTGCCTTGCCCAATATTTGTGCAAATTGGTGTTCACTCATTGAAGTATTGCCTAACTGTTGCATCAAATGCAGATGTTTGGCAGGATTGTAGTTGTTGAACAGTTCCAAGGCAGAACGGTAAAGTTCACTTGTATTGCTCACTCTTAAATCATCCTTGTAACCATTGGTAAAGATGCACATGTTGCAACATACTTGGTTCTTAAAGCCAATAGCCAACCTAAACAACTCTGGAACTTTCTTTGAATACAGATTCATTTGGTTATAGGCTCTAACCCCCACTATTGAAAGGTTCAACTTGTTACCCTCAACCGTTTCATAGATTGTAGGAATGTCAATGCTGAAAGCTGCCCTTTCATAGTAGATTGTTTTGTCAGATTCCAACAACTGATTGGCAGGTTTGTGGATAGCTTCGGGAATACGACCCTTAATAACGTGAGAGACACGAATATCGGGTGTTCCAATAGTCTCACCATTGTAGTAGGAATTTGCAGCTTCCCAAACAGTTTCAATAAATGCAGCATGGTTTACTGTAAGCTCATTGTCTTTGGCAAAAACGGGAGTAATGCAGTCATTTTTCAAATGACTTAAAGAAACTTCTTGGGTGTTTGCCTCAATGAAATGATTTACCCTTTTAGGCGTTGCAGTTTCTTCAATAATGGTTGCTTCTTCTGCAAACTCACCTAAATTCATTCTCTCTCTGTTCTCT
>NZ_BAKK01000033.1 GCF_000614145.1 Bacteroides faecichinchillae JCM 17102 | reverse complement strand
AACGTGACTTCTGTCCGTCGCTTTCAAAGCAAAAGCGGATGCAAAGATAAGGACTTTTTTATTTAACTTCCAAACTTTTCCTAAAGTTTTTTATTTTATTTTTGAAAACCTTATTTTCTAACAGAATGTCAATCATTACGCCTTGTTACTCTTGCAAAGCGGGTGCAAAAGTATAGACTTTACATATAACTTCCAAATATATCTAACACTTTTTTCTAAAGTTTTTTTGCAAGTTTACTATAAATCATTGATTAACAGTTGTATTATATATCATTTTTATAGTATAATAAATACAAAAGCTAATCATACATAGTCACTACTATACAAGCATAACATAGCTATCACCATATACACACATAATATAGTATAGAAAAGCTTTATATTAAAATAGTATGAACTACCCACTCCCTAAATTGAAAAGGGATAACTTTTCATCATCATTCACATGGCAGTCAATAAAAGAAATAATCAGGAATACAATAGCAGTTACTAAAGGTATAAAAAATAAGAGATGCAAATCTGCATCTCTTATTTTTTATATTAACGATCATCTTTTATTCTTCAGGCTTTTTGAAACTAAACTTATCAAGTTCTATTTTCTGTACCACCACATTCTTAGATTTTCGATATTTTCCAAGAATTTTACTTGCTTCCTTCTCCAACTTATTTAAATTATCTGAGAAATAGATCATACAAGTACTATTCGGTTGCAATGAATTAAATTCCAGATAATTTTTTAATTGATAACTATACTGATCACGACGAGGAAGAAACCCATCCTTACCAAGTTTCACACTATCCAATTTTTGAATTTCAGTAAAATAAACAATCGTATCTGTGAATGATGCACCCACTCCAAATGCATACACAGATTTTCCATGATCTTTTTTCATTGAAAAGGCAGAGCACACAGCAAACACCACTGTTACCGCAAATAGTATTTTTACAAATCTCATATTCTATAATTTTTATGGTGACAAAGATAACAAAAAAGAAGAAATTTCCTCTATTTATCTACAAGAAATAGCATTTCTACTCAAATATCCATAACAATAAAGGTTTCTTTGCCACCTTAAGTAGCTTATCTACCTCTTTCATCACACAATCACAAATCACAGGACACCCTTCACTTATTCCCAAAGCAAGATAGGAAGGATATACTTCTTCAGCTGGTACAGGAGTATATGAATGTAACACAACATAACGTTTAAAAGCATTGCTATTTGTCTTTTCCAGTCCATGCAACTTATAATGTACATTTATACCCCACTTACTATACGATCGTACACCTACTTTATATTTCCCCAAAGAAGAGCAATGACTTCCCTCCACATTACTATAAACAGGTTTATCTACAGTACTTTTCATACCATATCCATGCGCGCAAAGACTTGCACACTTCACTGAATCTCCTTTAAAATCCCATATAAAAAAACGATACTTACCCGAATGAATACTAAAATCCACCAAGAAGCAATAATTGATATCAAATCCCTTTTCCTCACAATACACCTTAGCCTCAACCGCCCTTTCTTTCAAGCGTTTTTCTACATCAGACGATACAGATATAGGTTCCACACCTTTCACATAAGCCGCAGAACCAATTTCCAAAATCAAGAAAACAAAAATAAGCCTAATTATAATCTTCATAAAATCCATAGTATAAGACAATCTTGACAAAGATATAAATAAAAAGCCACATAAGTACTTCTTCAAACGAAGAATGAACTTATGCAGCTTAAATTCTTTTTTCTTTTAGAAACTGATATTCCTTACTTATCCCAAGTAAGATTTGAGCAATTTACTACGATTACTTTGTCTTAGTCTTCTAATTGCTTTTTCTTTAATCTGACGAACGCGCTCACGTGTGAGACCAAACTTATCGCCGATTTCTTCCAATGTCATTTCTTGTTGTCCGATACCGAAAAACATCTGAATGATTTCTTTTTCCCTATCGGTTAACGTAGAAAGAGCTCTATCAATTTCCCTCGCAAGAGACTCATTTACCAGAGAACGGTCCGCCATAGGCGAATCATCGTTTACCAGCACATCCAGCAAACTGTTATCCTCTCCTTCCACAAAAGGTGCATCCACCGAAATATGACGGCCGGATACCTTTAATGTATCAGAGATTTTATCAACAGGGATTTCCAGTTCATCTGCCAGCTCCTCAGGAGACGGACGCCGTTCATTTTCTTGTTCGAACTTAGAGAAGGCCTTACTGATCTTATTCAGAGAACCGACTTGATTCAAAGGAAGACGAACGATACGCGACTGCTCTGCTAATGCTTGCAGAATAGACTGACGAATCCACCATACAGCGTAACTGATAAATTTAAATCCACGTGTTTCATCAAACTTTTCGGCAGCTTTAATCAGTCCTAAATTGCCCTCATTAATTAAGTCAGGCAAACTCAAACCTTGGTTCTGGTACTGCTTAGCTACAGATACGACGAAACGAAGATTGGCACGTGTCAATTTCTCCAACGCCACACGGTCACCTTTACGAATACGCTGAGCGAGCTCCACCTCTTCTTCGACAGTAATAAGTCTTCACGACCGATTTCCTGCAAATACTTGTCAAGAGAAGCGCTCTCTCTGTTAGTGATACTTTTGGTAATCTTTAGTTGTCTCATTCCTTAAAAACAGATTTGGTGTGCAAAGTTACGACAATTTATTTGTTAATAAGCAAACTATACGCAACTTTTTCACTATATTTTTCAACTATTGAAACAAAAAGGATGTCAACAAGTTGATTGCCGACATCCTTTTTTCTAATTCATTAGCTTATCTTACAATCTTATGACCTAACTGAAAAACTATTCTTGTGTCAAATCTACTGCAAAATATCCGCGTTTACCTGAAGGGAATACACCAGTCAGGAACAATACCTGGTTTGGAGATTTCACAGCAGCTTTCATTACTTCTTCCAGATCACTGACTTTACGCATTGGTTGATCGTTTGCTTTCAGAATAATGAAACCTTTACGGACTCCGGCATCATCCATCTTACCAGAAGAAACACCCGTCACTTGCAGACCATAGCCCAAGTTCAATTGTTTTTTCAAATCATCCGGTAATTCTTTGAAAGCAGCACCCAGAATTTCCATGCCAGCTTCTTTCACTATCTTAGTAGTACCTTGTTCATTCTTCAAAGTAACATCAACAGATTTTTCTTTCTTGTCACGAATCAACTTCACAGTTACTTTATCACCCGGACGATGTTTAGCAATAGCTTCCTGCAAGTCAGCCATATTCTTCACCTTCTTATTATCCAGACCGATAATTACATCATCTACTTTTATGTCAGCTCCAGCAGCAGAACCACCATCAACGATCTCTCTAACCCATACACCTTCAACTACACCTAGTTCTTTAGCCTTATCACCCAGTGTCTTACCAGATTTATCGATCGGCTGTTTATCATCCATCAGACTGCTACCGATAGGAGCACCACTAATACCAAGTAATGCACGCTGTACAGTTCCATATTGTTTCAAGTCAGCGATAACTTTAGTCATAATACTGGTTGGAATAGCAAAACCATATCCAGCATAAGCTCCTGTTGGTGAAGAAAGTACTGAGTTAATACCCACTAATTCACCTTTGGCATTTACCAAAGCCCCACCACTATTACCTTGATTAATAGCAGCATCCGTTTGAATAAAAGATTCAATACCCTTATTGTATACTCCCAAAGAACGAGCCTTTGCACTTACGATACCGGCAGTTACAGTAGAGTTAAGATTGAATGGATTACCTACTGCCAATACCCACTCTCCTACTTTCAGTGCCTCAGAGTCACCTACCGGAATAGTAGGCAAATCATCACCTTCCACTTTTACCAATGCAAGGTCAGTACTTGGATCGGTACCAATGATCCGTCCTTTATACTCACGATTATCATTCAACTTCACGATAATTTCATCAGCTCCTTCAATTACATGATTATTCGTTACGATATATCCGTCTTTGGAAATAATGACTCCAGAACCAAATCCTACACGAGGCTGAGATTGTATCTGACGCTGCTGTCTTCCACCGCCACCAAATATATCTCCAAATATTTCAGCAAAAGGATCACGCACATCTACCGTTTGAGTTTTAGCTTCTTGAGTAGATCTTATATGTACGACAGCATGAAGTGAATTTTCTGCAGCTTGTGTCAGATCAACCGGCTGAGCATTAATTGCATCAAAAGCAGCCAATTTCACATTAGGATTCTGCTGAAAAATCTCATTAAATGAGGTTTCTTTGGCAGAATCGTTAGATTGCAACAATTTGTAAGTTGTCAATCCTGCAACTCCTGAGCTAAGAAGAACAATTGCTCCTATTCCCAGAATGTTTTTTGTTGTCTGTTTCATGATTTATAAATCTTTAAAATGTTAATATTCGACATAGTTTTAACTTTTACGACGTTAAAATAATAACAAAATCCGTTCACTTATTTCACTTGTCACTCTTTTTTGTCCTCTTTTAACAGAGAATATTTAGAGCTTAACAGCGCTTAACGACAACACCTGACAAATTTACATTCATTGTATGACAGCCATCTTTAACACTCTGACATTCATTCCGTAAGACTAGAGTCTGACAACTCCGATCCCCGGCAAATCATTCAATGTAATCTTCCCCTTTACTACTTCAACACCTTTGAAACGGTCGTTAGAGATAAGCAGATGGCCATCCAGATCAGCAAAATCAACCAATGGAGAAAATTGCGCTGCTGCAGATATAGCACATGACGTTTCTGTCATACACCCTACCATTACCCGCATCCCAAGTGCATGTGCCAAAGTTACCATCTTCCAGGCTTCTCGCATTCCTGCACATTTCATCAACTTTATATTAATCCCTGTAAATACACCTTTCAAAGCTGCGACATCTCCCAACCGTTGCAATGATTCATCAGCAAACACAGGCAACGGACTATGCTGTGTCACCCAAGCTATGTCATCCAACTGCTCCTTCGGCATAGGTTGTTCTATCATCACAATCCCTTTCTCTTTCAACCAATGAATCATATCAAGTGCATATTGGCGATCTTTCCATCCCTGATTTGCATCTATTGCTATCGGAAGATTGGTCACAGAACGAATGGTTTCTATCATTTCCTTATCATTATCCCGCCCCAGTTTCACCTTTAATATATTAAACTGATCTGCGCACTCTTTTGTTTTCGCACGCACTACATCCGGTGTATCAATACCAATCGTATAAGTAGTAGATGGCGCTTTTTCTTTATTCAGCCCCCATATTTTATACCAAGGAGCTCCCAGCAGTTTTCCTACCAGATCATGAAGAGCAATATCCACCGCCGCTTTGGCAGCTGTATCACCTGGGGACAAGCTATCAATGTATGACAAAATGTCTTCTAACTGAAAAGGATCGTTGAACTGTTCCAGATTCACTTTCTTTAAAAAGTTCATAACCGACTCTACCGTCTGCCCCAAATAAGGAGGCATAGAAGCTTCTCCGTATCCTGTTATCCCTTCATATTCTATTTCGACCTGCACGTCTGGTGTAGTAGTTCGCGAATAAGTAGCTACTGTGAATACATGCCTCAATTTCAACTCATATGGAAAATAAGTCATTTTCATTTTTCCTCCTATCCCTTTTCTATTAATATTAAAGGTAGAAGGAACAGACCCTCCGGCCAGTGTCTGACGCACAAATAGTCCGGAACCTAAAGTAACCAAAGCTGCTGTTTTCAAAAAATCTCTTCTATTTTTCATATCATCAATAGAGCATTAAGAACGAACATCAGAAAATGGACTACGAATATGTACAATCACCTCATCAATCCATCATCCAATTTTCCATTATTCAGTTATAATAAGGATTGTGATCTGTCGTATTCATTCCTTTTTCCTTATTTATATAAGGTAAGAAACGAACTGCAAAAAGCAATCTTCCTGTATTGAACTCGTCATAGTCACTATCTTTAGGATTAAAACTATTAATATGTACATCACCTAAAGCATGAATAAACTTCCTATTTCCAAGATAAATACCCACGTGTGAGATATCCTCCTTACAATCTACCATAGCCTTTCGACCGAAAAAGACTAAATCTCCTCGTTGCACATTCGTAAAATCAGGATCAATCTCGATGCGCTCCCCCACATACGCTTGCTGTGATGCATCCCGAGGAATAATAATATCATGCATAAAAAGAACTGTACGTACCAACCCACTGCAATCTACTCCTTTTGAAGAAGTTCCTGCCCACAGATACGGAATACCTATCATAGAATAAGCAGTTTGAATTATACTTTCCACATCCTGTTTTAACGAAGCTCTCCATTCAGATTCACGCTTTGATATAGACTTAGACAAATAAGCCTGCCGACCATCCGGATAAGAAACCTTATAAAAATGTCCCTTGTTTCCCTCCCATTTCAAACGATTACCTGCTACTACATCCGACACAACCTGCGAATGTTCATTCGGTTTCTCATATGCAAAACCATAATGAGAAGTCACCACCACCTTTTCCGCACGATTCCACCTATCATATTTCTCTCTAGACATAGGAGTAATCACCATACGATGCACCCATCCGGTATAATCATCCGGCGTTTGAATCTCATACCATCCTGTATATTGCCGTACTTTCACTGGCATACCCAGTAAGGCCTGTGTACTCATTCCCGAAGTAAATTTACCTTCCTCACGCAAGTTACAAACAGAAATATGAACTACTCCATAAGCTGAATCCGCTGATATAGGCTGTATCTCCTGAGCTTCCAAGCCCGTTGCCATAAATGCCAGTAAACAAGCAAATAAAAATATTATTTTCTTCATTGAATCAATCATTTAATGAAAGCAAAGGTAGAAATTATTTCTATTTATGTCACATTCTTTGGCTAAAACAAAATAAATGACGTATTTTTGCAATCTAAAGCAGTTAGCCGGTTTGTCGCGTGTACGTTTCGTACAGGAGGAAAGTCCGGGCAACATAGAGCATCCTACTTCCTAACAGAAAGCTGTCCGTGAGGGTAGAGTAACGTAGAAGAAAATAACCGCCACTCCTTTCGAGGATAGGTAAGGGTGAGAAGGTGGAGTAAGAGCCCACCAGCCGCATGGCAACATGTCGGGCTGTACGTCTTAGGAGTTGTAAGGTCATGTAAACCGGCGTTATGAGAGCTGCTCGCTCCATGTCGGAGGGTAGACCGCTAAAGTGGTGTGGTGACACGTCACTCAGATAAATGACAGACACCTTAATTATTTATATTAAGGTACAGAACTCGGCTTATAGGCTAACTGCTTTTTCTTTAAATTACAATAATTCTTTCCGAGAATAACTTCCTACTATTTATTATACGGAACATACGCTTTATTCATCACATTCAAAGTTTCCGGTATCCACACTCGATAGCGAATATCCTCTGACCAAGTATTTCCAGCTGAAGCAAAATCACAAAAATGAACTTGCTTAGGTTGTTTACCCTCTCCCTCAAGATCTGTTCCTAGAACAAGTGGTACCGTATATGACATCCAGTTCCAGTCCTTCTTTGCCTCCACAGGAATTAAGTCTACATAATTTCCCTCATGCACTACGACTTGTGCCGTTTGATCTACAAAACCATCATCGAAGCGACTGTCACGTGCCAAGACAACAGGACCTTTAACAACTGCAACATGATTATCCTGACGAATCAGCCTTCCTCTCACATCAAGGTTTAGAGTTATCACATCTCCTTTTTTCCACCTACGGGTAATCTTATAGTACGTTCCCGGAACTATATCACTCATTTCTTGCTCGTTTACTTTTATAGTATTCTTCTTGCTCCAAGAAGGTATACGCAAAACCACAGAAAATGTTTCGGGTTTGTCAGAATCGATTTTTATGCAAGTTTCTCCTTCCTGAGGATAATTTGTTTCCTGAACGATCCTTACCTTTTTATTGGAAGCCAAAAGAATTTCCACATTTGAATCTGTGTATAGATTTACAAAAATCGCTTTTCTATCAGAAGATTGCATGAATGCAAATTGCGGCAAAAGCGCAAAAGCCCTTGGACCATTCGCATTACAACAGTTTATATGCATTCCACATTGTTCTTCTCCGGGATTTCGCTGACCTTCAAGAGGGCTATACTTTGCTATTTGCGAAGCATCATTTTTCATAGAAGCAAGCATCGAATTATAAGCCGTAATTTCCATTTGATCAGCATAGTACGGATTTCCGGTCAATCTCAACAACGTCTGGCATAGTTTCATCCACGTCATAGTTACACATGTTTCCATGGTATGGTAGGTTGGAACAGTTTGAAGATTTTTCCCATGATACCAACACTCAAATGCACTTCCTGATCCTGCTATATTTATCTCCGTATCCGCAATACTTCTGACTGTTTTCTCTACTGCATTCAAATACAAGGAATCATTTGTCAATTTATAAATTTCGAGTAATCCCTCATAGCAAGACATCATCTCATAAGCCTTCTGACCATTTTTTGTACCGAACCAAGTCTCATTCATAGAAGAAGGATGCGGAAATCTGTCACCAACCGGAATCTCTTCCATAGCTTTACTTATTAATTTAGGACCAGCAGCAGTCTCCCACTGGGCTACAATATACTTTGCAAATTCAAGATATCGTACATCCCCTGTTCTGCGATACAAGAAAACAATAGGTTCCAAAACACTACTGCTAGCCATTCCATAATAATTACCGGTAGATACAATATCAACTTTATCTGGTCCAATTTGTGTCATCAAGTGATCCGCAGCTTTCTTACATGCAGAAAGTACTTTTTTATCTCCGGTTAAGTCATAATAAGCCAAAAGTCCCAGCATGGAGTATTTTCGTCCCCAAATATCCCATTGTTGGAGTTGTGCATCTGGAGAATAATTTCCAATATAACCATCAGGAGATTGTGATTCAATTAATCCCGTCACACCTTTCTGAATAGAATCCAATAATGCCGGATTTTGAGTATATCTATATGACAGGACAGCTCCCAACAGCCATTTACCTAAAAATTCACTTTGCCAACGATAAGTTTCTGTCTTATGATAAAAAGGAGTAATCAGATGATTTACATCCTGCCCCATTACCCGTTTATCAATACAAGCATTAATTTTCTCTCCCATATAGTCCCCTATCTTGACCGAAGAAGGATTTCCATCAATCAGCAAATCGGCAACAACGGTCTTAACCACATTCGACTGCGCCAACAATTCCGATGAAAATAAATATGGGACAGGATTTATTCCTAATAAAACAATCAAAATAAGGATATGTGCCTTCATAATATTCAATGATATTTAAATCGATTCTACTAAATTTTCCTACCTAATAAGAATGATTGGAAACAATCAATTCATAGAAACTGTTTATTATTTAACAATCCCTAAAAATCTGATTTACAATCACATTAAAAATATTATTATGGAAACAAAATTAATAAACTTATATGAAAAGTCCAAACTATCAAGTAGGAATTTTCTGATGTGCAACATTAGTATTCACATTTAATTGTTATCTTTGTCCGTATTTCATTTATAAAAACATCTCATCAGAAAGAATGAAAAAGAGAATCACTGATATATGGAAATTCCTTACGTATGACATTTGGCGCATTACGGAAGACGAAGTGACCAGAACTAAATTTTCGCTCTATAACATTATTAAAACCATCTATCTTTGCATCAACCGTTTCACTAAAGACCGATTGGTAAATAAAGCATCGGCACTGACATATAGCACTCTTTTAGCAATTGTCCCTATCTTAGCGATCCTGTTTGCTGTAGCACGCGGTTTCGGTTTTGATAACCTAATGGAACATCAATTCCGCAACGGATTCGGTGGTAATATAGAAACAACAGAAGCCATTCTTTCATTCGTAAATTCCTATTTATCACAAACCAAAGGAGGTATTTTCATTGGAGTAGGTTTAGTTATGTTGTTATGGACTGTTATCAATCTGGTTAGTAATATAGAAATCACCTTCAACCGGATTTGGGAAATAAAGAAAACACGTTCCATGTATCGTAAGATTACTGACTACTTCTCCATGTTCTTACTCATGCCTATTTTGATCGTCGTATCCGGAGGTCTTTCCATATTCATGAGTACCATACTGAAGCAAATGGCAGACTTCGTACTCCTCGCTCCTGTCTTAAAATTCTTGATTCGTCTTATTCCTTTTGTCTTAACTTGGCTTATGTTTACCGGACTATATATCTTTATGCCTAACACAAAAGTGAAGTTCAAGCATGCACTTATCTCCGGTATTTTGGCAGGTACAGCCTATCAAGCATTCCAGTTCCTTTATATCAACAGCCAGCTATGGGTATCGAAATACAATGCTATTTATGGTAGTTTTGCCGCCTTACCAATGTTCCTATTATGGTTGCAAATCTCCTGGACCATCTGTTTATTTGGTGCGGAACTTACTTACGCCGGTCAGAATATTCGAAATTTCAGTTTCGACCAAGACACCCGTAATATCAGCCGGCGTTATCGTGATTTCATTTCTATTCTCATCATGTCTCTTATTGCTAAGCGCTTTGAGTACAACAAACCGCCATATACAGCCGCCGAGATTTCGGAAGAACACCAAATTCCAATCCGGCTGACGAATCAGGTACTCTATCAGTTACAAGAGATTGAGCTGATCCATGAAGTGGTATCTGACGAAAAAAGCCAAGATATTGCTTACCAACCATCCATGGATATTAACCAACTGAACGTAGCGATACTGCTTGATCGTCTCGACACATATGGCTCCGAAAACTTCAAAATCGATAAAGATGAAGAGTTTAGTGACGAATGGAAGGTATTAACCGAATCTAGAGAAGAATACTATAAAAAAGCTAGCAAAGTACTATTAAAGGATCTGTAGCATAACAGGTACAGAATGAAAAAAGAAATTATGAAAACACAATTATAACAATCGAAAAAATGAAAAAATTACTATTAAGCGCACTTGCTCTGTGCATTGCGGGCACAATTGCCGCACAAGAATCTCCTTTGTGGATGCGTTATTGTACAATCTCTCCGGATGGAACTACCATTGCGTTCACTTATAAAGGAGATATCTATACAGTACCATCAACTGGAGGACAAGCTACACAAATCACAACAAATCCTGCCTATGACACTACTCCTATATGGAGTCCTGACGGAAAACAAATTGCTTTTGCTTCCGACCGTATGGGAAGTATGGATGTGTTCATCGTATCAAGCGAAGGAGGAACTCCCCAACGACTGACAACCTATTCAGGTAGTGAAAAACCTATCGCATTTAAAGACGCTACACATCTTTTATTCACTACATACCTCATGCCTGCTGCTGAAGATGCCGGATTTCCCTCGGGGCAGTTTCAACAGATCTATGAAGTTGCCACGACAGGAGGACGTCCCGTAATGTTCTCTTCTATGCCTATGGAAAGCATTTCCATCAACAAAGACGGAGTTATGCTTTATCATGATAAAAAGGATACGAAGACTACTGGCGTAAACATCATGTATCTCCTATTGCCCGGGATGTTTGGATGTATACCCCCAATGCAACTCCCGCCTATCAGAAACAAACCACTTTCGGCGGTGAAGATCGTGAACCGGTTTGGGCTCCCGACGGAGAATCTTTCTATTATTTAAGTGAAGAAAAAGGTTCTTTCAACATTTTCCAACGCACCCCCGGAGCTACGACTTCCAAACAAATCACCTCTCATAGTAAACACCCTGTACGCTTTCTGAGTGTAGCCGATAACAACAAATTATGTTATGGTTACGATGGTGAGATTTACACACTTCTCCCCGGTAAACAACCACAGAAAGTCAAAGTTTCCATTCTGGCAGATAAGAATGACAAAGACATTATCCGCCAAATCAGCTCATACGGTGCTACGGATATTGCTATCTCTCCCCAAGGAAAGGAAGTTGCATTTATTCTGCGAGGCGATGTATATGTCACCTCCATTGAATATAGAACTACAAAACAAATTACCAATACTCCGGAACAAGAACGTAACATAGACTTTGCTCCTGACGGACGTACCCTCGTTTATTCTTCAGAACGCAATGGTCTCTGGCAACTATACACTTCAACTATCGTACGTGAAGATGAAAAACAATTCACTTATGCTACTGAATTAAAGGAAGAGCGACTGACTAATTCCGATGTTGCCTCTTTCCAACCTAAATATAGTCCTGACGGCAAAGAAATCGCCTTCCTTGAAAATCGTACCGCTATCCGCATTATCAACTTGAAAAGTAAAGCCGTACGTACTGTAATGGATGCCAAATACCAATATTCTTATGCCGACGGCGACCAATGGTTCCAATGGAGCCCGATAGCAAATGGCTTCTTTCCGGCTTTATCGGTACAGGCGGCTGGAATAATAAAGATGTTGTCTTACTGAACGCAGACGGAAAAAGTGAAATGGTCAATCTAACCGAAAGCGGTTATAGCGACGGGAATGCCAAATGGGTATTAGGCGGCAAAGCAATGATATGGAACAGCGATCGCTCCGGCTATCGCAGCCATGGAAGTTGGGGAAGTGAAGATGATACTTACATCATGTTCTTTGATGCAGATACCTACAACCGATTCACACTGAACAAAGAAGATTTGACACTACTTGAAGAAGCGGATAAGATTGAAAAACAAAAACAAGAAAAAGAGAAGGCTGAGAAAGAGAAAGCCGAGAAAGAAAAAGCGGAAAAAGAGAAAAAGAAAGATGCAAAGAATAAAAAAGAAGATAAGAAAGAGAGCGATAAAAAAGGAAGTGACAAAAAAGAAGATTCAGACAAGAAAGAGGAAGGAAAATCATTAACTTTTGATCTGGACAATCGTTTCGACCGTATTGTTCGTTTAACAGTCAATTCTTCACGCCTTGGCGATGCTGTTCTGTCTCCCAAAGGCGATAAACTTTACTATCTGGCTGCTTTCGAAAGTGGCTATGACCTCTGGGAACATAACTTAAAAGAAAACTCTACCAGAATTCTCATCAAAGGTGTTGGCGGTGGCAGACTAATACCGGACAAAGAAGGCAACAATCTTTTCATGTGCAGCAATGGAGGACTTAAAAAAATAGAACTTGGCGGAAACAGAGTTACTTCAATCAATTTCGAAGCTTTCTTCAATTATCGCCCATACGAAGAACGTTCCTATATTTTCGACCATGTTTATCAGCAAATGAATGATAAACTCTATGTAGCAGACCTTCAAGGAGTAGACTGGAAAGGATATAAAAAGGCATATCAACGATTCCTGCCTCATATCAACAACAATTATGACTTCACGGAAATGTTAAGTGAACTACTCGGTGAAATGAACGCCTCTCATACCGGAGCACGTTATGGAGCTCCGAACTACGCACTCCCTACAGCTGCTTTAGGATTATTTTATGATGAATCGTATGATGGTGCGGGACTAAAAATCAAGGAAATAATAGCACAAAGTCCTTTCACTAAGAAAAAGACAAATGTAAAAGAAGGCTGTATCATCGAAAAAATAGACGGAGTGACCATTGAAGCCAATAAAGATTACTTCCCACTATTCGAAGGCAAAGTTGGTCGTAAAGTAATACTTACTGTATATGACCCTACTACTAAAAAACGTTTTGAAGAAACCATTAAAGCGATCAGCTACAATGAACAAAATGAATTGCTTTATAAACGTTGGGTAAAACGTTGTGCACAGAAAGTTGAAGAACTTTCCGGTGGCCGCATTGCATACGTACATTTAAAAGGAATGGATAGTCAAAGTTTCCGTAATATGTACTCCGAGTTATTGGGACGTTACCGTAACAAGGAAGCGGTCATAGTAGATACCCGTCACAATGGTGGAGGATGGCTTCATGATGATGTTGTCACCTTGCTTAATGGCAAAGAGTACCAACGCTTTGTTCCACGAGGACAATACATAGGCAGTGATCCTTTCAACAAATGGACGAAAATTTCGTGTATGCTGACTTGTGAAGACAACTATAGTAATGCTCATGGCACTCCATACGTATACAAAACATTAGGAATCGGCAAGTTAATCGGTACTCCAATAGCAGGAACGATGACTGCTGTATGGTGGGAACAGCAAATAGATCCATCTATTGTATTCGGTATTCCTCAAGTAGGATGTATGGATATGCAAGGTAAATACCTCGAAAATCAGACTCTTCAACCCGATATCCTTGTCTACAATGAACCGGAAGCCAGTTTGAAAGGTGAAGATGCCCAACTTAAGGCAGCCGTAGAGCATCTTTTGAAGGAATTGCCTAAAAAGTAATAAACCGGGAAATAAGAAAAATATTTCAATTACTAACATTAAAGAGCCAAGCTTTCCGATCGGGGAACTTGGCTCTTTGTTTTTATTTAATAATCAGGCTCATACGTATAGAAAAGCATCACTCAATCCTGATAAACATATACATTCCCCTCTTGAATGATATAATAGATAAGTTATGATCCATTCATATAAAACTTCTTTTCCTTTAATAGAAAAGTTATTTTCTATTGGGAACAAACTATAAATGCAAGTTCTGATTGTATAAACAAAACTTGCGTTTATATAACCAGAAGTTCCATTTATATAAACGAAACTTGCATTTATAGATTCTTCTCTAACTTAAAGAAGTTTGTTATTAAAGGAAAATAAGTTTAGTATTAATACATAGGAACTTATCTATTAATACTTTGGAAGCAAAGTTATATAGACTCATACAACATGAAGTGGAACAAATTGAACGGTGATAGGTGATAGATATGGTGATAGGTTAAAAGAACAACCTATCACCCATCAAACAGCGATGGATAAAGCGATACAGAAGATTGGTGATAGGTTGATAGAGAAATTGATGTTTTTTGTTAGGAGGGGGACTGAATAGAGAATACAAACACACAGATAGGTTTAATATCGATTATATGAAATCACCTTCTCTTTAGTTTTCCTCATTTTCTTACGCTTCTCCTTCACCGGATAACCAATCGTTATATCCAGTAATAGACGTTTTGACTCCGGAATGCCAGTCAGTTGCTTGATCTCCTTTTCATCAAACCATCCAAGGATACATGAGCCTAACCCTTCACTTTCGGCAGCCAAAGATATATGAGCAGCAGCAATCCCAATATCAATTAAGGGAAAATGCTTTCCTTTTACCTTTCCACCAAGCAAAGAAGTAATATTGGCAGATTCTTCCACAACCAAAATATGTACAGGAGCGTCTTTGGCAAACTTATTCATCCCAAGTCCGGTTGCTGCCTTACCAACTTTTTGTGCCAACTCATGATCCGTCACTACAACAAACTTCCATGGCTGAGCATTACAAGCAGAAGGAGCCATACGAGCCGCTTCCAATATCCGTTCCAACTTCTCCCGCTCTACCGGACGCTCTATATCATAAGCTCGGTCACTTTGGCGGGAAAGTACCAATTGCAGAAAATCTTTCGATTCCATCATTTATATTAAATCATCTATTTATGTTGAATCGTTTATTTATATTGTATCATTCGGCTGATATATTTGCCAATAATATCAAACTCAATATTTACCACACTGCCAACTGTGAATGTATGGAAATTGGTATGTTCATATGTATAAGGAATGATAGCCACCTGGAAAGTATCATCCGTAGGATTACAAACAGTCAGACTGACGCCATTCACTGTCACCGAACCTTTATCTACAGTAATATAGCCACGTTTCGCCATATCTTTATCGAAAGCATATTTGAAGGTAAAATACCAGCTACCTTCTGCATCCTTGATAGCCACACAAGTGGCAGTCTGATCGACATGTCCCTGAACGATATGTCCGTCTAAACGACCGTTCATCATCATGCTGCGTTCTACATTCACCTTATCTCCCACTTTCAGCAAACCAAGATTCGAACATTCCAAAGTTTCCTTCATTGCAGTTACCGTATAAGTATCTTCTGTCATACTTACCACCGTCAAACATACTCCATTATGAGAAATACTCTGATCGATCTTTAACTCATTTACAAACGAACACTTAAAAGTAAAGTGTATATTCTCCTGGTCTTTCACCAGCGCTACCAAAGTAGCATATTCTTCAACGATTCCAGAAAACATAATATAAATTTTGAATTTTAAACTACATACTATTATTGAAGAGACACATCTTCAATATGCCGTCAAAGATACGAATAAGGAAGGAAGTTGAAAAACATTCTGTTTTTTTTCATATATTGCAACCATTTACTTGTGAAGAAATTCCGGCCGTTCGTTCATTTAATTTTTTAAAAAGAAGAAATTAATAGAGTTTTGTGGTAGGTTTTACTTAAAAAAGAAAATTATGAAAATCAAAAAATCACAATTCACAGTCCGGCACTTAGGAATCATGCTTCCTATACTCGCTTATTATCTTTTCAACGGGATATATACTCTTGTGCTGCCTTTAAGTATGAAAATATATTCTGCAGAGTCATATCTTTTCGCATCACAGACTCTTTCATACCTTTCTTTGCTCTCATTAACCTATTCTTATTTTTGTTGCCATATCTATACAAAGAAAAAAATATGGGGATTCGTAAGTTATACATTCCTCCTTATTATCGTCGGTCTCTTTTATTTTTTGATAAGTAATAAAAATTGGGGAGTCACGATATGGGTTATCTTTCATTATCTCTATTCCTCAATTTCAGGTATTCTACTATATATAGTATACGACTGGTTCCAAAGAAAACAAAAACAAAAAGAACTGGAAAGACAGAATCTTCAAAGTGAACTAAAGTTACTGAAAAATCAGTTGAATCCACATTTCCTTTTTAATACTCTGAATAATATTGATAGCTTGATTTTTTCCAATCCGGAGATGGCCTCAAAATCATTAGTACAGATGTCGGAAATGATGCGGTATATGATCTACGAAACAAATGTGCCCGAAGTAACACTCACACAAGAATTAAAATACATTAGAAATTATCTTGATTTACAACGTTTACAATATGATAATCCCAATTTAGTATCCTTTACATTAGAAGGAATACCAGACAATATTTGCGTCGCCCCTATGTTGTTTATCGCATTTATAGAAAACGCATTCAAACATTGTACAGACAAAAAGACCATTAATGCAATTCAATTACTATTCCAGATTCAGGAATCCAAAATTCATTTCGAAATATCCAACTTGTTCGATCCGACAAAGCAGATTAACAAAGATTCTTCCAGTGGCATTGGACTTAGTATCATAAAACGTCGGCTTGATATTCTTTATCCACATAAGTATGATTTGCAATTCAATCAGAAAAATGGTTACTTTGACGTTTCATTAACAATAAAACTTACATGATCAATTGTATTATCATAGAAGACGCTCCACTAGCCGTAGAGAAATTAAAGAACTTTATAAGCAAAGTACCTTTACTGCATTTAGTGTGCACTTTTGAAAATGGTCTGGAGGCTTTTGACTACCTCCAGACCAATACAATAGATTTATTGTTCCTAGATATTCAAATGGAACAATTTACTGGACTTCAATTATTAAAAGCACTTCATACACGTCCATACATTATTATTGTATCTGCATACGGAGAATATGCCGTACAAGGATTCGAATATGATGTTACCGACTATCTATTGAAACCTTATTCCTTTGAGCGCTTTCTGAAAGCAGTGAACAAAGTACAAGCAGAAATGTCATCCACTTCTATTATTCCATCAATTTCACGAGAATATATCTTTCTTAAAACTGAATATCGGATGGTACGTATAAACTTATGCGACATCTTATATGTGGAAGGAAAAGGAGCTTATCTTCATGTAATTACTGAAACTGCAAGAATCATGACTTTACTCAGTTTTAAGGAAATAGAATCATTGTTGCCTTCCGAACAATTCATACGTATCCATAAATCATATCTGATAGCCATTAATAAGATAGATAACATAGAACGTAATGTTGTAAAAATCGGCAATGTACGTATACCTGTAGGAAAAAGCTATTTGAAAGACTTTTACCAGCGATTGCAATAATCAAGATTTCCAGTCGTATAAAACAAAATTAGACTTCACTCTCCTCCTTTCTCTACACGAACGATAACTCCAATTTTGAATTCCAAACTCATTCTTCAAGTCCGCTCTTTCAAGGAAATAAGGCTGATATAACACAATGAAGAAAGTCTATCGGATACCGTTATACACTAATTGAACAGTTTCAAATAGGTATAAAAAAATAGGGCTTTTCACAAAGCCCTATTTTTCAGTTTTCAATAGGTATTAGTTTTTTTTTAAGGTAAAAAGATTGTTTTCAGGATAACGTTGCAAATATAGGTGCTTTTACTGTTACTCTCCAAATTATAAAACATGTCTTATAACATCTTTTTGAAATTTCTTTGGATTTATTATCATTTACAGCAAAACCCCTGTAACTTGCTCGTTACAGGGAACAAATATATGACTTTTTTTTAAGTAGCACTAATTTTTGTTTAAAAAGTCGCAGAAACTTATTTAATTGGATAATTTTCGTCAGTTTTTCCACTATGTTTTAACACTTTCGCATCAATAAAGAACACAATTTCTTCGGCAATATTGGTAATGTGATCACCAGAACGTTCCAATTTACGGAATACACCAACGAGATCAAGACAAGAATGTATGTTTTCCGGGTGTTTACTGATATAGTCAGCCAATATTTCAGTCACGTTTGCGTTAATATCATCCAATAAGTTGTCTTTGGCAAAAACAGCAGTTGCCAGTTCCAAACTCTCTTCATTTAGAGCACGTTTGGCAAGTTCGAGCATAAATCGTACTTCTGACAACATCTCTTCCAATTTCAGTTGTTTTAGTAAGTCGGGGTCCAAAGCAGGCTCTTTGCATCTCAACACAAAGCGGGCAATCCCTTCTGCAAAATCTCCCAAGCGTTCTAGATTCGTATTAATCTTTAGCATTGCCAACACAAAACGCAGATCAATTGCTACTGGGTTGTACAAAGCAATAATATCCTCCACATCACTATCTATTTTCAACTCAAAAGCATTCACCCGACGTTCGCGAACAATCACTTGTTGTGCCAATTCTTTATCGAGTGTAAGTACAGACTCTCCGGCACGATCGAGCTGGTTATAAACCAACGTCCACATTTCATCGATTTCTTTCTTGAGCAGAACCAATTCCGATTCTATAAACTTTACCATAATTCTGTTTTTCTTTAGGTGTATCACTTATGTATATTTATTCTTCTATCATCCGAAACGCCCTGTGATATAGTTCTGTGTAGCTTCCTTCTCTGGATTCGTAAAGATACGCTTTGTATCTCCAAATTCCACCATTTGTCCCATATAAAAGAAAGCAGTCTTATCACTGATACGTGCTGCCTGTTGCATATTGTGAGTCACGATTACGATGGTATACTCTTTTTTCAACTCATGAATCAACTCTTCTACCTTGGCAGTAGAAATAGGATCGAGGGCTGAAGCAGGTTCATCCATCAACAAAACCGAAGGGGATACTGCCATGGCACGAGCTATGCAAAGGCGTTGTTGCTGACCACCGGATAAAGTAAAAGCCGATTCTTTCAACTTATCTTTCACTTCATCCCAAAGTGCTGCTCCTTTCAAGGTTTCTTCCACTCGCTGACGGATAAAAGCATTATCCTTAACCCCATTGACACGAAGCCCGTATGCAACATTCTCAAAAATACTTTTCGGAAAAGGATTAGGACGCTGAAATACCATTCCTACATTTCTGCGTAGTTCATCTACTTCCACTCTTTTAGAATATATATTCTGCCTGTCAATCAAAATTTCCCCCTCCAGACGGCTACCGGGAATTAAATCATTCATCCGGTTGAAAAGCCGTAGGAAAGTGGACTTTCCACAACCGGAAGGACCAATAAATGCCACTACCGATTTTTCTTCTATTTCCATACTAATGCCCTTCAACGCCTGAAAATCACCATACCAGAAATTCACATCCCGCGTATCTATTTTTATTGTACTCATATCGTTTCGTTAGTTCATTTTTACTCTTTTCTCAAAATATTTTCTCAATGCATTTGCCAGCAGATTGACCAATAAGATGATAACAATCAACACCAAGCAGTGCCATAAGCCAGAGGTAACTGTGCTTCCATATTTGTTCCACTTGTTGATATCACATACAAATGGTAAGGCAATGCCATACATTGATCAAAAATGCTCGTTGGTAAGTGTGGTAAGAAATAGGCAGCGCAAGTGAAAAGAATCGGTGCCGTTTCTCCAGAAATACGCCCCAAGGCAAGAATTAATCCTGTTATAATATTAGGCAAACCCATCGGTAAAATCACATGCCATATAGTCTGTAATTTGGTGGCTCCTAATGCACGACTTCCTTCCCGCATACTGTCAGGTATTGCTTTCAATGCCTCTTCGGTGGTTCGGATCACCAAAGGAACACAAAGCAGTCCCAATGTCAATGAACCAGCAAGGATACTATCTCCAAAACCCATATAATTAACAAACAATGCCATACCGAATAAACCAAATACAATAGAGGGAATGCCGCTTAAGTTATTTGTCATTACACGTATAAAACGTACCAACTTTCCTTTCGGGGCATATTCATTCATATAAATTCCGCTCATCACACCTACCGGGAAAGCAAATAACGCACTTCCCACCATCAGATAGAATGTACCGACAATGGCTGGCCAAATACCTCCTCCCGTCATTCCGTCAGTAGGAGCCGAAGTGATAAACTCCCAACTGATAACCCCGATACCCTTATATATAATAAAGCTGAGAATGGCAAACAAAATAAGAACGATACACAGGCTTAACAAACGGAAAATCCCGAATGCGAACATCTGAGAGCGACGTTTGGCTCTTTTATTACTTTTTATTTCCATACTACTTATTACGTTTTACTCCTTTAGAAGAAATATATTCTACACTAAAGTTGATGATTAAAGTGATAAAGAACAATACCACACCCAACAAGAACAAAGCCTGATAGTGTGGTCCTCCGGCTGGAGCCTCCCCCAACTCGGCTGCAATAGTGGCGGGGATAGTACGAAGTGGTTCAAGAATTGTTGTGGGGATCACCGCAGCATTTCCCGTTACCATTAACACAGCCATTGTCTCACCTATTGCACGCCCAATGCCTAGCACAACTCCTGAAGTGATTCCGGATATAGAATAAGGAATTACAACTTTATAGATAGTCTGCCATTGCGAAGCTCCCAACGCCAAGCTTGCTTCCCTCATCGAACGGGGGCAGTTCCGCATTGCATCTTCTGTGACTGTAATAATAGTTGGTAACGCCATAATTGCCAAAACAATACTCCCTGCCAATCCACTCTCTCCTACCGGTAAATCAAATAGTTTCTGAATTAACGGCACAATCACAATCAATCCGAAAAAGCCATAAACAACGGAAGGAATTCCACTCAGAAGTTCTATTATCGGTTTTAACCAGTTACGCACTCTCGGATTAGCGACCTCCGACAAATAGATAGAAACGGAAAGCCCGAAAGGCAAAGCAAACAGAATGGCAAACAAACTTACCCAAAGCGTACCGGTTATCAGAGGAAGAAATCCGAATTGTGCTGCCGGAGTAGCAGTAGGAAACCATTCAGCTCCGGCAAAAACATCCTTCAACGAAATAGTATTATCCTCGATAAAGTTCACTTTGTCGGGCTGAGTAATAAAACGTTGCGGAACAAATGCTACAATTCCCGGTGTCTTTTCTACCAGTTCGGTTATCTTCGAACCGACATCTTCATACGCCGGTCCAAGTTCTTCTTCCGAATAATACTGAGTAATATCCTCTAAACGAAAAACGCGGATAGGAAGATTTTCCCCACCGAGTTCTTTCCAATTTGTTATCTCTTCATCGAAAACATCTTTTATTTGAGCAGGATTCAGCACACTTACCTTATTACTCTTGTTGAGAGCCAGCACATACCCTTCTTCAATCACCTTGCTTTTGAAGAGCCCAAAGGCCTCAGTGAACAGAAAGAGTATAATCAGAAGGATTGTAATACTAGTTACAAAGCCACTACAAGTCAAAACACCCTCTATAATTTTATCCAGAATCTTCTTCATACCTTAATGATTTCTGATGCAAAGTAAAAGACTCTTTGTTAAGGAAGTGTGACTAACGTTTGAAGGAAGTGTTTCAAACGTGTTACATTTCTGTTACAACTTTCATTAACAAATATATTGCAATACAAATGTAACATCCGATTGTTTTATTTGCATCAGTAAAAAAACGAATAATATGAAATCAAAAGGAATCTTAGTAATTGTTCTTGCTTTTTTATCGCTCACTGCCAATGCACAACGAATCAAAGGAAGTGATACAGTTCTCCCCATTGCCCAGCAAACAGCTGAGCAGTTTATGAAACAACACCCTGACGGTCGCGTAACTGTTACCGGAGGAGGTACAGGAGTCGGAATTTCTGCTTTGATGGATAACACGACCGATATTGCGATGGCTTCACGTCCCATTAAATTCAGTGAGAAAATGAAAATCAAGGAAGCTGGTGAAGAAGTAGAAGAAGTGATCGTTGCCTACGATGCTCTTGCAGTGGTGGTCCATCCTTCGAATCCTGTCAAACAACTGACACGAAAACAACTGGAAGACATCTTCCGCGGAAAAATCACTAATTGGAAACAAGTAGGTGGAGAAGATCAGAAAATCGTAGTTTATTCCCGAGAAACATCCTCCGGAACTTATGAATTTTTCAAAGAAAGTGTTCTCAAAAATAAGAATTACATGGCGGGAAGTCTCTCAATGCCGGCAACCGGAGCCATCATCCAATCTGTTAGTCAAACTAAAGGAGCTATCGGCTATGTGGGATTGGCATACGTATCTCCACGTATCAAAACTCTATCCGTTTCTTACGATGATACTCACTATGCCACTCCGTCGGTAGAGAATGCTACAAACAAATCTTACCCCATTGTTCGTCCTCTCTATTATTACTACAATGTGAAAAATAAAGATCAAGTTGATCCTCTACTTCAGTTCATTCTGTCACCCCAAGGACAAGACATTATAAAAAAGAGTGGTTATATCCCTGTTAAATGAAAAAAATATCCTACTTTTGTAGCCTAATAGACAGTTTATATTTACCGTTATGACAGATATTAAAAACGAAGAAGCAGGTGAAAAGAAAAGCCTGAACTTCATTGAACAGGGAGTAGAAAAGGATTTGAGAGAAGGTAAAAATGGTGGAAAAGTACAGACTCGTTTCCCGCCAGAACCAAACGGATACCTTCATATCGGTCATGCAAAAGCTATTTGCCTTGATTTCGGCATTGCTGAAAAACATGGCGGTGTATGTAATCTTCGTTTCGATGACACAAACCCTACCAAAGAGGATGTAGAATATGTAGAAGCCATCAAAGAAGATATTCAATGGTTAGGCTACAAATGGGGAAACGAATATTACGCTTCCGACTATTTCCAACAATTATGGGACTTTGCCATCCGCCTTATCCAAGAGGGAAAAGCATATATTGACGAACAATCTGCTGAACAGATTGCCCAACAAAAAGGTACTCCTACACAAGCTGGTGTAGAAAGCCCTTACCGTAACCGTCCGATAGAAGAAAGCCTCGAGCTCTTCAAAAAGATGAATACTGGTGAAATAGAAGAAGGTGCAATGGTACTCCGCGCTAAAATAGACATGGCGAATCCGAATATGCACTTCCGCGACCCGATTATCTATCGTGTCGTAAAACATCCGCATCACCGTACTGGTACTACCTGGAAAGCATACCCGATGTATGACTTCGCACATGGACAAAGTGACTTCTTCGAGGGAGTTACTCACTCATTATGTACACTCGAATTCGTCGTACACCGCCCACTTTACGATCTCTTCATCGACTGGTTAAAAGAAGGAAAAGACCTGAACGATAACCGTCCCCGTCAGACTGAGTTCAACAAACTAAACCTCAGCTACACGTTGATGAGTAAACGCAATTTGCTGACTTTGGTCAAAGAAGGTTTGGTTAGTGCTTGGGATGATCCTCGTATGCCGACTATCTGCGGTTTCCGCCGACGTGGTTATTCTCCGGAATCTATCCATAAATTTATTGATAAAATCGGTTATACCACATACGATGCATTAAATGATATCGCATTGCTCGAAAGTTCAGTACGTGAAGACTTGAACAGTCGTGCCATTCGGGTGTCTGCTGTTTTGAATCCGGTGAAACTGGTTATCACCAATTATCCGGAAGGACAAGTAGAACATCTGGAAGCTATCAATAATCCGGAAGATCCGGAATCAGGAAACCACACGATTGAGTTTAGTCGTGAACTGTGGATGGAACGTGAAGATTTCATGGAAGATGCTCCCAAAAAGTATTTCCGTATGACTCCGGGGCAGGAAGTCCGCCTTAAAAATGCCTATATTGTAAAATGTACCGGATGTAAGAAAGACGAGAATGGGGTTGTTACTGAAGTATATTGTGAATATGATCCGAACACTCGTAGCGGTATGCCCGATGCAAACCGTAAAGTGAAAGGTACACTTCATTGGGTTAGTTGCAATCACTGCCTGACAGCCGAAGTACGTCTGTACGATCGTCTCTGGAAAGTAGAGAATCCTCGTGATGAACTAGCTGCTATCCGCGAAGCCAAAAACTGTGATGCACTGGAAGCAATGAAGGAAATTATCAATCCTGATTCACTGAAAGTGTTGCCTAACTGCTATATCGAGAAATTTGCAGCTACCTTACCTGCTCTTTCATATTTGCAGTTCCAACGTATCGGTTATTTCAATGTGGATAAAGATTCAACTCCTGAGAAACTGATATTCAACCGTACAGTTGGTTTGAAAGATACTTGGGGTAAGATTAATAAATAATTAGCCTTTTAGGCTCATCTCAGATATGGAATATGTCACTAAGTGATATTTCACCATTATCAGATGTTGATGACACGGATTACACGGATTATTAAATGATTAATATCCGCGTCCTCCGTGTTATCCGCTTTTGGAAAATTAAATAAAAAAAAATTAGAATGGGGAGAAAAAATTCACCGTCCGATGGTCAGGAGTTAGACAAACTGATCGAACAATATGAAACGGCAAAAGCCGAAAACCACCAAATTTATTTGGACGGAGATCAATTCGCCGACATTGCCGACCGATATGCATTTGAACGAAGATTCAATGAAGCACAAGAAGTCATCAATTATGGTCTTTACCTGCATCCTGAGAATACGGATCTCTTGGTAGAGCAGGCTTACCTCTATTTGGATACACAAAAGATACAGGAAGCGAAAGAAATAGCCAGTAGTATCACAGAAGAATATAATACAGAAGTGAAGATGCTGAAAGCTGAACTACTACTTACTGAAGGTCAGTTGGAAGCCGCACAATATATAATAAATACGGTAGAGGAAGCCGATGAACTGGAGACAATAATCAATATCGTCTATCTTTATCTGGATATGGGCTATCCCGAATGTGCCAAAGAATGGTTGGATAATGGGAAAAAAACGTTTGGAAATGAAGAAGATTTTATCGCAGTAACTGCCGATTACCTTGCTGCAACCAACCAGACCGAGGCCGCCATCATCCAATACAATCAACTGATTGACGTTGATCCCTACAATGCCTCTTATTGGGTGGGACTAGCCAAATGCTATTTTATCATAGAAAATAGCGAAAAAGCAATTGAAGCCTGTGACTTTGCACTGGCTGCTAATGAGAAATTCGGAGAAGCCTATGCGTATCGTGCCCATAGTTACTTTTACCTGAACAATTCCGATGCAGCAATTGCCGACTATCAAAAGGCGATTGAATATAAGGCTATTGCTCCTGAAGTAGGAAACATGTTCATTGGAATGGCATATACCAACAAAGAAGATTGGTCGAATGCTGATCAATGCTATCTTGAAGTGATCCGGCTTTTTAAAGAAAAAGGAGACGGTAATTCTCCATTATTGGTAGATACTTATACTAACGCCGCTCTAGCTACCTTTGAATTGGGTAACCATGAAGAGGCACATGAGATGTGTGCAAGAGCAAGAGAAATCAATCCCAGCGAACCAATAGTCGATCTTACTGAGGGAAAAATCTATCTGAAAGAAGGAAAGGATCAAGAGGCCTTTAATGCTTTCAAAGTTGCTTTGAACGACGATTCCAACGCAGACATGTGGTTTCAGGTTGCTACAGCTTATTCAGATGAAGAGATGTTGTCCCAAGCAAAGATTTGCTATGAAAAAGTGTATAACATAAATCCTAAGTATGAAAATGTTGCAGGAAAACTAGCTGCCCTAGCCTTGATAGAAGGTAGAGTCGATGACTTCTTCCGTTACAATAATGAGACTACTCATCCGATCGATGAGGATATGATTTCAGATTTGTTATCCCAGCCTTACGAACGAACCGAAGAAGGAGAACAGATACTTAAAGAAGTATGGGAACGTATGAAGAAAGAAAAAGGAAATAAATAACTCAAATCATCAAAAACAATTAGTAAAACGTATGGAATCAGTAGCTTTTATCCAATGGTGTCTGGATCACCTCAATTATTGGACCATCACTTTATTAATGACCATCGAAAGCTCTTTTATCCCTTTTCCCTCTGAAGTGGTCATTCCTCCAGCTGCATACAAAGCAGCAGTTAATGAAGAACTCAATATTTATCTGGTAGTTTTATTTGCCACTATCGGAGCCAATATCGGAGCATTAATCAATTACTTTCTGGCTAAATGGTTGGGACGTCCCATCATTTACAAATTCGCAAACAGTCGCATCGGACATATGTGCCTGATTGATGAAGCTAAGGTTCATCACGCAGAAGTATATTTTGACCAACATGGTGCATTATCCACTTTCATCGGACGTTTAATTCCGGCAGTACGCCAATTAATCTCCATCCCGGCTGGTCTCGCAAAAATGAAATTATCCACCTTCCTGATTTATACAACCTTAGGAGCCGGATTATGGAATACGATTCTGGCAATCATCGGATACTATCTTTCTACCGTACCAGGCATTGAAAGCGAAGAACAACTGATTGCTAAAGTTACGGAGTACAGCCACGAAATCGGTTATTGCTTTATTGCAATCGGAGTATTTATCGTAGGATTCCTGGCATACAAAGCATTGAAGAAAAAATAAAAGAAAGATGTCAAAAGCCAGATAATAACATCCATACACTTTTGACACCTCTTTTTTTATTCAATTGAGTTAGAAATTAAACTGAACTCCCACGCCTAATATTTCCTTGAACTGGACTCTTGATCCTTTACTACCATCTTTCTGTACAATTTTCACATCATCATCATACATCAGATTAGTGGTCAATGTAGTTGAGAACCATTTATTGATAATCATATTCACCTGCACTTCCCAGTTCACATCTATATTCAAAGGCTTATGCAAATAATCCGAATATAGTTCCAAACGTGAATATACTGTCATGTTTTTCAGAAACTCATAGTTTACCTCCCCTTTTAGGTTAGCACCAAAACTCGAAAGCAAATGTTTACCGGGATCGACTCCATATGCTCCTTCATCGGACAAACGATCATTCAGCACAAATGTTCCACGCCATGCGGCAGGAGACAATACAACAGTGAATATCTTACCCGGATCATAAGTGAAACCAAGACCGGTAGTTAGATAAGCAGGAGACATAAATTCAGAAATAGCCACGTCTTTATTCACTTTATAATCATATCCGGGTGAAAATTGAGTTTGAAAAGTAGCAAATGCACTGGCATACCAACTTTTAGCTATCGAATACCCATAATTCGTATTCAAGTAGATTTTATCATTTGCTTTTCTCATACCGTCCTCACCGGTTTTATTCAATCCGTAAGACAGTTCGATACGGTTATTCCACAAATGTTTTCCTTTCTTATAATTAGCCTGATAAGCACCTTGTAAATCAAAAGCAATGGAATTATCGCCTCCGGCCGCCCAGTTTGTAAGGCTCACTTGTGTCATCTTCAATCCGGCAAATCCTTCTTTTGTCCAAGGAGAGATATTTGTTGTATCAGCCGTTTGGGCCGATAAAGATCCAGCGCTCAAACATACAAGAGCGATGAAAAAAGATTGCATCTTATTCATATAATATATAGTTGAGGTTTAGTATGAAAACACACGACCTAATAAGAGCCATTGAATTTGCAAAAAGCAAAATCAATATACTAGTTCTTATTAGGTCAAAAATTTTAAGATCTATCGTTTGTTCTTGTTGAAGAACAAATAAGAAATGAAATTATTTATTTCACAGCAGCTAATGCTTTATCATAATCGGGTTCCTGAGTAATTTCCGGTACCAACTCTGTATAAGCCACTTTTCCATCTTTTCCTATCACGACTACTGCACGTGCCAGCAATCCAGCTAATGGACCATCTGCCATACGTACACCATAACTCTCATCAAAATCAGAAAAGCGAAAATCCGATAATGGTGTCACATTTTCAATTCCTTCTGTTGTACAGAAACGTCCATGTGCAAAAGGAAGATCTTTAGAAATAGCCAGCACGACTGTATCTTTTAAACCGGCAGCCAATTTGTTGAATTTGCGAACTGATGTAGCACAAACACCTGTATCCAGACTTGGGAAAATATTTAGAATCACATTTTTACCATTTAGGTCTTTCAGCGAGAAAGAAGATAAATCTGTTTTCACCAGCTCAAAATCAGGAGCTACTTTACCAACTTGTATAAATTCACCGATCAGTTTTACCGGTTGTCCTTTGAATTTTGTTGTTGCCATAATGCATCTATATTTTTAAATTACTTTATTATTACAACAATCGAAAGTCTAAATATGTTCAAAGGCAAACCTTTTCTAAAATCAATTTGTTATTCATCCACAAATCATCAAGTATTTATCTAAAATAAAAAATGTATGGAAACAGTATTCAATGAGATTAAAGATTCAGTGAAAAATTGGTGGACCTCTCTCTTATTAGGAATCGTGTATATCATCGTGGCTCTAAGCCTTATGTTCTCACCTCTTAGCAGCTACATGGCTCTAAGTATTATTTTTAGTATCTCCATGCTAATCAGCGGTATTCTGGAAATTATTTTTGCCCTTAGCAATCGACAGAGAGTTCCAAGCTGGGGATGGTACATTGTTGGAGGTATCATAGACTTCATCCTAGGTGTTTACCTGATTGCTTATCCAATGGTAAGCATGGAAGTTATCCCAATTATCATTGCTTTCTGGCTTATGTTCCGAGGCTTCTCTTCAACCGGGTACTCCATTGATCTAAAACGTTATGGTACCCGGGATTGGGGATGGTATATGGCATTTGGTATTCTTGCTATTATCTGTTCTTTATTAATTTTATGGCAACCGGCCATCGGAGCTTTGTATGCCGTATATATGATTTCTTTCACTTTCCTCATCATCGGACTTTTCCGCGTCATGCTTTCGTTCGAACTGAGAAGAATACATAAAAGAAAACAACTCTAACCTAACCCTATCTCTCTTTTGTAGCCGGAAGTATTCAGTAATATTTCCGGCTACTTAGTTTATTTTCAGAAATTCGTCGCATATTTGCAACATTCAATCAATCTAACAACCATGAAAAGAGAAATCATTTATCTTTTACTACTTATATTTGTCCGTTATTGCTTCCGTAACTTTCAATTAGGAATCGTATGCAATTAACACGAACTTCCTCTACCCCCATTCCGCACGAATAATTGGGAATAAATAAGTTATAGTAAAGAACCTGAATCGATACTCTAATTCATTATAAACAGACACCGATTATTTACTACAATTTATCTTTTCTGAGTCTAAAGCTTGTTTCAACTACCTTGTAGTCGTATTCTTTATAATTACCCAGATTTAAACTATCCATTTCCTCCCATGCCACCAGACAATGATGTTTTTGAGCTATGATATAGGCAGAAGTTGTATCTTCATTCCTGGTATATCCCATCATCTCGTGAGAAGCATTCCAACGGAGATGTTCACATTTTGCAAGGTTCTTCATCATCTCATTCATTTGTTGGCTGGCATTAGGATATTCAACACCTGTATCTGTCACTTTAGCACTAGAGAAACATTCACAAATGCGGTTTAGCTCATCTAAACCAGCATCATACATTCCTGCTAATTGAAGTTTAGTAGCCACATGATAGGCATTCGCCATATCCTGAAATTCTTGTCGCCTTATATCTTGGATAACAAAGTGTCTGATAGTCGGTTTGGCTCTAGGATTATCCTTACTTCTATATTTCTCTATGGTTGTATTTACATTATGCCTGTTATTCCAGAGTTTCGAATATTCAGGACTTTCCATGTCAGCTACCGGTTTATTTTCATAAACATTCAAGAATCCCATAGCATCCTTTTTAACTCTGTCGTTCACTACCATATCGTAAGTGAACACTTCTTTTGTAGCTCCAAAAATTATAATTTCTCCAAGACTCTCCCGGTTACTTTGATTATAGTAGTTCGCTATATCCTTCAATTGAATGTTTTTCTCAGAGTGATAAGAGCTTCTGACAAAAATTTTAAAATGCTCTAAGTTATTCTCCCTGTATCGACAAGCAAATTCATACAAATTTATGGCAAATGATATACTCTTCTGATCGTCCCCAATAGCAATTACTACATAATTAAGTTGATTTATTATCTCACGTAGTTTATCCCAGAACTGTGGTGCGTGGTTCGAACACTGAATAAGTTCTACTTCATTATTACCAACCAGTGCGGGAGCTTTCATATAAAATTCGCCTCGTAAAGCATCCATATTCTGGTCTATGGCATAACATTTAAATGCACTTTTTTGTCCATCTTCTCCCACCAAAGCCCCAAATTCATAGAGGAATTTCAGTGTATCTTGCCCTGTTTCCCCAAAGCCAACGATTAAAGCAGTGAAAGATGACTGAACAACAGCACGACTTGTATCCTTCTTCACAAAATTTACCGGATGATAAGTCGGATTCATTTTCAATGATAGTACCGATAGATAAGAAGAGTCTATTATACGTACAGTTATGTTCAATGTTTCATTTCCGTCCAATGCCATATTCTCAAGAATAACGTTTTGATTATCACGTCTGGCATGACAATAAATGTTTATAGGTTTGTTTTGTAAACTGGCATCACCTTTAGAGGCCGCCAATCGCATTATTAAAGCTGATTTAATATTATCATCTTCATTATCAGACAAGAAAAATATTTTGCGGAATTAGCTCTTTTCAACAGTCTGCCAAGGACTTTCAATCCAACTCTCTTAAAGAAGGTCCATTCCTTAGAAATTTCTTCAGTAATTACATCGTCTACCGAAAGATTTTTATTACTATAGACTACCAACGCATTCAGATCTTCACATTTATCCAACTTGCTTTTCCCATGTGAACTTCCGCTAAAGAAATGGCTGAATGTAAATCTTTGATGACTGCCACTTTCTTCTGAAGGCAGAGCGACAAATATAATTTTATAGTCCTCTACCTTATTATGTTTTTCTTTCTTCAATTTTTCTCTTTTGGCTCTCTCTACCTCAATGATATCCCTGGCCAAAGTAAATGAAATGTCATTAAATCCCCCAAATATATAAAGATTCAGTTTTTTACCGAAGATTGTCCGGACCCAGAGTATAATCATTCGAATCCATGAGATTAAACGGAAACCTAATAGTTGCACGATAAATATAGCACTCACTAACACCGCCAGGAAATGAACTAAAGAGAAAGCAGACATATAGATTGGGCAATGATGCCATACTTCATCGACCTCAATCAGATCAGAGTGTGAAATGAACATCTCTAATGAAGACAAAACAGAACGGAATCCTAAAGCAATAAAATTCCATTCGGAACCGGAATTTTCTTCATTATATCCTATTCCGTAGAGGATTACCCCCAAAAGAAATATAGCCAGAGCAATGTATTTTAAATGATTGATTACAAAACGCCGGGAAGTTTTAAAGCTAAATATGACCGCTAATATAGCAAGCAATGTTATAAACATTCCAAGTGAATAATAACCATCATGTAACAAATTAGTTAATAAACCATTGTTCTCTACGTCAGCCTCTACTATTTTCGAGGCTTCTTCCACACACCCACTAATTACATTTTCCAACATAACAACAAATTATTAGTGATTATTTATTTTTATCGCGAAACTTCTGTGCTTTTTAATTGAGAGATTCCATTTCAGCAAAATTAGTGATAGCTTAGCACATACAGATATTTTTATTCATTTATTTGCACGAAAATGTTGAAAAACACAGAACTTTACTTAAATACTATTCCTTTTACACGATATTGATCACTTGAATTAGCACTGCTCACACAATTTAGTCCTCGTCAAAATCGCTCGTTTATTTTTTATTCCTCTCTAATTTTCGGTTTTATTCCTTATATTTGTAGCCAATTTACATAAATCAATTAATTAAAAAAAGAAGAAAGATTATGGCAATGCATACATGGTTCGAATGTAAAATCCGTTATGAAAAAGTAATGGAGAACGGAATGCAAAAGAAAGTAACCGAACCTTATCTTGTTGATGCTCTTAGTTTTACGGAAGCAGAAGCACGTATTATTGAAGAGATGACACCGTTTATATCAGGAGAGTTCACAGTTTCGGATATCAAACGTGCCAACTATAGCGAATTGTTTTCCAGTGATGAAGAAAGTGCTGACCGTTGGTTCAAGTGCAAACTCATCTTTATTACTCTTGACGAGAAAAGTGGTGCAGAGAAAAAGACTTCTACACAAGTACTGGTACAGGCTGCCGACTTACGTGATGCAGTTAAGAAACTGGATGAAGGTATGAAAGGCACAATGGCAGATTATCAAATTGGTTCAGTAGCCGAAACTGCTATTATGGATGTATATCCTTATAGCTCCGAACCTAATGATAAACCAGAATTTGATCCTAATAAAGCATAAATAATCATGAGTATTGCTGACAATTTAAAGCAAGTACTAACCGAACTTCCTCAAGGAGTCCGGTTAGTTGCTGTCTCAAAATTCCATCCCAATGAAGCGATAGAAGAAGCATATCAGGCGGGACAGCGTATTTTTGGAGAAAGCAAAGTGCAAGAAATGACAGCGAAATACGAAAGTTTGCCAAAAGACATCGAGTGGCATTTCATTGGACATTTGCAAACGAACAAAATCAAATACATGATACCATACGTAGCGATGATACATGGAATTGATACTTATAAATTATTGGAGGAAGTAAACAAACAGGCCGCCAAAGCGGGCCGCATAGTGAACTGTCTTTTACAAATTCACGTTGCCCGAGAAGAAACTAAGTTCGGATTTAGTCCAGAAGAATGCAAAGGGATGCTAGCTGCAGGAACATGGAAGAAACTCTCCCATATACGTCTCTGCGGACTTATGGGAATGGCTAGCAATACGGATAATGCTGAACAAATAGACAGTGAATTCCGTTTACTTGATAGACTTTTTCAGGAAATAAAAACAACTTGGTTTGCTGATTCAACCCACTTTCGTGAGCTCTCGATGGGTATGTCACATGATTATCACCAAGCGATTGCCGCAGGAAGTACGATGGTACGCGTAGGAAGCAAAATTTTCGGAGAAAGAAATTACAATAATTAATCAATCTTAATTACCATGGCCGATTTAAAAACTACTTTTGCAGGGCTTTCACTTAGAAACCCTATTGTTATTGGTAGCTCAGGGCTAACCAACAGTGCCGGCAAAAATAAAAGACTAGCCGATGCTGGTGCAGGTGCTATTGTACTGAAATCACTTTTCGAAGAACAAATTCTGATGGAAGCAGATCAGTTGAAAGATCCCGCTTACTATCCGGAAGGCAGTGATTATTTAGAAGAATACATCCGCGAACATAAGTTATCTGAATATCTGGCTCTGATCAAAGAAAGCAAAGAAGTTTGCTCCGTTCCAATCATCGCCAGCATTAATTGCTATACAGATTCCGAATGGATCGACTTTGCCAAACACATTGAAGAAGCAGGTGCCGACGCTTTGGAAATCAATATACTTGCCTTACAATCGGATGTACAATATACATACGGCTCATTTGAACAACGTCATATCGATATTTTATCTCACATCAAAAAGACAATCAAGATTCCGGTAATCATGAAGCTTGGTGACAACTTAAGTAATCCTGTGGCATTAATTAACCAATTATATGCAAACGGTGCAGCTGCAGTTGTTCTCTTCAATCGTTTTTATCAACCGGATATCAATATCGAGAAAATGGAGCATACATCCGGCGAAATATTCAGTACAGCCTCAGCTCTTTCCACACCACTTCGTTGGATTGGAATTGCTTCTTCTGTAGTAGACAAGATCGATTATGCTGCCTCTGGAGGGGTAGCAAAGCCGGAATCCGTTGTTAAAGCAATCCTGGCCGGTGCGTCAGCTGTGGAAGTTTGCAGTGCCATCTACCAGAATACCAATCTGTTTATTGGAGAAGCTACACGCTTCCTAAATACATGGATGGACCAGAAAGGATTTGAAACAATCGCCCAGTTCAAAGGAAAACTGAACGCCAAAGATGTACAAGGTATCAATACATTCGAACGCACTCAATTCTTAAAATACTTCGGAAAGAAAGAATAAATTTGAATGAATAATTAAAAATGAAAAATGAAGAATTACTATACAGCATTATAGCGTTAGCCAATTCTTCATTTTCATTTTTAAATTACAGCAGGTTACTTGCTAATTCACTAAGTTCGCTTCGCTCACCTTTCACAAGATTGACGTGTGTAAAGATATTTTGATCCTTCATACGGTCAATCATGTAAACCAGACCATTGGATTGACTATCCAGATAGGGCTGGTCAATTTGCTGTATATCACCGGTGAATACCATTTTTGTACCTTCTCCGGCACGTGTGATAATGGTTTTTATTTCGTTCGGAGTTAAGTTCTGAGCTTCATCGATAATACAATACATTTCACTTAAGCTTCGCCCCCGAATAAAAGCTAATGCTTCAATGACCAGTTGCTCACTCTTCTGCATATCCTCAATCCGCTTCACCTCACTTGAATTAGAAGCAAACTGACGTTTAATCACATTTAAGTTATCAAATAAAGGCTGCATATAAGGAGCCACCTTTTCCTGAGCATCACCCGGGAGGAAACCTATATCCTTATTAGAAAGAGCACTACGGGACGAGCTAACAAAATCTGTTTGTATTCCGTTAATTTACCTAAAGCTGCGGCAAGAGCCAATAAAGTTTTACCAGTTCCTGCTTTTCCCGTCAGTGCCACCAACTTCACGCTCGGATCATTCAAAATTTCAAAAGCAAAACTTTGTTCGGCATTACGTGGTTCAATTCCATAGTTACGTGCTTTTGTTACCCGAATAATGGTATGTGTGAAAGGATTATATCGTGCCAATACACTATTTCTGTCACTCTTTAGAACAAAACATTCATTAGGATGAACTAAGTCTTTAAAATCAAATTCTCCCAGATCGATTCCCTCTTTTGAAGAATAAATACGGTCGATCAAAGCAGGGTCTATGTTATCAAATATCTCATTTGACTTTTCAAAGATATCCACATTGAGCACCTTATCCGTAATATAATCTTCGCAAAGGATACCAATAGAACGCGCTTTCATACGCAAATTTACATCTTTTGTCACCAGAATCGTTTTTACTTTCGGATTCTTTGCTGCCAAATATTCTGCCACTGCCAGAATCAAATGGTCCGGTTTCTTTACTGGAAACGATTCCTGCACTTTAGGAGCTTCTACATGTCCGGTCACAATAAACAGACGTCCCATGCCTTCACCCAATTTAACTCCTTTAGAGAAAAGATCATCGTCAGTCAATGTATCTAGTTCGCGAACAAACTCACGGGCATTATAATTTATTTGTTCATTACCTTTTTTGAACTTATCCAGTTCTTCCAATACAACAATAGGGAGATAAATATCATTTTCTTGAAAATTCTTCAAACAATTATAGTCATGAAGAATAACGTTCGTGTCTAATACAAAATTTTTCTTGGTTCCCATGATTTCTTAGATTTTAATGTTGATATTTGCAATCTCATTCATCCATCAGTTGTGTAATGACTGATTGATGGTTCTAAAGATAAACAAATTAACGGGCAAAAAAGATTGTCCTAAGTTAAACTTTATAAAACATGGATTATCAGAACACTTTAAAGTACTTATATGAAAGTGTGCCTATGTTTCAACAGATAGGAGAAAAAGCATATAAGCCGGGATTAGAGACTACACACAAGTTAGATGAGTATTTCGGACACCCACACCAACAATTTAAAACTATTCATATTGCCGGAACTAACGGCAAAGGTTCCTGTTCACATACCATTGCAGCAGTTCTACAATCTGCCGGTTACCGTGTTGGGTTATTCACCTCTCCTCATCTGATTGATTTCCGCGAGCGTATCCGTATTAACGGAGAAATGATACCAGAGGAATACGTAGTTCGTTTTGTAGAAGAACACCGCCCTTTCTTCGAACCTTTGCATCCTTCATTCTTTGAGCTGACTACTGCCATGGCCTTCCGCTATTTTGCCGATCAGAAAGTGGATGTAGCCGTTATTGAAGTAGGCATGGGAGGAAGATTGGATTGCACCAATATCATTCAACCTGATTTATGTGTTATTACCAACATCAGTTTCGATCATATGCAATATCTTGGAGATACATTGCCTAAAATAGCCAAGGAAAAAGCAGGTATTATCAAGCACAAGACTCCTATAATTATCGGTAATGCAGAAGGACCGGTGAAACGTGTCTTCACACTAAAGGCAAAAGAAATGGAAGCCCCCATTTTTTATGCGAAAGAACTGAGAAAGAAAGAAGGTCATTATACGCTAATGACTGTTGATGATCTGAGAAAGACCAGACGGTTACTGGAAATTATCATGCAATGTGATAATGCATCAGAATATTCATATTTCTACATGCTTTATCCAAATGAATCTCTCCATACCCTCAACAGATTAATCGACCATAGGAAAACAGTATTGGCTTATCAAAGTATAGAATATGTAGTCGGAATTTTCTATGAATTAACCGGTAACTGCCAAACAGAAAACATGCAAACTATTTTATGTGCGCTGGATGAACTTAAAAAGTTAGGATATAATCTGAAGATAAAAGACTATTACCAAGGATTAGCCAATGTGTGCGAAATGACAGGTTTGATGGGACGCTGGCAAAAACTGCAATCGTATCCGGATCTTATCTGCGATACAGGACATAATGAGGATGGTATTCGATACATCTGCAAACAGCTTGAAACAATTCATCAAGAACAACATAAGAATATTCACATCGTTTTCGGTATGGTCAATGACAAAGATATCAGTAGTGTGTTGAGATTATTGCCCAAAGATGCTAAATACTATTTTACCAAAGCGAGTGTGAAACGTGCTCTACCGGAAAATGAATTGATGAAGATGGCTACCGAAGCCGGTCTAAAAGGTAGCTCTTATCCTACTGTTGTGGATGCAGTACGGGCAGCAAAAGAAAACTGCCCCCCGGAAGATTTCATCTTTGTGGGAGGCAGCAGTTTTATTGTGGCCGATCTGTTAGCGAACCGCGATACACTCAATCTCCACTAATGCATCCTTCGGCAATGCTTTTACAGCAACTGCCGAACGTGCCGGAAACGCCCCATCGAAATAAGTAGCATATACGCCATTCATCCCGGTAAACAAAGACATATCTTGGAGGAACACAGTCGTCTTAACGATGTCAGCCATCGTCAATCCAGCTTCTTCTAAGATATGTTTTATATTTTCCAATGACTGGCGTGCCTGTCCTTCTATACCTTCTGCCATCTGTCCTGTTACGGCATCAATCGGCAACTGTCCGGAAACAAATACCATTCCATTAGCTTCAATAGCTTGACTGTACGGCCCGATAGCTCCGGGAGCTTTCTCACTGCAAATTACTTTTTTCATAACTACTCTTTTTCTGTTTATCAGTTTTCTATTTACTATTAAAAAATAGTGTTGAACAAAAGTAATATAGTTCAAGGAATTTATAAAGTATTTAGAAGAAAGTTTTTAAATCCTCTCCTTTTATACCCAGATTCCATCCCATTGCATGACAATAACCCATTCTTCCGGTTGTCCACTCCCATGCTTGCAGTGAGGAATCATACCAATCACCAGATCACTGTGAGTAGCCAACATAATCTTCAATTGCTTCAATAATACATCCATCAAAATACCCAGATGAATTTGCTCAGTTATACAACTGACAACACGTACATATTGATAAATACACATATTACTTCCTTTTTTCATTGCACTCAAATCACGACTGGATATATGTAATTCAGTCTTCAGAAAAGGATAGGTAATCAAAATATCCGTATCCATTAAACTTACCATTATATTACCCAGAAATTCATAAGTTCTTTGTTTCTCTTTAGTCATGTTTACCCCACGTTAATTATTAATAAATTTTGATTATATATTTGATTATTTAAGCTGTTTCAACTTATGAAACAATCCTCAAATTCAACTTCTCTACTTTTGCTCCTGCTATCCCAATAGTGGGGTAGATAACTATAATATTCAAATTCGTATGAAATTATTAGAAGAAATCAAAGTCTCGGTTTATGATAATGTGTATTCAAAAAATCCTAAAATAATGACTTTCCCGGAAGTCATTATTATGTGTATCCATCCCGTCTATGCGTCTATCATAAATACGATCCGACGTTTTTACTTGGAAGGCGATCGGGAAGCGGCACAACAAATAAAAAGTAAACTTCCTTGCTTCACACCTGCCGGGACATTCAACGGAGCACACGCTATCAAAAATTTCCTTGTATCCAGCAATATTGTCGGACTAGACTATGACCATGTACCAACCGTTTGGAAATTATTCAACGTTGTGCCAAAGATCCGCATACCCTTGCAGCACTCGAAAGTCCCACAGATGGGGTGAAAGTTTTTGCCTACGTGGAATACACCGCCGGACACTACCGAGAAGCACAACAGATGGTGAGCAATTATTACGACCATCTTCTTGGGTTAAAAAGTGATCCTGCTTGTAAAGATGAAAGTCGCCTGTGTTATTTTACTTACTCACCCAATGGCTACATCGCCAGTCTATATCAGACATTTGAACTCTGTAGCACTTCTTCATGCTCTGCAACAAATTCTACAGATACCAGAAACTTATCTGGTAGTACCGTTCTTAACACTACCGAAGTAGAAGTATCCGAAGAAAAAATAAAAAAATTCCTATCGTCCTACATTTTCTTAAATCCACTCGTAAATGGACAACGGCATACCAATCTATTCAAACTTGCCTGTGAAGCTTGCCGGAGAGGATATTCACATGAAAGCATATTACGCGAGATCAAACCCTTTATTGAGAAAAGTAATTTCCCAACAAAAGAACTAGAAAGTATACTATCATCTGGTTATCAAAAGGTTACCTCCTCCACACCCCATCAAAATTCCGTTTCCAGCCCCGTTTCGCAAACTGACAAAGTGACAAAAATGCCATATGGTACTTTTGATAAAAAAGAAGAAGCGGATGATGCCTATTGGGAAGGAGAAGAATTTCGAAAACTAACCCCACATTTTGAAGACTGTGTGTACAAAAATCTTCCTAACCTATTAAACGAATGTATTCTTGAAGATGTAGAGGATCGTGAAAAAGATATCTCTCTACTCTCCGACCTGACAGCACTAAGCGCTGCATTGCCCCGGACATTAGGAATCTATAATCATAAAAAATATTCTCCACACATTTTCTGTTTTATTATAGCACCTGCAGGTAGTGGAAAAAGTACTGCTCAAACCGGACGTTATCTGTTGGAAGATATCCAGCATTGGATTATTTCTACAAGTGACTATCGGCAAAAGACCTATCAACATGAACATACCCAATGGCAAATAGAATGTAATCGCAAAAGAAAGTCACACGAAGAATGTCCCGAGGAACCGGAAAAGCCTGCTTACAAAACATTATTTCTCTCAGCTACCACCAGCTATACTCGTATGCAAACCCAAATGCAAGATAACGATGCACAAGGAAGTATCATTTTCGATACCGAAGCACAAACCCTGTCCACAGCCAACAATCTTGACTGCGGAAACTTCGACGATATGCTTCGAAAAGCATTCGAACATGAGAATATAGATTCTTCCTTCAAAGCTAATGGTATCAAGCCTATTTGTATTCGTCACCCTAAACTTGCCATGTTCCTTACCGGTACTCCGGGACAAGTGAACAACCTACTTGGTAGCTATGAGAATGGGCTGTTGAGCAGGATCCTGAACTATACTTTCCGTGGAATGCCTCGTTGGAAAGAGATGGGAGACGATAATATCTCACTAGAAGATTCATTCAAACCACTAGCTGCCCAAGTTCTGAAAATGTATCGTTTTTGCCTAAACAATCCCGCCCTATTCCACCTAAGCCTTAAACAATGGGATCACTTGAACCGAACTTTTGCCCGGTTATTATTTTCCGTTGCCTTGGAGGGTAACGACGATTTGCAAGCCATAGTAAAACGGTATGCTTCACTTGTCATGCGTATCAGTATGATCCAGACACGTATCAGACAATTTGAGGAGAATAACTTATCACAGGATATCTACTGTAAAGATGAAGATTTCGTACGTTCTATGAAAATAATTTTATGTTGTTATGAGCATAGTAGGTTATTATTGTCATCGATCGCTTCTCCTAGTACTCATCCATTAAAAAATCCAGACAGCACACGTAATTTCATAAATGAATTACCTGAAACCTTCAGTACGGAAGAAGCGATCAAGATCGGCGAAAAATATGGTCTCAATAATCGTAAAATATATAGGTTGCTAAAGTCTCTCAATGGTTTGAAAATCAAAAAGGTATCCCATGGTATATATACCAAATTATCAGAGTAATAGTACCATATGGCATTTTTGTCACTTTGTCAGTTTCAAAGCCCTCTAAAATCATTGGGAAGTTTGAAAAAAACTTCTCAATGATTGAGTTCAAACATTGGGAAGATTGAAGACAAACTTCCCAATGATTTTAGTTTCATTCGTTACGTCCATGTACGTCATTATACCTCATCCGACTTTCACAACATCGTATCTTTGTCATGTAATCGGTTACAAAATGATTCAAATTTTCAAAACTTAAAATTCTAATTATTATGGCTCAGAATTATGTGATTATGGCTCGAAAGAACCTATTGAAACCAAACGAAGCTCCAAAGTATTACGCAGTGGCACGCAGCGGAAAGAAAGTTTCCGTTAAAGAGGTCTGTAAACGTATCACCGAACGTTCCTCTTACTCCAAAGGAGAACTCGAAGGGTGTATCGGTGAGTTTCTGCTTGAAATCCTCAATGTATTGGAGGAAGGAAATATCGTTCAGATGGGTGATCTGGGAAATTTCCGAATGAGTCTCAAAACTGGTACTCCTACAGTAACGGAAAAAGAGTTCAAAGCATATTGCATCGAGAAGGGCAAAGTGTTGTTTCATCCGGGAAGTGATCTTCAGAAATTATGTAAGGCGATGGACTTCACTTTATATAAGAGTGACAGCAAGCCTGATTCGAAAGATGATGAATCGCTACCTGATGGCGGTGGATCTGATCCTGATGACGGAGAATCTCCGGATCCGACACTGTAATAAGTAAATCGGTGATTCATTATTTAAAATTTAAATGATTTATTTAAAACGTAAAATTGTATGTGTATGAAAAAGCAAATTTGGAAGAATGTTCTTCAGTTTATCGTAACGATAGCCACGTCTATCATTTCTGCCCTAGGTGTTACCTCTTGCATGGGAAGTTTATAAATAGATGAAAATGGAAAATTCAAAAGATGAGTATCTTCCACGGGAGATTAAGTTGTTAGTGATTCATTGCAGCGCTACGCGCTGCAATGTCCCCTTCTCTGTAGAGCAACTTCGCGAATGTCATCTACAAAGAGGGTTCAAAGATATCGGTTATCATTTTTACATTACTCGTGACGGAGAAGTACATCAGTGCCGTCCGGTCTTGGAACCAGGGGCTCATGTGAGAGGATTCAACCGGCATAGTATTGGAATTTGTTATGAAGGAGGACTCGATAAAGAAGGTCACCCGGCAGATACGAGAACACAAGCCCAACGCTTCGCATTAATCGATCTGCTGACTATTCTCAAACATCAGTATCAGGAGGCGCAAGTCCTGGGACATTATCAGTTAAGTGCCAATATTCACAAAGCTTGTCCTTGCTTTGATGCGAGAAATGAATATTCACAAATATAATTTTATATTCAATCCTAAAAAAATACGGAAGTCAGCGAAAGTGCTGTCTTCCGTAATTTTTTATTTATACTCAATCCTATTCATTTTTAGAATTCTCCCGGCTTCCCCAGATAATAAGCTATCAAACGTACTTCCCGCACAGAAAAGGCTTTCGTTTTCGGATGAAAATCCGTAGCCAATATCTCATCCATCAAAGGTTGGCAACGACGCATCCAACGACGGAGCTTATCAACAGAAGCACGAACACTGATATCAGGAAAATACATTTGGGCAAGTTCTTGTTTGTTGTAGCATTTCACTACAAAATCTGGTTGGTTCATTGTATCTTTATATTTGAATTATTATGATATAAAGATACAAAATAAATCACTGATTTACAATATTTTCGATGACATATTATTACTTAGTTTCTGTCGTCTTATTCTACTCCACCAAAGATTAAGTCCAATCCATGCAACAACATCTCCCACCAACATTAATGTATTATCAACGTAAGGCATCAATAATATATTCATTCCACTAAACACGCATGAAATCAATAAAATTAAAAGCATTGCTTTTCGGACAGTAAATCCCATTGCTAAAAATTGATGATGAATATGGTTCTTATCCGGTTCAAAAGGACTTTTCCCATGATAGATACGAACAATAACAACACGAACCACATCGAATGCAGGAACAATAAGTGTGCTGAAAGCTATCACAAAAGCTCCTTGCGTAACAGAAATAAATTCTGTATTCTGACTATATTTGATGGCAAGAAAACTCAGTATATACCCCAGAGTCAAACTTCCCGTATCTCCCATAAATATCTTCCGGGCATGCTCTACACTACCAAAAACATTATAATAAAAGAAAGGAACTAACACCCCGAATGTACTGAAAGCAAGCATACTGTAAATCCATAATCCTTTTTCAATAAAGAGGAATCCAAAAACCAGAAGGGATACACTGCTTAACCCCGAAGCAAGACCATCTATCCCGTCAATCAGGTTAATTGCATTTGTAATAAAGACGATAGTCAATATTGTAAAAGGTACACCAAACCAAGCAGAAACTATTCCTACTCCAAATAATCCATAGAAATCATTAATCCAAAGCCCGGCAACAGGAAATAAACTGGCACAGATAATTTGAACAATGAATTTCTGACGATATCGAACTCCCACTAAGTCATCAGCAATACCAGTCAAGTACAAAAGAACCATTCCACAAACTAATACCAAAAATTCCGGTAAAATATATGACGCCAGCATAGCAGATATTCCATAGCCTGTCAATGTACGGATGGCAAGTACCGAACAGCATGAAAGCAGAATTGTTGGAAAAAAAGATACTCCACCTAATCGAGGAATAGCACGTTTGTGAACTTTCCTCTCATCCGGAATATCAAACAGTTTTTTACGAAATGATATTAACAAGATACGTGGAATGATAAGCCTGGCAACATAAGCAGAAATAGCGAAAGCTATTATTATAAAAACAATATTCATAGTAACTATATTTTTATTCCCCTCAAAAACTTAGTATAATTTGAAAACTCATCGAAGAAACTTCTTATAAAGCAAAGCTCGAATGTAATTAGGCAACACTCTCACCATAAAACGAATCGTGATATTTCTAATAAACATTTGTAATGATATAAAACCAATATGTCGCATCATATTTTGAAACCGTAATTCATCAAATGCATATTTACAACCTCCACGTCGTTTAAACATATCAGAAGAAAAACGAAAATACAGAAGACTCTCCTGAATATTATAAAATTTGGCACCATTCATCAACATCCTTATCCACAAATAATAATCTTCAAAAAGAGGAAAATGCAAATATCCCCCTGATTTTATCACAGCATTTTTCTTAAACATTACTACCGGATGATTAATCGGGCACCGGCCTTTTGCATACTCAAATATATCTTTATGTAATTCAGGCAATTTCTTCACTGATGATATATTTAATATATCCCCTTCAAATTCTTCTATCCAAGAACTAATTACGTCAATATCAGGATACTTCTCAAAAATAGCTATTTGTTTCTCAAAACGATTAGGCTTGGCAATATCATCTGTATCCATACGAGCTACTATGTCACATGAACAATGTTTCAAACCTTCATTTAAAGCCTTACCTAATCCTTGATTTTTCATTAGAGGTATCACCTTAAACATTGGATATTTCATAAGATATTCTGATATTACATTTTCCAGTTCATCTGTTAAAGGTCCATCTTTAATCAAAATAACTTCAACAGGTGCTAACGTTTGACAAAATATACTATCCAAACTTTGGCGTAAAAAAGCAGGATTCTCTTTGCTATATAAAGAGAATAATACAGAAAAGTCTAATTGCATTTAAGCAGTACTATTATTAATTTCAAGGCTCTTGCTGATATATTGAAATATATTTTCGATACATATTCTCAGGAGAATAGCATAGCGTATACTTCTCGTACATTTTCTCTCCCATATCCGAATTATTAGTGGCTTTTAATATTGCACCAACAATTGTTTCGGGTTTACTTAATTGAAACATAGAAACTTCTTCTGTAGTAAATGCCTCTTTTACAATCGGTATATCGGCCACAACCGAAGTTTTTGAATAAAAGGCAGCTTCCAACAGAGCTAATGGAAAACCTTCACTACGACTAGGCATAGCAAAAATGTCATAATAGGGTAAATAACGATATGCATCCGCTTTCACACCTGCGAAATAGCAACGATTATATACCCCTTTGATACGTGCTAATTGTTCCAAACCTTTTCGTGATTTACCATCACCGACTATAAATAATCTATATTCCGGTAATACAGGAAGTGCCTTAATTAATATGTCTATTCCCTTTCTTGGAGATAACAAAGCATTAACTCCAATGAGTATATCTTTCCCTTTAAAATTCAGTAGTTCTTTCAGTTCATTGTCTGACAGTTTCTTTGTTTTATCAATGCTACGAGTATTATAGGCATATGCTAATTTATCATTATTAATCCATTGTTCGTAATATTTCATAGCATTCATACTTAAAGTCACTATTTTATCATGCTTCCTTAACCACCTCATCCAGAATCTTCCAAATACTTGAGCTATAAAGTAATTATACTGATAAGAAAGATCTTGAAAGACGTAGTTATGAACTGTAGATAGATAACGTACCTTGCCACTATATTCTCTATAGCGATAAACAAACCAGTCAGGACGTATTCCATGACTATGAATGATATCAAACTCTAGAAAATTAATTCTGTCATTTTGAAAAAGACGCTTTGTGGAACACGCAAAACTCAATTGCTTAATATCATCAAAATAAAAAACCGTACATTCATGACCATTACTAGTCATTTGATCGACCAATTCTTTTACAACTATTACAGGTCCCTTATTCGCTAAGGAAGGAACAATATATGCTATTCTCATTATAATTTGATACAAGAACTCTTCAAATCCGTAGTTAAATATTACTTTCTAAGGCTATATCTCTATTTTCCCCAGTTATTCACATTATTCCACAGCCACTGCTCACTATAATTATTCATTAAAATATAAGGTACAGGCGTCAATAATTTATATTCCCGACTTAAACGGATAGTATATCTTTCAGCATATAAAGAGATAAAGAAAAAAGATGCAACTAATATTAATGCGGTTTTACTTACTTTTAAATGTAATCTACTACCATTGAAATTATATATAAGAAAAAGAACAGAAATCCCCATAAAAAGCATAATCATGCGATCAATAACAGCAAAATAAGGTAAAGTCACAGCACATATAATAAAACTAAAAACGATAAAAGAAAAGTATTTACTATTTTCATTTACTTTATACATAAAGTATAGTAATGGCAACATCTGAAGCTGATTGAAATATAATGCTATCATGCCTTTTAATGAGATCTGTTCTGCTGCCTCTCCATCAGCCCCCCAATATCCGGTTGTATATACTTCAACAGCCTTTCCAACATCTCCACCTAGAAAAGAAGATAAATAATTCATCAATGTCATGCTTAATAAATATAAAACAATGGCAAGGAATAGCCCAACTTTAAAACTAATATTAATATACTTTATTATCAAAACTCCTACAAAAGCTATTATTAAAGATAAATGTGTAAGGGGAGCTAACAACAAAAACACATAACCAACTTTTCTATTTTCTATTAATAACTTATAAACTCCAAATACGGCAAAAGCGGTTGCAAGCCCCTGTCGTAATCCGCAACATATCACAAAAAAACGTATAGAAAACAGTAAAAGCAAGAACAATAAAAAACTTATTTTCTTATTGTTATTCAAATAACTATTTTTTCTCTGTATAGAATAAAATAAAGAAAAATACATCTGGTATGAAAGAAAAACAAACAAAAATCTTATAATTTCAAAATTGATATTCCATTTAGCAAACCAGGCAGTTAAAGTATACAGCAATACATCTTGCCTAAAGACAATTCCTGTAGTTGCTTCTCCTACATAATCATAGTACAATAAGTTATGACGAAATAAATCATGCGTAGGAGCATATAATAAAGCGATAAAACCTAGAAATAAAGCCAAAAAAAGTATATGCATATTTTCTCTGCAAATAAATATAATACACTATTAAAGGAAAACTTAATAATGGAGATATAAAAAACAAAACTATGAATATACGAAAATTAAGTTCTTTCATCTCATGAACTTTTTCATCAAAGTCAAAATACAGAGTAATAAATTTAATAGATACTTTTTATTTTTTGATGCTAATAAAACAATCCATTTATAATGCATTGGCATGGTTGGATGTTGATATAAATAAGGGACAGAATCATTATATATATCCCAATATTTTTTTCTCTCTTCTTTTTCACATGAAATTAACAAAATCGATTTAACAGATAATTTATAATAGTCAAAATCCTGCCATAAATCTTTATCCTGTATCTTATTAGTTTGAAAGAAAATTTCAATAATCTCAATCAATTTTATAATATTCTCTCTAGATTTCTCCGAAATTTTTGACGTGTAAGATGATGCATTATATTGTACATAATGCAAATAAGCGTGTGGTAAATAAGAAACCTTATTAGCATAATAAAACAAACGAAATAGAATAGACATATCCTCACCTAAATTAAGACCTTCAAAATGAGATATATTATTATCTACAAACAATTTTCTAGCCACTAATTTGTTAGAAGTCGAGGCATGCAAATCTCCTCTCAATAAAGCCTTCAAACATTCAAGTCCTGTTGCTGGTGCTTTCTGTTTTTTATAAACAGATTTATCTTTAAAATCAACCCAATAATCAGAGACAACGATATCCGCCATCTCATTTACAGCTTTATTATATAATTCTTCCAACATAGTCGGCTCTATAAAATCATCACTGTCAATAACAATAATATATTCACCTGTAGCCGCATTCAAAGCCGTATTTCTTGCTACAGCAGAACCACGGTTTATCGAATGATGCAAGATTTGCACTTTTAATATACAATCCGGAAACTCCTCTATAGTTTTTTCCAATACATCTATACTTTTATCTTTAGTACAGTCATCTACAAAAATATATTCTACATCTTTCAGTGTTTGTTTAAATAAAGATATAGCACACTTACGAATATAGCATTCAACACCATACACAGGAATCAAAACAGAAACTTTAGGCATAATCTATCTTTTCAATACGGCTCTTAGGTAGTACAGACTCCGAATAAAAATATTTCCCAAAAATGGAGATCTTTTATTTAAACGAAGTCCAATATAAATATAGGAAGGCAAATTCTTTGCAGAAAACTTATTACTCAAGTATGTAGAGTTCACAATCTTTATATAATCTGAATATATTTTCTGGCAACCACCATTAAATATAAATGTGAATAAACCATTTAGAACACTGTAGGCCAAAGCATCTTGAATCAAAGCAGAATGTCCAAAAGATAAAGAATTTACATATTGAATCTGCCATTTACAAAAATTGATGTGAGATCTTAAAATTTTCTCAGACTGTTTATGCATCATTGATGTTGAATTTTGATAATAATAGTAAACAACATCTGATATATATTTAATTTTCCGTTCTTCCCCTCTCAACTGCATCTGCACAGATAAATCTTCCCCTATTATTAATGAGGAAGAAAAATTAACTTCTTGAAGTATTTCTTTTCTTATTAATGCTCCCGAAATATTTCCTCCTATCTTCCCTAATATTAATGAAGCATACAATTCTATTTTAGAGTCGCCAATAGGTGTATAATTATTCTTCACCATCTGTTTTCCATTATCCCAAAAATAACACATCCCTCCAATAACTACATCTGCATCATTTCTCATAGCATACGAACAAAGAACATGAATAGAAGTGTCAGGGATATAATCATCACTATCTAAAAAAATATATATTCGCCTTTAGACTCATAAACTCCACGTTTTCTAGTTAAAATTAAACCTTCATTTGTCTTATCTACAACACGGATTCTTTCATCTATTTGAACATATTTCAACAATATATCTAAACTATTATCCGTACTTCCATCATTTACCGCTACAATTTCTATATTTTTATATTTTTGAGAAATGCAACTATCTATACATCTACTCAAAAAAATTACTTGTATTATAAATCGGTATAACAATAGAGATCAATGGTAAGTTATTCATTTTTTTATCCTTTAGTTGTCAACTTCGAACTTTTATTATAATATAATAAGTAAATGCAGCTATATTTATAATCCATTTTTTTACACTATCCTGCAAAGATCTCCTTTTTTTAAATTGCTTCAGATTATCCTTCAATGTTCTAACTTCCTGTAACATCATTGCTTTTTCATTCAATCGCAAACATTCAGTTTCAATTACATAGGTTGTGAATCCATATAACACAGATACAAAAAAAGAATATATTTTAGGTTCCTTTTGATAGGTTGCCTCTCGCAACATCAAATCAATTTTCAATGTTATAATTCTCAAATAATCAACATAATTTTTCTTCCCCTTCGTTGCTGTTATTGAGCCACTATGACGAACAACATATTTATACACATAATCTTTTACAATAACCGCAGTACTTGAATATATCATAAGCCGAAAAGAAAAATATTCATCTTCGTGTAAAAGCCCTTCAATAAACCATAAATCCTTCTCTAAAAAAAATGAACGTTTTATTAATTTACCCCAGGCCATCACATATAAATCTTCAGATATATATTTATCTACAATTTGTTCATTAGTAGTTAACAACATCTCTTCTGTAAATCTTTTGCAACAAAAATCCCCTATTACCTCCGCATTACCAATCAAAAAATCTACATTACCAAATTTTTGCAGACATGCCACAAATGAAAGCATTGCATTTTTAGGTAACTCATCATCACTATCCAAAAAAACAGATAATCACCTAAAGAATTCATGACGCCAGTATTTCTTGCAGCAGACAAGCCTTTATTTTTTTCATGCCTTATTACTTTTACAGGAAACTTCTTCTTTAATTCACAGATAAAAGGTTCTGCCACCGCCATAGATCGATCAGGAGAACAATCATCTACCAATATCACCTCTATTTCTGAATATGTTTGCTGACAAACACTATTCAGACATGAGCCAATAAAGTCCTCGACTTTATACACAGGAATTATTATAGAAATCATCATTTATCAATTTATTAAATAGCAAATAATTGTCAATTCAAATTACAATCAACACAGACAACCTTATATCTCCTTTCAAGATAAATTTGATTTTCTCCTACAAAATATCTTTTCAATAAACATAAATTAAAATCATATCAAAATTAGCATATAGACCTATAGAAAGAATATAGGTACATATTATCATATTTAAAGTGAAACGTACTAATAAAACACTGATAGTTATCTTTAGATTATACACTAAAAATATGGCTCAACACCATTCAAATCTTTTAACCATGTATCATAAAAAGAGGAATTTTTTCCATAAGAGTTATCTATGAATTTAACCCTTTTGTGGAGTAAGATAGATAGTATCATCACATGCAGACGAGTGGTATATATATAATGATAACTACTAACAAAGCCAATCCCCTGCTTCAATAAAAGAGGACGAAAAACAGATGATGCAATCCAATCTAAAATAAAGTTTACTCCTCGACTTCTTATTCGTTTTCTGGTTAATATGGATTGTAGCGATACCATTTTATTGAACACATACATACTCCATGATTCTTTCTCAATTGACGGCCAATCTCGAATATCCAAATTTTCTTCCAGTTGTAAAATTCCCAA
>NZ_BAKK01000034.1 GCF_000614145.1 Bacteroides faecichinchillae JCM 17102 | reverse complement strand
AGTTTTGACCGAAAAACAAAGCCATAGTAGCAAATAATCTGCCGAATATACATATTATTTCTTTTATTTGCGTCATTTTATTAGGTATTTATTGTAAGTTAGGTTATCTTTGCTATTCGTCAAAAACAATATTTATTGGATAATTTAAATATCCATAGCTCAAAATCAACACATCAAATTATTAAATTAATCATGACACCACAAGAATTTTTCATGAATGATTTATTCGCAAAAAATGCGGGCGTAGTATTGCTTGAAGTCCGCGAAGGATATAGTAAAACAAAAATGGAAATAAAAGCAGAACACCTCAACGCAGGTGCACGTACACAAGGAGGGGCCATTTTTACTCTGGCAGATCTGCACTTGCAGCTGCAGCCAATTCACACGGAACACTTGCTTTCTCCCTCTCGTCGAACATAACATTCCTGCGTGCCAGCGGTCCGGGTGATACCCTTTATGCCGAAGCACGCGAACGTTATATCGGTCGAAGTACAGGTTGCTATCAAGTAGATGTCACTAATCAACATGGAGAGCTGATTGCAACTTTTGAATCAAGCGTATTCCGAAAAGATCAAAAGGTTCCCTTCGAAGTCTGAGTCCGGCTTATTTAACGATTGAAGTCATCGGATAACGATTACCGGTAACATCATTCAAGAATGCTTTTGCTGATCCAAAATTCAAAAACAAGTCTAAACGAACAGGAAGGTGGTTCTTATCATCTGATACAAAGAAAGTAATCACCTCCTTCTCTTTACCTTTCTTATCATATTCCACCAATGAAAAGATCAGACAACGATATGTAATACCATTCTCTGCTTTCACATTTTCTTTTCCACGATAGATAAGTGTTTGTTCCTCCACCTTACGTCCTGTAGCCATCGGAAATTTAATCTTATCACCGACTTTATAATCAGCAGGATCATAGGAACGAGCCTGAGCCAAAATAGTCAGCATATCATAAATACAACGGCTATCACTAGTCTCGTCTTCATAAACTTCACCTGTACGCGGGAAAGAGCGTTTCTGATTTGCAAAACAAAGTCCGTCTTTATAAGAAAACCAAGCCTCATCGACGGTGTAACGTTTACCTTCTTCAGCCCCTTTACGGAAATAACGGGGCTCCAGCTTCTCTCCCATTACACAAGTCAATGTGTCACGCATCTTAAAAAAGAAGTCCGCACGTTTACTGCCTAAGGCTAACAGGTTAATACGAAATGCAGGTTTGGAATGATACGTAGTTGCATTGGTTGTTAAGCTGGCAATTCCGGCCTTTACCCAAACAAATTTCCAATTAAAATACAAGTCATACATGACATGTTCTCCTGACTGGAATGCATCATTCTTCGCTTCACACTGAGCATTAACAGGAAGCCCTATACTTCCTAACAATAACAGAATAAATCCGATGGTGAATGCGCGTCGCAAATTATCGGCGGCGCCGTTCATCACTATTATTATTTTTTCTTTTATCTTCATCTGGTTTTTGTTTTTTAAGTTCGTCGAGTTTTTGTTTATCAAGAGGAGTAGAATGAATATCCCACGATTGCTTGGTCAGATCCCAATTTGCTTTTGGTTCCAGAATCATATTATAATAATAGACCTCCTCTGGTTGCAATCCCTTTTCAAAATTTCCTGTATCCCACTCACCGTTTCCATTCCTGTCATTAATCAAACGAGCAGAGTATTTCCCCGGATTTAAGTAATAGAAGTCAGCAATTCCATTGACAACTCTCCGCCGACGTACCACTTTATCTTGCGCATCTAATAGTTCGACAAAAGCCGAAGAATCCGCCCCCGTTATATTGAATACAATGCTGGCATATTCATCTTCACTACGTACCTTAAACCCTTGTTTTATTTTATCAGTAAACAAGCCATATATCCCATGAAATGCTGTAGAATCTACTGCAAATTCATATTCAATCGTCGGTTCCCAATCATGGTACAGATTAAATTTCTTTATATCAATCGAATCATGTTCAAATTCAAAAGGCACGTCTTTCCAAAGAGTATCTACTTTCTGTCGAAGGTGAATAGCTGCACTGTCAAAATAGGCAATTGGCTCCTCAAAAACCAAAGAAATAGAACCATATACGTCCATTGATGAAGGAGCATCCACTTTTACAGATAAGAACTTTGTCGGTTCTACTTCTTCCTCATCGTCTTTCTTTTTCTTCTTTTTCTTCTTTTCAGGTTCTTCTTTCACTAGTTTCTGTTTCGACACAAGTCTCAACGTATCTGTACGAGGAACTAACTGATTCAATGTATCCGTATAAAGATAAGTCAGGCTAAGAGCAAGCGTATCCTGTTTATACAAAACAGAATCTTTCACCCAATAATGAATGGTATCATTACGATGAGTCTTTTCTATAACAAAAGCCTCCTTTTCATCGAAATTTAATCCTTTCAACACAGGTAAAGTATCCGCCTTATTTGCAAAATAAAGAGTAAATTTCTGCGGCACAAGACGCTCCGATTTTATCAAGTACTGAGAGTTATTGAGTTCCTTAAAAGCACGAAGTATGAGATTATCCGGCAAATAATGAGTATATTTCTTTTCAATGATTGTGTCATAAGTCAATGAATCCACCCATGCTGTATCCATACGCACACGCTCTTCCATCGTAGGTATAACCAAAGAATCATTAAAAGCAATCATTTCGCTCTTCTGATTAAAAGTAAAGTTCTGGTCGGCATCCATCAATCCATAGATACGATATTTACCAGGAGCAATTCCACGAATTGAGAAATGCCCGCGACTGTCAGTACGTGCCACGCGGTCAAAAGGTAGTTTAGTGAAAGCTGAATCATTGAGATTGGAATGTAATCCGACTAACATTCCTTTAATAGGCTCGAGGTTAGAAGCATCAAGCAACGTTCCGGCTACTTCCATTGTATCAATCTGTGCACCCGTGGAGAAAGTAAATGCAAAGTTACCCAGCGGATTACCCTCATTATTATCCACAATAGCATCAGAAAAATCGATTGTATAAGTAGTATTCTCTTTCAAAGAGTCAAGCAGGTTCACCTGTATTTTCTTTCCGGTAGCCTTAATCTCAGGTTGTTGTATCTGAGGAGGTGAAACAACCACTTTTTCTGTTGCTTTCTCTATCTTGATGAATTCATCAAAAACAAGAGATATCTTATTCTTTTTAACGTTTGTAGCACCTGCTACCGGTGTACTACCCACAAAACGAGGAGGAGTCTTATCTTTCTCTCCACCCATCGGTTGTCCGATGCTTGCACAGGAATATATCACAGCTACCAATGTTGACACTGGTAAAACTCTGCGAACTATATGCTTTATCTTTTGATTCTCAAATTGTAACATGTTGCAAAAATAAAGTTTCTTCATCAATAAACACTAACTTTCTAGCTAATTTATTAAAAATCACAAATTCTTTAGGAACTAGCTAGCTATAACGGAAGCACTATTCCTTATTCTATAAGCTATTCAAAGTGTATTCAATATCTGTTTGGATTAAATATACTTTGATAGATAACAAAACAGAGAGAAAGTATGTTTCTTCTCTCATTACTTAAAATCTATTATAAACTATTTCAGATGGGCTGTTTATTCTATTTTTCAACTAATTTATTTAATTGTGACCTTAATTGAATAATTATTTGTCTTTTACTTTTCAATAATTGCCTATCTTTGACCCCGTAAATTCAAACCTAATACAAAAACCCATGAAGAAACAACTGCTTTCCTGCTTTTTGGCTGCACTTGGATTGACAGCTATTCAAGCACAAAACTTCAATGAGTGGAAAGATCCGGAAATAAATGCCGTGAACCGCTCTCCCATGCATACTAATTACTTTGCCTACGCATCAGCCGATGAAGCACAAGCTGGCATCAAAGAAAACTCAAAGAATTTTATGACACTCAACGGTCTTTGGAAATTCAATTGGGTAAAAGACGCAGAAGCACGCCCTACAGATTTTTATCAGACAAATTTCAATGATAAAGGCTGGGATGAGCTGAAAGTACCTGGTGTTTGGGAACTAAACGGATATGGTGATCCGATTTATGTAAACGTCGGATATGCCTGGAGAAGTCAATTTAAAAATAATCCTCCCGAAGTTCCTACCACCAATAACCATGTAGGATCTTACCGTAAAGAAATCATCCTTCCAGAGGATTGGAAAGGGAAAGAAATACTTGCTCATTTTGGTTCTGTAACTTCCAATATGTATCTTTGGGTAAATGGACGTTACGTAGGTTATAGTGAGGATAGTAAACTGGAAGCAGAATTCAACCTTACCAAATATCTCAAGCCCGGTAAGAACTTGATAGCGTTTCAAGTATTCCGCTGGTGTGATGGTAGCTATTTGGAAGATCAGGACTTTTTCCGTTATTCCGGTGTAGGACGTGATTGTTACTTGTATGCACGTGATAAAAAACATATTCAAGACATCCGTTTAACTCCTGACCTGGATAGCCAGTATAAAGATGGTACTTTAGACGTAGCTATTGACTTAAAAGGTAGCGGAACAGTAGCCATTAACTTATCAGATGTACAGGGAAATAGTGTAGCGACAGCCAATCTGAAGGGTTCCGGTAAACTTAATACTACCCTTTCCATTTCAAACCCGGCGAAATGGACTGCTGAAACTCCGAATCTTTACACTTTGACTGCCACCTTAAAAGATGGGAATAAAGTGACTGAAGTCATTCCTATAAAAATTGGTTTCCGCAAAATTGAATTGAAAGACGGACAAATTCTTATTAATGGTCAGCCGGTACTCTTTAAAGGAGCCGACCGTCATGAGATGGATCCGGACGGTGGTTATGTTGTGTCTCTTGAACGTATGCTACAAGATATCCAAGTAATGAAAAAACTCAATATCAACGCTGTACGTACTTGCCATTATCCGGACGACAACCGTTGGTATGACCTTTGCGACCAATATGGATTATATGTAGTAGCCGAAGCCAACATCGAGTCTCATGGAATGGGATACGGAGACAAGACACTTGCAAAGAATCCTGCTTATGCAAAAGCACACATGGAACGTAACCAACGCAACATTCAACGTGGATACAACCATCCTTCTATCATTTTCTGGTCATTAGGTAATGAGGCAGGTATGGGACCAAATTTCGAAGCATGTTATACATGGATAAAGAATGAAGACAAGACTCGTGCCGTACAATATGAGCAAGCTGGTACCAGTGAGTTTACAGATATTTATTGCCCGATGTATTTAGACTATAATAATTGCATCAAATATTCTGAGGGAGACATACAGAAACCACTGATTCAATGTGAATATGCACACGCTATGGGTAATTCTGAAGGCGGATTCAAAGAATACTGGGATATTATTCGCAAATATCCAAAATATCAGGGTGGATTCATCTGGGACTTCGTTGATCAATCCTGTCATTGGAAAAACAAAGATGGCGTAGATATTTATGGTTATGGAGGTGATTTCAACAAATACGACGCTTCTGACAATAACTTCTGCGACAATGGTTTGATCAGTCCTGATCGTGTACCAAACCCACATGCTTATGAAGTGGGGTATTTCTATCAGAACATCTGGACAACTCCGGCTGATCTTGCAAAAGGTGAAATCAACGTTTATAATGAGAATTTCTTCCGCGACTTGTCTGACTGTTATATGGAATGGAGCTTATTAGCAAATGGAGAAATAGTTCAAACCGGTATTGTAAACGATTTAGAAGTGGCACCTCAGCAAACGGCCAAGATACAATTGGCATTCAACACAGAAAAAATATCACCTTGCAAAGAACTGCTTCTTAATGTAAATTATAAACTTAAAAAAGCTGAGACTTTACTTCCGGCTGGGGAGGTTATCGCTTATGACCAATTAAGTATTTGTGATTACAAAGCACCAGATCTAAAATTAGAAAACAAACAAACTTCTAATATTGCAGTCACTGTTCCAAGTATTCGAGATAATGATCAAAACTACCTAATCGTTACCGGTCAGGACTTTTCTTTAGAATTCAACAAACATGACGGTTATCTTTGCCGCTATGACGTGAAGGGAATACAATTAATGGCACAAGGTAGCAGCCTGACTCCCAACTTCTGGAGAGCTCCCACAGATAATGATTTTGGGGCTAACCTGCAACATAAATATGCTATCTGGAAGAATCCGAAGTTGAAACTAACATCATTGAAACATGCTATCGAAAATGACCAAGCGGTTGTTCGTGCAGAATATGACATGAAGCCAATGGGAGGTAAGTTATTCCTTACCTATATTATTAATAATGAAGGAGCAGTAAAAGTGACACAGAAAATGACTGCAGACCAAAGTCAGAAGGTCTCTGAAATGTTCCGTTTTGGTATGCAACTGCGTATGCCACTTGCCTTTAATGAAATAGAGTATTATGGTAGAGGACCGATAGAAAATTATTCTGACCGTAACCATGCTGCAAGACTTGGTAAATACCGTCAAACTGTAGACGAACAATTTTATCCTTATATCCGTCCACAGGAAACCGGTACAAAAACAGATATCCGGTGGTGGAATATGCTGAATATCGGTGGCAATGGTTTACAATTTGTTGCTGAAGCTCCATTCTCTGCATCTGCATTAAACTATACCATTGAATCATTGGATGATGGCAGTAACAAAGACCAACGCCATTCACCCGAAATAAAGAAAGCCAACTTTACAAACTTCTGCATCGATAAGGTACAAACAGGGTTGGCATGTGTTAATAGTTGGGGAGCAATACCATTGGATAAATATCGTCTTCCATATCAAGATTATGAGTTTAGTTTTATTATGACCCCGGTATTTCATCAACTAAAGTAAAAAACATAGTTAAAAAACACGATATCAGAGTACAAGAATACCGAATTTAAAGTACTTTTGCAGTCGGAAACTGATTTTTCTCAATCAGTTTCCGACTGTTTTCTTTAAATCACCTATCTTACTCATTGAACAACACGCCGGCAACAAACGCATAATCATTAAAAAAACAGATAAATAGTTTAGTATGAAAAGTAGAATTGTTTTATTTGCATTTTGCGTAGCCCTATTGTCTAGTTGTGGCAATAAGGGAAACGATACGGGAAAAGTCCCTGAATTTGCAGTACAAGAAGTACAAAAGAGCACTGCATCTTTAATATCTTCTCATCCTGCAACAATCGAAGGAAAACAAGATGTAGAAATCCGTCCGCAAGTATCGGGATTTATCACGAAATTATGTGTAGACGAAGGAGCTACTGTTCGCAAAGGACAAGTTTTGTTCATTATTGATCCCGTTCAATATGCAGCTGCAGTACGTACTGCGGAAGCTGCTATTAAAACAGCTGAAGCTGCTGTAAATACTCAACAAATAACTGTTGATAATAAGCGTGAACTAAACAAGAAACAGATCATCAGTAACTATGATTTGTCAATGGCAGAAAATTCTTTGGCGCAAGCACAGGCACAATTGGCACAAGCACAAGCGCAATTGACTACTGCCAGACAAAACTTATCTTTCACTCAAGTAAAAAGTCCGACAGACGGTATCATCAACAAGATCCCTTATCGTTTAGGAGCTCTAGTAAGCCCTTCAATGGCAGCACCAATGACTACAGTATCTGAATTGGGAGAGGTTAATGTATATTTCAACATGACTGAGAAAGAACTGTTGGCCATGGCAAAAAGCGGTGACATTAAAGAAGAACTCAACAAAATGCCGGCTGTAAAGCTACAATTGATAGATGGAACAATGTATGATGCAGAAGGTAAAATTGAAATAGTAACCGGAGTCATTGAAAACGGTTCTGTACTTATGCGTGCTAAGTTCCCTAATGACAATCACATTCTACATAGTGGTGGTAGTGCTAATATTCTCATTCCTTATAATATGGAAAATGCGATTAACATTCCTCAATCAGCAACAGTTGAAATCCAAGACAAGAAATTTGTTTATATATTACAACCGGATAACACTGTAAAATACACAGAAATCACAATTTTCAATCTAGATAACGGAAAAGATTACTTAGTTACTTCCGGTTTGAATTCCGGAGACAAGATCGTTATAGAAGGCGTGCAAACACTGAAAGACGGAATGAAAATACAACCTATCACTCCGGCACAAAAAGAAGCGAACTATCAACAAGCTTTGAAAGATCAACACGATGGCAACTTAGCCACTGCTTTCAATTAATAATTCAGATAACCGTATGAAATTAGATAATTTTATTAACCGTCCGGTACTATCAACAGTTATTTCTATTTTGATAGTAATCTTGGGTGCTATTGGATTGGTAACATTACCTATCACCCAGTATCCGGACATTGCTCCTCCTACCGTATCGGTAAGAGCTACTTATACGGGTGCAAGTGCATCAACCGTATTAAACTCCGTAATCGCTCCGCTGGAAGAGCAGATCAACGGTGTAGAAAATATGATGTACATGACTTCCAACGCATCTAACACAGGTTCCGGTGATATTTCTATATATTTCAAACAAGGAACGGATCCAGATATGGCGGCTGTCAATGTACAAAACCGTGTTGCTATGGCACAGGGATTATTACCAGCCGAAGTTACCAAAGTCGGTGTAACCACTCAAAAACGCCAGACTTCTATGTTAGTCGTATTTTCACTTTACGATGAAAGCGACACTTATTCCAACTCATTTATCGAGAACTATGCCAAGATCAACTTGATTCCACAGGTTCAGCGTGTACAAGGTGTAGGTGATGCGAATGTAATGGGTCAAGACTATTCCATGCGTATTTGGTTGCGTCCGGACGTAATGGCCCAGTATAAACTAATTCCAAGCGATGTAGCTGCTGCATTGGCAGAACAGAATATCGAAGCAGCTCCCGGTCAGTTTGGTGAACGTAGTAATCAGACTTTTCAATACACCATCCGTTACAAAGGACGTTTACAACAACCGGAAGAGTTTGAAAATATCGTTATCAAGTCACAACCGGGTGGCGAAGTTCTTCGCCTGAAAGATATTGCAAAAATAGAGCTAGACCGTCTGGGATATAACTTTACCAACCGCGTAAATGGACATAAGGCTGTTACTTGTATCGTTTACCAGATGGCAGGTACTAATGCAACCCAGACTATTACCGATATAGAAAAGCTTTTGGATGAAGCGTCTAAGACTCTGCCTACAGGATTGAAGTTAAACGTATCCATGAATGCAAACGACTTCTTATTTGCTTCTATCCATGAAGTATTAAAGACTTTGATCGAAGCATTTATATTGGTATTTATCGTAGTATATATCTTCTTGCAGGATTTACGTTCTACATTAATCCCGACTATTGCTATTCCGGTAGCTTTGATCGGTACCTTCTTTATCCTGTCATTGATCGGATTTAGTTTGAACCTGCTGACCTTATGTGCTCTAGTTCTCGCCATTGCCATTGTGTCGATGATGCGATTGTGGTCGTCGAAGGTGTGCATGCCAAGCTAGACCAAGGTTACACATCCGCCCGCCAAGCCTCTATCGATGCAATGCGTGAACTGGGAGGTGCTATCGTATCTATTACATTAGTTATGATGGCGGTGTTTGTCCCCGTAAGTTTCATGGGTGGTACAGCAGGTACGTTCTACCGTCAGTTCGGTTTGACCATGGCAATCGCTATTGGTTTGTCCGCATTGAACGCTTTGACTTTGAGTCCTGCCCTTTGTGCTATATTCCTGAAACCACATACCGGTGATGGACATGAAAACAAGAAAAAATCGTTCGTAGATCGTTTTCATGCCTCGTTCAATGCAGCATACGATTCTATTTTGAAACGATATAAGAAACGTGTACTGTTCTTCATTCAGAAGAAATGGTTATCTTTAGGATTGGTTGCTATTTCTATCGTATTGCTTATATTCTTTATGGGAACTACACCGACAGGTATGGTACCTAATGAAGATACCGGTACATTGATGGGTGCAGTAACATTGCCTCCGGGAACTTCACAGGACCGTTCTGAACAAATATTAGCACGTGTTGATAGCTTGATCGCTTCCGACCCTGCCGTAGCATCACGTACATTGATTTCAGGATTCAGCTTTATCGGGGGGCAGGGACCTTCCTATGGTTCTTTCATTATTAAATTAAAAGACTGGGATGAACGTTCTGTAACACAAAACTCCGACCTGATTGTTGCCACTTTATATATGCGTGCGCAGAAGATTATTAAAGAGGCACAAGTATTGTTCTTCGCACCTCCGATGATCCCGGGTTATTCGGCATCTACAGATATTGAAGTAAATATGCAAGATAAAACCGGTGGTGAATTAAATAAATTCTTTGATGTAGTCAATGATTATACGGCAGCATTGGAAAAACGTCCGGAAATCAACTCGGCAAAGACCTCTTTCAACCCGAACTTCCCACAATATATGATCGATATCGATGCAGCAGTTTGTAAAAAGGCAGGTATTAGCCCGAATGACATCCTTACTACCATGCAGGGATATTACGGAGGTTTGTACGCATCCAACTTCAACCGTTTCGGTAAGATGTATCGTGTAATGATCCAGTCAGATCCATTATCACGTAAGAATTTGGAATCTCTGAAAAATATCAAGGTTCGAAACAACAGTGGTGAAATGGCACCGATCAGTCAGTTTATATCTGTGAAGAAAGTATACGGACCGGATATTATCAGTCGTTTCAATATGTACACTTCAATGAAAGTAATGGTTGCTCCTGCTCCCGGTTATACTTCCGGTCAGGCTTTGCAGGCACTTTCTGAAGTAGCGCAACAGAATCTTCCGACAGGATATACTTACGAATTAGGAGGTATGGCACGTGAAGAGGCACAGAGTAGCGGCAGTACAACAGGTTTGATTTTTGTTCTCTGTTTCGTATTCGTTTACCTATTGTTAAGTGCACAATACGAAAGTTACATCCTTCCGTTGGCTGTATTACTTTCGATTCCATTCGGTTTGCTGGGTAGTTTCTTATTCGTTAATGGAATGAGTGCTATCGGCAGTATATCGTCATTGAAGATGATTCTGGGAACGATGTCCAACAACATTTATATGCAGATTGCCTTAATCATGTTGATGGGTCTGTTGGCGAAAAACGCCATTCTAATTGTAGAGTTCGCCCTCGACCGTCGTAAGATGGGTATGAGTATTACTTGGGCAGCCGTTTTGGGTGCCGGTGCTCGTCTCCGTCCTATTTTGATGACATCACTCGCTATGGTCGTAGGTTTGCTTCCGTTGATGTTTGCATTTGGTGTAGGTGCTCATGGTAACCGTACATTGGGTACAGCTTCCATCGGTGGTATGTTAATCGGTATGATTTGCCAGATTTTCATTGTTCCAGCCTTATTCGTTGTCTTCCAATATCTGCAAGAAAAAGTAAAACCGATGGAATGGGAAGATATCGACAATGCAGATGCTGAAACAGAGATTGAACAATACGCTAAATAATGAAATTCGATATGAAGAAACAGATTATATATATGTTGTGTGCAACTGCTCTGCTGAGCAGCTGCCACATCTATAAGTCATACGACAGACCCGAAGATATTAATACCTCCGGCCTGTATCGCGACCCAGTAGCGGAAAATGATACAGTGGTCTCGGATACAACAAACTTCGGAAATCTGCCATGGAAGACTGTATTTACCGACCCACAACTTCAATCACTCATTGAATTGGGACTGAAACAAAATACAGATTTACAATCCGCTATTTTAAAAGTAAAAGAAGCGCAAGCTCCTTTACTGGCAGCTAAATTGGCCTATGCTCCTTCACTGGCTTTATCACCGCAAGGTACTATCAGTAGCTTCAATCATAAAGCTGCTTCAAAAACCTACTCTCTTCCGGTGGCAGCCAGTTGGGAAATAAGTTTGTTCGGTGGAATATTGAACACAAAAAGAGGTGCTGAAGTTAATGTTAAACAAATGCAAGCTTACCGCCAAGCTGTTCAAACTCAAATCATAGCCAATGTTGCTAATATGTATTATACGTTGATGATGTTGGACAAACAGCTGGAGATCAGTCGTGAAACAGCAGAAATTCTGAAACGGAATACAGAAGCGATGGAAGCGATGAAAGAGGGTGCAATGTATAACATCAACAGTGCAGGTGTAGAACAAAGCAGAGCTGCTTATGCTCAGGTACTGGCTTCATTGCCAGATATCGAACAGAGTATTCGTGAAGTAGAAAACTCTTTATCAGTTTTACTTGGTCAGGCTCCGCAAAGCATCAAACGCAGTACATTAGATGCACAATCGTTGCCAAGCGAATTCTCAGTAGGCGTTCCTTTACAGTTGCTTTCAAACCGTCCTGATATCAAAGCTGCAGAAATGGCTTTAGCAGCTTCTTACTACAATACCAATGTGGCGCGTTCCAATTTCTATCCTAAGATTACATTGAGTGGTTCAGCAGGATGGACCAATAGTGCAGGTTCAACAATTATCAATCCGGGCAAATTTCTAGCAACTGCTATCGGTTCTTTAACTCAACCATTATTCTATAATGGTTCTAACATTGCCAAACTGAAGATTGCCAAAGCACAGGAAGCAGAAGCAAAATTAGCCTTCCAACAAGCGTTATTGAATGCCGGAAGTGAAGTCAGCAATGCTTTGAGTTTATATCAAACAACCAGTGAAAAGGCAGAATCCAGAAAAATACAGGTAGAAGCTGCACAAAAAGCTGCTAACGATACCAAGGAATTGTTTAACTTAGGGACCTCCACTTACCTGGAAGTTCTGTCGGCTCAACAATCTTACCTGAGTGCACAAATTTCTCAGGTTTCCGATACATTTGACCAGATGCAAGCAGTAGTAAACCTCTATCAGGCATTAGGTGGTGGAAGAGAAGATTAACTTTAAACATATACTATTATGATTAGTCCGTTAGCTTATGTAGACCCTGAAGCAAAAATAGGAAAGAATGTAACCATTCAGCCTTTTGCTTATATCGAAAAAGGAGTGGAAATAGGAGATGATTGTATCATCATGTCTTATGCTAGTATCCTGAAAGGAACAAAAATAGGAAAAGGAAATAAAATACATCAGAATGCAGTCCTGGGAGCGGAACCGCAAGACTTTCACTATACCGGAGAAGAAAGCAGTCTGATTATCGGAGAAAAGAATGATATCCGCGAAAATGTAGTCATTAGTCGTGCCACTTTTGCCGGGAATGCTACAAAAATCGGAAACGGTAATTACCTAATGGATAAAGTACACCTTTGTCATGATGTCCAGATAGGCAATAATTGTGTAGTTGGCATTGGGACCACCATTGCCGGAGAATGTGTATTGGATGATTGTGTCATCCTGAGCGGAAATGTTACCCTCCATCAATATTGCCATATAGGAAGCTGGACACTCGTACAAAGTGGTTGCCGTATTTCGAAAGATGTACCTCCATACGTAATTATGTCCGGAAATCCGGTTGCTTATCACGGAGTAAATGCCGTAGTCTTGTCACAGCATCACAATACGTCAGAGAGAATTCTCCGCCACATTGCTAATGCCTATCGTCTGATTTACCAAGGTAACTTCAGCGTACAAGATGCAGTGCAGAAAATCGTTGATCAGGTACCAATGAGCGAAGAGATTGAAAACATTGTAAACTTTGTCAAGAGCTCGGAGCGAGGAATTGTAAAATAACAGATAGTTACTTGCCAATAAAAGCAAAGGTGGTGTTCTACAAAAGGCACCACCTTATTTTATTTGATTATAGTCCATGTCAGCATTTCCGGCTACTATTTCCATTTTAATTCATCTTTCCTTCATCTTCATATTTAAGGATATTTATTTGTAAATATGAAGATGAAGGAAAGAAGGTTTGCATTAATAAAACACTGCGAAAACGCTATAGAATTTCAGAAAAAGATTGTTATGTTTGTATCCAATCTTCCTCATCTTTAAAAAAAAGACTGAAGAGTTTACAAACAAACTTCCCAGTCTTTGTGGAGCAAAAAACATACGGATAATCGGATACAATCAAGTACTTCTCTTATGTAAACCAACCACTTCTTTCACTTCAATCAACCGCATGATCTAACAGAGTCATGCGGTTGATTGAAGTGAAAGATATACTTGTTTTTCCCAATTTCAGTTCATCTTTTTATTTATGAAGAAACCTATTCAAATTCCAACATTCCAAAGAAATCCGGACGATGGAAATTCGGTTGTTCTATCACAATCGGATTCCATGAAAGGAAATGGGGCGTTTGTAAATCATCGCCACATTTATAAAAATTAGCTTTAATCTCTTTTCCGTCCAATGAATGTATCTGATGTTTAAAGAATACTGCATAAGGAATGATCAATGCAACTTCCCAAGTAATATCTCCATCTCCTATGCGTTCTTCAAACGGTTCTTTTCCTAAACTAGCCCAACGCTGTACAAGGGATGTTATTTCCTCCGGAGCATGTTCACGTCCGTCACGAGTAGCTCCGGCACCAATCAATATTGTTCCAATACAGTTGCACTCTATATTATAATATACTCCGTCTCCCGCCGGAATAGAGAAGAACTCGACACAAGAATCGGTCCATACAGCCCCGTTATCTTCTCCATATTTTGCGCGAACACTCGCCTCTTTTACCTTAAAATGTAATAAAACAGCATCTTTTGTATGAGCAATCCGAAAACTAACTTTAGGTTTGTAAGGATATGCAACCCAATTAACGCATTGAATTGGTTGAAAATCGATTTTTTCTTCATCGAACAATTTAGGAAGTGCAAAAGCCTCAACATTAGCAGCACTAATTTTCTTTACTTTCATATTTATTTCATTTGAAATGCATACAAATGTAGTCACTTTCTATCAATAAGCCAATCGAAAATGAAATAAAAACTAATATATATCATAAATTATCCGAATAGATAATGAACATTCAAATACAGAGTAACAATCAGACTTTAATCAATTTAACATCAGAAAAAGAGGAACTGTGAGGTCCCTATCTTTTACTTTCAGTATCTTTGCGACAAAAATAACATAATGCAAGAGCTTCTTCCCATCCATTTCGCTCCATTACAAGGCTATACTGAAGCTATTTACCGTAATGCACATGCCACCTGTTTTGGAGGTGTAGATACCTACTATACTCCATTTGTCCGGTTGGAGAAAGGTAATTTTCGTAATAAAGATAAACGGGAAATAGATGCAGAAAACAATCATGTACCTCACTTAGTTCCTCAACTATTAGCTTCATTACCAGAAAAGGCAGAAACGATTTTATCCCTTTTCATCGAGAAAGGTTACAAGGAGGCAGATATTAATCTAGGCTGTCCGTTTCCACTATTGGCTAAACGACATAATGGTTCCGGCATTCTTCCCTATCCGGAAGAAATAAAAGCGTTACTAAGTATAGTCACGAAATATCCTCAAATCAGTTTCTCTATTAAAATGAGATTGGGATGGGAGAATCCGGACGAATGCATTCAATTAGCACCTATTCTGAACGAATTGCCTTTACGTCAGATAACTATGCATCCTCGATTAGGTAAACAACAATATAAAGGAGAGGTAAACCTTGAAGGGTTTGCTAGGTTCCAGAATATATGCAAACACCCGCTAATCTATAATGGTGATATCAACAGTGTAGAGGAAATTCAAGCCATCAAAGAACAATTTCCTACATTAGCCGGAGTTATGATAGGTCGTGGATTATTGGCCAACCCTGCATTAGCTTTGGAATACCAATCAGGAAAAAAGTTATCTTCTGACGAAATGGCTAAGAAGATACGGGAAATGCATACTATCGTTTACCAACAATACGAACAACAACTCAACGGTGGAAACACGCAGCTTGTGAATAAAATGAAATCTTTCTGGGAATACCTTCTTCCTGGTGCAGATAAAAAATCATTAAAGGCTATACATAAGAGTAATTGTATTGATAAATATCAACAGGCAGTTAGTAATCTTTTTAGTAAGTTATAGTCTTAAAGTCTTCCTTCTGTAGTAAAAAAGCAATTAGAAATATTCTTTAAATACACAAAAAGAGGACTTACAAGCAAATGTAATTACAATAAATAATAATAAAGTCGTTTATATGAGTTTTATTTCTCTTCATAAACGATTTTATCATTTATAATGGACCATTACATTTACAGTTTTCTAGGATTAAAGTCTGAAAAACAAATAGATTTTTGTAATTTTGCGTCTGTTTATAAACAAGCACATTATGAAGAAATACTGTTTTATCGTACTAAGTATCCTGATTACCTCAGGTGTCTTCGCACAAAAGAAAAACTTTAGTTACAAATTCTACGGACAAATCCGCACTGATCTTTTCTATAACAGCCGCGCAAACGAAGAGACTGTGGACGGATTATTTTATATGTACCCAAAGGATAAAATACGTGATGATGACGGTAATGATTTGAATGGAACAGCAAATGGTAGTTTCTATATTCTTTATTCCCGTTTAGGAATTGATGTTGCCGGACCGAAATTAGGAACAGCAAAAACTTCTGCTAAAGTAGAAGTAGATTTACGCGGTTCAGGTAGTTCATACTCAACTGTCCGTATCCGCCATGCCTATCTGAATTTGAATTGGGGTACTTCAGCTTTATTAGTCGGACAAACTTGGCATCCTTTGTTTGGTGATGTTTCCCCACAAATACTCAATCTAGCTACAGGAGCTCCTTTCCAACCTTTTAATCGTTCACCTCAGATTCGTTACCGTTATACAGATAGGAACTTGCAATTGACAGGAGCATTGCTTTGGCAATCTCAATATCTGTCACAAGGTCCTGCAGGTAAAAGTCAGGCATATATAAAAAATAGCTGTATACCTGAAGTCTATGTAGGTGCAGATTATAAATCAGAAGGTTTGTTGGCAGGCGCGGGTATTGAACTGCTCTCGTTAAAACCACGTACACAAGCTATCGGAGAAAACGGCCATACTTATAAAGTAAATGAACGAATTACAACACTATCTTATGAAGCTCATGTAAAATACACTAATAAAGATTGGTTTTTAGGTGCTAAAACTGTTTTAGGTTCCAATCTGACTCAGGCTTCTGGATTGGGAGGTTTTGGAATTAAATCTACCGATGAACGTACAGGAGAACAGAAGTATACTCCGATAACAGTATCAAGTACTTGGGTGAATGCTGTTTATGGCCAAAAGTGGAAACCAGGGATATTCGTCGGTTATGCCAAAAACCTCGGAACAAGCAATGAACTGCAAGCCGGTAGCAAGCTTTATGGCACAGGTACTAATCTTGATCAACTTGTTACGGCAGGAGCTGAATTGTCTTATAATGTATCGAATTGGAAATTCGGATTAGAATATACGCTCAGCACCGCTTGGTATGGTTCTGTGGAACATTCAAGCGGAAAAATTATAGATACACATGCTGTTTGTAACAATCGTATTGTAGCTGTCGCTATGTTTCAGTTCTAGATATTCCCAAAACCGTTTACCATCCCCTTCACGTCATGGACCCATGGTACATATTAGTGAAAAAGAATATAAACGAATCATATCAGCTTTTAAACATTAAAACCTATGAAACACATTTTTTTTCTTTTATTTCTATGCCTCTCTTGCCAATTCACTCAAGTAGCTAAGGCAGAAAATCGCTGGAGGATCAATCCAAACGGAAGTATCACATGGAATCCCCAAAAGGGAGAAACTCATCAAGATCATATTGAAATGAGTGGTTTGAAGGTTTCCTCCGTTATCCGCTATGGAGTTGATGAAAAAGGAACATTTATGGTAAACAGAAGTATTGTTTGGCCTATGTTGCGTACTGTTCCTAACAATACACACGCTTCTCTCACCCGCAGATTTGCTTGGAATATACCTGATATGATTTCTGTAAACGGACAGAGCCTGCAAAGTGAAAAGGTAGAAAATGTTACTTTGAATGGTATTATCACAGTAAATAGTGTGTTCAAAGCCAATAGAGGAAATGTTGCACTTACACGAATATTATTTCCATCCACTGATAAACCTGCCTTCTGCGAGAAATATGTATTACGTAATTGCAATGATCAGGAAATCAAAGTAGAAATACCTCAGTCACGTTCTGTCATTCAGACTCAGCCGGAACAGGGAGTAGATGGAAGTTACCGTTTAGTAGCAGAAATCCAAGGAGGAAAAACGGTAGTACTAAAACCGAATGAAGAGGTTACTTTCAGCGTCTTTTTCACCGGATATAAACCCAATGAGAATGAACTGGTAATGGATGTGGATAAAGAACTGAAAGCACGCGAAGCATTGGTTGCCACGTTATGGGACAACCTGATATTGGATACACCAGATCCTGTTATTAACACGATGTTTGCTTTTGCCAAAATCCGTGGTGCGGAAAGTATCTATGATACGAAAGGCGGCTTGATGCATGGTCCCGGTGGAGAATCTTACTATGCGGCTATTTGGGCAAACGATCAGGCTGAGTACATCAATCCTTTCTTTCCTTATCTGGGTTATGAGACAGGAAATCAGTCAGCATTGTGTTCATTCCAACATTTCGCACGTTTCATGAACCCAGAGTATAAGAAGATTCCAAGTTCGATCATTGCCGAAGGGTTAAGCACTTGGGGCGGAGCGGGTGATCGTGGCGACGCTGCCATGGTAGCGTATGGAGCTGCTCGGTATGCATTGGCTAGAGGAAATCAAGAGGAAGCTAAAAAGTTATGGCCACTTATCGAATGGTGTCTTGAATACAATAAAAGACAATTGAATCCGGAAGGAGTAGTAGCGTCAGACGCTGATGAATTGGAAGGACGTTTCCCTGCAGGAAAAGCAAATCTTTGTACTTCTTCTTTGTATTACGACGCACTTTTATCTGCCTGTCATTTAGGGAAAGAAATCGGTGTTAGTTCTACACTATTGGCTCAATATAAGAAACAAGCCGGACAATTGAAAGAAAACATGGACCGTTACTTCGGAGGTGAAGTGGAAGGCTTCAATACCTACCGCTATTACAAAGAGAATGATAAACTCCGTTCATGGATTTGTATTCCATTGACAGTAGGAATCCATGATCGCAAAGATGAAACAATTAAAGCATTGTTCTCCCCTAGCCTATGGACCAAAGACGGTTTACTGACCGAATCAGGAAGTAAAACATTCTGGGACCGTTCCACTTTATATGCTTTGCGCGGTGTCTATGCCTGTGGAGAGGCAGAGAAAGCGACTGAATACTTAAGATTTTATTCCAATGAGCGTTTGCTGGGTGATCATGTTCCTTATGCTATCGAAGCGTGGCCCGAAGGTAATCAACGTCATTTATCCGCCGAAAGTGGATTGTATGCACGTATTATAACGGAAGGTATGTTTGGTATCCGTCCTACAGGACTTCGTTCATTTACACTGACGCCTCATCTGCCGGAAAGCTGGGATCACATGAATTTAAGAAGTGTACGAGCCTTTGAAAAGGAATTCGACGTGGAAGTGAAACGGTCAGAAAACGGAAAGAATGAAGTATCTGTCCTCATAGCTGGAAAACCGATATTCAAACAGATGATCAAAAAAGGAAAGACTATTCAAATTCGTCTGCCTAAGTAAATATGGGATAAAGAGAATTGCAAATCAACGATCTACCGAATGAGCGTTATTTATCTTAATATTTACAATAGTCATTAGTAAGATATGTCACTTGTGAATGGCGACAAACGTCCGTTCATCCTCCATCGTTCATGCTTTTTATTCTTTTTACAAAGATAAAACAGAAAAGTTTTTTGTCAAATATTTAGTGAAAATGTTATGTTATTACTATGGAAGGCGGTTTACTGAATATTAGTGACTATCCATCTGATTGTGTAAATAGAAAACTACGGGATTTTTCTCGTAGTTTTTTTATTTATGTATTAACTTTGTAAAAATCAGATTTTATGGACATTCCTAAAGAATTTTTAAGTAAAGAGTTTCTGTCCCAGTTTAAGACAGGCGAAGATGTGACTGCTTTCATGAAAGAGCTTCATACTCGTGTTTATGAACAAATGCTGGAAGCAGAGATGGATAACCATTTAGGTTATGAAAAACACTCCAATCAAGGAGATCATAGTGGCAACTCCCGCAATGGTAGTTATAGGAAGCAGATTCAAACCGAGATGGGTGAATCTGTTATTCAGGTTCCTCGTGATCGGGAAGGTGAATTTGAGCCTATTGTTGTTCCCAAGCATCAATCCCGCGGCTTATCTATCGAGCGTCTTGTCATCTCTCTTTATGCCAAAGGTATGAGCGTCGCTGATATTGAGTCGGAAATGCAGGAAATATACGGTATTAACCTCTCTACCTCCGCTATCTCCATTATCACCAATAAAGTTCGCCAGGCTGCAACAGAGTGGCAAAATCGTCTTTTGGACAGTTTATATATGATTGTCTGGATGGATGGCATCGTATTCAAAGTCAGAGAAAACGGCAAAGTGATCAACAAGACTGTTTACCTATGTGTAGGTCTGAATAAGGAAGGCTTGAAAGAAGTATTGGGTATGTGGATTGGCAAAAATGAGAGTGCCGCTTTCTAGACGGGCGTTTTAACGGATCTCAAAGCCCGTGGTGTAGAAGATATTCTGATTACAGTTACTGATAACCTGAATGGATTTACGGAAACCATCAAGAGTGTATTTCCTGCCTCTACTACTCAAATATGTGTGGTACACCAAATTAGAAACCCCTGTCGCTATGTCGTCTGGAAAGAAAAAAAGGAATTCACTGCCGATTTAAAGAACATCTATAATGCACCTACTAAAGAAGCAGCTGAGATGGAGTTGGATAACTTTGAGCAAAAATGGGGTGCTAAATATCCATATGCGATACGCTCATGGAGAAATAATTGGGAAGAACTGACCGTGTTCTTTGATTTCCCCGTCGAGATTAGAAAGATTATCTATACCACTAATCTTATTGAAAATCTGAATGGGAAAATTAGAAAGTACACCAAAAATAAGCTATCATTTCCAAATGATGATGCACTGAAAAAATCTGTCTATCTGGCCATTAACGAAATCCAAAAGAAATGGTACCAAACTATTTGGAAGTGGGCATTGATATTTAACCAATTTATTACTATATTTGAAAACAGGATTCAAGTATAAAACCCGAATCCTGAAGTTTTCTATTTACACAAGATTGTGGACAGTGCCCTTGACATACGTTTTTGTTAATTGAAAGTTTAACGAACTATTGTGATTATCAAAGTAAGTATTAATATATTTAAGAAAATATTATTATCTATTTCTATTTATTAGATAGTTTCATTTTGATATTTAGTATAAAATATTTTATATTTTCCGGTTATATACCTACTATATCTTGTTCTGGAATACTAAAATCCCAATTACAATTATAAGTACTATCTTCTTCTGGATCATGTTCAATAATACTACAAAATATATTAGCTACAAAATCATTTTCAAAATAAAGTTTTAAATCATATTGTGGAGATAATTCGTAAGATAAAAGTTTTTTTCCAATTAATTTTTCAACATTTTTATTCATACATCCTATTAGAGGTGTTCCATCGTCCCAACTTGTTGTTATAACAGTTCCTTTATATTCAATTCTCCAAGTACAATTAATGGTATAAAATGTTTTATTTTCAAATTCAATTACCAAGATAGAACCGGCTCCACCGCCAGTTCTACTATAATTAACTGTTTTTCCTATTGCTTTTGATAATAGATTGTGTATATTCATTTTTTTATTTATTAAAATAATCTTTTATTAATTGTTCTATTTCATTATAACCATATCCTTCTCCAGAAATCATATCATGTAAAGTTCTTTTTTCTTTTTTATCAAGATTATACTTTTTAGATAAATCTTCAACTTGTTTATTTTGTACATCATGGTTACCAGACATATTTCCTTTTGATTTTCCCATTTTTTCTTTGTCTGACCTTCCTTGAGCAAATCCACTTTTTCCTGCATCAAAAGTATTTGTTGTAGAAAACGGGCGAAACATTGATATAAATATATTCTTTACTATATTCCATCCAGATTTTGTGCTGGCAAAGAATAAATCATATTCTGGATAGACATTATTTAATCTTCCTGCATCTGGATATTTATATGGATTCTTTCTTTTTATAGCAGCCCAGTTATCATTTCTTGCAAGTGCTGGAATCGTTATTCCCATTACGGTTAAGCCATCTATTGGATCCCAGTAAGTTGAACTATAATAAAAAACATTCTTTTCATCATTAAATGTTAGATTAGCTAAAAAATCGGCATCTGTACTATGATTCCATGAAGAAAAATTGAATGCTTCAAAGAATCCAATATTTTTTCCGTATCCACCCGAGATAGTATTTATGAAATTTCTGATTTCATTTTGATTATTTGTACTCCAATAATCCATACCATTCGGATCAATAAAACTAATTGGGTTATTTCCGCAATAATTGTATGTACTTAATGAGAAATACTTTTCCGCCATCGGATCCACCCCATGCCATCTTCCTATTGTAGCATCATACCGCCTTGCCCCGTAATCATACCAATCCAGTCCATTGGTCCTATCCAGCTCCTTCCCATTATATTTATATGGTTGAATATTGGTAGAGCTGGTAAACACCCCTCCGAAGGGATAGTAATGATTTGTCTCTTCCACTTTTCCGTCCTTATCCACTACCATCCGGTTGTTTCCCAAATGATCTTGGATGAAGTAATGCAGTTTAGCGTCCTTTACCGTCATATATCCATCTTGGGTGAGCACCTTCACCAACACCCCATTTTCATAGATCGCATTGTTACAGAAATCAGTGGTTACCGTATTGCTTCCCGTTACACGAGTAGTCCGGAATTTCGTTCCGTCCGCTGCGTACAGATTAACAATACTGTTCCCTCCTTCAAATTGTACCTTACTTGGCAAATCTAACCAATTATATTGAATCAGGGTAATTTTCTTGTTTAAATCTTTAGTCAGATTTCCATTTTCATCATAGACATATTCCGTTTCCAAATTTGATCCGTCCTTGAACTCAAATCCATTTCCATAGACGTTGGCGGTACCATTGTCTTTTACCGCTTTGAGTTGATTCCCATTATATGTCAGATTCAGATTATCTACCACTCCATACGTCGATGCACCCGTCTGCCCGTAACGAGATAATCCCAGAATATTTCCCTGCCTATCATACCCGGTAACCTGCTCGTTAAATCGATTGGCATTTATTGAAATATTATCCCCTTCTCCGTAAACGGCATTCTTCAGCTCGACAATCCGTCATATGTAAATTTATATCCTCTAATTGTCGTCTCGGCTCCTGCTTTCCACGTCATACTACTGATATTCCCATTGAAACACGACGTTCCCGCCCCATTATTATAATACAATGTTTGCTTGAAGTACGGACTCTGAATACCTGTTACCCACCCACGAATATTATACGAAAAACTTTCTCTTGCACGTTCTCCGTATTTTTTGGCGATCATTTTATCTACTGAGTCATACTCATAACTAATCTTGTCCGTAACCGTTCCATTCCATTTGTATAGTTTGTCACATTCTGTCCTTTCATGGCCTGTAGTATCATGATATCCATGAAACTGTCGAGGCGGATTATGTGTATAGGATATGCTTTACAAGACCTTTCTGTATTGAGAAAAATAGCTTTGCATATGGTTTCTAAACAGAAAGACAAATTAAACATAAGGAGAAGATTATACAAAGCGACTTTAGAGATGAACTGCCTCAAAGAGATATTGAAAAAGCGATGCGTTTGCCTTGCTTCCGTATTTATCTGTTTCACCATCAGAGTATATGTTATATATACTATCATTTACCCAAAAATTATATCGGTCAAGAATAGTGGGGGTATAAACTTTAAACTCCTTATTCCATAGGATTCCTCGGACCGTATCGGGTATTTGAACAGGATGTTTCGGAACATAAAAGATAGAATCATAGAACAAGTCATATAATTTGTGCGCATATTTTTGCGGAGGTGTATTTTCTAAAATAATCGGCTCTTTTACGGTAGATAAGCCAAATTCCATTTCTTTATGTGGCTCAATTGAATATAATCCGGAAGAGATCTTATGAAATCCGTTATCGTTATATACCCATATCCTTTTTAGATTCAAAGGTATGGAGTGTTTTCCATTTTTTATTATAAAGCTACCGTATAAATCCGGGTCCAATCCCACCAGAAGTATGGAGTCTGATTTATTGAATATTGACATGCTAATTGATATCATATCCGGAGAAGAAAATTTTTCAATTTTTCCACTTTCTCCATGAACACTAAAAAAGTCTGATGCCATATCTATAACAGCCGAATCTTGCTCTCCTCCATAAAAATATCTTAGTTGTGGATATTTGTAGTTCTTAACCTCCTTATCAATTTGTTCAAAAACAGATTTATTTGATTGTTTGTCTTTCATATATACCCATATTCGTGTATCTTCCTCTCATGTTCGGGGAAATCACGCTCTGATGTTATTCCTAATATTTTACAAACTTTCTTTTCGCTCAGAGCTTTTTTCCCTTGTGAATAGAAAAGAATGTATTTATCTTTATATTTTAAAGCGTTTGTCGGTAAAATAACTCCTGGTATAAGGATCCCGTCATCCTCTCCTCTACCTATATAAAGCCCTAATCCAAAATCAATTTGTTTAGGATGTATAAAACATATATGAGCTTTCCATGTATCAAACTGATAAACTTGTATAACCTTTTTACAGTCCGGATAGAAATCGATTACGGACTTAACATGTTCTAAAATTTCCGGATCTATGTCATCGCTATTTACCCCCTGACAGGCAATTGTCAGGGGGATAGTTAATACCATTACTGCATTAATCAAAAAGTTAATTAGTTTATTTTTCATAATTACTTAAATTGTTGAAATATATATTTCATTAAATCATCCATAGAATTTATTTTAATGGATTTTGTATTGTTTTCTTTATCAGTATATTTAAATAATGATTGTTCATCTTTAAAATAGATGCTATATTCTACATTTGGAAAAAATTTGATACCGTCCATATCTTTTTGTGAAGCAAATGGATTGTAAGGATGTGAGTGAATATCAAATATAGCTTTGAAATCAGAAAATAATGGTTTTTCTGATTGAGTTAATCCATGTATATTTGTAACTGAGTTTTCACTATTATTTGTTCCTAATATATAAGTTCTTTTTTTGCTCCTAAAACCACCCTTAAGAGTCCACTCAACAGCTGTATTATCTGTTGCAAATAAAAAGACATTGGCAGCATCGTATGCTAAATTAGTAGAAGCGAATTGCATTCGATCATAACACTTCCTATCGTTCTGAGACTCCACAAATCCTTTTAATAATGATTTATCAAACACTCTGATACTTTTCCAATTTGGCTCTGGCTGTGTCGCTTTTGGACCATTAATACCACTTGCATACAAAACATCTACTATTCTATCGGTTTTACGCATCATATAAATAGCTCCATTTCTATTCAAAACATAATCATCTTTTCCATCTAGGTCAATTCTTATTATTGGATTATTTTTACAATAAGTATATAATCCCCAATTGACATATTTTTCTCCTGATGGATCTACTACATGCCACCTTCCTATTGTAGGATCATATTGTCTTGCTCCATAATCCAACCAATCCAGTCCATTACCCCTATCCAGTTCCTTACCGTTATATTTGTAAGGTTGGATATGTGGAGAATTGGCAAACAATCCTCCGAATGGATAATAATGGTTTACTTCCTCCACTTTTCCATCTTTATCCACTACTACCCGATTGTTTCCCTGATGATCCTGAATAAAATAATGAAATTTAGAGTCATTCACCGTTATATATCCGTTCTCTGTAAATACCTTTACCATCACCCCATTTTCATAGATCGCATTTTTATAGTAATCGGTAGTTACCGTATTACTTCCTGTTGCGTGTGTTGTTCGGAATTTCGTTCCGTCCGCCAAATACAGATAATTAATACTATTCCCACTTTCAAACTGTATCTTACTAGGCAAATCTAAACAATTATATTGTATTGTGGTAATTTTTTTGTTTAAATCTTTAGTTAAATTACCGTTTTCATCATAAATATATTCTGTTTCCACATTTGCCCCGTCTTTGAATTCAAAGCCATTTCCATAAACAGAACTTGTCGCATTATCCTTTACTGATTTTAATTGATTACCGTTATATGTCAAATTCAAATTATCAATCAGCCCATAAGCCGATACTCCTGTCTGTCCGTAACGTGATAAACCAAGAATATTCCCATTGCTATCATATCCGGTAACTTGTTCGTTGAACCGATTGACGTTTGACGTAAGATTATCCCCTTCTCCATAAACAGCATTTTTCAGCCTTGATAGTCCATCATATGTGAATTTATAGCCTCTTGCGGTTGTCTCCATCCCTGCCTTCCACTTTATACTGCTAATATTTCCATTGTAACAGGGTGTTCCCGTTCCATCTGTGTAATGTACGGTTTGTGAAAAGTAAGGACTTTGAATTTCTGTCGTCCATCCACGAATATTATATACCAGACTCTCCATAGGCTTACCTCCATATTTCTTGTTAATCATTCTACCTACAGCATCATACTCGTAAGTGATATTATCTGTAGCCTTTCCATCCCATGTATTTGTTTTCGTCAGCATCCTTCCGCGATTATCATATGTATACACCGTTTCCATTGTATTTGTTCCTATAACTTTCTGTTGTTTTAATACATTTCCTGTGAAGTCATAAGTCATATTGGTATAGCTTAATCCTTTTTGCGGGTGACTGCATATTGTTTGTATCGGACGACTGTAAAAATCGTAATAAGTGGTTTCCGTCATCCATTCATCTGTTCCGATAACCCTTAATTTCACACTTGTCTTGAGTCCTGAAACACTGGGATTGGATTGCGTGTTGTATCCGTTAAACTGTTTGAATGGATGGGCCGTTACGACATTGCTAGCTCTATAGTTGTCATAAACTATATATTGCAATGCTGTACGCGTACCTGTTGGCATATAATTCTCACTATTCCATGCTACTTGCTGCAACTGGTTGTGTGATAACATGGAGGATAGAATTATTTCCCCGTTTTCAATGGCTCTGTTTTGAGTGTCATAGATAAAATAACTCCACTTCGCCACATTTGCTACACGTTGTTTTCCATTTTGTATCAACACTACTCTGTCTTGTTGGTCGTACACCATATAAACAGGTTGGCATCCCGGGAGACGTTTGATTATGATGCGGTTGTACTTGTCATAAGCATAATAGTAAGATAACTTTTCCAGTGCAGAAGTGTTTATTGTTGTTGTTCCTTCCAATTGATAACTTATTTTGGGGGGCAATATATAGCGAAGTTGGTTATGGTCGTCATACACATAATATGTTTGCATTCGTTCATTTCCATCAATAGTCACTGTCAATACTGTCAGTTCATTGTTGTTTGTGAAAGTTTCAGTCCGGTGACCATCTTCATCGGTAACTGTTGTTTTCTGTAATGTCCCTTCCTTATAGTATTCGCCAGCTATAAGAGTTCCATTTGAAGACACTTTATATAGTTTCACCTCTTCATTGATATTTATTCCATAAGTTGTATTTACACTTTTCTCATTCGTATGCCAGGCTTTTCCCGGTCCTGTGTGCTTCACAACTCTCATTAACGGACTTGCTTCATATTGTGTATAGGTAAAGGCATAATCCTGTTCTTCTGTCCCATATATGTTCCAATGGGAAGATTCAAACATATTGGCATCAAAAGCCCCGTTATTTACCTCCTTGACATACGGCAGATATTCTTTTTCTACCTGTCCCAGTGTGGCATATTCATGAGGAACCATCAGGTCCGAAGTTCCCGAGGGGCTCCCCGATATTTGTATCTCCTGCCACTTCCTACCAAAACCGTCGGTATAAGTGATATCATGTACAGCTCGTGCCCCGTCACCCGTTTGGGAAGTCGCATCCAAATATGTCTTTTCGGCTGTATAATTGCGTGTATTTGTATAGTTTGTCACATTCTGTCCTTTCATGGCAAGAAACAGGATCAACATGCATATCATAATTGTTATTCTTTTCATATTCTGTTATGTTTTATTAGTTGATAATCCGGTTATACTTATATTCCTTCAAAATATTCCCTAATCGATCCTTTATCTGTGTCACTCTTCCCGCTTTGTCATAGGTATAGAATTCCACCTTTCCTTCCTGATCGAATTTTGCATATACCGTTCCGTCGGCATTGTATGAAGTGGCATTGAAAGTTGCCCCTTCGGGTACCAATGCCATATATTTTCCCTGTGAAGAAGCTGTTACTTCCGTAACGCCTGTGTATGCACCCAAATCAATGTCATACACTTTCAGCGATGACCTGTCTTCGCTTTCAACGGCATGCTCTGTCCTTCCGTTTGCATGAGTGACATATACCGAAACATCATTCTCCTCACTTAAAATGTACAATTTTAACTGCCCGGCTCCATACAGTGAATTCAATGTTACCGAATAATTGGAGTTTGTCGGCTTTTCAATCTCATACTTTATCAGATGCAGGTATTCAAAAAGTTTCTGTCCGTCACATGCTATTATTTTTTCCATTGCTGCCACAAACTGCTGTAATGCTTGATATTTGGGGTATTGCCGGATGAATTGTGTGTATTCCTGTTTGAAAATATTTAGTATTCTTTTCTCGTTTTCGGAGATTGCTTCAAAGCAGTTTTGAGCCTCAGTCAAATCAATATTCTTACTTGCCATTTCTTCTGCAAACCGGATAATGAAATGGTGTTCGTGAGAATCCAGAAAACCAAGGAAATGATAATCATCCACTTCATTGGGAATTACTTGCAATATACGTTTGCAAAACATGTAGGTACCTTGTAGTCCGGTTATCGCCGTAATGATATCTTCCCTGTTGATATTTCCTCCTTCTGTATTTTTATACGAATCCCAGGCACTACCCTGTCGGGTATTGCATTCCAACAACAGGTTTCCAAAATTGTCATAAGCATAACTTTTCTTCTGTATTCGTCCGTTTTCTTCTACAGGCATCGTGGAAGTTTTGTTGGTGCCGTAATGCAAAGTAACAGAGGAAAAGTAATTATCTTCACCATAATTAAACAGCGCGGTTTCTTTTTCGGCCGTCTGACAGACGACGGAAGTTTCAGGAACATACATGAATGCTTCGGTTGGCAGAATAAGATTTTTTCCCGAAGCTTCCTCTTGATATTTCCATACCGTTTCATTAATCAGTTTTCCTTCGCTGAGTGTACTTTCTTTAACAATCGGTGAAAGCAGGTTTTTCTGCTTCATTTTATCAATGACCAAATCCACTCCGTCTGCTATATCCGTTACCCGTTTACATACTTTCGTAAGAACTTGTCCGTTCGATCCGGTACTTACCGTTCGAGTGGGGAACATTGACTTTGGATTATCATAATAATAGTCAGTCCGCCTATACGGGGTATCCTTGTCAAGTCTGTATTCCACTTCCTCCTCCAATACGGTTCTCCCCCCGTAACGCAAGTAATAAAATCCGGAAGCATTGTTCGGTGACAGGCGTGGTTCGATATTATGTTGATACATCTCATTTCCTTTCACATAATCGGTTGTCTGAGAGTTATAATATATTTTTAAAGCGTTCCCATCCAAATAATAATCCGACGGTTGCATTTGAGGGAGCGCACTATTATAGTCAGATAATATTTTATACTTATATTGAGTCGTTTGCAGCAGATTTCCATCCGCATCATATACTTCTTTTTCTGATAATAGCCCGGCTGCCCAGAATGGATAATTGACATTTGATATCGGGTCTGCTATCCGGTAATGATAAGCATTGTATCCTTTGCCATGAATTGTTTCCGTTACCTGTGGATAATAAAGTCCGTTATTTCCCATATTCGTGATAAGATATCCTTTTGGGCGCACTCTGTCATAAATAATTTGATCGCAAAAACCGGAATAGCAAACATTTACTGCATTGCTCCATGAAGAATACATACTTTTACCCGGCGATGGGTAGCTGTAAGAAATGGTATCATTCCGATTATTCCCGTTGTCAAATAATAGTGTTTTCAGACGGATTCCTCCATAGTCATTATATGCGCTGGTTCTGTTTTTTTCATATTCAATCCCTATTTTTCCTCCGTCAGCCAAAGTGATACTTTTTAATGAATGCAAGGCTGTCAGCATCTCATATTCTTTCCCTGACGTATTTCGTGCTCTGCAATATCCCCAAAGATCAGATTCTATTCCATTTGGGGGTGTTGGAAAATCAGAGAAGTTATAATAGCCGAATTTCATGTTGCCTGTCTCTTTGTTTTCTTTCCCGTAAAAGGATACTTTTTTCAGACATGTTGCATCCTGTGTGAGGGAAACAGATGATAAAAGTGTTTCATCCCGATTATACAGTTTTATTTCAGACAGATAAGGTGCTGTTGTATATTCAGTATATGTAAATTTTATGATCCGTTCAGGAGTGATAATCATGTAGAGCAAAGGTGAAAGTATATCATAGCAACTTCCTCCCGCTATTTCTTTTTGGGTAATCGTTCTTATTTCAATCAGGCAATTGTGTACACTGTTTGCCGCCGCTTTCAGATGCATACCGGCCAATCGACCGTTATAAGAATCTGATAATTGATCGCAATACTTTGAAAGTGATGTCAGTGTATTCTCCAATTGCAAAGATGCGGACGTCATTTCCTTGATATTTGCCAGTATACCGATCAGTCTGTTATTGTTTTTTACGATAGTATTTTCAAGAGGTTGAAAAAATCCTTGTCCGTATTTTGTGAACATCACCATTTGAGCATCTACCTCCTTAAGCAAAGCTTCTTGCGAACATGCTTCCAGGTGATATTGTGCAGTTTCAATATCCTCTGTAATTTCTGCCTGATATTTTTTATAATCAAACGGTTGCTCTTTCATGGGCTTACCGTAATAATAAGTCATTGTGTACGAATCCCGGATTTCTTGATTGCTTATTTTACCTGTCGAGCCGGGGCCCGTATTTTCCACACTGCCTTTATAACAGAATTCAATCGGTGCTCCGTTGTATGGGAGGATACGGCTAAGATGCCATGCCGAATTATATGCGTTATGGGAAATAGCATTGACAGTGGAGACATCCACATGCCTGACATTTGTATTCATCTCGACCTGCCGGTAAATATAACGGTCACCATTGTTATCTGTTACAATCCATCCTGTAATTTTGCCGGAAGTATGCTCACATTCGATACGTACATCCGTTTGTTCCAGCGGTTCGGCATATATCTTTCTGTTCTTATCAACACGAATGATGAAATCCACTTTCTGTCCGTTGAATACAGCTGTAAAGATATCGCTTTCACCATCTCTTTTGCGAAGTCCTACATTCTTTGCATCATCCTGTAGAGGGGTGGAGTTACTTTCGGATTGTAGATAACCAAAGAATGTATCTTCATCGGGAAATCCTCCACGCATCGTACGGGTGACTATTCCTCCTGCATTAAGCATCCAATTATAGCCGAGGAATCCGGGAGAGTCACTATCCTTTACTCCTTTTCCAATATAATCCAGCGAAACAGGTAATTCATAATTTCCTGATCTCAATTTGTATAAGGGTACTTTGTAACTGAATATCCCCGTTGAATAATCGACCAGTACATTTTTCTGTTCGGTCAGGTTTTGTGTTTGCCCTCCAGGTTTAAAATCCTGCGCCCATCCGTTTAGTGTGAGGAGTAGGAGAAATAATAAGTATGTTATTCTTTTCATGATTGTGTTTATTAATTAAGTTTTAAATGAAAGCCGGAAGTCCCTTTCCAGTGTTCTGTTCCTGTTCAAAGGACTTCCGGCTTATAGATAACGTTTGTTTATTGGCTGTATATACAGTCTACAGATTCATTGCATTTGCCCCCAGTGCTCCCAGCACTGCTGAAGCCACAGCGATAATTGCTTTTAGGATTATATCCCATGTTGATTTTCCGATTGCCATCGTTTTTTAACTCCTTCTGATACTTTAAATAGTCGTTTTAACTCAAATAACTCTAATCACATGTTTGTGGAAGCAATTCTTTTACTTCGAAACATGGACACATTTTGATCCATTCTTCCGGCTCAATCTCACCGTTACGGTTCAAGTCGGGACTCAGATCCCGATGTCCGCACACCCGGCAACCGGGAAACCGTTCGCACAACCGGTGAACCAACAGCCGGAGAGAAGCCTTCTGCTCCGGTGTCCGGGTATCTGCCGGGTGTCCCCGGCAGTCCAGACCGCCTTCATAGCAAATTCCGATACTGTTGGCATTAAAACCTTTTGCATGTGCCCCGACGCGTTCGAGAGGCCGGGCGAGATGGACCGAGCCATCCTTACGGATGTAGTAGTGATAGCCTGTCCCGTTGAACCCACGACGACGGTGAATCAGGTCCAGATCCTCTGGTGAGAGCGTACAATCCTCCCTCGTGGCAGAACAGTGTACCACGATTAAATTAATAATTCGCATGTTTGTAGATGATTATAGGTAAATAAATAACTGGTTACATTCGTTTAATTAAGTTCTCTGATTCTCAGTCAGCTTAGTTTCAATTCCTAGTTTAACTTTTAGTTTAGATTCGATTTCTAGTCTTATTAAATTCTCCGGACTCTTGTTTAGCTAAGTTCCTATATTCCAGTCTTCAGTTAAGTCATTACAGCTGTTGCGTTCTGTGTTTTCGGTCATTGAAAATTACAGAGTAGGATCCGGTGATTCTCCACTGTCGCCTCCTTCATCCGGCTTATTTGTTTCTCCACCACCGGAAGCTGTGTTTTCGGCACGATCAAAGCGGACACATCGCGCTCCCGTCACCATTGAGCGAGTCGCCATGGTACCATCAAGATTCTTTGTACATGCGGGGAGGAAGCGGACTGTGAGTGAAGCTTGCGAAGCGGACACCTCATCGGAAGTTTCAACTCCGTTACCACCGGATTTCATCACCATGCGAAAAGTGCCAAAGCCATCCAGAGTGACACTTTCGGATGCTTGCAGATGTTGGGCTACTACTGTCACCAGATTGTCCAGTGTGTTTTTTACGTCACCCGGAGAGAGGGACGAGTAGGCAGCTATCTCTTTTGAGATCTGTGAAGTACTGACATTTCCTGCGCGCAAGACACGCGGATAAAATAGTTTTTTGCCGTCCTTATTCTTCAGAATAGACTGAAACGGCCCGTATAAAATTGGCATAATAGTAATTATTTATTTAGTTAAGTAATAGTTTGTTTTTGTCTTTAAGCTTATCGACATTACAAAGATACAAATCTATTTTTTAATATTGGGAAAATAGAAAAAAACATTCTCAATTAAATTCTTAAATCGCATCTACAGTTTACAAACAAGACATATAACACTAATTATCAATACATTATTACAACAAACACGAAATTAATTTCTATGATTAAAAATCTATTAGAATCAAAATCCACACTTATAAGATCTTTCAATTCACATGAGTATAAAGAATAAGAGTAGCACTGCCATCCCAAAGAAACCCCACAAGAAATATAAATATTATTCATACAGTCGACTTCTTCTTATTCACAAGGCTCAACAAGTAACGTCCCGGCAACTTGATTCTCCCGCCACTATCACGCAATACACAGATACCTCTCCATATTGCTCCACCGATAGCACCATAGTTGCTTTTTCGGATGAGAGCGTATTGCTCTGAGGGGGAAATACCAAAAAGTCTGAGATTAACCAGTAGACCTTCATAATTACGGTCTATCCCGTCGGTAGGAGGACGAAGTTGGTCAATGTCTTCTTGTGTCCACTCCTTACGTTTACCAGAATTCTCACCCACCTTTGTTGTTTCCTCTTCCTCCCCACATTTTCAGGGGGAGGATTAAGGAGGGGATATTCTATACTTTGCTTTGCTATGCTATGTTGTAGTATGCTATTCTGTGCTATGCTATGTGTACCTGGCGTTACATTTTGAGGGATTAATGTCACATTTTCACTTGTTAAACTTATCTTCTCATCGGTATCTCCTTTACACTTACGAATTGATTTTCCCTTAGTTTCATCCTGAGGTTCAGAGAGTTCTGCAGCTTCCAGAAGGCAGTAATCAGGTTCCAGCTGAGACACATTCCGACGACGGGTACTGAAAAGATATTGCCGCTGTATCTCGACTGAAGTCAGAATACAATGTTTTTCGAACATTCCGGCATCAAACAGTCCGTAATCTACTGCCAAACGGACAATTCGCTCCACGTCGGAAGCATTTCTTTCGTAAAGTCCCGCTGAAAGGTCTTCGTAGAAAAGACTGTCAGCACGAACATAATAACCTTCGTCCGAATAGACATAGGAAAATACTTCTAACAGAATGCCTAGCACCGCATCACCTTCACGCTTCATCAGCCGACGAACCGCGCGGTCGTAAATAAAGTCCACACTAATAGGGAAATAATCTAATCCCCGTTTTTTTATTCTTGCCATGATTAATTTGCTTTAGTATATTGATTACTTTGTTTTGATGTTATATCGTTATTGATTATTGTTTAAACGTAATCTGTCCGGTTTGCTTCCTCTTCGAGAATTTTCATTCTTTTATGTTTAACACTCTGGCGCACCACTTTCAATGCATGCAAAATGAGTTCCATTCGCACTATCGGATCTTCTACTTGTGTAATGACAAGATAAGAGTATTTGTCCCGTTGTTCTTTTCTAATCCAACTTCCGCTATTGTATCGACGACGGCCAATTTCTTTCCGACATCCCTTGCAATAGATGTCCAGACACTGAGTTTGTCTGTTCACGTAGAAAAATTCTTGTGGAAGTTCACGTCCGCATTGCTTGCAGACAGAAGAAACTGGTAAGTTTTGTATTGAAATTTTCGCTTTTGTTTTCATATCATTAATTATTAATTCAATAAGTAAATCGTTTTATTTTAAAAAGTGATATCCGTATGGATCTGAATTGGTGGGTATATATATCCAGCATAATGAATATATATATTCAGCACGACAGGCATATATATACAGCTTGGTGGCCATATATACCCGCTACAAATAGTTAATATGCTCATTAAGGAGATCGTGAACAAGTTTTTTTGCAACCGGCCATAAACTTTCTTTGCTTTTTCATGGTTATTCCATTTTTAATTTATACTTTTGAAACAAATTAGTAATTATCGTATTGCAAAGATAGAATAATTTTAATTTAAGAAACCGATTGTTTTAGAAATTAATTCTCAATTATTTTATAACAAGCTATCAATGAGGGAGTAATTACTTCTCAATTATTTACATCATTTTAAACACTAGAAAATGGATACATTTTTAGACGTTACAGCTATTGTGAAGCGTGCCAAACAAGCTCTAAATTTTAAAAGAGATAGTGAACTTGCTGATTATCTGGGAGTTTCTAGAGCTACAGTTTCAAACTGGTGTGCTCGAAACCGAATCGATTTTCCTTTATTACTAGATAAAATGGGAAAGGACATAGATTACAACTGGTTACTTGTTGGGAAGGGAAATCCTAAACATCATCCGATCTTTTGTAACAGCCAACTGGCACAGGGAGAAGTAGAGATTATTCACAATCCAAAAACAAGAGAAGCAATCAATGACCGCAGTGTAACGCTGTATGATATCACAGCGGCAGCCAATCTGAAGACCCTCTTCACGAACAAGCACCAATATGCGGTAGGCAAGATACAGATTCCGAGTATCCCTCTCTGCGACGGAGCAATTTATGTGAGTGGAGATAGTATGTACCCGATTCTTAAATCGGGTGATATTGTGGGATACAAGGAAATAAACAGTTTCAGTAATCTGATTTATGGAGAGATGTATTTGGTTTCGTTTAATATCGAGGGAGATGAGTATCTGTCGGTAAAGTACGTGAACCGTTCGGACAAAGAGGGATACCTAAAATTAGTTAGCTATAATACTCATCATGAGCCAATGGATATTCCGTTTACTTCTATCAATGCGATGGCGATAGTGAAATTCTCCATCAGGAGACACATGATGATGTAAGAAAATAAACTTAATAAATAGTTTATTATTAGTAACTTGAGTCTGGAATATATTTAGCCGAAGCTTTTCTTAGGCTCGTATTTCGCAGGTTTCACAGTTTTAGTGGCATAAAGAACTGTGAAATCTGTGTAATTTATAGATTCAACTTCCTTTAAGGATGTAACTCCTTAAAAGCTGCATTCTCTTCCTGAACATGCTGAATAGTCTGTTTCAACTCATCGATAGGCAAATCATAACCATACCAGCCCGTATAGCAATCTACCACGTACCACTTTCCATCTGTTTGCAATTCAAACTCAACACGTAAATCTACCTCCGATTCTTCATAACCGGCTTCGAAAACTTTATGCTTAGGTTCGTTTAACGTGAATTTCGAGACATATACTCCACCTTCATCCTGCGCAATACGTTCTTCTTTCAACATTTCGCTATCCAACAACGGCCATTTTTCCTTGGTAAAAGGAAAAGTTTTCTCCGTTTCCCCGTCATCTGCCAACAAAGTAATCGGAGTTTTCAATGGAAACTTGATACGCGTATACTGAAAAACGGCACTGGAAGTAAACTTATTCAGGAATGAGTTGAAGTCCTCCCCTTCCTGTGTCATAACGGTGGTCTCACCAGTCTTCAAATTGGAACAAATACCATAAGAATACAGTGACACACCTGTCAGTAACACTGTGATTAACAGGCAAAATACAAACCTTTTAGTGCTCATATAACAATTAATAAATGAATAAATATCAGTGGTATTTCAATTCACGACACAAAGATAATGACAAGTTCAATATTTCAATCATTTCTTGCGTAAATACTCATAGCCGAAACGACAATATAAGCATTTCCTTTTATCACAATATTCTTTTTGGAGTTGGATTAACGCTTGACTGTCTGCAGCAGTAGTAACAGGAAGTCCCGCATCACTCCATGATCGGACTATATGATTGTTTTCAGCTTTCAGTTCTTCAAGAAAACGTCCGGCCCGGTTACACATTCCCTCTTCAGCTTTATGTAAGCCATAAGTATACAAAAAAGGAACGACTGTATTTATAACAATCAAATCCAGAGAACGCTCTCCCATCGGTTTTTCTTTATGGGAAGAAGTACGCCCAAAAACAAAATGATCTTCCCAATAAGAGGAAGTACGGGTAGCCAATAATTTACGGACTTCATCCAAGGTTTCAGCTTCCAGAAGCCGAGAAAACAATTTGTCTGCTTTATGATAAAGATAACCCAACTGAGCCAAACGAATATATGGAAAATTCTCCGGACGCAGGCGTAAGAAACGCCATAAAGTAGCATCCATCATCTTTGTAAGCTCAAACTTATGTTGCATGTAACGAAACTCTTTTCGTAATCGAAGGCTATACTCATCTTCCTGTTCCTTTTCCAGAAATGTCTCTTCCAATAAGCCTGCCTGTCCAAAGAAAAAAGCCTCCACCTGAAACAGATCATCCCGATGTTTATCTATTGCACGAAACGGAAGCATACACGCCCAAGTTTCAAAAGCATCACCATTCAAACCAAAACCGTAATTACGAGCAAGGGTAATGAAAAATGCATCTTCCCAATGATTATTGCAAAGTTTCAAACGATGAGTGATCAACTCTGCTTTTTGTTCTAAACGTTCTGTTTGCAAAGCGGTTAGCCAGGAATGGACAATCAGCTTCGGCAATGAACCGAGAATGGAAAGACAAGCCGGATATTGTTCGGCCTCACAGAGTTCCTGATAATGAACACGTACATATTCGGGACACTCTAACTGTAACTGAGGAATTGATTCACCATTCGAACGGATCACTTCCGTATCGATATCAGAAGCTATATGCAAAATGACAGAATCATAAGCCTTATCGTGGTCGTGTCCATGACGATACCAATCGGAAGAGTGTGTATGAATTTCGACGTTACCGGCCCATAGTGTACCATTTATTTTTAGCTTTACGTTAAAAAAGTCTGGTCCTGAATCAGCATTATGTAGTCCCGAATCAATGACTTCAACTGGCAAGCCTGTAGTTGTTTGCAGCACTTTGAGAGGGAATAATCTGTGTTTCCACACATAGTGGAGAAGGTGTTCCATGTTAAGAAGACGTTAATATAGAGCACAAATGTAATAAAAACCTTATATTTGCGACTATTATTTTGAATATAAGTCAGAAAACGATGAAAATAGCATTAATCGGTTACGGAAAAATGGGCAAAGAGATCGAAAAAGTTGCCCTCAGTCGCGGACATGAGATTGTCTGCATTATCGATATCAACAATCAGGAAGACTTCGAGTCGGAAGCATTCAAATCGGCTGATGTAGCCATTGAGTTTACTAATCCGATGGTTGCTTACAATAACTATATACGTACTTTCAAAGCCGGAGTAAAATTAGTATCGGGCAGCACCGGATGGATGGCAGAACATGGCGAAGAGATTAAGAGACTTTGTATGGAAGAAGGAAAAACTCTTTTCTGGTCGTCCAATTTCAGTCTGGGAGTTACTATCTTCTCTGCAGTAAACAAATACTTGGCAAAAATCATGAACCAGTTTCCGGCTTATGATGTCACGATGAGTGAAACTCACCATATTCATAAGATGGATGCCCCGAGTGGTACTGCTATCACATTGGCTGAAGGTATACTGGAAAACTTAGACCGTAAAAGCGAATGGACCAAAGGTACCTTATTAGCACCGGATGGTACTGTTAGCGGTACTAACACCTGTGCTCCTAACGAACTTCCTATTAGTTCCATCCGTGAAGGGGAAGTATTCGGTATCCACACAATCCGCTATGAATCGGATATTGACAGTATAACTATCACTCACGATGCCAAAAATCGCGGTGGTTTTGTTTTAGGCGCAGTTCTCGCAGCAGAATATACAGCCCAACACGAAGGTTATTTGGGTATGAGTGATTTATTTCCATTTTTAAACGATTGAGCTTTCTATTCAAATTCTATATAAACTAGTTAGTTATGAGACAAGCCACACGCGCACAATGGATCAAATGTGCCATTGCTATCATTCTTTATCTCGCCTTCCTCATCTGGGTACGAAGTTGGTGGGGATTGATTGTTGTTCCTTTCATTTTCGATATTTATATCACTAAAAAAGTACCTTGGTCATTCTGGAAAAAATCCAAGAATCCGACAGTACGTGGTATTATGAGCTGGGTAGACGCCATTGTATTCGCATTGGTCGCCGTTTATTTTGTGAATATCTATATCTTCCAAAATTATCAGATTCCATCTTCTTCTTTAGAGAAATCACTGTTGGTAGGAGACTTTCTGTATGTCAGCAAGATGAGCTACGGACCACGCGTACCGAACACTCCGCTCTCTATGCCACTGGCACAGCATACATTACCTATTTTCAACACCAAATCTTATATCGAGTGGCCGCAATGGAAATATAAACGTGTCCCTGGCTTCGGAAAAGTTAAACTGAACGATATCGTTGTATTCAACTTCCCCGCAGGAGATACTGTAGCAACGAACTTTCAACAAACAGAGGATTTCTATTCGTTGGCTTACAGAGTAGGAAAAGGTATCTATTCCAAACCAATAAATATGGATAGCCTGAATCGTGAGCAACAACGATCTATCTATGATTTATATTATGCAGGCGGACGTAAACAGATACTGGCAAATCCACGCGTTTACGGAGATGTAATAACCCGCCCCGTAGACCGTCGCGAGAATTATGTAAAACGTTGTGTAGGCTTACCGGGAGATACCCTTCAAATTGTAAACGGACAAGTAATGATTGATGGTAAAGCTATTGAGAATCCGGAAAATCTTCAATTCAATTATTTCGTTCAGACAACCGGACCTCTCATTACTGACGAAATGTTCCGCGAACTGGGCATCAGCAATGACGACAAATGGTTGTTGGATGATAGCAATTATGAAGGTACCCTATTGAGTATAGGACTGGATGGACGTAACGAACAAGGAACTTTAAATCCTGTCTATCATCTTCCTCTAACAAAAAAGATGTACGATACTCTGTCTGGTAACAAAAAGCTTATAAGCAAAATCATCATGGAACCGGAAGATGAAATGTTTGCCGGTCAAATGTATCCGCTGAATCTGTATACCAAATGGAACCGTAATAATTACGGTCCGATCTGGATACCTGCTAAAGGAGCTACTATCACATTAACAGAAGACAACTTACCTATCTATGAGCGTTGCATCGTAGCATACGAAGGTAACAAATTGGAAGTGAAGCCAGATGGCATCTACATCAATGGTGAGAAGACCAATCAATATACCTTCAAAATGGACTATTATTGGATGATGGGCGACAATCGCCACAATTCTGCCGATTCACGTTATTGGGGCTTCGTTCCCGAAGATCATGTGGTAGGTAAACCAATTGTTGTCTGGTTATCACTCGACAAAGATCGCGGATGGTTTGACGGTAAGATTCGTTGGAATCGTATTTTTAAATGGGTAGACTAAAACATTTCAAATGGATATTGGCATTCGCCGGAGCAATAGTTATCGTGCTTCTGCTCCGGGGATTTGCTTTTACGTCCTGCCTCATTCCCTCCACCGGCATGGAGAATTCTCTTTTGGAAGGCGAACGCATCATCGTCAATCGATGGAGTTATGGCTTGCGGATCCCTTTCATGTCTGTGTTCTCTTATCATCGTTGGTGTGAACGTCCTGTGAAAAAACAGGATATTGTAGTTTTCAATAATCCCGCAGCTATCCAACAACCGATGATCGATCGCCGGGAAATCTATATCAGCCGGTGTATCGGTACACCCGGTGATACATTACTGATAGATTCTCTTTTTACTGTAGTCTCTCCTGAAGTTCAATTCAATCCGGACAAAAAAAGACTCTACTCATATCCTGCCGGTAAAGAGAAACTGATGACTTCACTTATGAATACCCTTTCCATCACTGACGACGGGCTAATGGGTAACAATGACAGCACGCATGTACGCAGTTTCAGCCGTTACGAGTTTTATTTGCTCAAACAAGCAATCAACAATCAAAACTGGCTTCAGCCTCTAACTGAAAATAAAGATAATGATCCGAAGCCACTTATCATTCCCGGAAAAGGAAAAGTCCTGCGAGTATATCCCTGGAATATCACTTTATTACGGAACACCCTTGTACTGCATGAAGGAAAACAAGCAGAAATAAAAAACGACACACTCTACGTAGACGAAAAACCTACACAACATTGCTATTTTACAAAAGACTATTACTGGATGGGAGCTAATAACTCTGTCAATCTCTCCGATTCACGTCTGTTCGGATTCGTTCCACAAGATCATATCATTGGAAAAGCATCACTTATCTGGTTTTCTAAAGAAAAAGGGACAAGTATAACAGACGGATATCGGTGGAACCGTTTTTTTAGAACGATAAAATAATACAAATCGACTCTAATACAAAATACATAAAGATTATGAAAAAGGCAAAGACTATTCTGTTATTCATACAGGTATTGCTGTTCTCACAGTCACTTTTTGCTGCTCCGATAGATGATAAGACCGCTCTCGAAATAGCAAATAAATTTTTGTTTGATAACAATAAAAAGGTCCTACGTAATTATGAACATCATATTCTCACTTCCAGTCAGCTTTATGTAATCAATTACTCGTTTAAAGGTGAACCAAAAGGATTCATCGTTTTAGCCAATGAGGATAGTATGCCCTCACCTGTATTAGCATTCTCCAAAGAAGGCAGAATAGATCTTAATAATAGTACCATGCAATCCATCCTGAAACAATATAGCAAAGAGATATCAGAATGGCGAAAAGGAAAAACTCAATCTGCAAAAGAAGAGACTATTTATTATCAAAAGAAAAATTCTTCTTGCCCTCCCCTGCTGAAAAGTAGCGTTCTCTGGAATCAGTACTTTCCTTACAACCTGCTGATACCAAGAGATGCCGACGGAAAAAGATCACTTGTAGGATGTACGGCTGTTTCTATGGCGCAAATCATGAAATATTACGAGTATCCGAGCCATGGAACAGGGACTTTTACTTATACAAAACCTACAAAAAAAGGAAAAGCATTCTCGGCAACCGTTTGTTATGATTCGTTGTCTATCAACTGGAAAGCTATAGCAGATAACTATAATCCTGAAGATTCCGTAGCTGCCTCCACCACTATTTGTCCCCTACTTTACCATTGCGCCGTTGGGGCGGAAATGATTTTCGGATCTGAGGCTTCGACAGGTTTCAGTGCACCGGCTTCCAATGCTTTTGTCAGGTATTTCAACTATCATCCGGGAATATATCATTTAGCAAAGAACACATTAACCGACAGCCAACTTCAACAGCTCCTCTACCGGGAAATGGAAGCCGGACGCCCGGTGATGTGTTGCGGACACCAGCATTTTTTTGTCTGTGACGGATTCATCGACGACTTTTTCCACTTCGACTGGGGATGGAAAGGATCAATGAATGGCTATTACAAACTTTCTGCTTTAAATCCAAACACAGAGAATTTCCAAATGATGACTCATCTCACTGTAAAGATACGTCCGAGAAACTTTGAAGAACATCATAAAGTTGTCAGTCTAGTCCAACCGGGAACCCTAAACCGACTTCTCTCAGATAACGAAGCACAAACTCTAACTTCACTTACCATAACTGGTAAACTAAATGCGAAAGACTTCCGACTATTACGAAAGATGGCAGGAGGAAGCGACTCCGTTTGGGAAAACCCTGGAGAATTACGCATATTAGATCTGTCAAAAGCAGAAATAGTAACCGATTATGAAAACTACTATTTTAGGAAAGATCTCCGGAAAGCAAACTGGACAAGATGGTTCAATGGCAAAGACACTCCTGATGGAAATCCCAAAGAATTTAAGTTTGCAACCATGGACGAAAAAGAATGGGAACTCTTTTGCAAACTTGGAGGAAATATCGACAAGGAAGGATTCTGGAAATTTGTAAAAGAAGGAAACGATTACTTTTTGCAATATCATACCGTTTCAAATATTATCAGTGAAAACATATTCAAGGATTGTACCAACTTGCAAAAGGTCTTATTGCCTAAACAAATTATCAATATTAAGCCATATGCATTCGATAACTGTATCTCCCTACAATCGATACAAATTCCATCTCACACAAAAGATATAAGTTCAAAAGTATGGATGAACTGCGTTTCTTTGGAATCTATCTCAGTAGACCCCGCTAATCTTTATTTTGCGGCTAAGGACGGAGTACTATATTGCAAGGACTTCATAACATTATTATATTATCCACCTCATAAAAAAGATTCTACTTATCTATTACCACAAAGTATACAAAAATTATACACTTATGCTTTCTATGAGAACCAATTCTTACAGAAAATAAGTTTATCGAAAGGAATCAAAAAAATTCTTCCATATACTTTTTCATTCTGTCCTTTGCTCCGTTCGGTCAAGCTTCCGGACGGGTTAGAACAGATTGAGCCAAACGCTTTTTTCAAGTGTTCAAAGTTGTCTGAAGTCAATCTTCCGGCAAAGTTTCAGAATGCAAAAAGATCAATATTTGTCCAATGTAATCAGTTAAAATAGAATGAGAATAGCTTATTTATCATCCGCCTATTTGGCCCCAGTAGAATATTACACAAAATTAGCGACCTACGATAAAATCTATATAGAACAGTATGACCACTATATGAAACAGACTTATCGTAACCGTTGTACCATTTCCGGTCCAGATGGTGAGTTGGCTCTCTCCATCCCTACCGTTAAGCCCGATACATTAAAGTGTCCAATGAAGGATATCCGTATCTCCGATCATGGTAACTGGAGACATCTTCATTGGAATGCTATCGAATCGGCCTACAACAACACTCCCTTTTTTGAATATTACAAAGATGATTTCCGTCCTTTTTACGAAAAGAAATATGAGTATCTAATTGATTTCAACGAAGAATTGTGTAATTTGATCTGTAAACTGATAGATATTCATCCAAATATAGAACGCACTTCGGAATATAAAATGGATTTCTGTCCTGAAGAAACTGATTTTCGTGAACTTATTCACCCCAAAAAAGACTTTCGAACTGTGGACCCTGAGTTTATCCCACATCCTTATTATCAGGTATTTGAGAATAAACTAGGTTTCCTACCTAATTTAAGTGTCATAGATTTGCTTTTCAACATGGGTCCGGAGGGGCTGTTAATACTACAATAGAAGAAGGTCCACTCTTCAACACGCTACAATAAAGTTTTTTAATGGCAATTATCTTGCACCTTGCACTCCAATGCTTCCAATAGACTGACTATCAAAAAGAAAGCAGGGTGCAAGATGTATGTTGCAGATGTGTGTAAGATAATGTATTTTACACACATTATATCCTCTTGATTTTGGTTATCCGGTAAACCTAACAATCCGAATTCAAATTATGTACATTTACAGCTTGAGCTACTAAGCAAGCAGATATTTACAAGTGGAGCATAAATTCATCACTCTTTATCAAACTTAACCTTTAGAATCTTACTAAGATGAGGCTTATATTTCTGTAACATTCTGTCAAATCCCAGATCATTTGGATGGACTCCGTCAGTGCTTCCTTCATGATCTGTTCCCAAGAAATGATCTTCTTTTATAAAATACAAATTCTTCACATCATTCTTTCGCAATATTTCTATTTGCCTGGCAATAGCTTCATTCTGTTGTTTCACCCATTTTTTCACTTTCTGATCAAAGTTTCCTTTTTCCCGTATCAAAGTTTGTATTACAATAATAGGTGTATCCGGATGTTTACTACGTAATGTCATCACGAACTCTGCTGCCCGTTCAGTTATCTCAGTAGGAGAAGGATTAGGAATACAATCCAGAATAAATGCATCCGCATCAATATCGGCAACCATATCAGCTACCTCTTTTTCCATTTTACCATTACCACTTAATCCCAAGTTAATAAAATTATACCCGCTACTACGGGACAATCGCGATGAATAAGCCATACCAGGACGACTAGCAGAAGCCCCTTGCAAAATACTGGACCCATAAATCACGATTTTGTTTTTAAACGGATTTTGTCCTGCACGAATGTATGAATCAGAAGTTGTTCCTATCTCCAAACTTTTTAGTTCATCATATAAAGGAAGGTACAACAGACATTCTTTTTCTTCAGTGCCCATGTTATTCACTAGCACACCTTCCGAACTTACACCACTGGGTGAGCCAACTCCTGCAAATTGCCATTTTCCATCACGTTTAATATATAAGTCCAATCCTTTTTGAGCAATTCCTGTCATATTGCCCATCCGTCCGCTATTAGTTACTGTCCATTTTGCTTTGATCACCGGACTGTTCGTTGTAAAGCAAATAGCTAGTCCTGCCGAATTTGTGAACAATCTCTTCACAGCAGGAGGCATCTGATTATATTTCGCGGTATCTACCCGATGAAAATATTCACCTCCCGGCATCGCCTTACCCACTAATAAAAGTTCTTTTGCTGGGGTATAATTAAAATCAGACTTTTGTTGCTGCCCCAAAATCGAAAAGGGAAGTAATAAGAATAAATAAAGACAGAAATTTCATGTTAAGTTTTTCATGGGGAATATAAATTTAGGTAATTAATAAAATCAGTTTTAATAACTCATAAGATCTATTATCCAAAATAGTACCAAGAGGTTATCGATAAATTAACGTAGATAAATACTCTTCTGCAAACATTTCATTAGCAACTTCTAGTAATTGTTCCGAAGTCAGTGATTCAATACGTTTGAAAACAAGCTCTGAAGATTCATATTTATGATAATGTAAGAATGTCTTCGCCATACCCAACGCATTATTTTCAAAATTGTCCGAAGCCACACCGATCTGTCCAATCAATTGTTTTTTGGCAGCTGCAACTGTGAAGAGGTCATCTTCACATCACGCATTCGTTTCAATTCTTTATAGGTTAGTTTCAGACAAGTATCCATATCCTCCATATCTGTTCCGAAATAAATGCAAAAAGCACCTGTATCAGTATAAGAAGTTAGGTTTGACTCCACATTATACACCAGTCCCCGACGTTCACGAAGAGACACATTCAATCGACTGTTCATCCCAGGACCTCCCAGAATATTATTCAGCAAATATAAAGCCGACCTCTTATCGTCGTAGGCATTATATCCACGACTTCCAATCATCACATGTGCCTGATGCGTATCCTTTGGAACTACCAAATGCTCCGGTACATAAGGAGGAGGAGCAATCCGTTGATTATTCATTGGCATCGCAGGAATATCAGATAAATACTTTTCTGCCAAGCGAATGATCTTCTTGAAATCATATTGTCCCTGTACAAAAAAAACCATATTACCTGGTCGATAAAACCGATGGGTAAATGAAAGAACATCCTCCGTACGGAAACTGCGAAGCAAGTCCGGCTTACCCAAAATATTCCTTCCCAAAGGATGATTACGGAAAATCATATCCTCGAAATCATCAAAAATGAGTTCCGACGGATTATCTTCATACGACTGAATCTCGTCAATGATCACCTCCGTTTCTTTCTCAATTTCATGCTGCGGGAAAGTCGAATAGAATACAATATCTCCCAGCAACTCAAGTGCCCGCTCCAAATGTTCGGTCAGAAAAGCAGTATAAACCATCGTTTCTTCCTTATTGGTATAAGCATTTAAATCACCTCCCACATTCTCCATACGGTTTAAGATATGCCATGCTTTCCGTTTCTCGGTCCCCTTAAAAATCAGATGTTCCACAAAATGCGCCATTCCTTGCTCATTCTCAGCCTCATCACGTGTTCCTGCATCAATAGCGAAACCACAATAAGATACTTTTGAAAGGGTTGGTTCATGTATAATGCGCAGGCCATTTTGCAATGTATATTCGTTATATTGCATTGTTTTCTACTTCCTTATTGAATTAATACCGCAAAAATACAATAAAACTTATTGTCGTTTATAGAAAATTGCAGATATTTGTAGACTATAATAGTAACAACGTGTATGAAAAAGATAGGAATTTTCTGCTCAGCCTCCGAAAACATTGACAAAATGTATTTCGAAAGCGCCCGCCAAATAGGGAAATGGATGGGAGAATCTAATAAAACGTTGATTTATGGAGGAGCAAACCTCGGGCTGATGGAATGCATTGCCGGTGCGGTAAAAGAATACGGAGGAACGGTGATTGGTGTCGTACCTTCGAAATTGGAAGAGAATGGAAAGGTAAGCAAATGCCTGGATCAGATGATCCATACACAAAACCTAAGTGACCGCAAAGACATCATAACAGAAGAATCGGATATATTGGTCGCCTTACCCGGAGGAGTAGGAACACTCGATGAGGTTTTTCATGTAATTGCCGCTGCTTCTATCGGATACCATCAGAAAAAAGTAATCTTCTACAATGATTATGGATTTTATAACGAGCTATTGAAAACACTTAGCACATTAGAAGAGAAAGGTTTTGCCCGACAACCCTTCTCGAGCTATTATGAAGTTGCCGAGACATTGGACGAATTAAAAGAAAAAATAAAATAACGTGCCCAGACAACAAACGGACACAATCAAGCACCCAACAAGTTATGATAGATTCTATAAAACAACTTTTGCAGCAGGAAGCACAAGCCGTATTAAATATCCCAGTTACGGACGCTTATGAAAAAGCTGTAAACTTAATAGTTGAACAAATCCACCAGAAGAAGGGAAAGTTAGTCACTTCCGGTATGGGGAAAGCCGGTCAGATTGCGATGAATATCGCTACGACTTTTTGCTCCACAGGAATTCCTTCTGTCTTTCTACATCCTAGCGAAGCACAACATGGTGATCTAGGTATTTTACAGGAAAATGATTTGCTATTGTTGATCTCCAATTCGGGTAAGACAAGAGAGATTGTCGAACTGACTCGTCTGGCTCACAATCTAAATCCTGATTTGAAATTTATCGTCATCACAGGCAATCCCGATAGTCCACTTGCAGATGAATCCGATGTTTGCTTGAGCACAGGACACCCGTCAGAGGTTTGTACACTTGGGATGACGCCCACTACATCAACCACAGCTATGACTGTTATCGGTGATATATTGGTAGTACAGACCATGAAAATGACAAAATTCACCATTGAAGAATATTCTAAACGTCATCATGGCGGCTATTTGGGAGAAAAATCAAGGTCATTATGCGAAAAGTAGTCGGTATCGGAGAAACGATCCTCGATATCATCTTTCGGGGTGAACAGCCTTCTGCAGCCGTACCGGGAGGCTCTGTATTTAACGGCATCGTATCTTTAGGGCGAATGGGAGTCAATGTTTCTTTCATTAGCGAGACGGGCAATGACCATGTAGGTAATATCATCCTGCAATTCATGCGCGAAAACCATATACCGACGGATTATATCAATGTGTTTCCGGATGGAAAATCACCGGTATCTCTTGCTTTTCTCAACGAGCAAAGAGATGCTGAATATATCTTTTACAAAGATTATCCTAAACAACGTCTGGATGTATTATTTCCCAAGTTACAAGAGGATGATATCGTAGTAGTCGGCTCTTATTATGCGCTAAACCCCGTATTACGGGATAAAATTCTGGAACTACTCGACCAGGCACGTGAAAAGAAAGCAATTATCTATTACGACCCCAACTTCCGCTCTTCACACAAGAATGAAGCGATGAAGTTGGCTCCTACTATCATCGAGAATTTGGAATATGCAGATATTGTACGCGGTTCAAAGGAAGATTTTTTCTATATGTACGGCATGCAAGATGTAGACAAGATATACAAAGATAAAATCAAATTCTATTGTCCTCGGTTTATTTGCACTGCAGGAGCCGAAAAAGTGGCTTTGCGTACAGGTATTGTTAGTAAAGATTATGCAATAGAACCATTGGAAGCTGTGAGCACTATTGGAGCGGGAGATAATTTCAATGCCGGATTAATTTATGGATTGCTTAAATACGATGTACGATATCGTGACCTGAATAATCTGAATGAGGAAATTTGGGACAAAGTGATTCAATGTGGAAAAGACTTTGCCACAGAAGTTTGCCGCAGTTTCAATAACTCGATATCTGTAGAATTCGCAGAGAATTACAAATAAGACAGAGAATTAATTCTCACAGACATTCCTACGGATCAATGCTGTATAAAAGTTCCTATCAAATTATCTTAGAAACTTCAATTTGATAGGAACTGCTTTTATCATTACGACTAAGCTATAATCGTTTGCCGGAAAAATTTCATCTTCACAGATCAACAGAAGTATCTGTTTGTATACGATAAACCCGGTTATTTACATCTTTTTCAATGAACAGACAGAACCATTCCAATCTGTCCTCTTCCATCAGTCAAATCTCATTCCTTATCCGAATATATTCAGCATTTAGTTTGATTCAAGAAATAGATTATAGAATTATGCTACGTAAAGTTATTGCTATTTATTCTCTCTATGCAATAAACTGTCTGTTACCTTCCTTGCTAACGAACTTCACATAAGATTGCGTTCTCTTTACCGCAAACTAAGCCAAACAAAGGTACCATCTATTAACAACATCATCAAAGTTTGCAGACTTCCAATGGCAAAGAAGCTTTTAATAAATACCTATTTTCTTCTATAACTAATGCCCATTCAAAATCAGTTTGAATCTTGAATATAATTATAATATATATAAGAAACTTTTCATTATCTTTGTATAGTCTGAATCT